>JBFMCQ010000012.1:0-79154 GCA_040754295.1 Pseudomonadota bacterium | reverse complement strand
CCGCAGGACATCACCCGCGTGGACGGCGTGGGCGATGCGATCTACGAGCAGAACAAGGACAACATCAAGGTCAAGGACTGATTCCCCGGAGGGAACTGGGGCGGGCTTCGGCCCGCCTTTTTCTTGGGCCGTGCGCGGCAATCGCGGCCGCAGGCCGCTGCCACTACACTAAGTCGCAGCGAAACCGTCGAATGCCCTCATGTCCACGTTCGTAGCCCAGGCCCCGAAACGCCATCTGCATACCGTTGCCGATTACTACCGGATGGCAGCGGCCGGGATTCTCAGGCCGGACGAGCGCACCGAGCTGATCGAGGGGGAGATCATCGATATGGCGCCGATCGGAAGCCGTCATGCCAGTGTGGTCACCAAGCTCACGCTTGAGCTGCAACGCGTAGTCAACGACAGGGCCATCGTGCGCGTTCAGAATCCCGTCCGGCTCGGCGACCTCTCGGAGCCACAGCCGGATCTCGCACTGCTGCGTCCGCGCGCCGACTTCTACCGCGACGCGCATCCCGGTCCGGCGGACATTCTGCTGATCATCGAAGTCGCGGACACGAGCCTCGACTACGATCGCAACACCAAGCTGCCGCTCTATGCGCGCCATGGAGTGCCGGAAGTGTGGCTGGTCGATCTCGTTGCATCGACCGTCGAGCGCTTCCTGGATCCGGCGCAGGCTGCCTATCGACGTCGCGACCTGCTGTCCGCTGCCGCGGCGCCGTCGCTGCTGCCCGGCTGCACGATCCGTCTCGATGCGTTCTGACCCTGATTCCATGCCGATCCGACCGTTGTACAGCTGCCTGCTCGCGCTGACGCTCTGCGCCTGCGACGAGGGTCGCGTGACCCTCTCGGTTGCCGACGCGCCGGTCGATTCGGTCGACGCCGTCGTCGTCCAGTTCAGCGGCGTGAGCTTCGAGCGCGACGACGGCGAGCGCCTGACGGTGAGGCTGTCGCCGCCGATCCAGGTCGATCTGTTGAACGCCACCGGCGGTGACAGTGTCGAGCTGCTGTCGCAGTCCGTCGATACCGGGCGCTACCGCCGGATCGAGCTCGAGGTCGACGGCAGCGCGACCAGCACCGAGTCCTATGTCGTTGCGCGCGGCAGCCTGGAACGCACGCCCCTGTTCGTGCCGGACGAGTTCGTCTCCGGACTCGAGGTCACCGCCGGCATCGACGTCAACGAGGACGATCCGGTCGAGGCCACGATCGACTTCGATCTGCGCCAGTCGCTGTACTTGGTCGAAGGCAGCGGCTACGAGCTGCGTCCGAAGCTGCGCTTCGTCATCGACGAGGAGACCGGCAGCGCCGGCGGCACGGTGGCCGCGGATCTGATCGACGATTCCTGCACGGCCGCGGCGATTTACGCATTCAGCGGCAACGATGCGGCACTGGACGACTACGACGGCACCGGCACCCAGCCGGTGAATTCGGCGATCGTGCGCGGCGACGGCGCCAACGGCTTCGAGTACGCGATCGGCTTTCTGGAGGCCGGCAGCTACACGCTCGCACTGACCTGCGAAGCGGACCTGGACGAGCCGGGCCAGGACGATGACATCGAGTTCACCGAAACGCGCAATGCGAGCGTGAATGCACAGCGGGCGACGACACTGAACTTCGATTGAGCTTGCCTGATGCGCTTCGCGTTCCTGTCCTGGCCCGGCAGCATCGATGAACACTATCGGAAATGCTCCGTCCCGGTGCTCCGTCGATCGGCCTCCAGCGGCGCGATCTCGAGCTCGAACAGCGCGGGCCAGCACTTTCCGGTGACGTAGAAGCGATCGCGCGCAGCGTCGTACGCGATTCCATTGAGCACGTGCTCGCGTGCGTCCCACGATGCCGGTTTTGCGAGGCGCGTCTTCAGATCGGCGAGATCGATCCACGCGTGCACCTGCCCGGTCTGCGGATCGATCAACGCGATCTCGTCGGACTGCCAGATGTTCGCGAACACGTGTCCGCGCGCGTACTCGAGCTCGTTGAGCCGCGTCACCGGCCGCCCCGCGTCGGTGACCCGCAGCTCACGCACGACGGCGAAGTCATCGGCACGGCGGAAGCGCAGCGTCGCGCTGCCGTCGCTCATGATCAGATGCCGCTCGTCGTGCGCGAGCCCCCAGCCGTCGCCGGCGTAGCGGTGCTGCGCGACCGGCTGCAGATTCGCGTCGAACAGCTGCGCCGTGCGCTCGAGCCAGGTCAGCACGATGATCGTGTCGCGCCACACGGTGAGCCCTTCGCCGAACCACGTCGGCGGCAGCGCAGCGCTGCGCAGTACGGCGCCGTCGTCGATTCGCTTCTCGTAGAGCGCGGAGCGGCCGTAGCGGCCCACGCTTTCGAGCAGTTTTCCGTCGCGCAGCTCGAGGCCTTGCGTGTAGTGATTCACGTCGTGCGGATACGTCTGTGTGACCCGCCACTGCAGGCGTGGCGGCACATCGTCTTCGACGCGCGCGCACGCACTCGAGCAGCAGAAGACGAGCGCGCAGATCGACAGCAAGCGGTGCATGAGTGCTCTCCAATACCACCACGCGCATTCTGCGCGAAGACAAAGACGTTGATTTAATTTTTTTTTATCGGTAAAAATTCACACCGTGGAAACGCATAGTGCGTTTCCAAAACCAGCGGAGTGTTCCGCGACTGTCCTGAAGATGGAGGATGCGAGATGGCAATGAAGAAGGCGACGAAGAAGGCTGCGAAGAGACCTGCGGCGAAAAAGGCTGCCAGGAAGGCCACCAAGAAGGGGGCGAAGAAGGCCGTTGCGAAGAAGGCCGTGAAGAAGGCCGCGACAAAGAAGGCAACGAAGAAGGCTGCCAAGAAGGTCGTGAAGAAGGCGAAGGCCGCGGCGAAGAAGTAAGCGGCTGCGTCACCGCACCGGGCGGCGCGCAGGGTGATCGCGCGCGCACCGCTTGCCGCCCAACTCTAAACCAACCGACAGCAAACGCTTGAACCTTGCGCCGCGGCTACCCGTTCCGAACGACGAGTAGCCGCGTTTTCTTTTGCGCGCCGCAGTACAGGTGCGCGCGCCAGTTGTGGTGAAGCCACCGCGACCCGGAGCAGGACGCCGCTACCGGTACAATGTGCTGCTCCGGAGGATATCGATGACCAAAAGCATGACGGGTTACGCGCGCGTCGAGCGCGCCGCGCAGTGGGGGCGGATCAGCTGGGAGCTGCGCTCGGTCAATCACCGCTATCTCGACGTGCAGTTCAAGCTGCCCGAGGAGTTCCGCGCCCTCGAAAGCGACCTGCGCGTCGTTGCCGGCGCGCGGCTCGCGCGCGGCAAGATCGAATGCGCGCTGCGCTACCAGCGCGAGGTGGCGCCCGGCGAGCGCATCGAGCTCGACCTCAATCGCGTGCAGCAGCTGCGCCAGGCGCTCGACGCGCTCAACGCCGAGTTCGGCGCGATCACCGCGCCGGAGCCCATGCGCTTGCTCAGCTATCCGGGCGTGGTACGCGAGGAGCGCGCGGATTTCGCGCCGCTGCTCGCCGAGGCGCGCGCGGCCTTCGACGAAGCGCTCGATCAGTTCGGCGCTTCGCGCGCCAGCGAGGGCGAGCGCCTCGCGCAGTTCATGCTCGACCGCTGCGACGTGCTGGCGACGCTGGTCGAGCAGATCAGAGTGCGGTATCCGCTGGTGCGCGACCAGTGGCTCGAGCGCCTGCAGGCGCGCTGCCGCGAGCTCGGCGTCGACGTCGAGCCGCAGCGGCTGGCGCAGGAAGTCGTGCTCGCGTCGCAGCGCCTCGACGTCGAGGAGGAGATGTCGCGGCTGACCAGCCACCTCCAGGAGGTGCGCCAGGCGCTGGCGCGCGAGGACGCGGTCGGCCGCCGCCTGGACTTCCTCATGCAGGAGCTCAACCGCGAAGTGAACACGACCTCATCGAAGTCGCAGGACGCCGAGATGACCCGCTGCGCGGTCGACATGAAGGTGCTCATCGAGCAGATGCGCGAGCAGGTGCAGAACATCGAGTGAGCTTCAGGCGATCCGGAGCGGTCCATGTGCAAGCAGAGCGGGCAGGCCGGCCGCGTGATGCTGAAGCGTATCCGGCAGCTCGCTGCGCAACGCCGACACCACGGAAGCGCCAAACGTCCTGGACATGGCGCTGCCCGAGATCGCCCACTGCGGTCCGTACATGCCCCCGACCAGCCATCTTGAAAAGACAGGTTGCCAAGCGAGCCGGTGCAGCACATCGAGTGACGCGTTCGGAGCTGCGCGACGCTTTATAGTTCGCACATGACCAAGGGCAAGCTGTTCATCGTCTCGGCCCCCAGCGGCGGCGGCAAGACCAGCCTGACGCGCGCGCTGCTGCCGCGACTCGCGGGCTGCGGCGTCGACGCCGTCATCTCGGTCTCGTACACGACGCGCGCGCCGCGCAGCGGCGAGCAGGACGGCGTGCACTACCACTTCGTCGACGAGTCGCGCTTTCTGGCGATGGTCGAGCGCGGCGAGTTTCTCGAGCACGCCGAGGTGTTCGGCCGCCGTTACGGCACCGGGCGTGCGCGCACCGAGCGGCTGCTGGCCGACGGCTACGACGTGATCCTCGACATCGACTGGCAGGGCGCGCGCCAGGTGCGCGCGCAGCTGCCCGAGGTGCAGAGCATTTTCATCCTGCCGCCGTCGCTCCGGGAGCTGGAGCGACGCCTGCGCGCCCGCAGCCAGGACGACGACGAGACCATCGCCCGGCGCATGCGCGCCGCACGCCTGGAGATGTCGCACCACGACGAGTACGACTACCTCGTCGTCAACGAGGACTTCGAGCGCGCGCTGCAGCAACTCGCGGCGATCTTCGTCGCCGCGCGCCTGCGGCGGGACGGGCAGGCGCAGCGGCTCGACGGCCTGATCCGCAGTCTGCTGACAGACTAGGGCGCGTCGGCTAAACTACGCGGCCGTTTCGACGCACCCATGGTGAGCGCATGGCCCGAGTGACCGTAGAAGACTGCCTGGTCAAAATCCCCAACCAGTTCGATCTGACGCTGGTGGCCGCCAAGCGCGCGCGCCAGCTGGCGCGCGGCGCCGAGGCGCACCTGCCGTGGGGTAATCACAAGTCGACCGTGTTGTCGCTGCGCGAGATCGCCGAAGGCCACATCGGCCGTAACGTCCTCGACGAGGTCGACCTGCCGGCGGTGCAGCAGCCGAAGATGGAGCTCGAGGCGCTGGATCCGTCCTTCGACGCCTGAGCCCCGCGCCCTTCATGAGAAGGCCCGCCGCGTGCGGGCTTTTTGTTGGCGCACCGCCGATCTGGGCGACAATACGCGGATGCAGATCGGTCCCTATCGCATCGACCCGCCGCTGGTGCTCGCGCCGATGGCCGGCGTCACCGACCGGCCGTTCCGGCAGCTGTGCCGGCGCCTCGGTGCCGGGCTCGCCGTCTCGGAGATGACGACCTCCGATGCGAGCCTCTGGCACACCGACAAATCGCGCCTGCGCCGCGACCACGCCGGCGAGCCCGGACCGATCTCGGTGCAGATCGTCGGCTACGATCCCGAGCAGATGGCGCATGCCGCGCGCTACAACGTCGAGCACGGCGCGCAGCTCGTCGACATCAACATGGGCTGCCCGGCGAAGAAGCTGTGCCGCGTCGACGCCGGCTCCGCGCTGCTGCGCGACGAGCGTCTGGTCGCGCGGATCTGCGCAGCCGTGGTCGCCGCGGTCGACGTGCCGGTCACGCTCAAGATCCGCACCGGCTATTCGCGCGCGCAGCGCAATGGTGTGGCCATCGCGCGCATCGCCCAGGACAGCGGCATCGCCGCGCTCGCGGTGCACGGCCGCACGCGCGAAGAGCACTACGGCGGCCAGGCGGAGTACGAGACGATCGCCGCGATCAAGCAGAGCCTGCGCATCCCGGTGATCGCCAACGGCGACATCGACTCGCCGGACAAGGCGCGCGCCGTGCTGCAAGCCACCGGCGCCGACGCGCTGATGATCGGCCGCGCCGCGCGAGGTCGGCCGTGGCTGTTCCGCGAGATCGCGCACTTCCTCGCCAGCGGCGAGCGGCTGCCGCCGCCGACAGGCTTCGAGCTCCGGCGCTGCCTGCTCGAGCACCTCGACGCCCTGCATGCGTTCTACGGCGAGGGCCGGGGTGTGCGCATCGCGCGCAAGCACATCCAGTGGTACTGCCAGGAGCACCCGGGCAGCGCTGGGTTCTGGCGCACGGTCAACGGGCTGACCGAGGCCGCGGCGCAGCGTGCGGCGGTCGCCGAGTTCCTCGGCGACGCGGCGCCCCGCGCCGCAGCGGCCTGAGCTGCGCGCGGACGCGGGCAGCGCATGGCAGATCCGGCGGACACCGCAAGGCAAAGCGGCCCCGGCAGCGCGGCACGGGCGCATAGCTAGGGCCATGCAGGCGGCAGAGCATGCACACGGGCGCGTCGTGGAGTCGGCCTTCGTGCCGCATCCGTGGCTGCGCGGGCCGCATGCGCAGACGATCATCCCGGCGCTGCTACGGCCGCTGCCGCCGCTGCCGCTACAGTACGAGCGCCTGGAGCTGCCCGACGGCGATTTCGTCGATCTCGGCTGGAGCGGACCGGCGCACAGCACGCGCGTGGCCGTGCTCGTGCACGGGCTCACCGGCGGCTTCCGCTCCAAGTACCTGCGCGGCCTGGCGCGGCAGCTCAACGCACGCGGCTGGCGCACGGTGCTCCTGCAGCTGCGCGGCGGCGGCGAAGAACCGAACCGGCATCCGCGCTGCTATCACCATGGCGACACCGGGGATTTGCGCGAGCTGTGGCGCGTGCTGCAGCGGCGTGCGCCCGGCGTGCGCATCGCCGCGGCCGGCTGGTCGCTCGGGGCCAACGTTCTGCTCAAGGCGCTCGGCGAGGAAGGCGAGCGCGCGCCGGTCGCCGCGGCGGTCGCCGCCTGCGCCCCGTTTCTGCTCGAGCCCTGTGCCGAGAAGCTGCGCACCGGCAGCGCCCGGCTGTACCAGCAGCACCTGCTGCGCGATCTCAAGGCGATCGTGCGGCGCAAGCACGCGCTCGTGCCGGTGCCGCCCGGCGTGGACCTCGCGCGCGCCTACGCGGCACGCGACTTCTTCGAGTTCGACGACGCCTATACCGCGCCGATGAACGGCTTTAGCGACGCACGCGACTACTACGCGCGCTGTCAGTGCGGCGGCTTCCTGCGCGACATCCGGCGACCGACGCTGATCGTCAATGCGAAGGACGATCCGTTCATGCTGCCGCAGGTGCTGCCGACGGCGGATATGCTCTCCCCGCAGGTCACGCTGGAAGTCTCGCGGCGCGGCGGGCATGTCGGCTTCATTGGCGCCGGCCGTTTCGGCCAACCGGTGTTCTGGCTCGAATGCCACCTGGCCGAGCATCTGGAGCAGGCGGTCCCTGCCTGAGCCGCGGCGGGCCATGCACAGCGCTGTGGCCAGGACATACGACCGGGAACTTTTCTTTCCGGCCGGCGGTGCCGGCGTCGGCCATACTTGGCACACATACCGCCAGGGACGGACGTCCGGTGAGTGAGGTTTCAGATCTGCGTGCCACTGCACGCGACCCGGTCGACGGGACCGACGAAGCCGCAGGGCACGTCGACGCAGCGCTGCGCGAGAGCCAGCGGCGATTCCGCGCGGTGTTCGATTCGATGTTCCAGCTGATGGGTGTGCTCGCGCCCGATGGCACAGCGATCGACGTCAACGGTGCCGCACTGCGTTTCGCCGGGCTCGAAGCCAAGGACGTCATCGGCCGCAAGATGTGGGAAACGCAGTTCTTCCAGCTCTCGCCGCAGACGCGCGAGCTCGCGCGCACAGCGGTGCAGCGCGCCGCGGCCGGCGAGACGGTGCGCGCCGAGCTGGAGATTCTCGGCGCCCGCGGCCGCACGATGGCGGTCGACTTCACGATCAAGCCCGTCTACGACGACGCCGGGCGGGTCACGATGCTCGTGCCGTCAGGGCGCGACATTTCCGAGCGCCGGCAGCTCTACTCACTGCTGTTCGCTGAGAAGGAGCGCTTCCGCGTCGCGCTGTCGTCGATCACCGATGCGGTTCTGATCACCGATGTCGACGGCCGCGTGGATTTCGTCAATCCGGTCGCCGAGCGGCTTGCCGGACTGGCGTCGCAGAGCGTCGTCGGCAGCCACGTTGCCGATGCGATCGATCTGCGCGACGAGGATCCGAGCCGGCCGCTGCAGGTGCTGCGCGCCTTGCCTGCACAGCACGAGTCGTTCGTGCAGGGCACGGCACATATGCACCGCGCGGACGCGCCGCCGATCGTCGTCGACTACGCACTCGCGCCGCTCAAGGACGCATCCGGCGAGCCGATTGGCTACGTGGTCACGTTGCACGATGTCACCCAGGCACGTGCGCTGACGCGCGCGCTGGAGCACCAGGCCACGCATGACGCGCTGACCGGGCTGCTCAACCGGAGCGGACTGGAGCGGGCGCTGGAAAAGCAGCGCCTGCTCGCGGACGGGCGCGAATGGTGTCTGCTGTATCTCGACCTCGACCGCTTCAAGACCGTCAACGACACCGCGGGTCACGCGGTTGGCGACGAGCTGCTGCGTGCGCTGGCGATCCGGCTGCGCTCGGTGCTGCGCGCCTCCGACACCTTCGCCCGACTCGGCGGCGACGAGTTCGGCATCATCCTCGACGAATGCAGCGTGGAGCACGCCGAGCGTCTCGCGACGAAGCTGATCGACGCCGTCGACCGCTTCCGCTTCCGCCGCGACGACGAGCAGTTCCAGCTCGGCCTGAGCATCGGCATCGCCCGCGGCGCCGGTGCGCAGGCGACGACGGCCGATCTGCTGCGCATGGCCGATACCGCCTGCTACGTCGCCAAGCGTACGGGACGCAACCGCGCGTGCACGTACAGCGACAGCGCGATCGAAGGGGTGGCCGCGTCCGCCGAGTTCGATTCGCTGCACCGGTTGCAACGCGCGCTGGATCAGGATCGCCTGTGCGTGTATGCGCAGAAGATCGTCGACATCGGCAGCGCCGCGCCGGTCGGCATCGAGCTGCTGCTGCGCATGGTCGGACCCGACGGGGCCATCGTCGAGCCGAGCCAGTTTCTGGCCGTGGCCGAGCGCCACGATGTCATCACGCGACTCGACGGCTGGATGCTGGCACGCGCGGCGCACCTGCTGCGCGGCGTCAGCGGCAGCCTGCCGGATGGCTGGTTCGTGACGATCAACGTCTCGGGTCTGTCGATCTCCGATCCGCGTTTCCATCGTATGATCGCCGAAGTCATCGACGGCGATCGCATGTTGCGCGATCGTATCTACTTCGAGATCACCGAGTCGACGGCGCCATCCAACTGGGCGGTGACGCGCCAGGGCATCGAGCTGCTGCGCTCGCACGGTTCGCGCGTGCTGCTCGACGACTTCGGCTCCGGCTTCACTTCGTTCAACTACCTGCGCAACCTCAGCGTCGACGGCCTGAAGATCGCGCAGGACTTCACGCAGAACATGCACAGCGATCGCATCAACGAGCCGGTCGTGTCGCTCGTCGCCGAGCTGACACGGCGCTTCAACATCTGCGCGATCGCCGAAGGCATCGAGGACGAAACCGCGCGGCGGCTGATCGCTGGCAAGTGCGTGAAGATGGCACAGGGCTTCTACTTTCACCGGCCGGAGCCGGTCGAAAACCTGCTGCGCTGACGCGGTGACCACCGCAGCCGGCCATGCCCGAACGGCGATTGCCCTGCACGCAGAATCCGCTGCGCCAGCCGATGCCGGCTGGCGCAGCGGCAAAGATGCCGATGACCCGCGGATCAGTACGTGAACAGCGCTTCCAGCGCGACGGTGTCCACATCGCCGGCGTCGCCGAAGTCGTCCATCCTGTACTCCGCCACGATCAGCAGGTTGTCACCGACCTTGTAGCTGGGTGACACGGTGATGGCCGAGTTTTCCAGCGTGGTCGCACCGGCATCGTCTTCAACCGTGAAGTCGTGGTAGCGCAGCGTGAAGCCGAAGGGACCCGTGGCGTAGTTGCCCATCACCAGAAAGCCGTCCGCTTCGCCGGCCTCACTGTAATCGGCCACGTTGTACTCGCCCGCGAAGGTGAAGCCGGCGACCGCGTAAGAAACCCAGGCGTTGACGATGTCGGTGTCGGTGTCGCCGTCCGAGATGTAGAAGGCTTTGGCGGTCAGTCCTTCCACGGGCATCAGGGCCAGGCCCGCTTCGTAGCCCATCTCGTCGTCGACACCCTCGACATTATTGCGGTCGCTCGGATTGAAGGCGCTGGTGACGGCAGATCCCATGACGGCGAACTTGCCGCCGTCGTAATAGGCCGACACGCCGTTCTGGTAGAAGCCGTAGAAGAACGGCGCGTAGCCGGTGCCGCTGTACTGGAACAGGCCGGTGGGCTCTTCGGTTTCCCAGCCGCTGTAGCTGAGGAAGCGTCCGACCTTGACGCTGAACTGCTCGGTGAACGCCTTGGTGATGAAGGCCTGCTCGACGAAGGTCTCGTCGTCGGTGCCGTCAAAGCCCTCGCCGTACTCGATGTCGACCTGGGCGGAAACACCGCTGGAGCCGGCATATTTGAAGTCGGTCTCGAACTGATCGATGCCGACGCTTTCCGTACTGTCTCCCTCGTCAGGGCTGCTCGACACATAGGACATGTCGAGAAAGCCGGTGATGCTGATGCCATTCCCCAACTCGATCTCGGCGTGCGCGACCGGAATGGCGCCTGCCGCGGCAGCGGCAACCACGCCCGTGATGATGTTCTTCACTTGAATGCTCTCCTGATGAATGAAACGACAGCCACTCGACAGACAAATCCGTCCACAGAAGGGACGGCCCCAAACCGGAATTCGCGTTTTCTCAGGTCAACCCCGCCGTTCATGCGCGCGAATCCCGTCATACCGTCAGGTGCCTGCGCACGATCTCGTCGGTCAGTCCGGCGATCGGCCCGCCGGCGACCAGGCGCCCCTTGTCCAGAATGCGGAACTCGCTGGCGACGCGGCGCGCGAACGGCAGCTTCTGTTCCACCAGCAGCACGGTCAGGCCCTGCTCGCGATTCAGACGCAGGATCAGCTCGCCGATGTCGTGGACGATGTTGGGCTGGATGCCCTCGCAGGGCTCGTCGAGGATCAGCAGTTGCGGCTCGAGCAGCAGCGCGCGGCCGATCGCCAGTTGCTGTTGCTGGCCGCCGGACAGGTCGCCGCCGCGGCGCTTCGTCATCTGCCCGAGCACCGGGAAGGTCGCGTAGATGCGATCGAGCGCACCGGCCTTGGCGCGCCCGGCGAGCAGCGAGAGCTTCAGGTTCTCCTCGACCGTGAGCCGCGGAAAGATCTCGCGGCCCTGCGGCACGTAGCCGACGCCCAGGGCCGCGCGCGCCTCCGCCGGGCGCTTGCGCAGATCGTCCTCGCCGAGCCGGATCGCGCCGGAAGCCGCCGGCAGCAGGCCCATGACGCACTTGAGCAGCGTGGTCTTGCCCATGCCGTTGCGGCCCATCAGGCAGGTGACCGAGCCGCTGGGCACCTCGAGGTCGATGTCCCAGAGGATGTGCGAGCCGCCGTAGAACTGGTTGAGGCCGTGGATGCTCAGCATGTGTCACTCACCGCCCGTCACTCACCGAGATACACTTCGACGACCCTGGGATTGTTCTGCACCTCGTCGAGCGAGCCCTCGGCGAGCACCGAACCCTCGTGCAACACCGTGACCTTGCGCGCGATCGAGCGCACGAAGGCCATGTCGTGCTCGACGACGACCACCGAGTGCCTGCCGGCGAGGCCGAGCAGCAGTTCGGCGGTGCGCTCGGTTTCCTGCGGCGTCATGCCGGCGACCGGCTCGTCGACCAGCAGCAGCTGCGGGTCCTGCATCAGCAGCATGCCGATCTCCAGCCACTGCTTCTGGCCGTGCGAGAGGCTGCCGGCGCGCGCCTCGCGCTGGTCCGTCAGGCCGATGGTCTCCAGCACCGATTCGATGCGCTCGGTCTGTGCCGGCGTGCGCCGCGCGAACAGGATGCGCCAGACGCGCTTGTCGCCGGCCATCGCCAGTTCCAGGTTCTCGAACACCGTGTGCTCGGTGAACACCGTCGGCTTCTGGAACTTGCGGCCGATGCCGGCGGCGGCGATCTCGGGCTCGTCGAGCTGCAGCAGGTCGATGCTCTGGCCGAACCACGCCGAGCCGGCGTCCGGACGCGTCTTGCCGGTGATCACATCCATCATCGTCGTCTTGCCGGCGCCGTTGGGGCCGATGATGCAGCGCAGCTCGCCGGCGTCGACGTAGAGCGTGAGCTGGTTCAGTGCGCGGAAGCCGTCGAAGGCGACGGTGATGTCCTCCAGGTAGAGGATGACGTTGTGCGAGACGTCGAGCCGCGGCGCCCGCGAGCCGCGCGCGACGAAGTCGAAGACGCGTTCGCGGTCGGCGAAGGTTTCGAGTACGGCCGGCCGCTTCATGCGGACTTCCTCAGCCGCGCCAGCAGACCGACGATGCCCTGCGGCAGGAACAGCGTGACCAGCACGAACAGCGCGCCGAGTGCGTACAGCCAGACCTCCGGGAACGCGCCGGTGAACCAGGTCTTGGCGTAGTTCACCACCAGCGCGCCGAGCACCGCGCCGTAGAGCGTGCCGCGGCCGCCGACCGCGACCCAGATGACGATCTCGATCGCGTTGATCGGCGCGAACTCGCCGGGATTGATGATGCCGACCTGCGGCACGTAGAGCGCGCCGGCGATGCCGGCGAGCACCGCCGAGAAGGTCCACAGCCACAGCTTGTACGACTCGACGCGATAGCCGATGAAGCGCGCGCGGTCCTCGGCGTCGCGGATCGCGCGGATCACGCGGCCGGCGCGCGAGGCGGTGATCGCGCGGCACGCGAGGTAGGCGCCGCCGAGCGTGAACGCCGTCGTCAGGAACAGTCCGATGCGCGTCGCGTCCGACTGCAGATCGAAGCCGAGCAGTTCCTTGAAGTCGGTCAGGCCGTTGTTGCCGCCGAAGCCCATCTCGTTGCGGAAAAAGGCGAGCATCAGCGCAAAGGTCAGCGCCTGCGTGATGATCGACAGATAGACGCCGGTGACGCGCGAGCGGAACGCGAACCAGCCTAAGACCCAGGCGAGCAGGCCCGGTGCGAGCACCACCATCAGCAGCGCGAACGCGAACCGGTCGAAGCCGTGCCAGTACCACGGCAGCTCGGACCAGTTCAGGAACACCATGAAGTCGGGCAGCAGCGGATCGCCATAGACGCCGCGCGTGCCGATCTGGCGCATCAGGTACATGCCCATCGCGTAGCCGCCGAGCGCGAAGAACGCGGTGTGGCCGAGGCTCAGAATGCCGCAGTAGCCCCAGACCAGGTCGACCGCGATCGCCAGCAGCGCGTAGCACAGGTACTTGCCGAGCAGCGTGACCGTGTAGGTCGACAGGTGCAGGGCCGAGTCCGCCGGCACGGCGAGGTTGAGCACCGGCACCAGGATCGCGGCGGCGATCAGAACGCCGAGCAGGATCTGGCTGCCGCGCTCGGTGTACAGGCTGCGCATGAACGGCGCGGGCATCAATGGCCCTCCGCCGCGCGGCCCTTGTGCGGGAACAGGCCGCGCGGTCGCCGCTGGATGAACAGGATCAGGAAGACCAGCACGAGGATCTTGGCCATCACTGCGCCGGACCAGGGCTCGAGCAGCTTGTTGACGACGCCGAGCGACATGCCGCCGATCAACGTGCCCCAGAGATTGCCGACGCCGCCGAACACCACGACCATGAACGAGTCGACGATGTAGCTCTGGCCGAGGTTGGGGCCGACGTTGGTGAGCTGCGAGAGCGCGACGCCGGCGATGCCGGCGATGCCGGAACCCAGGCCGAAGGTCATCGCATCGATGCGCGCGCTGCGCACGCCGAGCGCACGGGCCATGTCGCGGTTCTGCGACACCGCGCGCACCTTGAGGCCCAGCGAGGTCTTGTTGAGCACGAGCTGCAGCAGCGCGAAGACCAGCAGCGCGAAGACGACGATGTACAGGCGGTTCCAGGTCAGTGAGAACATCTCGTTGATCTGCCAGGAGCCGCTCATGAACTCGGGGGTGGCCACCGAGCGGTTCAGCGGCGAGAAGATCGAGCGCACGAGCTGCTGCAGGATCAGCGACAGGCCGAAGGTGGCGAGCAGGGTTTCCAGCGGCCGGCCGTAGAGAAAGCGCACGACGCCGCGTTCGATGCCGACGCCGACCAGGCCCGCGATCAGGAAGGCGGCCGGAATCGCCAGCAGCACCGCCGCGGCCGTGTGCTGCGGCAGCAGCAACTGCATCACGTAGGCGGTGTAGGCGCCGAGCATCATCAGCTCGCCGTGCGCCATGTTGATCACGCCCATCACGCCGAAGGTGATGGCCAGCCCGATCGCGGCGAGCACCAGCACCGAGCCCAGCGACAGGCCGAAGAACAGCGTCTCGACGCCGCCGTAGAAGCGGCGCCACTGCTCGATGTTGCGCAACGCCGCCGCCGCCGCCGCGCGCACGCGCGCATCCGGCTCTTCGCGCTGGAGCGCCTGGAGCCGGTTGTAGACCGCAGCGCCGAGCTCGCCCTGCAGCGTGTCGACGGCGGCCAGACGGACGTCGGTGTCCGACGAAGACAGCTCGGCAAGCGCGAGGCCGACTTCGAGGGCGCGGCGCACGCGCGCGCTGTCCTCGACCTCGAGCCGCATGCGCAAGGCCCGCACCGTCGTGTCGTCGAGCTCGCGCAACATCTCATCGACGGCGGCGAGCCGCACGCGCGGGTTGGCGTCGTTCAGATCGAACAGCGCGATCGCGCCCTTGAGCTTCTTGCGCAGGCGGTTGTTGGTGCCGATCTTGCTTAGCGCCGCCGGCGCTGCCACGCCCACGGTGCGGCCGTCGACCGGGTCGATGAGCTGCACCGCGTCGCCGGCTTCGCGAGTGATGAAAACCTTGCCGTCCGATTTGCGCGACACCAGCCGGCCATCGAGAAATGCGGCGAGCAGCGCGCGCGTCTGCGGGTGGCGCTGTTCGAGCAGGGCATCGACGATGCGCTCCTTCTCGCTGAAGCCGGCCGTTGCGAGCTGCGCCACCTGTTCGGCGTAGGGTGCATCGTCCGCGGCCTGCGCCGCTGCGAGCGGCAGGCCGGAGCCGAACAGCAGCGCACAGCAGCCGAGGATCAGCTGCGCAAGGCTGCGGCCGGGCTTGCGATGGAGGCGAGCGGACACGGCGTTCGATCGGGGCAGACTCGGGAAAGATTCAGGAAAAAAGGGGGGGGCCGGCGCCACGATGAGTGTGTCGCAACGCCGGCCCGAGCGCCCTACTTCTCAGAGGTCCTGCTTGCTCAGGCCGGGATCAGTAGTTCTGTCCCGAGCACTTCTTGGTCTTCGTGTTGTAGTTGCCGCACTTGAGCGTCACCCAGTCCGCCTCGATGTCTTTCGAGCCTTCGAGGTAGTCGGACCAGGCGTCTCCCGGCACTTCGCCTTCGGTCTGCCAGACCACGTCGAACTGGCCGTCGTCGCGGATCTCGCCGATGAACACCGGCTTGGTCAGGTGGTGGTTCGGCAGCATCTTCGCGGTACCGCCGGTCAGGTTCGGCACTTCGAGGCCGATGATCGCGTCATGGACCTTGTCGACCGCGGTGGTCTTGGCCTTCTCGACCGCCTTGGCCCAGAGGTTGAAGCCGATCACCGTCGCTTCCATCGGGTCGTTGAAGGTGCGCTTGTCGTTCTTGATGAACTTGTGCCAGGTCTCGATCGCCGCCTTGTTCGCCGGCGTGTCGATCGACATGAAGTAGTTCCACGCGGCGAGATGACCGACCAGCGGCTCGGTGTCGAGGCCGGCCAGCTCCTCCTCGCCGACCGAGAACGCGACCACCGGGATGTCCTCGGCGGAGATCTGCTGGTTGGCGAGCTCCTTGTAGAACGGCACGTTGGCGTCGCCGTTGATCGTCGAGACCACCGCGGTCTTCTTGCCGGCGCTGCCGAACTTCTTGATGTCGGAGACGATCGACTGCCAGTCGGAATGCCCGAACGGCGTGTAGTTGATCATGATGTCGCCGGCGGCCACGCCCTTGGCCTTGAGATAGGCCTCGAGGATCTTGTTGGTCGTGCGCGGGTAGACGTAGTCGGTACCGGCGAGCACCCAGCGCTCGACCTCGAGGTCGTTCATCAGGTAGTCGACGGCCGGGATCGCCTGCTGGTTCGGCGCCGCGCCGGTGTAGAACACGTTCTTCGACGATTCCTCGCCCTCGTACTGCACCGGGTAGAACAGCAGGCCGTTGAGTTCCTCGAATACCGGCAGCACGCTCTTGCGCGACACCGAGGTCCAGCAGCCGAAGACCACGTCGACCTTTTCCTTCGCCAGCAGCTCGCGCGCCTTTTCGGCGAACAACGGCCAGTTCGAGGCCGGATCCACGACCACGGCTTCGAGCTTCTTGCCGAGCAGGCCGCCCTTCTTGTTTTGCTCGTCGACCATCATCAGGACCGTGTCCTTGAGCGTGGTTTCCGAGATCGCCATCGTGCCGGACAGCGAGTGCAGCACGCCGACCTTGATCGTGTCGGCGGCCTGCGCCGCGAAACCGGCCGCGCCGAGCGCGACCCCCGCCAGTAGCGTTCTGACTTTGATGTTTGCCATTCACACTCTCCGTGATTCTCGTAACTGCGCACCCGTGGACCGGCACGGGCTTCCCCAGCCGGCAAAGGAAGGGCCTCGAACGACGCAGGCTTGCGGCTCCTGGCACAGTCCGTGCTTCAAAATGGTGCACGTGGCCGCCGCCCCCAAAACCGCTGATGCCCCCGACTCCCGCATCAGGCTAGGGATGCCATGCGGCCGCGCCCATGGGGTGATTGGCGTAGGGGGGTGGGGTGTTTGACGTAGATGCAAAACCGGCGGCAATGGGCAACATGGATGACGTGCAGACCGGACATCTCGAGGCGGCGGGGCTGCGCGCGGGAGGATCGCAGCCGCGGCAGCGCATCCTGCGCGAGCGCCGCCAGTACAACAAATGGGTCGCCAGCCAGACGCTGGAGGACTACGCGCTGCGCTACACCGCCGACAAGGCGCGCAAGTACTCGCCGTCGCGGGTCGCCCACACCGCCTACGGCGCGATCTCGTTTCTGGCCTGCGAGGCGATCGGCGGCACGCTGACGCTGGCCTACGGCTTTGCCAACGCGGCGACGGCCATCGTCATCGTCTGCGCGCTGATGTTCCTGATCGGCATGCCGATCGCGCGCTACGCGGCGCGCTACGGTCTGGACGTCGATCTGCTGACGCGCGGCGCCGGCTTCGGCTACATGGGCTCGACGATCACCTCGCTGATCTACGCCTCGTTCACCTTCCTGCTGCTCGCGATCGAGGCCAGCATCATGTCGGGCGCGCTCGAACTGGTGTTCGGCATTCCGCTGTGGGCCGCGCACATTTTCAGCTCGCTGGTGGTGATCCCGATCGCGATCTACGGCATCCGCATGATCAGCCGTGTGCAGTTCGTGACCCAGCCGCTCTGGCTGCTGCTGCAGTTCGCCGCGCTGGGTTTTTTGCTCGCCGACGGCAGCGCCCTGGGCGGCTGGACGGCGTTCGCGGGTCGCAGCGGCAGCGCCGACGGCGGGCTCGATCCGGTGCTGTTCGCGATCTGCGCCTCGACGCTGCTGTCGCTGCTGCCGCAGATCGGCGAGCAGGCCGACTACCTGCGCTTTCTGCCGGACCGCGAACGCATCGGCCGCCGGCGCTGGTGGCTGGCCACGGTCACGAGCGGCCCCGGCTGGGTGTTCATGGGCGGATTCAAGCTGCTCACCGGCTCGTTTCTCGCGTACTTCGCGCTGAGCCGGGGCGTGCCCGAGGCGCGCGCGGCCGATCCCTCGCAGATGTTCTTCGTCGCCTTTGGCGAAACCTTCGGCTCGCCGGCGGTCGCGCTGGCGCTGACCGCGGTCTTCGTCATCGTCTGCCAGCTCAAGATCAACGTCACCAACGCCTACGCCGGCTCGATCGCCTGGTCGAACTTCTTCTCGCGGCTCACGCACGCGCATCCGGGCCGCGTGGTCTGGCTGGTGTTCAACGTGCTGCTGGCGCTGCTGCTGATGGAAGTCGGCATCCTGCGCGTGATCGAAGGCGTGCTGATGCTGTACGCGAACTTCGCCGTCGCCTGGATCGGCGCCCTGACCGCGGACCTGGTCATCAACAAGCGCGTCGGCTGGTCGCCGCCGGCGATCGAGTTCAAGCGCGCGCACCTGTACGACATCAACCCGGTCGGCGTCGGGGCGATGCTCGGCTCGGTGATCGTGTCCACCGCCGCCTTCGTCGGCGCGCTGGGCACGATGGCGCAGGCGCTCTCGCCGTTTCTCGGCTTCGGTGTGGCCTTTGCGCTCGCCCCGCTGATCGCGTGGCGGACGCGCGGGCGCTGGTACATCGCGCGCAGGCCCGGCGACTTCGAGCGGACGCCGGAGATCCGCTGCGTGATCTGCGAGAACGTGTTCGAGCACAGTGACATGGCGCTGTGCCCGGCCTATGCCGGACCGATCTGCTCGCTGTGCTGCACGCTCGAAGCGCGCTGCCACGACGTCTGCAAGCAGGACAGCCGTTTCGGCCAGCAGCTCGGGCTTGCACTGCGGCGGCTGCTGCCGCAGCGTGTCGCCGAGGCCGTGCACCCGAGCACCGGGCACTTCGTCGGCATCTTCGTGCTGCTGAACCTGGTGATCGGCTTTCTGCTCACCGTCATCTACCTGCAGTACGTCGGCGCGGCACCCGAGCATGCAGAGGCGGTGCGCGATGTCCTCGCCATGGTGTTCTTCGCGCTGCTGATCGTTTCCGGCGTCTCGGCCTGGCTGCTGGTGCTGGCGCAGCACAGCCGCCACGCCGCCGAGCAGGAGACGCAGCGGCAGACGGCGATGCTGATGGAGGAGATCGCCGCGCACGAGCGCACCGACGCCGCATTGCAGAAGGCCAAGGAGCTCGCCGAGAACGCCAACGAAGCGAAGAGCCGCTACATCGTCGGCATGAGCCACGAGATCCGCTCGCCGCTGAACGCGATTCTCGGCTACGCACAGCTGCTCGAGCGCGGCACCGCGCGGCCTGAGAGTGCGATCCAGGTGATCCGCCGCAGCGCCGCGCATCTGTCGAACCTGGTCGACGGCCTGCTCGACATCTCCAAGATCGAAAGCGGCCTGCTGCGCCTGGCGCGCGACAAGGTGCCGCTGGCCGAGCTCCTCGACCAGATCGCCGACATGTTCCGCGTGCAGGCGGCGGCGAAGGGCATCGAGTTTCGCTACCAGCGGCCGGGGCAGCTGCCGGCCTATGTGCATGCCGACCAGAAGCGCCTGCGCCAGATCCTGATCAACCTGCTGTCCAACGCGGTCAAGTACACGCAGCGCGGCCACGTCGGCCTGATCGTGCGCTACCCGAGCAGCCAGGTGGCCGAGCTGGAGATCGTCGACAGCGGCATCGGCATTCGCCCGGACGATCTCGATGAGATCTTCAAGCCGTTCGAGCGCGGCGGCATGCCGGGCGTGCACGCGGTGCCCGGCGTCGGCCTGGGCCTGACGATCACCAAGGTCCTCGTGCAGATCATGGGCGGCGAGATCTCCGTGCGCAGCACGCCGGGCGCAGGCAGCAGCTTTCTCGTGCGTCTGTACTTGTCGGAGGCGAGCGCCGCCGGCGCGGCCGCGCACGAGCGCCGGCGCGTCGCCGGCTACCTCGGCCCGCGCGCGCGCGTGCTGATCGCCGACGATGATCCGGTGCACCGCGGCCTCGTCGAAGGCGTGCTGCGCCCGCTCGGCTTCGAGCTGTTCATGGCCGCCGACGGTCTCGGCTGTCTGGAGCTGGCCAGCGAATGCCGGCCGCAGCTGGTGATGCTCGACATCGCGATGCCCGGCATGAGCGGCTGGGAAGTCGCCGCCGCGCTGCGCGCGCTGGAGCCGCCACAGCCGAAGATCATGATGGTCTCGGCGAACGCGCACGACTACAGCCGCGGCGGTGAGCGCAACGCGCCGCACGACGCCTTCCTGATCAAACCGATCGACATCGATGCGCTGCTCGAGCGCGTGCGCGCGCTGCTCGACCTGCGCTGGGTCTACGGCGGCGAGATGCCGCCACCGCCGCCGGCGTCCGCACCCGACGTCGACGAGCGCCCGCCGCCGGGTGTACGGCGCTTCGTCGACGAGCTGCTGCAGCTCGGCCGCATCGGCCACGTGCGCGGCATCGAAGCCAAGCTGCGCGAGATGGAAGCCGCCGAGCCGGACAGCGGTGCGTTCGCGGCGCGCCTGCAGCGGCTCGTCGCCGAGTTCGACCTGAAGGCCTACGTCAGCCTGCTCGACGGCATGCGCGCAGAGGTCCGCCATGATGGCTGAGCCCGGACCGGCGCGCCGCGACATCGTGCTCGTCGTCGACGACACGCCGGGCAACCTGAGCTTTCTGACCGACACGCTCGATCAGACCGGCGTCACCGTGCTGGTCGCCACCGACGGCATGAGCGCGCTGTCGCTGGTCGAGCAGATCACGCCGGATCTGATCCTGATGGACGCGGTCATGCCCGGCATCGACGGCTTCGAAACCTGCCGCCGGCTCAAACAGGACAAGGGGCTCGTGCACGTGCCGGTGATCTTCATGACCGGCCTCGCGGAGAGCTGGCACGTCGTCAAGGGGCTCGAGGCCGGCGGGGTCGACTACGTCACCAAGCCGATCGTCGTCGACGAGCTGCTCGCGCGCATCCGCGTGCATCTGGCCAATGCGCGCATCGCCCAGGGCACGCGCGCGGCGCTCGACGCCACCGGCCGCTATCTGCTGTCGACCGATCGCGAGGGCCGACTGCAGTGGTGCACGCCGCGCGCGGCACAGCTGCTCGCCGCACTGTTCCCGCAGACGCCGCCGCAGTGCCTGCCGGACGTGCTGGTCGAGCGCCTGCTGCGGCTGCGCGCCGACGGCGGCGAGAGTGGCAGCAGTTTCATCGAGATCGACGGCCGGCGCCTGGAACTGAGCTGCGTTGCGTCCACCGGCCCCGCGGAGCTGCTGTTCCGCCTCGCCGATGTCAGCCCCGGCCGCTGCGAGCGCGCGCTGCAGGAGGCGTTCGCATTGACGGCGCGCGAGGCCGACGTGCTGGTCTGGATCAGCCGCGGCAAATCCAACCGCGAGATCAGCGAGATTCTCGGCATCAGCCCGCGCACGGTGAACAAGCACCTGGAGCAGGTGTTCGCCAAGCTCGGCGTCGAGAACCGCGCGGCCGCGGCGGCGCGCGCGGTGCGTATTTTGAATCCGTAAGTGAGAGGAGAGAGCGTGATGAGGGTCGATATGGACAAGCGCGTGCGGCCTGCAGCTCGGGCAGTGCAGCGAATGCGACGGCGTCGGCGCCTGGAGCTGCTGGTGTTTCATCTGCTGCTCGCGCTCGCCCCGGCGACGCAGGCGCACCCGGGACACGGCGACAGCGGTCCGCATGGCGGTTTCCTGCACGCCTGGCTCGGTGCGGAGCACGCACTGGTGCTCGCCGTGGCCGTGGGCGCCGGCGTCTGGCTGTGGCGCAAGGCGCGCTGATGCGCTCGCTGCCGGCGGACGCCTTGCCGGGGGCCCGGGCGCGACGGCACTGGCACGCGCGCCTGGCGCTGTCGGTGGCGTTGCGCGACGGCCGCAGCGTGCTGCGGCACTGCGCGCACGAGGGGCCGCTGCGTATTCAGAAAGTGCTGTACCCGCAGGGGCCGAAGCCGGCGCAGCTGCTGCTGCTGCATCCGCCCGGCGGCATCGCCGGCGGCGATGCGCTGCAGATCGCGCTCGAGGTCGGGCGCGGTGCGCATGCGCTGCTGACGACGCCGGGTGCCGGCAAGTGGTACAAGGCCGCCGGCTGCGGTGCGCGCCAGGATGTCGCGCTGCGCGTCGACGCCGGCGCCGCGCTGGAATGGCTGCCGCAGGAGAGCATCGTCTTCGATCGGGCGCAGGCCGCACAGACGCTGCGTATCGACTGTGCCGGCGACGCGCGCTGCTGCGGCTGGGACATCGTCGTGCTCGGGCGCAAGGCCAGCGCCGAACGCTTCGCGCACGGCCGCTGGTCGCAGCGCATCGAGCTCGTGCGCGACGGCCGCCCGCTGTGGGCCGAGCGCAGCCGCATCGACGGCAGCGATCCGCTGCTGCAGTCCGTCGTCGGCTGGCATGGTCTGCACGTGAGCGGCCTGCTGTGGGCGCTGGGCACGGCTTTCGACGACGGGCTGCTCGCCGCGTGCCGGGCGATTCCGGCCGCGCCGCCGTTACGCATGGGCTGCACGCAGCCGCTGCCCGGACTGCTGCTCGTGCGCGTGCTCGGCGATTGCGCCGAGCGCGTGCGCGCCGCGCTCACCGCCGTCTGGGCGCAGCTGCGGCCGGCGCTGTTCGGGCTTCCCGCACTCACCCCGCGCATCTGGAGCACCTGATGGAGCTCACTCCCAGAGAGAAGGACAAGCTGCTGATCTTCACCGCCGCGCTGCTCGCCGAGCGGCGCCGCGCGCGCGGCCTCAAGCTGAACTATCCGGAAGCGGTCGCGCTGATCAGCGCCGAGATCATGGAAGGCGCGCGCGACGGCCGCAGCGTCGCCGAGCTGATGAGCCGCGGCCGCGGGCTGCTGACGCGCGACGAGGTCATGGACGGGGTCGCCGAGATGATCCCGGACATCCAGGTCGAAGCGACCTTCCCCGACGGCACCAAGCTCGTGACCGTCCACAACCCCATCGCCTAGGGACCGCGCCCATGATTCCCGGTGAACTGCTGCCCGAATCCGGCCCACTCGAACTCAACGCCGGCCGCGCAACGATCACGCTGAGCGTGACCAACACCGGCGACCGGCCGGTGCAGGTCGGCTCGCACTACCACTTCTTCGAAACCAACGCGGCGCTCGCGTTCGACCGCGAAGCCGCGCGCGGCTTCCGGCTCAACATCGCCGCCGGCACCGCGGTGCGCTTCGAGCCGGGGCAGGCGCGCACCGTCGAGCTGGTCGCGCTGGCCGGCGATCGCATCGTCTACGGCTTCAACGCGCAAGTGTCGGGACCGCTGGGGAACTGAGATGGCTCTGAAGATCTCGCGTCAGGCCTACGCCGAAATGTTCGGGCCCACGGTCGGCGACCGCGTGCGCCTCGCCGATACCGCGCTGATCGCCGAAGTCGAGAAGGACTACACGGTCTACGGCGAAGAAGTGAAGTTCGGCGGCGGCAAGGTGATCCGCGACGGCATGGGCCAGTCGCAGCGCATGAGCGCGGACTGCATGGACACGGTCATCACCAATGCGCTGATCATCGACCACTGGGGCATCGTCAAGGCCGACATCGGCCTCAAGCAGGGCCGCATCGCCGCGATCGGCAAGGCCGGCAATCCGGACATCCAGCCCGGCGTGAGCATCGTCATCGGTCCGGCCACCGAGATCATCGCCGGCGAAGGCATGATCGTCACCGCCGGCGGCATCGACAGCCACATCCACTTCATCTGCCCGCAGCAGATCGACGAGGCGCTCGCCTCCGGCATCACGACGATGCTCGGCGGCGGCACCGGTCCGGCGACCGGCAGCTTCGCGACCACGGTCACGCCCGGACCCTGGCACCTCGAGCGCATGCTGCAGGCCGCCGAGGCCTATCCGATGAATCTCGGCTTCCTCGGCAAGGGCAACGCCAGCCGGCCCGAACCGCTGCGCGAGCAGATCGCAGCCGGTGCGATCGGGCTCAAGCTGCACGAGGACTGGGGCACGACGCCGGCGGCGATCGACTGCTGTCTGTCCGTCGCCGACGAGACCGATACGCAGGTGGCGATCCACACCGACACGCTCAACGAATCCGGCTTCGTCGAGACCAGCATCGCCGCGTTCAAGGGCCGCACGATCCACACCTACCACACCGAAGGCGCCGGCGGCGGTCACGCCCCGGACATCATCAAGGTCTGCGGCGAGGCCAACGTGCTGCCCTCGTCGACCAACCCGACGCGGCCGTACACGGTCAACACGCTCGACGAGCACCTGGACATGCTGATGGTCTGCCATCACCTCGATGCGGCCATCGCCGAGGACGTGGCCTTCGCCGAGTCGCGCATCCGCAAGGAGACGATCGCGGCCGAAGACATCCTGCACGATCTGGGCGCGTTCTCGATGATCGCCTCGGACTCGCAGGCGATGGGCCGCGTCGGCGAGGTCGTGATCCGCAGCTGGCAGACCGCGCACAAGATGAAGCAGCAACGGGGGTCGCTGCCCGGCGATCCGGCGCGCCACGACAACGCGCGCATCAAGCGCTACGTCGCCAAGTACACGATCAACCCGGCGATCACGCACGGCATCGCCCACGAAGTCGGCTCGGTCGAGGTCGGCAAATGGGCCGACCTGGTACTGTGGAAGCCGGCGTTCTTCGGCGTGAAGCCCTTCCTCGTCATCAAGGGCGGCGTCATCGCCACTGCCGCGATGGGCGATCCCAACGCCTCGATCCCGACGCCGCAGCCGGTGCACTACCGGCCGATGTTCGGCGCGCACGGCGGCTCCTTGACGCGCAGTGCGCTGAGCTTCGTGTCGCAGGCCGCGCTCGCCGCAGGTGTGGGCGAGCGCTACGGCCTGTCGCGCCGCCTGGTCGCCGTCCAGAACTGCCGCAGCCTGCGCAAGGCCGACATGATCCACAACGACTACTGCCCGCGGATCAGCGTCGACCCCGAGACCTACGAAGTGATCGCCGACGGCGAGTCGCTGGACTGCGAGCCGGCCACCGAGCTGCCGATGGCGCAGCGGTATTTCCTGTTCTGATGGGTTTGTGCCGATGGCGGCGCTGCTGAACATCATCGAGCGCGCAGCGGATGCGCCGCCGCCGCCGGGGGCGCGGGTGCTCGTGCTGACCTACGCCGAGCGCGCGCGCAGCCGCCTGCGCGCGGCGCTCGAGGACGGCACGGAAGTCGGTCTCATGCTGCCGCGCGGCACGCTGCTGCGCAGCGGCGAGGTGCTGCTGGCGGACAGCGGTGAGCGGATCGTCGTGCGTGCGGCGGCCGAGCCGCTGTACCGCGTCACCGCACGCTCCGATGACAGCGACCCCGGCTTCTCGCTGCTGCGCGCGGCCTATCACCTCGGCAACCGCCACGTGCCGCTGGCACTCTCAGCGGACGCGCTGCTGCTGGAGCAGGATCCGGTGCTGCGCGAGCTGCTGCTGCGGCTGGGCCTGGTCGTGACCGAGTGCGTCGAAGCCTTCGAGCCCGAAGCGGGCGCCTACGGCGGCGGCCACCGGCACGATCACGATGCCGCCGCCGGCGCGCTCGGCGAGCGCCTGTCGCAGGAGGCGCACGCCCGCCGCTCCGGACCCGACTTCTCCGCGCTGAGCTTCCGCCGATGAGCGACCCCGGCGCGCTGCTGCAACTGTCGAGCCCCGCGCTGCCGGTCGGCGCCTACAGCTATTCGCAGGGGCTGGAGCGCGCGATCGAGGACGGCGACGTGCACGACGCGCACAGCGCAGCCGTCTGGATCGGCGACGTGCTGACACTGGTGCTCGGCCGCTACGAAGCGCCGCTGTGGCTGCGCCTGCGCGCCGCCTGGGATGCCGGCGACGGGTCCCGCTACGCGCGCTGGAACGACGAGTTCATCGCCACGCGTGAGACCCGCGAGCTGCGCGCCGAGACGCTGCAGATGGGCTATTCGCTGCGCCGGCTGCTGTGCGGACTCGGGCACGCCGATCCGCTGCCAGGCGAGGACCTGTGCTACCCGGCCGCGCATGCCTGGGCGAGCGCCTGCTGGACCATCGCGCCGCTCGCGGCGCTGCACGGCTATCTCTACGGCTGGGCCGAGAACCAGGTGATGGCGGCGATCAAGGCGCTGCCGCTGGGCCAGCTCGCCGGCCAGCGCCTGCTGCTGGCGCTGCGGACACGCATCGCCGCGACGGTGGTGCGGGCGCAGGCGCTCGGCGACGACGCGCTGTCGACGCAGGCGCCGCTGCTCGCGCTCGCCAGCAGCCGCCACGAAACCCAGTATTCCCGTCTGTTCAGGAGCTGAGCCCGATGAATCTCTCTCATGCCGGCCCGCTGCGCGTCGGCGTCGGCGGCCCGGTCGGTTCCGGCAAGACCACGCTGGTCGAAGTGCTGTGCAAGCGCATGCGCGACGACTACCGCCTCGCCGTCGTCACCAACGACATCTACACCCGCGAGGACGAGCGCCTGCTCGTCGCCGCCGGCGCGCTGCCGCCGGAACGCATCATGGGCGTCGAGACCGGCGGCTGTCCGCACACCGCGATCCGCGAGGACGCCTCGATCAATCTCGAAGCCGTCGACCGCATGTGCGCGCGCTTCCCGGACCTGGAGCTGATCTTCATCGAGTCCGGCGGCGACAACCTCGCCGCGACCTTCAGCCCCGAGCTGTCCGATCTGACGCTCTACGTCATCGACGTCGCCGGCGGCGAGAAGATCCCGCGCAAGGGCGGTCCGGGGATCACCAAGGCCGATCTGCTCGTCATCAACAAGACCGACCTCGCGCCCCATGTCGGCGCGAACCTCGAGGTGATGGCGCACGACGCCGCGCGCATGCGCGGCACCCTGCCGTTCGTGATGACCAATCTCAGAACCGGCCACGGCGTCGACGACATCGTTCATTTCATCGTCGAGCGCGGCCTGCTGGCCTGATGCGCCGGTGTAGTGCTTGCCGGAAGGCCGGCTGCCGCGCGTCCATCGATCTCCTCCGGCGCGGCCTGCAGCCACGCTATTTCTTCTGGATGAACTCGATCTTGTACCCGTCCGGGTCTTCGACGAAGGCGATCACCGTCGTGCCGTGCTGCATCGGCCCGGCCGCGCGCGTGACCTTGCCGCCGCGCTGCCTGACGAGCTCGCAAGCCTCGTAGGCGTCGTCGACCTCGACGGCGATGTGGCCGAAGCCCGTGCCCGGCTCGTAGCGCTCGACGCCGTAGTTGTAGGTCAGCTCGATCTCGGCACCGCCGTCGCCGAAGCCGACGAAGGCGAGCGTGAACCTGCCGCCGGGATAGTCCTTGCGACTCAGCAGCTTCATGCCGAGCACCTCGGTATAGAAGGCGATCGAGCGGTCGAGATCGCCGACGCGGATCATCGTGTGCAGGATGCGCATGGCAGCGTCCGTCGGGGAGGGGAGCGACACTGTCGCCGCATCCGCCGCGATCGGCAAGCCCCGGATCGACGCGGGCGATACTGCCGAGTGTCTCGCTGATCCGAATCACGACCGCCCGGCGGCAATCACGACCGTTGGGCACGGCCACCGGCCGCGTCGATCACGGCGCGCCAGTGCTCGAGCTTGCGTGCCAGGCTGTAGGACGCGTTCGCCGGGCTCGTCGACGGCAGCCGCTGCATCGGCAGGCGCAATCCGTCGAGCCGGGGCAGCACATGGCGGCGGAACGCCTCGGCCGCCTTCGAGCCATTGAAGAAGACGTGGGTGATGCGGCGATGGCGCTCGAAGAACGCCGCGAAGTCGTTGGCGACGATGCTCGATTCATCGATCGACGTATCGAGGCTGCCGGCGCGCACGCAGGATTGGAGCACGTCCCAGAGCGCGATGTGCGCGCGCTGCAGTCCGGCGAGCCGCTCGGCGTAGTGCGCCTGTGCGGCGACGCCGGTCAGCTCGGCCATGATCGGCCAGAACGCGTTGCGCGGGTGCGCGTAGTACTGTTGCGCGGCGAGCGAGGCCACGCCCGGCATGCTGCCGAGCACGAGCACACGCGCATCCGCGCGCGCCACCGGCGGGAAGCTGCGGACCTCGGTCACTGCTTCTACATCACGGCCACTGGTTCGCGTACTCCGCGAAGCGCGGATTCTGTCACGTTCTACCGATAAGTGATCAGGTGCGCATGCGCGCCTTCGAAGTGCGCGTGGTCGTTGAGCGTCGACAGATAGAGGCCGCGGCTCGAGTAGATCAGTTTGGTCAGCGCCGCGTTGGCGAGTGTCCAGTTCAGCCGGAACGTGCGCTCGTCGCCGAGCCGCAGCAGGCGCTGCACGACGGCCGTGATCGGTCCGCCGGAGGTGAACACCAGTGCGGTCTGCGATTTGCCGAGACGTTGGTGCAGGCGGTTGAGCGCCTGCTCGATGCGTGTGCAGAAGCCCGACCAGCTCTCCGGGTAGTCGTCGTTGTGCTGCCCGCCGACCCAGCGCGCGATCGCCTGCTCGAACGCCTCCTGAAACGCGCGGCGCGGATCGGGCAGGGCCATCAATTCCGCCGTCAGGCGCGCCTGATCCGCCCATGCCGGCTTGAACGCGCGCAGCACGGCGACGTGGTCGTATTCGGCCCAGCCGCCGTCCTCCTCCCACTGCGCCGGTCGACCCATTGCATCGAGCGCGGTGCGCGCGGTCTCGCAATGCCGGCGCATGTTGCCGCAGATGACCAGATCGGCGGCCGGCACGCGCGTGCGCAGACTCTCGCCGAGCACGCGCGCCTGCTCGAAGCCGGTTTCCGACAGCCGATCGTAGTTGCCGGTGCCGAACGAGGCCTGGCCGTGGCGGATCAGATAAATGGCGCCCATCTCGATACCCGTCGGGGTCGTGCCCGTTGGAAAGGATCACACGGTACGCCGCCTGCCATCCATAAATCCATTGACGAATTTGGATGAGGATCCATTCGCGCCGTGAATGCACGCCGGACGTGGGCCGGCCTTGCAGGACCAACGTCCGACCCGGCAATCGCCAGCCGGCACGCGCGATCGTTCACCGCAGAGAACGCGGCGGAAAGCGTGAATGAATGAAGCCGCCCCGCGCGTCCGCGCCGCTGCTGCGGATTCAGTTGCGCGCGGCGTTGACGGCCTCGGCCAGGTCCTTGAGCAGCGCCGCGTATTCGCCGCTCATCAGCGCGAAGTCGATCTCGAACTGCTGCTCCGGCGGCAGACCGTCGGATTCCTCGCGCACGCGCTCCATGTCGAGCCGCTTCACGCGGCGCAGCTGCAGCTTGTCGTCGACGACGAAGCTCACGCGGTCTTTCCAGGTCAGCGCCAGGCGCATCGCCACCTTGCCGTTGGACAGGTGCCCGGCGATGTCCTTGCCGTCGAGCGCGTGGCGCAGGTAGCGCACAGTCGATTTGTGCTCGTCGGTGGCGGTCAGCTCGCACTCGTCGTCGAGATCGAAGGCGCCCGGCGCCTCGCGGCCGGCGAGCCACTGCGTCATCAGCGCGCTCATCGACGGCTCCGACTGCAGCGGCGTCACCGGCAGCTCGCCGAGCGCGTTGCGCAGCGTTTCGGTGAATTCGTCGGCACGCGTCGCCGAGGCCGTGTCGACGATCAGCCAGCCGCCGTCGAAGTCGAGCCAGCCGCGCGTTTCGCGGCGGCGCGAGAACGCGCGCGGCGTCAGCTCCGCGGCGACCTGCTCCTTGATTTCGCGCTTGGCCTTGCGGCCGAGCTTGAAGCCTTTCTCGTTTTCGAGCTTCTGGATGCGCTCGCCGGCGGTCTGGTTGACCACCGCCGCGGGCAGCAGCTTGTCCTCGCTGCCCATCGTGACGAGCACCTGCTTTTCCTGCGCGTACGCGAATTGCCCGGCATCATTGACCGGCACGAAGCCGCGGCTCTGCAGCGCCAGTCCGGTGCACGGCTGCAACGGAAACCCGGTGAGCGTCGCTTCGATCTGCCCGGGCGTGCGCGACCAGCCGGGCGGCAGGCGATAGATGGTGAAGTTCTTGAACCACATTGAAGGAAAACCGATGGCGCCGGAGGGTCCGGCGAAAGGGCGCGGATGATAGCAACCGGACCGGGCGCTCCAAACCCCCGGCCGCGGGATGCCCGGTTTTGCAGAGCGAATCGCATGCGCGCTTAACGCGCTTGCGCCTGTTTACACTTGGGTGAAGCCCTCATCGACAGCCGTGGAGGGACCGTGTAGAGTGGCGCGCGCATCCGCTTCAAGCAGTGTTCACCGCGGTTTTCCTTACCCGTCTTCGGGACGGTGCTGTGTAAGTTGCCCGGCTACCTTTCTTGATCGCTTGCACCCACGGGCGGGTTGGCCCGGTCTCAATCTGATTTGAAAGGAATGGTCGTATGTCGAATGTCTCAATGGGTACCGTGAAGTGGTTCAATGACGCCAAGGGGTTCGGTTTCATCACCCCCGAGGGTGGTGGTGAGGATCTGTTCGCCCACTTCCGCGAGATCCAGGGATCCGGATTCAAGACCCTGAAGGAAGGCCAGAAGGTGCAGTTCGAGGTACGGCGTGGTCCGAAGGGACTGCAGGCGGCCGCGATTCGCCCTCTTTGACCTAAGCGGCAACGAAGAATTTCGAGAACCCCGGCACGAGCGCCGGGGTTTTTTTGTTGGGTCGGGCTTCAACCCGATCACCTTCGAGCGCGCCGCCGGCTCGCGCACTAGGCCCGGCCCCGTGTCGCCTGTGCGCAAGCACGGGTGCTCGAGCACAGGCCACGCGCAGATTGGGCGGAAGTCGGGAGAAACCCTGCGAGATCACAGCGGGACTGCGAGCGGTCGCGGATCCGCCCGTACCAGGATCGGCCAGGACCGGTATCTCTTATCTATTGCGCGCCGACGAGCGGTCATTCCGGGAGGACCGGGATCAGGCGGCGCAGGCACCTGGAGCAATGAGCGTGGCCGTCCAGATAGCTGAGGCGGCCGTGGCGGTGTGCGCCATGGACCTCACCAAGGCACTCACTCGCTCCAGGAGGTTTTCACCATGCGTAAGACTTACATTGCCGTGCTCGGCCTGATGTTCTCGGCGACCGCAGCGCACGCCGACGGGTTGGGACTCAGCACGACGGTTAACTCCACCCTGTCCGCGGCGGCCTCGCTGCTGTCGCTCAGCGGCAATGCCGGCGCCACGGTCGCCGGCGGTCTCGATATCGCCCTGCCGACGGCCGGGCTCGGCGCCATTGCCGGGCTCGGTGCCGAGGCCGCTTCGGGCATTTCCTCGTCCGGTCTGAATCTCGGCAGTGCGTTCGCCGCAACCGGTGGCGCCACCGGTGGCGTGTCGCTGCCGGGCCTCGGTGCCGTCGTCAACACGCTGCTGGCCGCGGACGTCACCAGCCAGGTCGCCGCGCAGCTGTCGGGTGCGGGCGGCATGGGTATCGGCGGTGGACTGATCGGCAATCTCGCAGCAGGGACGCAGCTGCTGAGCGGCATCAGCGGTCAGGCGACCGCGGGCGCCACCAGCATGATCGCTGCGCCGGTGAGCGGTGTCACCGAAGTCGGCACCGCGACCGTCGAGCCGGCGAGCCCGATGGTGATCTCGGTGGCCCTCGCGGCCGACGCCGGGACCGACGTCGCGGTCGGCGGCAGCTCGGCGCAGGCGAGCGCCGGTATCGGGGTCTCGCTGGGCATCGGCCACTAAGCCTCTTGTCAGCCGGGGCCGTCGGCGACGGCGGCTCCCGGCCTGACAAACGCATCCACGTTTCACCGCATAGCGGTCCGCCGATGGCGGGCCTTGGGGGCCGGCCGTGCCGGCGAGCGGGCACTGCACCGGAGTTGGCGATGGAACAGGCGAACACGGCGGTTGCGGCGAGGCCCGCGGCGCAAATCCCGGTCGACTTCGATCTGATGGAGCGTGTCGGGCCCTATCTGCCGCTGCTCAAACGTTTCGCGCAGCGGCTGACGCGCAACCCGCACGACGGCGAGGATCTGTTTCAGGACGTGATGATCAAGCTGTGGGAGCAGCGCACGCGCGTGGCCGCGGTCGAGCTGCTGCAGCCCTGGCTGATGCGTGTGATGTACCACCAGTTTGTCGATCGCCGCCGGCGCGCCGATCCGCTGAGCGAGGGTACCAGCATCGATGCGCTGCCCGAGCTGGCCGACGAAAGCACGCTGCCCGGCGACGCCTGGCTCGGCGACGGGCAGGAGGCGCCGGACCGCTGCGTGCTGCACATGCAGCTGGCCGACGAAGTGACGCTGGCGATCGGGCGCCTACCGGCGCGGCAGCGCGCGATGGTGCAGCTGCACGACATCGATGGACTGAGCATGCCGGAGATCGCGCGGCGCATGGGCTTATCGATCAACACGGTCAAATCGGCGCTGCGCCGTGCGCGCGGCAGTCTGCGCGCGCGGCTGCAGCCGATTGGCGCCCCCGGCGCCAAGCCCGCACCACAGCGCAGACGCGGCGCCGGGCAGTCGCCGCTCCGCGTAGCCGTCCAGTGAACGCAGCCCGGACCGGCCAGCCGCAGCTCACCGTGAGTTGAAGGGAGACAGAGACGATGGCGACGCTCCCCTCCGAAAACGACAATGGCGGTGATGCGGACGAGGCGCGGTCCTTCTGCGAGGAGATCGCCACGCGGCTCGACGCGCTGCAGCGCGAGGTCCCGTTCGGGCGCTGGACGCTGACGCGCATGATCGGCGACGAGTGGGTCATGGTGCACGTTGCCGGCGCGGCGTCGCCGCGCGGTGACCTCGTGCCGTGGGACCAGACGATCTGCTCGCGCATGACCCGCGATCTTCGCGACACTTTCGTCCCGGTCGACTACCAGGACGGGCGCGTATCGGCGCCGGTGCGCAAGGCTTTCGATGTCGGCGCATACATCGGCGTTGCGCTGTACGGGCTGTCGGGCGAGCCGCTCGGTACGCTGGGCGCGGTCGACACGCGCCGGCATCAGCCGCCGCGCGGCCGCCGCCACATCGGTGCGCTGCACCGGTACGGACGGCAGCTGGTGACGCTGATCGAGCGTAGCCGCGCGCTGACCCACTACGCGCGCGCGGTGACACACGGCCTGCTGCGCCAGCGCTGCGGCGGCGAGTCGCGCTGGCTGCCGCCGCGCGAATGGCGTCTGGCGCTGAAGCACGAGGACGACATCCGCCAGGCCCTCGCGCTGCCGGCGGCGGTGCTCGCCGTCTCCATCCGGGGCGGCGGCCTGGTGCGGCGGCCGGCGGGTGCAGGGCAGGCCGGGGAGCGGATCGACGGCCTGGACGGCGTGCTCGCGCGGCTCACTCCGGACTACGTCGGTACACGTGCGCAGCCGTCGACCCTGCTGGTGCTGCTGCATGAGTGCGACCGGCAGCGCGCACTCAAGCTCGAGACGCACGTACGCGTGCTGCTGGAGGAGCACGGACTGGCCAGCCGCTGCAGCGCGGTGTCTGCGCGTTTCGACGAGCCGCTGCGCAAGGCCGAGGCGGCGGCGTTGCGCGCCGTCGGCTGAATCCGGTCCGACGGCTCAGAGATTCTGCTGATCGCCGCCGCTGCCGGCACCGCGACGCCGCATGCGACGATAGGCCGAGCGGCCGTGCGCTCTGCGCATGGCGACCGCGCGTCTGCGCGTCGACAGCCGTGCGTGCAGCACATCGAACTCGGACAGACGCTCGCGCAGCACCGCGCGGGCGCGCGTGAGCGCGGCCTTGAGCGTGTTCAGCGGCACCGCGCAGCGCTGCGCGATCTCCGGTAACGACAGTCCTTCGAGGTCGTGCAGCGCGACGGCCTGTCGCTGCAGCGGCGCGAGCTGATCGAGCGCCATGTCGATGAAGTCCTTGAGCTGCATGCGGAACGCACACAGCTCGGGCCCGGTCAGCTCGTCGAAGCGCTCGCCTTCCTCGCCGCAGGCCCAGGTGCGCAGCCCGCGCTCGATCGTGTCGGTGTCGACCGTGTCCAGCGCCACGGCAGGAAACTTCCGCGCCTGGCGCGTCTGGTCGAGGAACTCGTAGTACATCACGCGATACAGCCACGGCCGCAGATCCTGCACATGCGGCAGCCGGAAGCGGTGGACGTGAAGCTTGAGCCGCACGCCCTGAAGCAGGTCCTCGGCGTCGCAATGACTCGCCGTCAGCCGCAGCGCCAGCCGGCGCAGCGCACTGATGTGCGGCGCTAGCAGCTCGTCGCTGTCTGGCGCCCCATCGATTGAGCGTAGCTCGAACATCTTGTCGCCCCCGTTCACCCGGAGCAGACTCCCTGCTCCGCCCGTGTGCTGCCCCGATCCGCACACGAAACTTCGTCAACGCTAGCTCATTCAGGGCATTTCGTAAACAGCATGCACCGGCGGCGCGGCCCGATGTCTCATGCCGGCGCGGCCTCCTCGTGCCGCGCAGATTTTTGCGCGGCTACGTCACCGCTGCATTGCAACGCGTATTATTTCCGCGGCATTCCAACGATACGGGGGGAGCCGGCTGCGGCTCGCAGCGCGGCTCTGCGGAGCATGGAGCGGATGGAACAATCGGCGAAACGGATGTTACTCGTGGAGGACAACCCGGACCACGCGGAACTGGCGCTGCTGACGCTGCGCGACTGCCGCCCGGACGATCAGGTGACCGTCGTCCACGACGGCGCGGAGGCGCTCGATTATCTCTTTGCGCGCAGCGCGCACGCCGGGCGCAGCCCTGCCGAGCTTCCGGACCTGATCCTGCTCGACCTGAAGCTGCCGAAGGTCGACGGGCTCGACGTGCTCGACGCGATCCGTGCCAACGCACGGACGAAGACGATTCCGGTCGTCGTTCTCACTTCGTCTGCCGAGGAGCGCGACCTCGTCGAAAGCTACCGGCGCGGCGCCAACAGCTATGTGCGCAAGCCGGTCACGTTCGACGGCCTCGCATACTGCCTGCGTCAGATCCAGACCTACTGGACCACGGTCAACTGGAGCAGGTGCGCCGAATGGACCTGAGCGAATCGCGGTACCGGATCGTGCTCGCGGAGGACTCGGACGACGACGCCGAGCTGATCGCACTCGAGCTGCGGCCGGTGGGCCTCGAAATGGAGTTCGTCCGCGTGTGGACGGAAGACGCCTTCGTCGATGCGCTCGCGCAGGCGCCGGATCTGATCATCTGTGACTACGCGATGCCGCAGTTCGATGCGCTGCGCGCGCTGGCGCTGGTACAGCGCCTGCGTCCGGGGCTGCCGCTGATCGTCATTTCGCGCGCCGTTGGCGAGGAGGTGGCAGTGGAGGCGATGCGCCGCGGCGCCGCGGACTATCTGCTCAAGGACCGGCTGACGCGCCTGCCGGAGGCGGTGCGCCGCGTGCTTGAGCGCAGCCGCCTGGAGCGCGAGAAGGCCCGGATCGAAACCGCGCTCGACGACAGCCGCAGGCTGCTCGCGCTGCGCGAGCGTGCGGTCGAATGCAGCAGCAACGCCATCGCGATCCTCGATGCGCGCGCGCCGCACGCGCCGGTGACCTATGCCAACGCTGCGCTGCTGCAGATGACCGGCCTGCCGATGGAAGAAGTCGCCGGCCGCGGCTTTGCGCAGCTATTCGCGCGCGGTGGCGATCCGGCGGTGATCGAGCGGCTGTTGCAGAGCGTCGCCGGCCGGCGCGAAGCGCGCGCGGTGCTGCGCTACGAGCGCGGCGACGGCGCGGTGCTCTGGAGCGACGTACATCTCGCGCCGGTCACCGATGCGCACGGCGGGCACGTCGTTGCCGTGATGACCGACGTCACCGAGTCGCGCGTCTACCTGGAGCAGCTCGAGCGTGCGTCCAATTACGATGCGCTCACCGGCCTGCCGAACCGCAACCTGCTCGCCGACCGGTTGCAGCCGGAGGGCAGTGAATGAAGCGCGCGAAGCGTCGACTGCCGAACCGCAACCTGCTCGCCGACCGGTTGCAGCAGGCACTCGCCGGTGCACAGCGCCAGCGCGGCTTCGTCGGTGTGGTTGCCATCGACCTGGACCGTTTCAAGCTGGTCAACGACAGCTATGGCCGCGGCACCGGCGACGCGGTGCTGTGCCGCGTCGCAGCGCTTGTCGAGCAGCGACTGCATTCGAGCGATACGGTTGCGCGTACCGGTGGCGACGAATTCGTCGCCATCGTGCGCGGACTCGATCACGAGGGCGCGTTCGGCAGCTTGATCGAGGATCTGCGCCGTGCGATCGCCGAGCCGTTCGAGATCGACGGCATCCAGCTGATGGTGACCGCGAGCGTGGGCGCGGCGATCTTTCCGCGTGACGCGCAGGACGCGCAGGCACTGCTGCGTAGCGCCGACCTCGGCGTGGGCCGGGCGAAGGCGCTCGGTGGCAACCAGTGGCGCTTCGCCACCGGAGACGTCAACGCGCAGCTGCGCGAGCAGCTCGAGCTGCAGAGCCAGCTGCACAACGCGGTCGCGCGCGACGAGCTGCGCCTGTTCTACCAGCCGGTCATCGACGTTGCCTCCGGTTGCATCGTCGGCGCCGAGGCACTGCTGCGCTGGGCGCACCCGACGCGCGGCCTGCTGCTGCCGGCGGATTTCATCCAGCTCGCCGAGCGCACCGGCCTGATCGTGCCGATCGGGCTCTGGGTGCTCGACGCCGCGTGCGGGCAGCTCGCGCGCTGGAGCAAGGACGGTCTCGGCCGTCTGCATCTCGCCGTCAACGTCGGCGGGCGCCAGTTTCACGACGATGGTTTCGTGCGCGGCGTGTGCGACACGCTGGCGCGCCACGGTGTGGCCGCCGAGCGCCTCGAGCTCGAGGTCAGCGAGCGCCACGCGTCGCACAACGATGCCGCCGCGATCGCCGCGCTCGACGAGCTCAAGCGCGCCGGCGTCACGCTCGCGCTCGACGATTTCGGCGTTGGCGCGACCAGTATCAGCGCGCTGACGCGGCTGCCGGTCGACCGCATCAAGCTCGACCGGCGCCTGGTCAACGGCCTGCCCGATAGCAGCGAGGAGCGCGCGATCGTGTCCGGACTGCTCGGCATCCTGCGCGCGCTCGGCTTCACGTCGGTCGCCGAAGGCGTCGAGCGGCCGGAGCAGCTCGATCTGCTGCGCGAGCTGCGCTGCGACCAGGCGCAGGGCTTCCTTCTCGGCCGGCCGGTGCCGCCGGCGCAGTTCGAAGGGCTGTTGCACTAGCTGGCGTCGCCGGAAAGAAAATGCGCCCCGTGAGGGGCGCAGTGGGCGCCGGTTGGGCGGCGCCAGGGGAGCAGGCGGTTCAGCCGGCGCGTAGCTGGTGCGGCGCGCTGCGCGCACCGCTGCGGCGCCGGCGGCGTGCGCCGTAGCCGCGGTTGCGCGCCGCGAAAGCGCGATCGAGCGCCGCACCGGTGCTGCCGGCCGCGACGGCGGCGAGCCAGCTACTGCGCAGACTCGTGCGCGCGCGCAGCAGCGAGGACTTCAGCGTGTTGATCGACACCCGCTGTTGGGCGGCAATCTCGGCGAGGCTCAGGCCGCGCAGATGATGCAGGTCGAGCACCTGCCGCTGCGCGGGCGGTAGCCGCGCGATGACCGCGTTGAGCAGCTGTGCCATCTGGGAGCGCTCCACCAGCGTTTCCGGTCCCGGCTCTGCCGACGGCAGCAGGTCCAGCGGGTCCGTAGGCTGGTCCTCGCCCGAGAAGTCCAGCTCCTGCTGCACGAGCATCCGCGCATCGCCTTTGCGGCGGCCGTCGACGAAGCGGTGGTAGGTCACGCGCAGCAGCCAGGGCCGCAGCTCGTCGATGCCGTCGAGGCGGTCGCACTTCTCGTAGAGCTTGAGTAACACGTCCTGCACCAGATCCTCGGCGTCGTCCTCATTGGCGCAGAGCTTCCGTGCGTAAGCGCGGATCGCTCGCAGATGCGGGCGCAGCCGGTCCTGGAACGCCTGCTGTCGCAGGGCGGCCGTCGACTCGATGATCACTCGAACCCCCGTTCTTGCTCGTTCGCCGCGCCGCCGGCGGATCCCATCGATCTGCAGACGGCGGCCTTTCCGTCTATCACGAGCGGCGCAGCCAAAACGGGTGTGTGCTCAATCTGCCGTTCGTCGGCCAATCGCTACCGTTCATCCATAGACCGCGGGTCGGCAACGAGCAACGGATTGCAGCGCCGATTGTGGCGGGCCGCGGCGCGTGCGCTTTGCGGTCATGGTCTGAGCTCCCGTCGTCGGAGATGCCGCGCTCTGCGGCGCCATATCGCTCCGGCCCAGGGGCCGCTCGACGGGTGCCTCCGCGACGCGCACGCGCCGTGGACGGACGACCGCCCGTCGGGCGACGAACGGTCGATGCACCCGAAGCACCTTCCGCATCCGTGATTCGACCAGGAGCAGCGCGCACCGATCTGCGCACTGCCTGACGCACGCAACGCTTCGCAAAAGGAGATCAACCGATGAAACCGGCACCCATCCCCGACAACGAAAAGCTGCGCCAGATGGCCGTCGATGAGCTCGATCTCGGCTCCCTGTGGTCCGAGCCGAGCTTCGACCGCATCGTCCGTATCGTCGTCAACAGCCTGCAGGTTCCGATCGCCGCATTCTCGGTGATCAGCGACCAGCGTCAGATCTTGAAGTCCGCGCTCGGCCTCGACAGCTACTGCACCGCACGCGCGGTGTCGTTCTGCGGACACACGATCCTGTCCGAAGACGTAATGGTGGTGCCGGATGCCGTACAAGACGACCGCTTCCACGACAACCCGCTGGTGACCGGTGCACCCGGCGTGCGCTTCTACATCGGCGCTCCAGTGCGCTCGCCCGGCGGCGCGCGCGTCGGCGCACTGTGCGCGATCGACCGCGAGCCGCGCACCGTCACCGGCGCCCAGCACGATCTGATGCGCGATCTCGCGCGCGTGCTCGAAAGCGAGGTGCTGCTGCGCTCGATGCAGGTGCGCGATCCGCTGACCGGCGTTTATGCGCGCAGCACTTTCGACTCGATCGCCGACCGCGGCTGGCGGCGCGCGCGCAGTCTCGGGGTGCGCTCCGGCGTCATCATGCTGTCGCTGGACCGCTATCTGAGCCACGTGCGCGCCAGCGGCCGCCACGGCACGGACCAGGTGCTGCAGCGCGTCGGCCGCTGCATCGAGGAGAGCTGTGCGGGCACCGACACGGCCGTCGGCCGCATGCACGACGACCGTTTCGTGCTGTTCATGGCGCACCGCGACGGCAGCGAGCTGCGTCGCACCGCCGAACAGATCCGCGTCAACGTCGAGAAGCTCGGCATCGTCAAGGACAGTCCGCTGACCCGGCCGATCACGGCGAGCATCGGTATTGCCACGCAGGACGAAACCGCAGCACCGGATCGCAGCCTCATGGACCTGTTCGACCGCGCGTACGCCGCGCTGACGCGGGCCAAGGCCAACGGCGGCAACCGTATCGCCGCGGTCGTCCCCTGAGAACGTCGCGGAGTTTCGTGTCATGGCGGTTGCGTTGCCACCCCCTGTTGCTCCGGCGCCCGTACCGGTCGCGGAGATTCGCCGCCACGCTGCGGCGGTCCGCTATCCCTTCGGCGCGCACACGCTGAACCTGCTCGGCTTCAACGCGATCGACCGCGATGTGCTCGACCGTCTGGTCGGGCACGCACGGTCGGCGGACGAGGTCGTGGTCGCGCTCGCCCATCTGGCGCAGGCCAGCGAAGGCCTCGCCGCGCAGGTCGTTTACGCGGTCGACGGCCGCCACGTCTACATCATGGTCGTGCAGCGCCGCGTGCGCGACGTGCGCGGCGATCCGGAGCTGCGCCGCTTCTTTACCGCCGCGCTCGACGACGGCCACATCGAGCGCGACAGCTTCGAGCGCGGCCGCGTGCTGGCCTCCGCGTACTCGGAGCGCGCTCGCGTCATCGTGCAGCCACGCTTCGTCGACGCCCCCGGCGGTGCGCTCGACCTCGACCTGCGCGCCGACGCCGACCCGGGCGGCGATCGGTTCACGACGAGCGTCGAGTTCAACAACCATGGCAGCCGCTTCGCCGGGCGCAATCTCGTCGCCCTCGATCTGACCGGCAACAGTGCCGGCGGCATGCAGGGACGCGTGCAGGTGAAGACGGCACCGTCCGCGCTGAACGACGCCGAGGCCGGCGGCGAGTTCCTCGAAGGCGACGTGCAACTCAACACCATCGGGCCCGCCGGCGTCGCCGGGCTGACGGCGCGCCGCATCGATTTCTCCGCGGACACCGGCCATTTCGTGCTCGGGGGCTGGTATCAGGAGTTCGGCCTGGAGTGGAGCAACGTGCTGTCGGCAGAGGCGGCGTCGCGCTTCATGCTGCGCGTGCGCGGCGCGTACTCCGACCGCGAGTCGGAGCGCGAGAGTGACGGACGCAGCCTGTTCGCCGAACGCTACACACTGGCCGAGCTGACGCCGTCGTACGCGGTCTCGCTGGGCTTCGGACGCTTCGACGCGGCTCTGAGCGTGGTCGGCGCTTGGGCGTCGGAGCAGTACAACTCATCCGCGGCGGAGCGCTTCCAGGTGGTGCGGCCGATAATGCGGCTGCGCTGGGAGCAGGGCGGCGGTGCAGCGCTGACCGTGACCGCCGCGGGGCAGTGGGCCAGTGATACGGTCGCCGAGGCGCAGCAGTGGACGCTGGGCGGTCACGGCTCGCTGTCGGGATACACGCCGGCGGCGCTGGTCGGCGACCGCGGCATGCTGCTGCGCATCGGCGAGGGTGCCGAGTGGCGCCTGCGCAACGGCTGGTCGCTGAACGGTGAGGCGTTCGCCGAGCACGGCAGGGCCGAGCCGGTCGGAGCGGCCGGTGCCGAGCCGGTCGATGCCACGCACGCCGGTGTGAGTGCGGGCGTCAGCTGGCGCCGCAGGTTGCGCCTGGCGGTGAGCGCGGCGCGGCCGCTCGACGGCCCCGAGATCGCCGACGACGCACTCGCGGACTTCTACGGCACGCTCAGACTCAGCTTCTGAGGCCACAATCCGGTCTATTATGGAGTTTCCGCTTCGGCCGCCGCAGTCGTGGCCGCAAGGAAGGCTCCGGATCGCGCCGACATGGACGAATCGCAGACGATAGACGGCTCTACGCACGCTAGTGCGCCTACCGATCGCGATGAGCGGCTGCGCCGGACGATCCGGCAGCTGTCACGTCGGGAGCAGTACTACGCGTCACTGTTCACCCACCATCCGGACCCGGCGTTCTCGCTCGACTGTGACGGACGCTTCACCAGTGTCAACGCCGCGGCGGCGCGCATCGCCGGGCTCCGCGAGCAGGACCTGCTCGGACTGAGCTTCCGCGACATCGTCGCCGCGGAAAGCCTGGCGCAGGCCGAGACCGCATTCGCCGAAGCGCTGACCGGCGCGCCGCAGACCGCGGAGATGCGCTGCAGGGGGGCAGACGGCGCACCGTACGATGTGCGCGCGACGATCGTGCCGATCGTCATCGACGGTGTGGTCGAGGGCGTGCACGGCATCGCCAAGGACATCACCGCGCTGAAGCGCACGCTGGAGCGCCTGCATCTGCTCGAAGCCTGCATCGGCGGGCTCAACGACATCGTGATGATCGCCGAGGTCCGCGACAGCGCGCCGCCGAGCGCTTCGATCTGCTACGTGAACCCGGCGTTCGAGCGCGTCACCGGCTACACCGCGCACGAGGTGCTCGGACGTTCGGCACTCGATCTTTGGCGCGAGCACGTGGGGGACGACACCATCACGATGGTCCGCCAGCGGCTCCGGCGCAACGAAACGGTGCGGATCGAGCTGTACAAGCGAAAGAAGGACGGCCAGCCGTTCTGGACCGAGGTGGACATCGTGCCGGTCACCCGCGAGCCCGGTCCTCCGCACTACTTCGTCTCGCTGGAGCGCGACATCACCGAGCGCAAGCGCCAGCAGGCACTGGAAGCGGAGCTCTCGCGTCAGCAGCGTGCGATCACCGAAGCCGCGCTGCACGTGCTGCGCGCGGAGGACCTCGATTCGGTGATACAGAAGATCACCGATACCGCACGCGAGATCGTCGGGGCCCACCAGGCGGTGACGAGCATCGTCGGCGGCGGCGACTGGACGCGCGCGCGCACGGTGCAGTCTCTTTCGGAGAAGCATGCCGCATACGCTGGCGGCGATCCGCTGCTCGGACGCACCGGCCTGTGCGAGTGGGCGGCCGCGCGCAACGCGCCGGTGCGCATGACGCACGAGGAGCTGGCGATGCATCCGCGCTGGCGCGAGGCGGACGCGGCCGGTGCACTGCCGATGCGCGGCTGGCTCGCCGCGCCGCTGGTTGATCGCAACGGTCAAAACGTCGGGCTGGTGCAGCTCACCGATCCGTACGGCAGTGTGTTCACGGAGCAGGACGAGGCCCTGCTGGTGCAGCTGGCGCAGCTCGCGTCCGTTGCCGTCGAGAACGCGCGTCTGATCGAAGAGCTGGCGAGCGCCGAAGCGCAGTACCGCTCGATCTTCCGCAATGCACTGGAAGGCATCGTGCGCTGCACCGGCGCCGGCGTGCTGCTCGCCGCGAATCCCAGCTTCGCCTATCTCCTGGGCTTCCGCGATTTGCCGGCGCTGCTGCTGTCGGTGCGTTCGTTTGCCGAGGTGTTCGACGATCCGCAGGAGTGGTCGCGGCTGAGCGAGTTCCTCAAGGGCGAGCGCGCGGTCACCGGCTACGTCGCGCGGCTGCGCCGCGCCGACGGCGGCGCGATCTGGGCGATGCTGAGCCTGCGCAGCGAATGGCTGGACGGCACCGGCGTCATCGAGGGGATGGTCCAGGACGTCACCGACCGCCATGAGAGTGAGGCGCGCATCCGTGCGCTCAACGCCGAGCTCGAGGAGCGCGTTGCCGCGCGCACGCGTGAGCTCGCTGAGAGCGAGTCGCTGCAGCGCACGCTGATGGATGTCGCGCCCCAGATCGTCTGGGTCAGCGCGTGCGACGGCGAAGTGCGCTACTTTAACCGCCGCTGGCACCAGGTGACGGGACGCCCGCCGGAGGAATCTCTGGGCTGGGGCTGGCTCGACTCGGTGCACCCCGACGACGTCGCGCAGATCCGCGCGAGCTGGGCTGAAGCGGTCGGGCGCGCCGGGCGCTTCGAGCTGGCATGCCGGATCCGCCACGCCGACGGCTCGTACCGGCATTATCTGTACGTTGCCCATCCGGTCCTCGACCGCGATGGCAGCGTCAGCCACTGGGTCGGCATCAGCGCCGACGTAAGCGACCTGAAAAACGCCGAGGAGGCGCTGGCACAGTCCAACCGCGAGCTCGAGGCCTTCTCCTATTCCGTTTCGCATGACCTGCGCACACCGCTGCATGCGATCGCCGGCTTCAGCGGTGCGCTGCTGCGCTCATACCGCAACCGGCTCGACCGCGACGCGGTGCATTATCTGGAGCGCATCAGCGCCAACTGCGCGCGCATGGCGCAGCAGATCGAGGAGATCCTCAATCTGGCGCGCGTGTCGCGCGTCGAGCTGCGGCGCCAGCCGGTGAGCCTGTCTGCGCTCGCCGAGCAATGCGTGCGCAATCTGCAGAGCGCGTCGCCGGGCCGCGAACCGCAGGTGCTGATCCAGCCCGGATTGACCGTGGAGGGCGATCCGGCGCTGCTGCGCCTGGTGATCGAGAATCTGCTCGGTAACGCGTGGAAGTTCACCTCGAAGCGCGCCGACGCGCGCATCGAGCTGCGCGGCATGCAGCGGCCGGGCGAGCAGTGCTTCAGTGTCTGCGACAATGGTGTGGGCTTCGACATGGCCCACGCCGGCAAGCTGTTTGGCGTATTCCAGCGCCTGCACCACGTCAGCGAGTTTCCGGGTACCGGCGTGGGCCTGGCGACGGTGCGCCGCATCGTCGAACGCCATCGCGGACGCGTCTGGGCCGAGGCCGCGCCCGGGCAGGGCGCCTGCTTCTATTTCACGCTGCCGGTGGCGTAGCTCGGGCGGAGAGCCGAACGGTGCCAGCGCCGTCGGCCGGAGTCCGTATCCTGCGGCGCGCTACGGTTCGCTGCGCGCTCTGCGCTTGGGCTTGAGCATGGTGCCGACGCAGTTCGGCGCACCGCAGCGGCACGCCCAGATCTTCTTCATGCGCGCGGTGTGCGCTTGGTCGAGGCGGATGTTGTAGTCATAGGTGAGCTCCTCGCCGGCCTTGATCGCGCGCGTCGTCTCGACGAACACGCGATCCTTGCGGCTGTCGCCGTTGCCGTTTTCGTACAGCACGGCTTCGCAGTTGGGCTCGCAGCTGTGGTTGATCCAGCGCGCGATGTTGCCGCCCAGGTTGGCGTCGATGACCCAGTCGTCGTTGAGCGTGAACAGAAAGGTGTGGCCGCTGTCGGCATCGCCGCCGTAGCAGCGGTCGATTTCGTCGTGCGGGCGCAGCGTGCCGCGGTACTCGATCACGCGCGTGCCTTTGGGCAGGTCGCGTGCAGCAAATACGCCGTTGCCGTGGATCGGCGAACGGCGCAGGAGAATCTTGCGTGGCATAGGCAAATCGGATGGCGGGGGCGGGATTATGCCGAAACGGAGCAACCTCCGTGCCGCTTCGCCGTCCGGGCGTACTGAGCACGGGTATCCTTCAGAACAGCCCCATCGCCAGCCCCGCTGCGATCGTCTGGCCGAGCTCGCGGGCCTGATCCAGCGCGCCGGGCGCGATGCCGCCACGGCTGATCAGCGGCTCGGCGACGGCCTTCCAGCCGTAGCCGGTGGCGATGCGCTCGATCGCGCGTACCGCGCCGCTGCCGTCGTTGTCGCAGCTGATCAGCACGGCATACGGCAGGCCGATGGTCTTGCCTTCGGCCGGATAGTACGTGCGGTCCATGAAGTCCTTGAGCATGCCGGACATGTAGCCGAAGTTTTCCGGCGTGGCGAGCACGACGCCGTCGGCCCACAGCAGGTCGTCCAGCCCGGCGTCGGCCGCACGCAGCATGCGCAGCTCGACCTCGTCGGCGAACTCGCGGATCCCGTGTGCTGCTGCGTCCGCGAGCCGGCGCGTATGGCCGGACTGGCTGTGCCAGATCAGCAGCAGGTGCTTCACGCCGCGCGCAACGTCTGCGTGCCGCTCCACGACGCCCCCGGCTCCAGCCGGACCGGCCGGCCGATGACCGCCGCCTCGATGCAGACGAAGCGCAGATGGCCGTCGGCATCGAGGTCGGCGAGGGCGGCTGCCTTTTCGGCGCCGGGATTCCAGATCACGCAGTCGGGAAAACCCGAAGCACGCACCTGCAGCTGCCGCCGCGGCTCGCGCAGCTCGACGGTGCCGGGGACATCGAAATAGATGCGATCGACTTCGCCGGCGAAGCGCACGGCGTCGGTCGTGTCCACGACGACGCGCATGCCGCCGGCGCTGTCGCGGTAGCGTAGGCCGCACAGGCCGTGGACGCTGGCTGCGCGCACGTCGTCGACGGCGCAGTAGCTGTGCAGCGCCGCGGTGAACGCGAACGGCTGCGCTCCGGTGTTCGCGACGCTCAGCTGCAGTGCCAGTGACCGGGCCGCCAGCTCGACGCACAGCTCTGCGCGATAGGCGTGCGGCCAGCGCACATCGGTCGCCAGGGTCTCGTCGAGCTGCAGGACTGCGCGGCCGCGGTCGTTCTGCGCAGGGTCCGGCCGCCACCGGGCGGTGCGCGCGAAACCGTGCCTGGGCAGCGGACCCTCGACGGCGAACTGCGGGAAGATGACGGGTACGCCGCCGCGGATCGCAACGCCGCTGCGGAACGCGCTGCGCGCGCTCAGATAGAGGCGGCTTTGCGTCTCGCCGGCGGGCCGCCATGCGGTCACGTGGGCACCGTGCGCGCACAGCTCGGCGTGTGCGCCGGCGGCCGCGAGCCGGCGCATCGGCAAGCCGCCGGGACCGGCCGCATAGCCCGTCGCGGTCACCATCGCCGCCTCCCTTCCCCGGCCCGTGCCGCGGGTGCAGCCTGCGCGCCCGTTCCTCGATCATCACGCTTGCCGCCGGCGCTCGCGGCCATTCGATCAACACGGAGGATGCCGCTTCGCTGCATCTGCTGAAGTCCGGAACTGAGTCGCGCAAGCATAACTCGGTGTCCGGACGATTGACGTAGGTCATCGCGACGAGGAGGGCCGCGGTGTAAGCATGGTCCCCATGGAGGAGCACGCAGTGACCGCGAATCGCGCAACGGAGCCCATGGGGGCCGTCGACCGCGCCTGGCTCGAAATGGACGAGCTGCGCAATCCGATGGTGGTCAGCGCAGTTCTCGAGCTGCGCGAGGTCGGCGACCTCGAGGCGCTCGTTCGCCACATCCTCGGCGTGCTGCTGAAGTACCGGCGCTTCCGCCAGCGCATCGACGACAGCCACACGCCGCCGGTGTGGCGCGAAGACGACGATCTGCTGCTGTCGTACCACGTTCGCATCTTCCATCTGAGCGAGGACTCGCCGGAGCACGACGTCGCGCATGCCGTCGCGCGCGAACTGTCGCATCCGCTCGACCGCGCGCTGCCGTTATGGCGGCTGACGCTGTTCGTCCGCGCACAGGGCGAGGTTACGGTGCTGTTCCGTGCACACCACGCGCTTGCCGACGGCATCGCACTGGTACGCGTGCTGATGAGCTGCACCGACGGCTGGCACCACGCCACATATGGGCTGCAGCACCAACGCCGCGACCTGATCGAGTCGTTGGTCACGCGCGTGGAAGCGACGACCGCGCGGCTGCGCCGCATCGGCCGTCTGCTGTTCGATCCGCTGCAGCGCCGCGAGTTCGTCACCACGCAGATGCGCGCGGGGCGCGAAACGCTGAGTGCGATCGCGCGCGTGCTGGCGCTGCCCGAGGACCATCCGCCGTCGCTGCGAAAGGAGCTGTCGGGGCAGCGCGCCGTAGCATGGACCGACGGCTTTGCCTTCGCGCCGCTGCGTGCCCGCGCGCGCGCACTCGGGGTCAAGATCAACGACCTGTTCCTCGCCGGCCTGGCCGGCGCCTTCGGCCGCTATCTGCTGGACACCGAGGGCAGGCTCGCGCCCGGCCAGAATCTGCGCATCTCGATTCCGGTGAATCTGCGCGCCGAGGATGACGGCGAGCTCGGCAACTGCTTCGGCCTGGTGCTGCTCGACCTGCCGGTCGGCGAGCGCAACTGGCGCACGCGCCTGCACATCGTCTCCGCGCGCATGCTGGCGCTGAAGAGCTCGCCGGAAGCGCGGGCGATGCTGATCGGGCTGGCCGCCGCCGGTCACATGCCGGTTGCCTGGGAGAAGAGCCTGGTCGGCCTGCTCGCGTCGAAGTCCGCCGCCGTCGTCTCCAATCTGCCGGGGCCGCACGAGACGCTGCGCATCGGCGGTGCACGGCTCTCCAATCTGGTGTTCTGGCCGCCGCAGGCGGGCGGCATCGGCATCGGCATCAGCCTGTTCAGCTACGGCGGCCGGGTTACGATGGGCGTGTCCGCCGACACCGCCGTGATGCGCGAGCCGCAGCGTCTCGTCGCCGCGTTCGAAGAGGAAATGGCCCTGATGCTGCACCCGCGCAAGCGCGCACGGAAGCAGGTGCAGCCGCAGCCGGTCGCCGAAGCGCCCGTGCGCGAGCGCTCGCTGCGCCCGCCGCAGCCGGCGATCCAGGTGTCGGCCGCTTCGGCGACGACGCACTGACGGTGCCCTCGGCCCACCGGCGGGTGACGCCGCTTCGCGGCCGACCCGGTGGTGAGTCGCCGTTCTCAGCCGTAGCCGCCGCCGCCCGGCGTTTCGATGACGAAGACGTCGCCGGTCCGCATCTGTACGCTCGCGGTCGCCGGCAGCGGCTCGACGCGGCCGTCGGCGCGCTCGATGCGGTTGATCCCCGGCGCGCCGCTCGCGCCGCCGGCGAGGCCGTGCGCGGCGGTGCGGCGGCGGTTCGATAGGATCGCCGCGGTCATCGGCTCGAGGAAGCGCACGTGGCGCACGACGCCATCGCCGCCGCGATGCGCGCCGGCGCCGCCGGAGCCGGCGCGGACCGCGAAGCGCTCGACGCGCACCGGATAGCGTGTCTCCAGCACTTCGACGTCGGTCAGGCGGCTGTTGGTCATGTGCGTGTGCACGGCGCTCGCGCCGGCAAAGCCGGGGCCGGCACCGGCACCGCCGCAGATCGTTTCATAGTACTGGCGTGCGCCGTCGCCGAAGGTGAAGTTGTTCATCGTGCCCTGCGCGCCGGCAAGCGCGCAAAGTGCGCCGAACAGCGCGTCGACGATCACCTGGCTGGTCTCGACGTTGCCGGCGACGACCGCCGCCGGGTAGCGCGGATTGAGCATCGAGCCTTCGGGCACGATCAGCTCGATCGGGCGCAGGCAGCCGTCGTTGAGCGGGATGTCGTCGTCGATCAGGCAGCGGAACACATAGAGCACGGCGGCGCGGCACACCGACAGCGGTGCGTTGAAGTTGTCCGGCTGCTGCGGGCTGGTGCCGCTGAAGTCGACGCGGGCGCGGCCGTTCGCGCGGTCGACGCTGATCGCGACGCGGATGACGGCGCCGCTGTCCAGCGCGCACTCGAAGCTGCCGTCGTGCAGCCGGCCGATCACCGCGCGCACCGCAGCCGCGGCGTTGTCGAGCACGTGGTTCATGTAGGCCGCGACCGTCTGTCGCCCGTACACGCCGACGAGCCGGCGCAGCTCGCCGGCGCCGCGCATGCAGGCGGCGAGCTGCGCCTTCAGATCGGCCAGGTTCTGCTCCGGGTTGCGCGCCGGGTGCGGTCCCGAGGCGAGCAGTGCGCGCAGCTCGGCTTCGCGCAGGCGGCCGCCGTCGACCAGGCGGAAGTCGTCGATCAGCACGCCTTCGTCGTCGACGCGCGTGCTGTGCGGCGGCATCGACCCCGGCGTGATGCCGCCGATGTCGGCGTGGTGGCCGCGTGCGGCGACGAAGCCGATCAGCTGCGCCGCGTCGTCGAACACCGGCATGACCACGGTCACGTCCGGCAGATGCGTGCCGCCGTTGTACGGCGCGTTGAGCATGTACGCGTCGCCGTCGGCAAAGCCGCGACCGTCGCGTGCGCGGCCGTCGATGATCGCGCGCACGCTGTCGCCCATCGAGCCGAGGTGCACCGGGATATGCGGCGCATTGGCGATCAGCGCGCCGGCGGCGTCGAACAGCGCACACGAGAAGTCGAGGCGCTCCTTGATGTTCACCGAGTACGCGGTGGCCTGCAGCGCTTCGCCCATCTGCTCGGCGACCGCCGTGAACAGCCGGTTGAACAGCTCCAGCGTGATCGGGTCGACCGTCGTGCCGGCGGCGACGCGCGCGGGCAGGGCTTCGACGCGCTCCAGCACCAGGTTCGCGCGGGCGTCGACCGCCGCCTGCCAGCCCGGCTCGAGGACCGTCGTCGCCGTCGCTTCGCGGATGATCGCCGGCGCGCGGATGACGTCGCCGGCATGCAGGCGCTCGCGGTCGAACACCGGCACGTCGCGGTCTTCATAAGCAATGCGCGCGCGCACGCGCGCCAGCGGCTGCGGCGGCCGTCCGGTCGCTTCGGCAGCCTGCGGCAGGGCGCCGCTGCCGGCGGACGCGCCGATGGCTTCCGCCGACAGCGTCTCGACGACGACGGCCTTCTCCGGCGCCGCGAAGCCGAAGCGCTGCCGGTGCAGCGCCTCGAACGCCGCGCGCATTGCCGCCGGCGCGGCGAGCGCGACCGGCAGCGCCGTGTCCGAGCCGGCGTACTTGAGCTGCGCGGTCTGCACCAGTGAGATCGCCGCGGCCTCGACCTGCTGCACGAGCAGCTCGGCGCGCGCGTCCCGGGCCAGCGCCGCCGCGGCCTCGGCGAGCGCCGGCGCCGCATCGTCGTCGAGCGCGAGCCCGAGCGTGCGCTCGCGGATCGCGCGCAGTTCGGCCAGGCCCATGCCGTAGGCGCTGAGCACGCCGGCGAGCGGGTGGATCAGCACGCGCTTCATGCCGAGCGCGTCGGCGACGAGGCAGGCGTGCTGGCCGGCGGCGCCGCCGAAGGCGACCAGCGTGTAGCGGCCGAGGTCATGGCCGCGCTGGATCGAGATCTGCTTGATCGCCTGCGCCATGTGCTCGACGGCGATGCGGATGCAGCCCTCGGCGAGCTCCTCCGGACGATACTGCGGACCACCCACGGCGGCGATGTCGCCGGCGAGCGCGCGCAGCCGGGCGAGCGCGGCGTCGCGGTCGAGCGGCTGGTCCGCATGCGCGCCGAACACGGCGGGAAAGAACTGCGGCTGCAGCTTGCCGAGGATCAGATTGCAATCGGTGATCGTCAGCGGGCCGCCGCGGCGGTAGCAGGCCGGCCCGGGCAGCGCGCCGGCCGATTGCGGACCGACGCGCAGGCGCGCGCCGTCGAACCAGCAGATCGAGCCGCCGCCGGCGGCAACGGTGTGGATGTCCATCATCGGCGTGCGCAGGCGCACGCCGGCGACGAGACTTTCGTGGCGGCGCTCGTAGGCGCCGGCGTAGTGCGAGACGTCGGTCGACGTGCCGCCCATGTCGAAGCCGATCGCGTGCCCGAAGCCCGCGTCCGCGGCGCTGCGTGCCATGCCGACGATGCCGCCGGCCGGGCCCGAGAGCACCGCGTCCTTGCCGCGGAACGCGTGCGCGTCGGCGAGGCCGCCGTTGGACTGCATGAACAGCAGACGCCGGCCGCCGAGCGCACGCTCGACGCCGTCGACGTAGCGGCGCAGGATCGGCGACAGATAGGCGTCGGCGACGGTCGTGTCGCCGCGGCCGACGAGCTTGATCAGCGCGCCGACCTCATGGCTCACCGAGATTTGCGGGTAGCCGATCGCGCGCGCGATCGCGGCCAGCCGCTGCTCGTGCTGCGGGTGGCGGTAGCCGTGGACGAGGACGATCGCGAGCGCGCGCAGGCCGGCGTCGAACGCGGCCTGCAGCGCCGCGCGCGCCGCGGTGTCATCGAGCGCACGGACGACGCTGCCGTCGGCGCCGATGCGCTCGTCGATCTCGACGACGCGCGCGTACAGCGGCTCCGGCAGCACGATGCGGCGGTCGAACAGCCGCGGCCGGCTCTGATCGCCGATGCGCAGCGCATCGCCGAAGCCGGCAGTGATCGCGAGCAGCGTCGGCTCGCCGCTGCGCTCCAGCAGCGCGTTGGTCGCCACCGTCGTGCCCATGCGCACCGCTTCGATGTCCGCCGTCGCGATCGACTCGCCGTGCGCGGCCAGCACGGCCGCGATCCCGGCGGTCGCCGCGTCGTCGTAGTGCCCGGGGTTCTCCGAGAGCAGCTTGTGCGTGACCAGCACGCCGTCCGGCCGTCGCGCGACGACATCGGTGAACGTACCGCCGCGGTCGATCCAGAACGCCCAGCGGTGGGGAGGGGAGGAGTGCTGCCCGGCCATAGGCGGGCATTGTCGCCGACACCGCGCTGTGCTGTTTGGCTTCGGCTGCCTGAGGGATTCGAGCGCGTGCCTGCAATCCGGAATCAGCGGGCGAAGACGCCCAGCGGGCTGCGCGTCAGCGCGACGCTGACGATGTAGCCCGCCGCGGCGAGCGCGGCGACGAAGGCCGCGGCGCGGATGTGCAGCGTGCGTCCGTGGCGCAGCGCGATGCTGCCGAGCACGATGTAGGCGATCAGGCCGCAGACTTTGGCGGTGAGCCAGGGATGCACGAACGGGTACTGGCGCAGCAGGTACGAGAGCATCAGTGCGCTGGTCAGCAGCACCGTGTCGACGGCGTGCGGCAGCACGCGCAGCAGGATGTGCCGGCGCAGCGGCAGATCGGCGAGCATCATCCCACCGCGCAGTGCGAACAGCGCCAGGCTGGTGGCGACGCTGGCGACGTGGAGCTGGCGGATGTACGGGTAATACTCGATCACGGCGTTGCGGCGGCGGCCTTGCGCAGTGCGTCGATCAGTTCGGCGTCCGGCTGCGCCGGCCGCTCGCTGCGTGCGAGCGCACGGCCGTCGCCGTCGAGCAGCGTGACGATCGTCGCATGGTTGAAGCCGCCGTCCGGGAGCTTCCGGTACCGGATGCCGAGCACTGCCGCGAGTTTGCGCACGTCCTCCGGTGCAGCGCTGGCGAGCGTCCAGCGCGTCGTGTCGACGCCGTGCTTCGCCGCGGTCTCCTTCAGGACTTCCGGCGTGTCGCGCTCGGCGTCGAAGCTCACCAGCAGCACGCGCAGCTTCGCGCGCGCGGGTGCATCGAGGCCCTGGTCGAGCCGCTGCAGGCTGTGCACGAGCATCGGGCAGACATAGCCGCAGCTGGCATAGAACATGCTGATCAGCACCGGATGACCGCGATACACGTCGAGCGGTGCGTCGGCGCCGGCCTGCGTGCGCAACGGCATCTGCAGCTGATAGACCGAATCCTCCGGCAGCGGCTGTGCGCCGACGTTCAGCGCCAGCGCGGCGGCCAGCGCAGCGCTGGTGCGCATCCATTTTCGCAAGCGCTTCATTTCACGCCGTCCTGCGCGCAGCGAAAGCCGAGGTTCGCCGTCGTGTAGGCAGCTTGCAGGCTGCTGAGCATCGCGATGCGCATCAGCACGGCATAGTTTTCCTTGTCCTGCATCGTCAGCGCGCCGGCGCCACAGAACTTCAGCCGGTCCGGGTCCTCGCCCTGTTCGCGGCTGTCGGTGCTCACCAGCAGCGCATTGAAGTCGCCGACCCATTCCCAGACCAGGGCGTGCAGATCGTGCACGCCGTAGACGTTGGCCGGCGTGCTGCCGACCGCAGCCGGCGCGTCCGCCGTGCGCGCGTACCAGTCCAGCATGCGTGAGCGCAGCGCCGGATCGCCGCGCGCGTCGGCGCGCGTCTCGTCGGCCGCGGCCGCGTACTCCCATTCGTACCAGGTCGGCAGGCGCGCACCGATCGACTCGCAGTAGGCGGTTGCGGCGAACCAACTGACGTGCACGACCGGCGCGTCCGGCGGTGCGGCGGCACCCGGCGCATCGGCGCTGTGCCAGTGCCCGAGATAGCTCGCGTCGGCGAACAGCCGCGCGACGCGGTCGCGCCGCCACTGCGGCTGGCGCTGCACGAAGGCGAGGAATTCGGCGTTGGTCACCGGCGTGCGTGCGAGCCGGTAGGGTGCCACGCCGACGTCCTCGACGCCGGGCGCCGGCGGCAGCACCGAGCGAAACCTGCCGCCGGGGATCGGCACGTAGCCGTCGCCCGCCGCCGCGCCGCCGGCGCCGATCAGCATCAGCAGCACCGCGAACCGTGATACGGCGCTTCCCATCAGTGCGCCGCGCCTTCCGGCCGCTCGGTCGTCGCACGCACCTGTGCGACCTCGGCCGGCGTGACGGGATCCGCACGATTGCCCCAGCTGTTCATCACGAAGCTGAGGATGTTCGCGACCTCGTCGTCATTGAGCTGGCTCATCGGCGGCATCACCGAGTTGTAGCTCTTGCCGTTGACCGTGACCGGCCCGCTCAGGCCGTTGAGCACGATCTCGATCGCGCGCCCGGGATCGGCCATCAGGAAGTCGGATTGGGCCAGCGGCGGGAACACCTCGGGCAGGCCTTCGCCGTTGTCCTGGTGACAGACCGAGCAGGTGCCCTTGTACAGCACCGCGCCGGCCTTGATGCGCTGCTCCTTGGTCGCCTCGCCCGCGGCCGCGGCCTGCGTGACTTCCGCCACCGCCGTTGCGTCCGCGGCCTTGTCGCCCAGATAGACGGCATCGACCTCCTTGCCCGAGTAGATCGCCTTGTTCTCGGGGCCGTCGACCTTGAGGATCGCCAGCGCGCCCTTGTTGAATGCGCGGAAGATCGAGTGATCGACGAGCACGTAGCTGCCCGGCACTTCGAGGCGGAACTCGGTGATCGCTGCACCGCCGGCCGGAATCAGCGTCGTCTGCACGTTTTCCTGGTAACGCGTGCCGCCCTCGAACCAGAGCTTGTCGAAGATCTCACCGATGACATGGAAGCTCGACACGAGGTTGGGCCCGCCGTTGCCGACATAGAGGCGGACCGTCTCGCCGACCTTGGCCTTGAGCGCCTGGTCGCCGACCAGTGCGGATTCCGAGCCGTTGAACAGCACGTAGGTCGCGTTCTCGTCGATCGCCTTCTGCATGTCGAAGGGCTGATAGCCCTTCTCGCGATACTTGCCGACCGTGTAGAAATCGCCCTGCACGACGTAATACTCCTTGTCGACCTCGGGCAGTCCCTGCGGCGGCTCGACCAGGATCAGGCCGTACATGCCGTTGGCCACGTGCATGCCCACCGGCGCGGTTGCGCAGTGGTAGATGTACAGGCCCTGGTTGAGCGCCTTGAACGTGAACTGCGACTCGTGCCCCGGCGCGGTGAAGCTCGAGGCCGCGCCGCCGCCGGGGCCGGTGACGCCGTGCAGGTCGATGTTGTGCGGCATCTTCGACGACGGGTGGTTCTTCAGGTGGAACTCGACCGTGTCGCCCTGGCGCACGCGGATGAAGCTGCCGGGCACGGTGCCGCCGAACGTCCAGAACGTGTACGTCACGCCCTCGGAGATCTCCAGGTCCTTCTCGATGACTTCGAGATCGACGATGACCTTCGCCGGATGGTCGCGGCCGACCGGCGGCGGCACCTGCGGCGGATCGGTGAGGATGGCGTGGATCGGCGCGCCCTGCGGCGGACCGAAATCGCCCTTGGCGGAGCCGCCGGTGTCGGCGCTCGCCGAGGGGGCGGGCGCGGCCGCCGGCGCCGGCGGGTCGCCGCAGCCGGCGAGCAGTACCGCGGCGAGCACGCAGGCCGCCGGATGAACGGGTCGCTTGAGCATGGGATTTCCTTGGAGTCTCGTTACTTGACTGCAGCGAGCCGCTCACGCACATCGGCGGCGGTGCGGCGCACCGGACCGATCCAGAGCCGGATCACGAACCAGGCCAGCGCCAGCACGCCGACGCTGAAGATGACGTCGCCAGGGACGCGCAGCCAGACCAGCAGCTGCATCAGCGGCTGTTGCAGGAACTCCGCCGAGCGCGCGTACCAGAAGCCGTGCTCGACGCTGGCCTTGACCTGCAGGATGCCGTAGGGCAGCAGCGAGAACAGCGCCATCGCCGCGAGCCCGATGTTCAGCGACCAGAACGAAAGCTTGAGCAGGCCGTCGTTCCAGGCCTCGCGGCGTGCGAGCCCGCGCAGGCAGAACAGCATCAGGCCGATGCCGAGCATGCCGTAGACGCCGAACAGTGCGGTGTGGCCATGCAGCGGCGTCGTGTTCAGGCCCTGCATGTAGTACAGCGCCAGCGGCGGATTGATGAGAAAGCCGAACAGGCCGGCGCCGACCAGATTCCAGAACGCAACGGCGACGAAGAACAGGATCGGCCAGCGATAGGCCGCGACCCACGGTGTCGCCTTGGAATGACGATAGGTCTGATAGGCCTCGAAGCCGATCAGCACCAGCGGCACGACTTCGAGCGCCGAGAACGAGGCACCGAGCGCGAGCACGGCGGTCGGCGTTCCGGTCCAGTACAGGTGGTGGAAGGTGCCGAGCACGCCGCCGGTGAGGAACACGATGGTGGCGAACAGCACCGCCGTCGTGGCATTCGCGGTGCGAACGAGGCCCATGCGGGCGAAGAGCAGTGCGATCACTGCGGTCGCGAACACCTCGAAGAAGCCCTCGACCCAGAGGTGCACGACCCACCAGCGCCAGTATTCGACCATCGCCAGGTGCGTGTGGCGCCCCCACATCAGGCCGGCGGCGTAGAACAGGCCGATCGCGACCGTCGACAGGAACAGCATCCAGGTCAGCGTGCGCGTCTCGCTGCCGCGCGCCTTGAGCGCCGGCCACAGCGCGCGGCCGACGAGCAGCAGCCACAGCATCAGGCCGATGAACAGGCCGATCTGCCAGAAGCGGCCGAGATCGACGTACTCCCAGCCCTGGTGGCCGAACCAGAAGTTGTATTCGAGCCCCATGCGCTGCATCACCGCGAACCACTGGCCGGAGAAGGCGCCGACGACGACGACCAGCAGCGCGCCGAACAGGACATTCACGCCCAGGCGCTGGAAGCGCGGCTCGTGGCCGGACAGCGCCGGTGCGATGTACAGGCCGGTGGCGAGCCAGGCGGTGGCGATCCACAGCACCGACAGCTGCGTGTGCCAGGTCCGCGACAGCGAGTACGGCAGGATCTCCGACAGCGCAAAACCGTAGAAGGCCTGCCCCTCGACCGCGTAGTGCGCGGTGACCGCGCCGAGCAGCACCTGCACGCCGAACAGCGCGACGACCAGCCAGAAGTACTTGATCGTCGCGCGCATCGACGGCGTTGCCTTGATCGTCGCGAGCGGATCGGTCTGCGGTGCGCGCTCGAGGCGCTCGTCGTGGCCGCTCGCTGCACCAGAAACGGCGTGATGCCAGGCCAGCGCGCCGACGCCGGCGAGCAGGAAGACGATGCTGGCAAAGGTCCACAGATAGGTCGACGCCGTCGGCTCGTTGCCGACCAGCGCGTCGTGCGGCCAGTTGTTGGTGTAGCTCTTGGTGTCGCCGGGGCGCTCGGTCACCGCCGCCCAGGCCGACCAGAAGAAGAACGCGGTCATCGCCTCGCGGCGCGCCGGATCGGGGATCGCGTTCTCGGCGATCGCATAGTCGTCGCGCAGGACGTGCAGCGCGGGATCGTCGCTGAACAGGCGCCGGTAGTGATCGGCGACGCTGCGGATCACCGCTGCGCGCGCGTCCGAGATCGTGAGCACGCCGGTGGCCGGGTCGTAAGTGTTGGCACGGATCTCCTCGCGCAGCCGCGTCTCGAACGCTGCCTGGTGCACGCGGTCGAGCGCGGCAAAGTCGCGTCGATGCTCCGCCTGTGCCCAGTGATCGAGCAGGCCGCTTGCCTCACGATGCAGCCAGTCCGCCGACCAGTCGGGCGCGACATAGCTGCCATGGCCCCAGACCGAGCCGAGCTGATGCCCGCCGATGCTCTGCCAGACCTCGCGGCCGGTGTCGAAGTCGGCGCGCGTGAACAGCACCTCACCGCTGGCGCGGACGACCTTGTCGGGGACCGGCGGCGCGGCGACATGGATCTCGCGCCCCATCCAGCCGAGCACTGCGAAGGATGCGGCGAGGATCACGGCGAGCGCGGTCCACAGACGTTGGGTGGGATTCACCGAGGCTCCAGGTCAAAGGGCATGGAAAAGATGCAGCGTGCATCTTTCCAGTTGAGCGCCGCGCGCTCATTGACCTGCGTCAACAGGCGGCAGGAGGGCAGTTGCGGTGTCCGCCTGTCCGGCGCGCCGATCGGCGTCAGTTGCCCTATCATCGGGGACTCCGATGGGCTCCCTATCCAGGAGGATGACGATGATCAAGCTTGGCGACCGCCTTCCCGAAGGCAAGCTGCAGGAAGCAACGGAGTTCGATTCCAAGACCGGCTGCCCGCTCAGTCCCAAGGAGGTCGACGTGGGCGCGGCGGTCAAGGGCAAGAAGATCGTGATCTTCGCCGTGCCCGGTGCGTTCACGCCCACGTGCTCGATGCAGCACCTGCCGGGCTACGTCGAGAATTACGACAAATTCAAGGCGAAGCAGGTCGACGAGATCTGGTGTGTCGCGACCAACGACGCCTTCGTCATGGCCGCGTGGGGCAGGGACCAGGGCGCGACCGGCAAGCTGCGCATGCTCAGCGACAGCGGCGCGTGGAGCAAGGCACTGGGCCTGGACATGGATCTGACCGCGCGCGGCATGGGCGTGCGCTCGCAGCGCTACTCGATGCTGGTCGACGACGGCGTCGTCAAGCAGCTCAATGTCGAGGCCGGCGGCAAGTTCGAGGTGTCCGGCGCGGAGACGATGCTCAAGCAGCTCGCCTGATGCGGTTCGCTGCGCTCACCGCGTCCTACGAACCTGTGCAGGATGCGGTGAGCCGCAGGCGAACCGCAGCATCCGCCGCAAGCGCATGAAGCTCTCCGACTACTCGCGCATCGTCGTCTTCACCGGCGCCGGGATGTCGGCCGAAAGCGGCGTGCCCACCTACCGCGGCCGCGGTGGCATCTGGCAGCAGTACAACTACGAGGACTACGCCTGCGAGGCGGCGTTCCGGCGCGATCCCCGCAAGGTGCTCGATTTCCACGAGCTGCGGCGCCGGCACGTGCTCGACTGTGCGCCGCACGCCGGGCACCGGCATCTGACCGCGCTGCAGCGCGCGCATCCGTCCCTGAGCATCGTCACGCAGAACATCGACGGCATGCACCAGCGAGCCGGCAGCCACGTCGCCGCGGAGTTGCACGGCAGTCTGTGGCGGATGCGCTGCGCGCGGCACGGCGCGCGTGAAGACGCCGGCGCCGGTGCGTTCGCGGCGCGCAACTGCGCACAGTGCGGCATGCCGCTGCGTCCGGACATCACCTGGTTCGGTGACCCCGTCGACGAGGCGGTGTTCGCGCGCGCGCACGCGCTGGTCGAGGCCTGCGAGCTGTTCATCGCGATCGGCACTTCGGCCGTCGTTTGGCCGGCGGCGGGACTGATTCCCGCCGCCCGCCGGCGGCGTGCGCGGCTGGTCGAAATCAATCCCGAGGAGACCGAAGGCTCGGAGGTGTTCGACGAGGTGCTGCGCGCTCCGGCGTCGAAGCTGCCGGAGCTGCTGCAGCCATAAGGAGACGCCGCCCTCGACCGGCGCGCCGAACGGCAGGCAGACGATGCCAGGCTCCTAGCGCGCCCGTACGGACAGCCGGCGGCGGACGCGCTTTTCGATTTCGGCGAGGAACAGCAGCAGCACGCCGACGCCGATCACTGCGGCGGCTTCGGGCGCGCTGAGGGCGCGCGTGTCGAATGCGACCTGCAGCGGCGGCAGGTAGGTGAAGGCGAGCTGCGCAACCGCGACCGTCGCAACGCCGATCAGCACCGCCGGTGTGCCCACGACGCCGCGCCAGCTCAGCGACGTGCCGTGCACATAGCGCACGCTGAACAGATAGAAAACCTCCATGACGACGATGGTGTTGACGACGAGCGTGCGCGCCACCTCGATCGGCTGGCCGCGTGACTCGGCCCAGGAGAACATGCCGAAGGCGCCTGCGACGAACAGCAGCGACACGTAGACGACGCGCCAGACCAGGCTGCCGCCGAGGATCGGCTGCGACGCCGGTCGCGGCGGACGCTGCATCGTCCCCGGCTCGGTCGGCTCGAACGCGAGCGTCAGGCCGAGCGCGACGGTGGTGACCATGTTGATCCAGAGGATCTGCAGCGCCGTGATCGGCAGCGGCAGACCGAACGCGAGTGCGGCGATGATCGTCATCGCTTCGCCGCCGTCGGCCGGCAGCGTCCACCCGATGACCTTGGTCACGTTGTCGTAGACCGTCCGGCCTTCGCGCACGGCGGCCACGATCGACGCGAAGTTGTCGTCGGCGAGCACGATCTGGGCGGCTTCCTTCGCGGCTTCGGTGCCCTTGCGGCCCATCGCCACGCCGACGTCGGCGCGCCTGAGTGCCGGTGCGTCGTTGACGCCGTCGCCGGTCATCGCCACTGTGTGGCCTTCGGCCTGCAGCGCCTGCACCAGGCGCAGCTTGTGCTCCGGCGTCGTGCGTGCGAACACGGCGGCGCTGCGCGCGGCGGCGCGCAGCCCGGTGTCGTCGAGGCGGTCGAGATCGGCGCCGGTCAGCACTTCGGGGGCCTGCGCGATGCCGAGCTGGCGCGCGATCTCGCGCGCGGTCACGGCGTGGTCGCCGGTGATCATCGCGACGCGGATGCCGGCGCTGCGGCAGTCGGCGATCGCGGCGATGGCTTCTTCGCGCGGCGGATCGAGAAAGCCGACGAGGCCGAGCAGCGTCGCGCCGTGCTCGACGTCGGCGAACGCCAGCGTGTGCCGATCCGCCTGCGCGCGGCGCGTGGCGAAGGCGAGCACGCGCTGCCCACGCGCCGCCAGCGCTTCGGCGGTCGTGCGCCATGCGTCGGCCTCGAGCGGCTGCACGCCGCCGGCACAGCGCTGCTCGGTGCACATCTCCAGCACGCGCTCCGGCGCCCCCTTGATCAGGATGAAAGCCTCGTCGTCGTGGTGGTGCAGCGTCGCCATGAAGCGGTGCTGCGCGTCGAACGGAATCTCGTCGCGGCGCGGATACTGCTTGCGCAGCAGCTCGGGATCGGCCACGGCCTTGGACGCCAGCGTCACCAGCGCGCCCTCCATCGGATCGCCGTCGACGACCCAGCCGGCAGCGGTCTGGCGCAGGCTCGCGTCGTTGCACAGCAGCCCGGCGCGCACCAGCTCCATCAGCAGCGGCTCGCGTGCGGGATCGACGTCGCGGCCCAAGCGGCTGAAGCCGCCGCCGGGTCCGTAACCGGTGCCGCTGACCGAGTACTCGGCGTCGCAGACGACGACATGCTGCGCGCTCATCTCGTTGCGCGTCAGCGTGCCGGTCTTGTCCGAGCAGATCACCGAGACCGATCCGAGCGCTTCGACGGCGGGCAGGCGCCGCACGATCGCATTGCGCGCCGCCATGCGGCGCACGCCGATCGCGAGCGTGATCGTGACGATCGCCGGCAGGCCCTCGGGAATCACCGCCACGGCGATGCCGACGACGATCATGAACGCATCCGCCGCTGCGTAGTCGCGCACACCGGCGGCGAACAGGAACACCAGCGCCGACGCGGCGAGGATCACCGTCGTCAGCTGCCTGGCGAAGCGGTCGATCTGCCGGACCATCGGCGTCTTCAGCACCTCCACGCTGCCGAGCAGCGTGCCGATGCGGCCCAGCTCGCTGCGCGCACCGGTGGCGACGGCGACGCCGACACCCTGGCCGGTTGCGACGAAGGTGCCCGAGTACGCCATGCAGCGGCGGTCGCCGAGCGCGGCCGCGGCAGGCACCGGTGAAACGTCCTTGTCGGCAGCAACCGACTCGCCGGTCAGGATCGCCTCGTCGATCTTGAGGCCGCGCGCGCGGATCAGGCGCAGGTCCGCCGGGACGCGGTCGCCGGCTTCGATCAGTACGATGTCGCCCGGCACGATCTGCTCCGCTGGCAGCGTCCTGCGGCGGCCATCGCGCAGCACCGTGGCCTGCGGATCGATCATGCTGCGGATCGCATCGAGTGCACGCTCGGCCCGCCCTTCCTGGACGAAGCCGATCAGTGCGTTGACGATGACCACGACGAGGATCACCGCTGCGTCGAGCGCTTCGCCGAGCAGCAGCGACACGCCAGCCGATCCGAGCAGCACGTAAATCAGCACGTTGTGGAGCTGCAGCAGCAGACGCCGCCACGCACTGCGGCGCCGGCCCTGCGGCAGGCGGTTCGGCCCCGAGGAGCGCAGCCGCGCCTCGGCTTTCGCGGTGTCGAGGCCGCGTGCGCTGCTGTCGAGCGCACGCAGCGCCACTTCCGCGTCGGCGGCGTGCCAGCTCTGCGCTGGGGCGGTATCGGGTTGCAATGCGGTCTCCGCGGCGGCCTGTGCTGACCGCCGACGGTAGCGGGGCGCGCGCCGCGCCTCGTTGATCTACGTCAGATCGCCCCGCGAAGGCGGGCGCTTCGTCGCGCCTGTGCGATCCGGCGCTGCGGGAGCGTCAGGCCGGCGGCGGCGGGACGGTCTTCTTTGCGGCCTTGCGGGCGGCCTTTTTCGCCGGAGCCTTCTTCGCGACCTTGCTCGCCGACTTGCGCGCGCCGGACCCCTTCGCCGCAGCCTTCTTCGAGGCACTCTTCTTCGCCGGCTTCGCCTCGGTCTCCAGCAGCTGGAGCAGCTTGTCGAACGTGTGGGCGAACGGCGTGCCTTGCACCGCGCTCTTGAACTGATTCACGCGGGACCGATGCGCCATGACCCAATGCAGCGCCGCGTCCGCCGCCTTCGTGCGCAGCGCAAGAATCTGCTTCTTGCGCGAAGCGGCCGCCGCGTCGACTTTCTTGCGGAATGACTGGATCTGCGATTCGAACGTGGTGCTGTCCATTGCTGACTCCCTGTGCGGTTTGAGTTCCGAGCATATTGCAGTTCGGCGAGCCGGTGCCAGTGTGCGCGCGGCGGCTGACCTGACTTCAGATCCCCATCGAGCTGAGCGTGTGCACGATGCGCTGCAGCAGGCTCGCGGCTCGCGGATGCTCGAGCTGGAACTCCGCCGCCGCCTCGTCGAGTCCGTGGACCAGCGAGTCGCGCGGCTCGGATTCGACGTCTTCATCCAGCTGGGCCTCGATGCGCTGGACCAGCGCCAGCAAGCGTTCGCGTCCGGGCGCGTCGGCGGGCAGCCGGTCCAGCTCCGTGCGCAGCGCGCTCAGATCCTGGTGCAGTCGTTCACGGTCCATCGGTGCCTCCGGTACGCGTTCATGGCGCCATTCTTGTGAAGGCGGCAGCGGCTGTCCATTGTGCCGTGTTCGGATGCTACACGTAGCAGCAGCGGTTGCGGCCGCTGCGCTTGGCGCGATACAGCGCCTGGTCGGCGCGCTCGAACGCCGTTTCCATCGTGTCCGCGGCGAGCAGGCAGGTGAGGCCGATCGACATCGTCACCGGAACGGCTTCCTGGCCGACGTTGAACTCGATCTGCTCGACGCGCCGGCGCAGGATGCCGGCGCGCTGCTGCGCCGTTTCCGGCGGCAGGCCGTCGAAGACGACGACGAATTCCTCGCCACCGTAGCGCGCGACCAGGTCCTCGGCGCGCACGCTGTTCGACAGTACCCGCGCGACCACGCGCAGCACGCGGTCGCCGGCGGAATGCCCCCAGCGGTCGTTGATGCGCTTGAAGTGGTCGATGTCGCAGATACCGAGCACCAGCGGACGCGCCTCGCGCACCGAGGCGCCGACGCGCGCCCGCATGAAGTCTTCGTAAGCGAGGCGGTTGGGGATGCCGGTCAGCGCGTCGGTGGTTGCCAGCTTCTGGCCTTGCGCAGCGGTTTCGCGCAGCGCCTGCGTGGCCGTTTCCAGCTCGCTGATGCGCGCGCGCATGCGCTCGGTGCGGTCGTGGTACTCCTTCCAGCGTGCCTCCTCACGCTGCCGGTACTCGCGCAGATGATCACCGATCTGCTCGATGCGCGAGCGCACCTGGTCCTGCAGCGTGGCGAGATCGCGCGCGCTGCGCGCGTTCTCGCTCAGCTGCTGCATTTCACCGAGCAGGCGCGTATTGAGCGCGCGGCTGTCGTCCTCGACGGTGCGCCGCCGCTGCGCCTCGTGCGAGAAGTGGCTCGCGATTTCGTCGAGACGCGCGGTGACCTGCTGGAGCACGCGCTCGGCATCCGCCTTCTCGCGGACCAGCGCCGCGAGCTGGTCGACCAGCAGGTCGCCGAGCTCGTTGGCGAGCTGCAGCAGGCTGGTGTTCGCGCTTTCCAGCTTCTGCCGCAGCGCCTGCACGCGCGGATGGAGTCCCGGCGTGAACTCGATGCGCTCGAGCAGCACCGACAGCGGTGACCCGCTGCCGGCCGCGTCCGGATAACGGTCCGGCAGCCGCGCGATCGTGTGCGACAGCTGGCGGATCAGCGCCTCGAGCTGCACCGGCGCGCAACGGCCGCGCATCGCCGCGAGGATGGTCGAGAGCTGTTCGTCGAGCCGCGGATCGAAGCCGCGGGCCGCGATGCAGAGCCTGCCGATCAGCCGCCGCTGCAGCAGGTCGGGGTCGGTCGCCGGCAGCTGCGCGGGCTCCGGGGAGCGGGAGCGGCCGGGGTCTGGGGTGGCGTCTTCCATGAGTCACTGGCGGCGGACGGGATCGGCAAAACGATTATGAAACCTCTATCGGCACGGCCAATGGCCTGCTTCAGGGGGACAAGTGTGGATAACTCGCACCGCCCGCCGCTATCGCGACCGGGAGCACCGGGACCCGGCGATGCCTTGCGCGCCCGATCTCGCCGGTATGTTTACGCCACGTCCTGTCGTCGGCTGAAGCCCGGTAAGCTGCCGACCGGGTCCCGGTTCGGAGTGCGAACTGATGAGCGATGCGTCGGAGTGGATCAAGCGGCTGAAACTGGCGCCGCATCCGGAAGGCGGCTATTTCCGCCGCATCTACACCGACGAACGGGCGTTTCCGACGCTCAGCGGCAACCGCCCGCTGGCGACGTCGATCCACTATCTGCTGACGCAGGATTCGCCGATTGGCAGGATGCACCGCAACCGCTCGATGATCCTGCACTATCTCCAGGACGGCGGACCGATCGAGTACGTGCTGCTGCCCGAGCCGGGCGTGTGCCGCCGGGTCGTGCTCGGCACCGGCGCCGACGAGCAGCTGTTTCTGTCGGTGCCCGGCGGCTGGTGGAAGGCCTGCCGCCTGCTCGGCGGCTCGGGCCATGCGCTGATCAGCGAAGTCGTCGTGCCCGGCTTCGACGGCGCCGACCATCAGTTCATGCCGCTGGCGACGCTCAAGCGCGATTTCCCCGCCATGGCGGCCGAGCTGCTCGCATTCATGCGCCAGCCATAGCGCCGCTTGCCGGCGTCAGTGCCGGCAATCGCGATTGTGGCGGTGATGCCGGCCGTGGCCGTAGCCCGGCTCCCAGTAGCCGTCGTGGCGATGACCGTGCCAGTGCCGCGTTCCGTCGACGTAGCGATAGATCACGACCGGGCGCGCGTAGCCTTCGTGGTACCCGGAATGGTGGTAGCGGTCGCGGTCGCGGTACACCACGACCGGCTGGCCGAAGCTGAGATGGACCGAGACGTCCGAGTGCGCCAGCGCAGCCCCTGGGGCGAAGCATGCGCCGGCCAGCGTCGCGGCGACCCGCATCTTTCGGAAGGCACCGGGCTTCATCGAATCGTCTCCAGGCGAGGATAGGATCGAACGGTAGGCCGGCTGCGCTGAATTGCGTCTGAACTCCGGCTTGCATGCGGGCGCCAGACAGGCTGGATTCAGCTGCTGCGCCGCATAATTTTCCGTCTTGCCGCGTTTCGCAGGGCATCCTGGGGGAACGGGGTTACGGACGCAGACGAGCGGGGAAACGGATGACCCAGATAGTGACAGTCTCGCGTGCGCTGCGGCGGCTGGTGGGGGGCGTGGTCTCCTTGGCACTCGTCGCGCTGGTGTTCGTGAGGATGGCCGGCGGCAACGTCGCCGTGCCCGTGGCGGAGGGCCCGGCACAGCTTCAGGGTCTGACCGTTCGCTACGCGATGCCCAGCGGCGAATACGTGCAGCGGACGTTCATCAGCGACACCCGGGCGCAGTGGAAAGTGCTCAGCGGCCCGCACGCGGGCGACTCGGGCGAAGAGAGCGTTACCGTGCGGCCGATCGCACCCGGCATTTTCTTTGTCAGCCGCGTCAATGCGCTCACCGGGGAAACCGTCAGCGAGGTCTACAATCTCGCGACGCTCAAGATCTCGATCTATGTCACGCGGCCGGATCCGAACGATCCGCTGCGGCGCGTCGAGACTTCCGGCGACGGCCGCCTCGAAATCGTCAAATCGGCCGGCGCCAGCGCCGAAACCGCACCCCTCGCGCTCGCGCCGTAGATCAGCGAAGCCCTCAAACGCCCGCGCCGCGATCGCCGGCGGCGCCGGGCAGGGAGGCGCGCGCGCAGGCATACTGCCGCGCTGAGACCGCTGATCGACCCGTTCAGGGATGAAACCACGTATCGTCGCCGCCGTTCTGCTCGCTGCGGGACTCGGCGGTTGTCTGTCGACGTCCGAGCGCTCCGCGCCCGAAGAGCCCGCGCCGCTGTCCTGGCGCGATCTGCGGCGGCTGCCGGAGCCGGCAGACGTCCCGCGTCTGGCCTACGGCACCGCGCCCGAGCAGTTCGGCGAGCTGCGCCTGCCGCTCGGCGTGCCGGGGCCGTTTCCGGTGATGGTCCTGATTCACGGCGACTGCTGGGGCGCGGACGAGGATTACCGCTACATGCGCGCGTTCGCCGAGGCCGTGTCGACGCTGGGCGTGGCCACCTGGACCATCGAGTACCGGCGGCCGGGTGCGGGCGGCGGCTGGCCCGACAGCTTCCTCGACGTGGCCCGCGCCACCGATCATCTGCGCGTGCTCGCGCAGACCCATCCGTTGAATCTCAAGCGGGTCGTCGCGGCCGGGCATTCCGGCGGTGGCCAGCTCGCGCTGTGGCTGGCCGTGCGCAAGCGCCTGCCGGCATCGGATCCGCTCCATGTGCGCCGGCCGCTGCCGATCCACGGCGTGATCGGCCTGGCCGCGATGACCGATCTCGAAGCGCAGCACGCCGTGATCCGGCGCGACTGCGGCAGCGGCGTCGAGGCGCTGCTGGGCGGCCCGCCGGCGCAGCTGCGCGATCGCTACGCGCAGCTGTCGCCGATCGATCTGCTGCCGCTGCGCGTGCCGCAATGGCTGGTGCACGGCGAGCGCGACCCGGTCGTCTCCGCCGACATGGTGATGCACTACGCCGCAAGCGCGCGCAGCAAGGGCGACCGCGTGACACTGGGCGTGACCAGCAACGCCGGGCACTACGAGCCGGTCGTCCCCGGCAGCACGACGTGGATGACGGTGCAGCGCGCGGTCGTCGCCGCATTGCTCGAGTAGGCCGGGCTCGAGAACGACCAGGGACTTCACTTCGCTCAGGGCGGCCTGCTCGTTGGTCGCTGCCCTGAGGGCGTTCGGTTAAGCTCTCCCGATGCGATACTCGAAAATCGTCGGCACCGGCAGCTACCTGCCCGAGCGCGTCGTGACCAACAGCGACCTCGCGTCGCGCATCGAAACCAGCGACGAGTGGATCGTTTCGCGCACCGGCATCGAGGCGCGGCATGTGGCGGCGGAAGGGGAGCTGACCAGCGATCTGGCGCTCGCCGCGGCGCGCGCGGCGATGGCTTCGGCGGCGGTCGGTCCGCAGGACATCGATCTGATCGTGGTCGCGACGACGACGCCGGACATGGTGTTTCCGTCGACTGCGTGCATCCTGCAGGCCAAGCTCGGCGTGAAGCAGGGCGCGGCCTTCGACGTGCAGGCGGTCTGCACCGGCTTCATCTACGCGCTGGCGACCGCGGACAAGTTCGTCGCGTCCGGCGCCAGCAAGTGCGCGCTGGTCATCGGCGCCGAGGTGTTCTCGCGGCTGCTCGACTGGAACGACCGCCGCACCTGCGTGCTGTTCGGCGACGGTGCCGGCGCGGTCGTCCTCAAGCCCTCGGAGGCGCCGGGTATCTACTCGACGCACCTGCACTCCGACGGCAGCTACGGCCACATCCTGCGCGTCGCCGGCGGCATCGCCGAAGGCAAGGTGCGCGGCAATCCGTATCTGGAGATGGACGGGCAGGCGGTGTTCAAGCTCGCCGTGCGCGTGCTCGACGAGTGCTCGCGCGAAGCGCTGCAGCACAACGGGTTCAAAGGCTCGGATCTCGACTGGTTCGTGCCGCACCAGGCCAATCTGCGCATCATCAACGCCACGGCGGACAAGATGGGCGTGCCGCGCGAGCGCGTCGTCACCACGGTTGCGCGCCAGGGCAACACTTCCGCCGCCTCGGTGCCGTTGGCGCTCGACCAGGCGGTGCGCGACGGCCGCATTCAGCCTGGGCATCTGGTCCTGCTCGAAGGGGTTGGCGGCGGCATGACCTGGGGCTCGGTGCTGCTGCGCTGGTAGCGCGCCGCCCGCCTGCCGCCCCGGCCGCGGTCTGTCGATGGCCCAGCTGCTCACGATCGTCGTCGTTCTCGGTGCGCTCGCGCTGATCGTCACGCGCATGCGCGCGCGCCGCATCCATTTCCGCGTCTCCGAATGGCCGATCGGCAAGCAGATCGAGGCAGGTCTGGCAGTGATCCTCGCGATCGCAGCCGCGCTCGGTGCGCTCGCGGGTGAATACGGCTTCGCCAGCTGGCTGGCGGTCATGGCGGCGGTGATCGCTGCGTTTTGTGTGCTGACCTGGCCCGGCGACCGGTGACGCAGCGATGCGCGTCGCTGCGCTCGGCAGCGTCCTACGCCGGCTGATCCTCGCGGTACGCACTGTGCGCCGCGAGCGCGCGCAGCTGCTCGGCGACGGCCCTGCGTTCGGCGGCGTAGTGCGCGGCCAGGGCCGCGTGAAAGCCTTCGTGTGCGTACCAGTGCAGCGAATGCGCGGTGACCGGGTCGAAGCCGCGCAGCAGCTTGTGCTCGCCCTGCACGCCGGCGTCGAACAGGCGCAGGTGATGGCGGATGGCGTGGTCGATGCCCTGGTAGTAGCACAGCTCGAAATGCAACAGCGGCTCGTCGACGCGCGCGCCCCAGTGCCGGCCGTAGAGGGCGTCGCCGTCGCGGAAGAAGAACGCCATCGCCTCGATGCGGCCGTCGCGCCGCGCCAGACAGAACTGCATCGCCGCGCCGCAGCGCTCGCCCCAGGCCTGCAGGCAGGCGCGGTTGAGATAGGGCGCCTGGCCGCGGATTTCGTAGGTGCTGGCGTAGAGCGCGTACACCGTCTTCCACTCGGCCGCCGACAGCGCCGGCGCGGCGCGCCATTCGATCTGCAGCCCCAGGCCGGCGACGTGCCGCCGCTCGCGGCGGACGTTCTTGCGCCGTTTCGCCGACAGCGCGGCGAGGAACGCGTCGAAGTCGGCGTAGCCGCGGTTGAGCCAGAGATAGCGCGGCTGCTCGCGCAACAGCCAGCCGCGCGTCGTCAGCAGTGCCGCCTCGGCCTCGCTCGGATAGAGCACGTGCGCACTGGACGCGCCATGTGCACGCGCCTGCTCGCGCAGCGCATCGGCGAGCGCGAAGCGGCCGGCGTCGTCGGCCGCGAGCAGGCGCGGGCCAGGCACCGGCGTGAACGGCACACAGCAGACCAGCTTGGGGTAGTAGTCGAGGCCGCGCTGCGCATACGCGCGCGCGATCTGGAAGTCGAAGACGAACTCACCCCAGGAGTGCGTCTTCAGATAACACGGCGCGTACGCGTTGTCCGACAGCGTCAGCGGCAGCGGCGTCCAGCCGCTCTGCGGCCGCACGCAGCCGTGCTGTTCCAGCGGCTCGAGGTACGCGGGTGAGGTGAAGAGGGCGGCAGCCACGTGCTCATGATGCCAGCAGCCAGCCCAACGACGGGGCGTCGGCCGGCGCTTGCTGCATCCGCCGCAGCAGCGCGACGAACTCGTGCTCCGGCAGCGATTTGCTGATCAGGAAGCCCTGCATCTCGTCGCACTTGAGCATGCGCAGGAAGCGCAGCTGCTCGTGCGTCTCGACGCCTTCGGCAATCACCCTGAGTCCCATCGAATGCGCCAGCGAGATGATCGTCGAGACGATCGACATCGTATCCGCGTTGTCGGCAAGCCCGGTGATGAAGCTGCGGTCGATCTTCACGGCGTCGATCGGCAGCTTCGGCAGATACGACAGCGACGAATACCCGGTGCCGAAATCGTCGATCGCGATCGGCACGCCCATCTCGCGCACGCGCCGCAGCCTGCGGATCACGGCGTCGGTGTCGCCGAGCAGCATCGACTCGGTCACCTCCAGCTCGATGTGTGGGTTGCGGCCGGCGCGCGCGCCGATCGCGTCGCGCAGCGTCTGCACGAAATCCGCCTGGCGCAACTGCAGCGGCGAGACGTTGACCGACACCGGCAGCGGTGCGAGTCCCTGCGCCGACCAGCGCATGACGGCGTCCGCTGCTTCGCGCAGCGCCTGGCGGCCGACTTCCACGATCAGGCCCATGTCCTCGAGCACCGGGATGAAGCGTGCCGGCGGCACCACGCCGAGCTCCGGGCTGTTCCAGCGGATCAGCGCTTCGGCGCCGCAGATCCTGCCGTTCGGGATGCTCAGCTTCGGCTGGTAGTACAGCACGAACTCACCGTGCGCCTGCGCGCGGCGCAGCCGCAGCTCCAGCGAATGACGCTCATGGATCGCCGCAGTCATCTCCTTCGTGTACAGCAGGAAGCGCTCGCCCTGGGCCTTGGCCTGCTGCAGCGCCGCCTCGGCGTTGCGCAGCAGCGTTTCCGGCTCGTCGCCGTCGTCGGGAAAGATCGCGACGCCCAGGCGCGCGTTGAGCTGCAGCTCGGCGCCGCCGTGCCGGATCGGGCCGCCGAGATTCCACCACACCGGGTCCTGCAACGTGCCTGTCAGCTCTTCGAGCGTCTTCAGTGCGGGAACGACGATGCCGAATTGGCCGCCACTGACGCGCGCCAGATTCGCCGGGCCGCCGGCGACGCCCTGCAGGCGCTCGGCGACGGCCTTGAGCACCGCATCGCCGCCTTCGCGGCCGAGCGCCGTATTGACGGCGCCGAAGCGCTGCAGGTCGAGCAGCAGCACCGCGAGCTGCTGGCGCACTTCGCGCGCGGCGCGCGTGAACTGGGCGAGCCGCTCGGTCAGCAGCGATCGGTTGGCCAGATGCGTGACCGGATCGTAGAAGGCGATGTAGTCCAGCTTCTCGTCGCGGCTGATGAACTCCATCGAGTAGGAGATGTCGCCGGCGACTTCGCCGAGCAGCTTCATCTCCTCGCCGGTGAACACGCCGGTTTCGCCGGCGTACAGGCACAGACAGCCGGCGACGCGGCTGCCGACGAAGAGCGGCTGTGCGAGAGACGAGCGCACGCCGGATACGCCCAGCTGTGCGCAGCATGCCGCAAGCCCGGGCTGCCGGTCGATGTCGTTGCAGGCGACCGGCTGTCCGGTGCGCAGCGCCACCGCGACCGGGCTGTCGGCGGGCAGGCCGCGGCCCTGCAGCGCCGCGCCGATGGTGTCGAGGCCGGCGGTAACGCTGCCGTGGCATGCCACCGGGCGCAGCCTGTCGCCGTCGACCACGAGGATCCAGGCCAGCAGGAAGCCGCCTTTCTCGACCGCGAGCCGGCAGGCCTCACGGAACAGCTCTTCATGGCTGCGCGCGCGCACGACCAGGCCGTTGACGCCGCTCAGCACCGTCGACATGCGGTAGAGGCGCGCGACCGCTTCCTCCGAGCGCTTCATCTCGCTGATGTCGTGGACGATGGCCAGCCGCATCGGTGCGCCACGGCTGTGCAGATCCAGGCTGTGGATGTCGACCCATAGCGTGCTGCCGTCCTTGCGCAGATGGCGCCAGCCCTGCGAGCGGCGGAAGCCCGTGCGACGGCAGTCCCGGCGGCCGAGCTCGGCGCGCAGCCGCTCGCGCTCGTCGGGCGGGCCGATGTCGTACAGCGATTTGGCGAGAAACTCGTTGCGGCTGTAGCCGTAAGCCTGGACCGCCGCTTCGTTGACTTCGAGGAAGCGCGCGGTTCTGGCGCTGTAGATCCACATCGGCAGCGGGTTTTGCTCGAACAGAAGCTCGAAGCCCGGACCGCAGGCGCGGGCAAACGCCGTCACTTCCGGTCGCTGCGCCCGGTGACGTGGCTGCTTCCGTTGCACCATGACTCCCTCCCGCATTGTGCGGCGTCTGACCGAGCGTACGCTCGCTATGTGTACGCCCGCTTTCCGCGGCGGTCAAATGGGGGTGCACACGGTCGCAGACCCTGATTGCAAGGGAAGCGCGCGCAGGCAGATCCACCGCCGGATGTGCCCGGGCAGCCGGACAAGGACAGCGCGAATATGCGGTTGGCGCGGATCGAGGCCCGCGCCCCGGGCTTCTGTTAGGCCCGAAGCATCCCGTACAGGCGATCCTTGAGGTACACGCGTTTCATCTTCCGTTCTTCGACATACGCGTCGCAGGGGGTCTCGACCTGCTGCTCGATGCGCAGGATTTCGTCATCGAGCGCGTGGTATTCCGTGAACAGCTGCGCGAACTGCGGATTCGAGGCCTGGAGCTCGCGGATTCTGCCGCGAAACTCCGGAAACTCGTCGATCAGTGCGTGCGTGGTCAGGGGCATGGGTGCACCTCCCGGCTGCTGGCGACGGCTCCGAGGCTACACCTTCAGGCCCGGTTCAGTCGACCGGGCGACCGCGCAGCGCCTTGACCCGCCCGCGACGGATCTTGCCCTCCAGGCGCTGGCGCTGTGCGGCGCGCGTCGGCTGCGTGGCTTTGCGCGGCCGCGGCACCGCGGCGGCGCGGCCGATCAGCCCGGCGAGGCGCTGCAGCGCGTCGTCGCGGTTCTGCTCCAGGCTGCGGTGGCGCTGCGCCTTGATCGTGACCACGCCGTCGGCGCCGATGCGGCGGTCGGGCAGCGCGAGCAGGCGCGTCTTGCAGTCGGCCGGCAGCGACGACGTGCGCACGTCGAAGCGCAGCTGCGCGGCGCTGGAGGTCTTGTGCAGATGCTGGCCGCCGGCGCCCTGCGCGCGGGTGGCCGAGAGCTCGATTTCGCGCAGCGGCACGCGAATCTGCGGCGTGATGAATAGAACGTCGTCCATGGCCTGCCGCTAGGTTAACGCGCCGCGATTGCGGTGGCGTATGCGCCGAATAGCTGACGCGACCTAAAGCTAAGACGCCGCAGCGATGAAGCGCTCGATCTTGTCCTCGAGGATGTCGAGCGGCACGGCGCCATCACGCAGCACTTCAGCATGGAACGCGCGGATGTCGAAGCGCTCGCCCAAGGCCGCTTCGGCGCGTGCACGCAGCGCCTTGATCTTCAGCTCACCGATCTTGTACGCGAGCGCCTGGCCCGGAATCGCCATGTAGCGTTCCGCTTCGGCGACGGCCTGCGTCTCGCTCGCGGCCGAGTTCGACAGCATGTAGTCGATGACCTGCTCGCGCGTCCAGCCCTTGCTGTGCAGCCCGGTGTCGACGACCAGGCGGATCGCGCGCCACAGCTCGTTCTGCAGGTAGCCGAAGTACATGTACGGGTCCTCGTAGACACCCAGCTCCTTGCCGAGCGACTCCGCGTACAGGCCCCAGCCTTCGATGAATGCGGTGAAGCCGCCGAAGCGGCGGAACGCGGGAATGCCTTCGAGCTCCTGCTGGATCGCGAGCTGGAAGTGATGTCCGGGGATCGCCTCGTGCAGGAACAGATCCTCCATGTCCCAGGTCTTGCGCGACGGCAGGTCGTAGGTATTGACGTAGAAGATGCCGGGGCGCGAGCCGTCTTCGCTCGGCCGCATGTACGAGCCGCCGGCCGCGGACTTCGCCCGGAACGGCTCGACCGGGCGGATCTCGAAGGCGGCTTTCGGCGTGACCGAGAACAGCGCCGGCACGCCGGCCTCGACGCGTTCGCGCAGCGCATTGTACGCGGCGAGCAGCGCCTCCTCGCTTTCGAACTGGAAGCGCGGATCGGTGTCGAGGAAGCGGAAGAAGGCCTGCAGGTCGCCGTCGAAGCCGAGCGTGCCGATGACGCGCCGCATCTCCACCTGGATGCGCGCGACTTCATCCAGACCGATCTGGTGGATCCGTGCCGGCGTCAGGTCGGTGGTCGTGGTCGTGCGCACCCTGTAGGCGTACCAGGCCTCACCGTCGGGCAGCGCCGCCAGGCCGTGCGTATCGCGGCACTGCGGCAGATACTCGTCGCGGATGAAATCGCGCAGGCGCACATAGGCCGGCAGGATGTCCTCGCGGATTGCGCGCTCGTAGGCGACCTCGATGCGCGCGCGCTCGCCGGCGAGCGCTTCGGGCAGATTTTCCACCGGTTTCCAGAACAGGCTCTGGCGCGGATCGTCGGCGATCAGCGCGTCGAGCTGCGGCAGCACGCGCTCCATCAGCACGCGCGGCTGCACCACGCCGTGCTCGACGCCCGCGCGCATGTTGGCGATCGCCTGATCGAACAGTGCCGGCATCTGCGCGGCGCGTGCGAGCCAGTTGTCGTAGTCGGCGGCGGTCGCGAACGGCTGCGCCGAAGCCCCGGAGCCGAGCTGCGCGAGCGTAGCGGTGAAGGCGTAGAACTGATTGACCGGCAGCCAGTGGGCGGGGAAGCGCTTGCCGGCGATCTCGTCCTCGCGGTTGCGGCGAAAGATCTCGACGCTGAGGCGGTCCTGCTGCGGCAGCGCGGCGACGTCGACGGCTTCGATGCGTGCGAGCCATCTGCGCTCGAACGCGAGTTCGCGCGCGCGGTATTCGGCGCTGAGCGTGTTCGGCAGCCGGTCGTTGTAGCGCGCGTCGCCGACGAACGTGGCGATGAGCGGATTCAGCGCCAGATACTCGTCCCAGTACTCGGCGAACAGCTGCTGCAGCGCCGCGCTGCGGGCTTGCGCCGGCTGCGGCGCGAGCTCGGCAGTGCGGGTCGGGGCGGGTGCGCAGGCGCTCAGGCACAGCAGCAGCGCGGCAACGGGCAGATGTCGCATGGGTCGTCGGCTCAGGCTTGCGGATTCGCATGCGACCCTAGCACCGCTGCGCGCAGGCCTGCCTGAGTGAAACCCATGATGCGACCGGCGCCTGCGCCGGCGCCGGCCGTGGCTCCGCTCAGCGGCGGCAGACGAAGTAGACGTTGAGCGGGTCTTGCGCGCGCTTGTGCTTGTCGATGCGGGTGAAGCCGGCGTCGCGCAGCATCTGCTCGGCGAGCTCCTCGCCCCACATCGTGCCCAGACCGGCGCCGCCCTGGCCGAGCGAAACCGGCATGCAATGCAGGCACGAGATCGTGTAGATGAAAGTCCCGAACGGGTGGTCGAGGTTGTTCTCGACATAGCTCGACCCGGCGATGTCTTGCATCAGGTAGACGCCGCCGCGCCTGAGCGCGCCGGCGATGCCGCGCAGCAGTCCGGCCGGGTCCTTCTGATCGTGCACGGCGTCGAAGCTCGTGATCCAGTCGAAGCGCGCCGTCTCGGCGAAGCCGGTCATGTCGCGCGCTTCCAGCGTGACGTGGTCCAGGCCGCGCCGCTGCGCCTCGCCGCGTGCATGCGCGATCGCGTCCTCGCACAGGTCGTAGCCGAAAAAGCGCGAGCGCGGATAGCGCTCGGCGAGCGCCAGCAGCGCGCGGGCGCGGCCGCAGCCGGCGTCGAGCACGTCGATGCCGGCGTCGAGCCGCGCGGCGAGACCGTCGATCAACGGCAGAATGCCGTCGAACAGCCCGGCGAGCACGGTCTGTGCGCTGTCCTCGGCCATGACCTCGTGAAAGCGCGGGTACTCCGAGTAGCAGGTGCCGCCGCCGTGCTCGAAGCGGTCGATGATGCGGTCCTCGAGCACGCCCATCAGCGGCACCATCTGGCAGGTCACCGCCATGTTGTTTGGCGTCGCCGCGCGGGTCAGGCAGGCCGCATGCTCCGGCGGCAGCCGGTAGTGACGCCGTTTCGGGTCGTAATCGACGACGCGGGCGGTGACCAGTGCCGCGAGCCACTCGCGCACGTAGCGCTCGTCGAGCGCGGCCGCGGCGGCGATTGCGCCGCTGTCGGCGGCGCCGACGCGGGCGAGGGTGTCGAACAGGCCGGTGCGATGGCCGATCGAGCACATCGCGACGAGTGCGGCATCGTTGAGCGCCTGCCCCATGCGCGCGGCAAAGGCTTCGACGCGTGCGGGGTCGACGGCGGGCTCGGGTGCGGACACTGCGCTGCTCATGCGGGATCTCCTGTCGTGAAGGGATGCGATCGCGGACGCGACCGTTGCGGGGGCGACTGTAGTCATCGCCTCCCAGCGGCGTTAGAGTCGGCCCGGCCGAAAGCGGGCCGTTTCGGCCAAGTGGGGAATGCTTCCGTGACCGACGCCTCAGTCCCGCAAGCCTGTCTGCGTGTCGCCGTGCTGGCGTTGCCCGACGCCGCGCCGGCGACGCTCTACGGCATGGTCGAGCTGCTCGACAGCGTGGGCACGCACTGGGGGCTGATGACCGGCACGCCGACGCGGCCGGGACTGACGCGCACCCAGGTCGTCGCTGCCGACGCCGCGCCGTTCACGACCAGTGCCGGCATCTGGCTGCGTCCCGATGCGGGCTTCGACGACGCGCCGTTGCCGGACGTCGTCTGTGTGCCGGCACTCACGCTCGACGTGCGCGCACCATCATTCGATACGCCTGCCTACCGTCGCAGTATCGGCTGGCTGCGCCATTGCCACGACGCCGGAGCGATGATCTGCTCGGTCTGCTCGGGCTCGCTGCTGCTCGCGGAAGCCGGCCTGCTCGACGGCGGCGAGGCGACGACGCACTGGGGCTATGCCGACATCTTCCGCCGCCGCTATCCGCGCGTGCGTCTGCACGCCGAGCGCATCCTCGTCGCCACCGGACCGGGGCATCGCCTGCTCACTGCGGGCGGCGCCGCCTCGCAGAACGATCTGATGCTCTATCTGGTCGCGCGCTTCTTCGGCGCCGAAGAGGCGATGCGCGTCGCGCGCGTGCATCTGCTGCAGTGGCACCCCGAGGGCCAGCAGCCATACGCGTGCCTCACCGGAACGCAGGCGCCGGACGACCAGCTCATCGGCGACTGTCTGCGCTGGGCGGCGGCGCACTACGCGACGCCCAACCCGGTCGCCGCGATGGTGGCGATGAGCGGGCTGCCGGAGCGCAGCTTCAAGCGCCGCTTCCGCCGCGCCACCGGCCATGCGCCGCTCGACTATGTGCAGAACCTGCGCATCGAGGCGGCCAAGCACCTGCTGGAGACCACGGAGGCGCCGCTCGATGAAATCTCCGCACGCGTCGGCTACGAAGATCCGGCTTTCCTGCGTCGGCTGTTCGTGCGCCGCGTCGGCCTGTCTCCGGCGCAGTACCGGCGCCGCTTCAGCCCGGCGCCGCTGCTGCGCACGGCGGCGCGCGCTGACTGCGGCGCCAGCGGCGCCGACGGGGCAGTCAATGCGCGCGCTGCCGGTCTCGGTTAGCGTGCGGGGTCTGCCCCGCGAGCCCACCGATGCCCCGCAAGAAATCCAGCGTCGCCGAGCAGCTGCTCGATGCCCACGTGCGCTACGTGGTCGAGCAGCTCAACGGCGATGGCTTGCAGGCGCTGATCGAGTCGGAGCTCGATGCGCTGCTCGCCGATGCGGCGAAGCTCAGGCTCGGGGATGTCGTCAGCGCGAAGACGATCCGGCAGACGGCGCGCACTTACGCGGTCGAGATCGAGATGGGCGGCGGTCTGCCGCCGCTGGTCGCCGAAATCGCGCGCGCGCTCTACGCGCACGAAGTGCACGCGCGCACCGCGGCGAAGGACATCGTCTCGCACGGGCGCTATACGGAGGTCGTCGACAAGCTGTTGGAGCTGAAGTCGCTGCGCGAAAAGCTGCTGCGCGCGGCGGCGACCAGTCCGATCTACATCGCCTTCGCATCCGAGCTGCTGTACCAGGGCATCCGCGGCTACCTCGCGCGCGGCACCGAGGCGACGCGCGGCATCCCCGGTGCCGGCTCGATGATGAAGTTCGGCCGCAGCGTGCTGAGCAAGGCCTCGCCGGGACTGGAGACGACGCTCGACGAAAGCCTGAAGCGCTATGTCGCGCGCAGCGTCGAGGTCACCGCGCGTGCCAGCGCCGAGCTGGTGCTCAAGCACCTGAGCGACGATGCGCTGCGTGGCATGGCGCGGCAGATCTGGGATCACGTCGAGTTCGAGCCGATCGGTCGACTGCGCGAGGATGTCGGCAGCGATGACGTCGCGGATTTGTTCGTCATCGGCTACGAGTACTGGCGCGAGCTGCGCAAGACCGAGCTCTACGGTGCGCTGATCGACGCCGGCATCGACGCGTTCTTCATCGCCTACGGCGACATGCCGCTGACGGTGCTGCTCGACGATCTCGGCATTACGCGCGAGATCATGCTCGCCGAGACGATGCGGTATGGACCACAGGTGCTCAAGGGGCTCAAGCGCCGGAAGCTGCTCGACGGCATGGTGCGGCGCCAGCTCGAAGGGTTCTACCGCTCCGGTGCGGTCGAGCGCATCGTCGGCACAAGCGGGGGATAACGGGGCAATGAACGCCCGCCGACGGCTACGCCGAAGGCGATCGCTGCCAGTTGTAGGAGCGCTGGCGGTTTTGAGAAGAGCGGCGGTTATACTCGGCGCATGAACCGCTGGCGCGCCATCGCCGGAGCGTTCCTGGCCGCATATGGCGCAGCGGCGGGGGCAGCGCACGTCGCGCTTATCGATATCGAGGGTCCGATCGGTCCGGCGACGAGTGCGTACGTCGAGAAGGCGCAGGCACGTGCGCTCGAGCACGGCGCGCAGGCGGTTGTGCTGCGGCTCGATACGCCGGGCGGGCTCGACAGCGCGATGCGCGAGATCATCAAGGTCGTGCTCGCGTCGCCGGTTCCGGTGATCGGCTGGGTCGGCCCCGACGGCGCACGCGCGGCCAGCGCCGGCACCTACATCCTCTACGCGACGCATCTCGCGGCGATGGCGCCGGCGACCAACCTCGGCGCGGCGACGCCGATCCCGGTCGGCGGCTCCTGGCCGATGCCGCAGTCCGACCCGGCGGATGACGGCGAAGAGCAGGAAGGCGACGGCGAGGAGTCGCCGCGGCCGACGCCGCAGCCGCAGGGCGGCACCGACGCGGCGCAGGCCAAGGCGATCAACGATGCCGTCGCCTACATCCGCAGTCTCGCCGAGAAACGCGGGCGCAACGCCGACTGGGCCGAAACCGCGGTGCGCGAAGGCGCGTCGCTGTCGGCGCCGCAGGCGCTGGAGCGCAAGGTCATCGAACTGATCGCCGCCGACGTCGACGCGCTGCTGCGTGCCGCCGACGGCCGCGAGATCGAAACCGCTGCCGGCAGCGTGACGCTGGCGACCGCCGGCGCGACGGTCGAGCGTCTCGATCCCGGCTGGCGTATCGAGCTGCTCGCCGTGCTGACCAATCCGACGGTGGCCTACGTGCTGATGCTGATCGGCATCTACGGACTGCTGCTCGAAGGCTACAACCCCGGCGCGATCCTGCCCGGCGTCGCTGGCGCGATCTGCCTGCTGCTCGCGCTCTACGCGTTCCAGCTGCTGCCGGTGAACTACGTCGGCCTCGGGCTGATTCTGCTCGGCATTGCACTGATGGTTGCGGAAGCCACGGTGCCGAGCTTCGGCGTGCTCGGCTTCGGCGGCGCGATCGCATTCGTGCTCGGCTCGGTGCTGCTGATGGACGTCGACGTGCCCGGCTACGGCGTCAATCTCGGCGTGATCGCCGGCATCGCGGCCTCGGCGGTGGCGCTGCTCGGCGTGACGCTGTGGCTCCTGTGGCGCTCGCGGCAGGCGCGCGTGATCACCGGTGAGTCCGGGCTGATCGGCGAGAGCGCCGAAGCGCTGGAGGCGATCGAAAACGAGGGCTGGGCCGAAGTGGCCGGCGAGCGCTGGCGCGTGCGCACGACGCGGCCGCTGCGAGCGGGGCAGAAGGCACGCATCGTCGGTCGCGAAGGGCTGCTGCTGCACATCGAACCGCAGGACTAACCGATCTAAAGGAGAACGATCATGCTTGGACTGGGTGGGGCGATCATCGTCATCGTGCTGGGACTGATCGTCGCCGGCATCAAGGTGCTTAACGAGTACGAGCGCGGCGTCGTGCTCACCTTCGGCCACTACACCGGCACCAAGGGGCCGGGTCTGATCTATGTCTTCCCGGTGGTGCAGCAGATGATGCGCGTGGACCTGCGCACGGTCGTCATGGACGTGCCGCCCCAGGACGTGATCTCGCGCGACAACGTCTCGGTCAAGGTCAACGCCGTGCTCTACTTCCGCGTGATCGACCCGGCCAAGGCGGTGCTGCAGGTCGCACACTACTACGACGCGACCAGCCAGCTCGCGCAGACCACGCTGCGCTCGGTGCTCGGCCAGCACGAGCTCGACGACATGCTCACCGAGCGCGACGTGCTCAACCGCGACCTGCAGGCGATCCTCGACAAGGCGACCGACGCCTGGGGCATCAAGGTCAGCAACGTCGAGATCAAACATGTCGACATCGATGAGAGCATGGTGCGCGCGATCGCGCGTCAGGCCGAGGCGGAGCGCGTGCGTCGCGCCAAGATCATTCACGCCGAGGGCGAGCACCAGGCAGCGGTGAAGCTGACCCAAGCCGCGCACGAGCTTGCCAAGGAGCCGCAGGCGATTCAGCTGCGCTACCTGCAGACGCTGATCGATATCGCCGGCGAGAAGAACTCGACGATCATCTTTCCGCTGCCGATGGATCTGATCCAGCCGCTGCTGAAGAAGCTGGAGAAGTAGCGGCGATGCTGGGGTTATGGCGCCCCGCGGCGATTGGCGACTCGACAACGCTGCGGGGAAGGAGTAATGTGCACTGCGCAGTCGTTTCAAGCAGTGTAATCAGCGTAGTTCCCCGGCTCCCGCCGGCTCCAACTCCTCGATACGTTCCTTGATCGCGTGCACCTTCCAGGCGGGTTGGCCTGAATTTTCAATCAGTAAAGGAATGTATTTCATGAGCAATGTTTCCACCGGGACCGTCAAGTGGTTCAACGAAGCCAAGGGCTTCGGGTTCATCACGCCGACCGACGGCGGCGAGGACCTCTTCGCGCACTTCAAGCAGATCCAGGGTTCGGGCTTCAAGACCCTGACCGAGGGTCAGAAAGTGGAGTACCGCGCCGAACGCGGACCCAAGGGCATGCAGGCGACGCAGATCCGTCCGCTCTGAAGCCCAGGCCGGTTTTCCGGCATCCAGAAAAACCGCGGCCTCGTGCCGCGGTTTTTTTTGGTGCGCCAGGCATGGCGAAACGTCTGCTGCTGCTGATTCGCCGCTATCTGTCGGTGTGAGAGGGC
>JBFMCQ010000011.1:0-81104 GCA_040754295.1 Pseudomonadota bacterium | reverse complement strand
GCGCGCGCGGCCTGCAGCGCCTGCCATTCGAGCCGGCCGCCGCCGATCGTGCCGAGCAGCGCATCGGCGCCGACCAGCATGCAGGCGCCCGCCTCGCGCGGCGCCGAGCCGCGCACGACGGCGACCACCACGCGCGCGCAGGCGCCCTGCCGGCGCAGCAGCTCGGCGGCGGCGCGCGGCCAGTCGCCGGGCGGTAGCAGCGTCAGGCCGGGCGGCCGACCGAGCGCGCTCACGGCGAGGCTCATGCGGCCCAGGCCTCGCCGCGCAGGCGCGCGATCGCACGCAGCACGGCCTCGGGCGTCGCCGGCGCCGGCAGCTCGACGAGCTGTCCCGGCCGGCCGCAGGCGGCCACCGCGTCGCGGATCGCGTGGTAGACCGAGAGGGCGAGCATCAGCGGCGGCTCGCCGACGGCCTTGGAGCGATGGATGCTGGCCTCGCGGTTGGGCCGTTCGAGCAGGCGCACCGTGCTGCGCTCGGCCCAGTCGTAGGCGGTCGGGATCTTGTAGGTCGAGGGCGCGTGCGTCTGCAGCTCGCCGCGCGCGTTCCACCATAGCTCCTCGCAAGTCAGCCAGCCGAGGCCCTGCAGGAAGCCGCCCTCGATCTGGCCGCGGTCGAGGGCCGGGTTCAGCGAGCATCCGGCGTCGTGCAGGATGTCGGCGCGCAGGAGCCGGGTCTCGCCGCTGAGCGTGTCGATCGCGACCTCGGCGACGGCGGCGCCGTAGGCGAAGTAATAGAACGGCCGCCCCTGCAGGCGTTCGCGATCCCAGTGGATCTTCGGCGTGCGGTAGAAGCCGGTCGCCGACAGCGGCAGGCGCGCGAAATAGGCCTGCTGCACCAGCTGCCGGAAGCTCGTGTGCTGCGCGCCGGCGCTGACCGTGCCGGATGCGAAGCGCACCGCCGCGGGCTCGACGCCCCAGTGCGCCGCCGCCAGCTGCGCGAGGCGCCGGCGGATGCGCCGCGCCGCGTGCTGCGCGGCCTTGCCGTTGAGGTCCGAGCCGCTGGAGGCGGCGGTCGCCGAGGTGTTCGGCACCTTGCTGGTGTCGGTGGCGCTGATGCGGATCGCCTCCAGCGGCAGGCCCAGCTCCTGCGCGACCACCTGCTGGATCTTGGTATGCAGGCCCTGGCCCATCTCCGTGCCGCCGTGATTGAGCAGCACGGTGCCGTCGCTGTAGACGTGCAGCAGCGCGCCGGCCTGGTTGTAGTGCGTGGCGTTGAACGAGATGCCGAATTTCACCGGCGTCAGCGCCAGGCCGCGCTTGACCACCGGGCTGGCGGCGTTCCACTGCGCGATCGCCGCGCGGCGCTGCCGGTACTCGGCCTCGGCCTCCAGGCGCTCGCCGAGCTCGTGCAGCAGATTGTCCTCCACGCGCTGGCCGTACGGCGTCGTGTCGCGCTCGCCGATGCCGTAGAAGTTGAGCCGGCGCACATCGAGCGGATCGCGGCCGAGCGTGCGGGCGATGTCGTCGATGATCTGCTCGATCACCATCATGCCCTGCGGGCCGCCGAAGCCGCGGAAGGCGGTGTTGGACACGGTGTGCGTCTTGCAGCGGTGCGAGACGATCTCGACGTGTTCGAGGAAGTAGGCGTTGTCGACGTGGCACAGCGCGCGGTCGTTGACCGGACCGGAGAGGTCGGCCGAGTAGCCGCAGCGCGAGGCCAGCATGAGCTTGAGCGCGCGTATGCGGCCGTCGTCGTCGAAGCCGACCTCGTAGTCGGCGATGAAGTCGTGGCGCTTGCCGGTGGCCAGCATGTCGGCGTCGCGGTCGAGGCGCAGCTTCACGGCGCGACCGGTCTTGCGCGCGAGCACCGCCGCCGCCGCCGCGATCAGTGCCGGCTGACTCTCCTTGCCGCCGAAGCCGCCGCCCATGCGCCGGCACTGCACGACGACGTCGTGCGCCTGCAGGCCCAGCGCCTGCGCGACGATGTGCTGGACCTCGGTCGGATGCTGCGTCGAACTGAGGATCAGCATGGCGCCGCCTTCCTGCGGCAGCGCGACGGCGATCTGGCCTTCGAGATAGAAGTGATCCTGGCCGCCGATGGCGGCGCTGCCGCGCAGGCGCCGCGGCGCCGCCGCGAGCGCCGCCTCCGGCTCGCCGCGGCGCAGCCTGCGCGTCGGCAGCACGAAGCTCTGCGCCGCGAGCGCCGCGCGCGCGTCGAGGATCGCCGGCAGCTCCTGGTACTCGATCCGGGCCGCGCGCAGCGCGCGGCGCGCCGCCTCGTAGCCGCTCGCCGCGACCGCGAAGATCGGCTGGCCGGCGTACTGCACGAGGCCATCGGCGAAGATCGGATCATCGTGCAGGGTGCCGCTGTAGTTGTTGGCGCCGGGCACGTCGGCCGGCGTGGCGACGGCGACCACGCCGGGCTGCGCGAGCACCCGTGACAGATCCAGCGCGGTGATCCTGGCGTGCGCGCGCGCCGACAGGCCGAAGGCCGCGTGCAGGGTGTTGGCCGGCAGCGGCAGATCGTCGGTGTACGGCGCGCAGCCGGTGACGTGCAGCTGCGCGCTCTCGTGCGGTCTTGCCGCGCCGACCGCATGGCCGAGCGCCGCGGGCACGCCGGGGCTGGCGCCCTGCTTCACCCCTGCGCTGGGGGCCTCGAGCTCGGACAGGCGCAGCACCGCGCCGCCGCGCAATTCCAGCGCAAAGCGGCGCAGCAGATTGCCGGCGGCCTGCAGGCGGTAGGCGCTGCTGGCGCGCAGGTCGCTGAGCGGCTGGAAATCCTCGGCCAGCGCGGCGACGGCGGCGTCGAGCGCGGCCTCGTCCCAGCACCGGCCGCGCAGCGCGGCCTCGGTTTTGTGCGCGCGCCGGGGGATCGCCGCCATGCCGCCGTAGGCGATACGCAGATCGGCGACGCGGCCGTGCTCGAGCTGGAGCGCGAACGCGGCGCAGACCGCCGAGATGTCCTGGTCGTAGCGCTTGGCGAGCTTGTAGCCGGCCAGATGCCAGCCGTCCGGCAGCCGCGGCACGATCAGCGCGGTGATGAACTCGCCGGGCTGCAGCGCCGTGCGCTGATAGCCGGGATAGAACGCGTCGAGCGGCAGGCGCCGCCGGCGCTCGCCCTGGCGCAGCTCGACCTGAGCGCCGAGCGCGAGCAGCGCCGGCATCGAATCGCCGATCGGCGAGCCGTTGGCGACGTTGCCGGCCAGGGTGCCGGCGTTGCGCAGCGGCGGCGAGGCGAAGCGCCGCGCCAGCTCGGAGAGCGCCGGATGGCGGGCCACGAGCGCCGGCCAGGCCTCGGCGAGCACTGCGGCGGCGCCGATGCGCAGGCCCTCGGCGCCGTCCTCGATGGTGCGCAGCTCGGCGACCTCGCCCAGATAGATCACTGGCGGCAGCTCGCGCAGCTGCTTGGTCACCCAGAGCCCGATGTCGGTGCCGCCGGCGAGCAGCAGCGACTGCGGCGCCGCGGCGTAGCGCGCGGCCAGCTCGTCGAGGCTGCGCGGCGCGCAGAAGCCTGGCAGCTCCAGCGTGCTCTCGCGGCGCAGGCGCTCGAGCGCGGTCGCCCACTGGGCCTCGCGCGCGGGCGGCGCCGGGTAATCGCCCATGTGCAGGGCGGCGTCGATGATCGGCCGGTAGCCGGTGCAGCGGCACAGGTTGCCGGCGAGCGCGTCGAGCACCGCCGGGCGCGCCGGCCTGGCCCGCCCGTACAGCGTGTACAGCGCGTACAGCGACATCACGAAACCCGGCGTGCAGAAGCCGCACTGCGAGCCGTGATGGTCGACCATCGCCTGCTGCACCGGATGCAGCCGGCCGCCGGCGCCCACGAGCCCCGCGGCGCTGAGCACGGCCTTGCCGTCGACCGTCGCCAGCAGGCGGATGCAGCTGTTGATCGCGCGGTAGCGCAGGCCGCCGCGGCCGTCGGGCTCGCCCAGCGCGACCGTGCAGGCGCCGCAGTCGCCCTCGGCGCAGCCTTCCTTGACCGCCGTGCAGCCGGCGTCTTCGCGCAGGAACTGCAGCAGCGTGCGCGTGGGCGCCGGCGCGCGCGCCGCGACGGTTTTTCCATCGAGCAGGAAGCGCACCGTCGCCTCGGCACCCGCTGCGGTGGGACTGGCTGGGGCGGGACTGGTTGGGGCGGGACGGGGCATCAGCTGCCGCGGTAAGTGGAATAGCTCCACGGCGAAACCAGCAGGGGCACGTGGTAGTGCGCCTCGGCGTCGGCGACGCCGAAGCGCAGGCGCACCTCGTCGACGAACGGCGGCTCCGGCAGCGCCACGCCGCGGGCGCGAAAATAGGCGCCGGCCTCGAAGCGCAGCTCGTAGACGCCGGCGACGAAGGCCGCGCCCTGCAGCAGCGGTTCGTCGACACGCCCGTCCGCGTTTGTATGCATTCTCCTGAGCAGTTCGCAGGACTCTGCTGCACAGCGATACAGGCTCAGGGCCAGGCCGGATGCGGGGCGGCCGTGGGCGGTGTCGAGCACGTGTGTGGTGAGTTTTCCCATCGCCGAAAGAATCCGCAGGATCGTCAGGCGGCGCCTGCGCTTGCAAGCATCGTAGTGCCGGAGGAGCAAAGCCTGTGCCATCGACTACTACATTGCGCCGCCCGAAAGCGCGCCGCCCGGCTTTTGCAGGAGAGATTGCATGCGATACGGTCGCCGAATGCATGCAATCCGCGTGTCCGATTGTGTGCACGGCGCGCTAAAGCGGGGCATGGAGGCCCGCGCCGCCCCGCGCGACGATGGCGGCTGCATGGCACGGGCTTTGCGGCTGGCTCACAAGCCGCGCGAATATGACCCGCGCGAAGCTCGCCCCACAGGTTCCGCGGAGACTTCAGCGATGCCCGAATCAGCCGTGTTGCGGCGCGCCCTGCGCCCGAGCGTTCTCGCCGCCCTGCTCGTTGCCGCGGCGGCACTGTCCGGCATCGGCGCGCAGGCCGCCGAGCCGCTCAAGGTCGCCTTCGTCTACGTCGGCCCGGTGGGCGATGCCGGCTGGACCTATGCCCACGATCAGGGCCGCCTCGCGCTCGAAAAAGCCCTGCCCGGCCAGGTCAAGACCAGCTACGTCGAGAGCGTGCCCGAGGGCGCCGACGCCGAGCGCGTCATCCGCCAGCTCGCCGCCGACGGCAACGAGCTGATCTTCACGACCTCGTTCGGCTACATGGAGGCGACGCTCAAGGTCGCGCGCCTGTTCCCCAAGACCGTGTTCATGCACGCCACCGGCTACAAGACGGCCAAGAACGTCGGCGTCTACGAGGCCCGCACCTACGAAGCCGCCTACCTGCTCGGCGTGCTCGCCGGCGGCATGACCCGCAGCAACACGTTGGGCTACGTCGCCTCGTTCCCGATTCCGGAAGTGATCCGCAACATCGACGCCTATACGCTGGGCGCGCAGAGCGTCAATCCGAAGATCCGGACCAAGGTCGTCTGGGTCAACACCTGGTACGACCCCGGCAAGGAGCGCCAGGCCGCCGAGACGCTGATCGCCCAGGGCGCCGACGTGCTGTGCCAGAACACCGACTCGCCGGCGACGCCGCAGGTCGCGCAGCAGAAGGGTGTCTACGCCTGCGGCTGGGACTCGGACATGGCGCGCTTCGCGCCGAAAGCGCAGTTTGCCGCCGGCGTCATCGACTGGGGGCCGTTCTACATCCAGACCGCCCGGGAGGTGATCGCCGGCAGCTGGAAGAGCGGCGACACCAAGTGGGGCGTCGCCGAGGGCATGGTGCGGATCGTCTCACTGCTGCCCGGCATACCGGCGCCGGTGCTCGAGGTCTTCGAAGACCGGAAGCAGGCGCTCGCCGCGCAGCGCTTTCATGTCTTCCAGGGTCCGATCCGCGATCAGAGTGGTACGATCCGCATCGTCGACGGCGCGCTACCGACGCCGGAGCAGCTGCTGTCGCTGAACTGGTACGTGCAAGGCGTCGACGGCGCGCTGCCGAAGTAGGCCGGCGCGGCGCGCGCGGCCTTTCAGTCCCGGACCGCCGGCTCGCGCCGCGCCTGCCAGCGCGACACTCCGCGCGCGGAGCCGGCTTCGAGCGCCGGGCGGCTGATGCGCCAGTGCAGCAGATCACCGCGCCCTGATACCACTCGGCGGCGCGAACGGCGCGATTGGCGTCGCGCCATGTCCACGGGCGGCGGTCGTCGGCCACCGCCACCGGCCTTACCGCGGCTTGAAGGCCAGCGCCGCCGAGTTGATGCAGTAGCGCAGCCCGGTCGGCTTGGGGCCGTCGGGAAAGACGTGGCCGAGGTGAGCATCGCAGCGGGCGCAGAGGACTTCGACGCGGCGCATGCCGTAGCTCGGATCCTCGCGGCTGGCGACGTTTTCGTTCTTCAGCGGATCGAAGAAGCTCGGCCAGCCGGTGCCGGACTCGAACTTGGTCTTCGAATCGAACAGCGGCAGATCGCAGCAGACGCAATGGAAGACGCCGTCGCGGTGGTCGTCCCACAGCGCGCCGGTGAACGCGCATTCCGTGCCGCCCTTGCGCGTGACCCGGTACTGCTCTTCGGTGAGCTGGGTGCGCCATTCGGCGTCGCTCTTGACGATCTTTTCCATGGGCTCTCCCGTTGACTTACGCTGCGACTCGGCGAGTGACCGCCGATGCTCAATACTGCGCCAGCAGTCTGTCGACGTCCTTGCGGATCGCCGCGAGCGATTCGCGCATGGGCACGGACTTGCGGGCGGATGCACCGTTGACGAGCGCGGCGAAGGCGATCCAGCCACCGTCGCGCTTGCGCAGGTAGCCGGCGGTGCCGAACACCGAGTAGGGCTCGCTCAGCGTGCCGGTCTTGAGCGCGACGCGGTCCCTCCATGCGCCGCTGCCGGTGCGGATATAGCTGCTGGGCGCCTGCGCCGGCACGACCAGGCCGCCGTAGAACACCGGAAAGGTCTGCGTGCTGCGGTACTGGTAGTGCAGCAGCGCAACCAGATCCTGCGCGGACAACCGGTTCTCAGGGGTCAGCCCGCTGCCGCTGAGCAGCAGCGGGCGGTCGGCGGCGTCCGCCGGTAGCGGGTAGCCCATCGCCTCGCGCGCGCGCATGACCAGATCGGCGAGCGCCTGCGAGGCCTGCGCCAGCGTCGTCACCGGTTGCGGCGTGCGCTCCGCCGCCATCGCCAGCGTGAGCACGTCGGAGATGTAGTTGTTGGAGTAGCGCAGCAGGCTCTGCACCTGTTGGCGTAGCGGCTCGCTGTGGATCTCGGCGAGCAGGCGCACGGCGCGCGGCACGGCGTCGTCGCGCACTTCGACCGCGCCCTCGGCCTGCACGCCGAGCTCGCGCAGGATCTGGCGCAGCAGCATGCCGGCGCCGAGCGAGGGGTCGGCCATCGAGCGGTACAGGCGCATGCCGTCGGCGCGCGCGCCGATGTCGCCGCCCATCACCAGCGCCTCGGTGTCGCTGAGTGTCACCCGGTCGAGCCACAGGCCGGTGCGGCGGCGGCTGTTGCGCGTCTCTATCCTGCCTTCGAGCGGAATCGGCACGTCCACGGCCGCGCAGCTGAGGACCTGCGCCGGCTGGCCGGGCGTCCCCGGCTTCACGTCGATGCACCAGGTCCCGTAATCCACGCCGAAGGCCGACAGTGGCGCGTCGTAGGCCGTGTGGCTGCGCGCGAGCGCGTCGCAGCGGTCCTTGGTTTCGCAGTCGAGCAGGCCGAACGGCGCGGCCTTGACGACGATGTCGCCGTCGATCGCGCGCACGCCGGCCTGCTTGATCTGCGCGGCGAGATACCACAGCGCCTGATGATCGAGCGTGGCATCGCCCTCGCTGTAAACGATCAGGTCGCCGCCGAGCCGGCCGTCGACCAGATCGTCGGCGCTGACGGCACGGGTGACGAAGGTCTTGTCGACGTCCCAGGTTTCCAGCGCGCCGGCGGCGAGCACCAGCTTGCTCAGCGAAGCCGGAGTGAGCCGGCGCTCCGCGTGCAGCGCCTCGAGCGTCTTGCCGGTATCGAGATCGACCGCGGCCGCGGTGATGCGCGCGCCGTAGCGCGACTTGAGGGCCTCAAGCGCGTTCCAGTCGGCCTGGGCCGTTCCACAGCAGAGCAGCAGCGTGGCGGCGAGCGCCTGCCGCAGCGAAGGTAAGGCGATGTTCATGCGCACTTGATACACGCGCAGGCGCGAAAGGTCTACAGGCGGGGCGAAGTCAGCAAGCGTCGTGCCGCGCTGCCGCTCAAGCGGGCCCGGCCACCGATTCCACCCAGATCCCGGCGATGCGCTCGAGGCCGGCGCGGTCGATCTCGTCGAAACGCGCCTGCAGCGGGCTGTCGAGGTCGAGCACGCCGAGCAGCTCCGCGCCGCGCAGCAGCGGCACGACGATCTCGGACTTCGATGCGGCGTCGCAGGCGATGTGGCCCGGAAACGCGTGCACGTCGGCGACGAGCTGCGTCTGCAGCGTCGCCGCCGCGGTGCCGCAGACGCCCTTGCCGAAGGCGATGCGCACGCAGGCCGGCTTGCCCTGGAACGGGCCCAGCACCAGCTCGCGACCGTCGTTGAAGTAGAAGCCGGCCCAGTTGAGATCCGGCAGCCCATGCCAGAGCAAGGCGGTCAGATTGGCCGCATTGGCGATGCGGTCGACCTCGCCGTGGAGCAGCGCCTGCGCCTGCTCGGCCAGCTCGCTGTAGCGCGCGGCCTTGTCCTGCGGCAGTGCGCGATCGGAATGCGGGTTCACGGCGGTTCTCCGATGGGGCGGGCAGTATAGGACCAGAGTTGTGACAATGTATAAAGATTTCCGCCGATATACGCTAGTACGTCGCGATGCGTGCGGCATTTTGGTGGAATTTACGGGCGCCGCAGCGGTCCCCATGCTTTTAAGCTTGCGCGAATCCCACCCGACCATGAGGACTTCGACCGATGCGCCAACTCGCCTGCGGCGCGCTCGTCGCCGCGTCGCTCGCCGCCTGCGGCAAATCCACGCAAACGGCTGCGCCGCAACCGGCCGCGGCGGCCCCTAAAGCCATGGCATCCGGCATCGACCAGGCACAGTTCGATCCGTCCGTGCGGCTGCAGGACGATTTCTACCGTCACGTCAACGGCACCTGGCTCAAGAACAACCCGGTTCCGCCGGACAAGTCGAACTACGGCGCGTTCACCAAGCTCGCCGACGACGCCGAGAAGCAGCTGAGAGAGATCATCGAGCAGGCCGCGGCCAAACCGGACAAGAAGCCCGACTCCGACGAGCAGAAGGTCGGCGACTATTACGCCGCGTTCATGAACGAAGCGCTCGCCGACGAGCGCGGCCTCGAGCCGCTCGAAGCCGAGCTGGCGCGCATCGACGCGATCGACGCGCGCAAGGCGCTGGGCGCTGAGTTTGCGCATCTCTCGCGCCTCGGCGTGAACCTGATTCCGGGCTACATCGACACCGACGCGAAGAACTCCTCGCAGTACATCCTCTATCTGTTCCAGGGCGGCACCGGGCTGCCGGACCGCGACTTCTATCTGGAAGACGACGCCAGGTTCGCCGGGATCCGCGCGAAGTACGAGGAGCACATCGGCAGCATGCTGCGGCTCGCCGGCATCGACGACGCCGGCGCGAAGGCCGGGGCGATCATGGCGCTGGAAACGCGGCTCGCCGAGCGGCAGTGGACCAAGGTCGATTCGCGCGACGCCGAGAAGACCTACAACAAGTACGCCTTCGAGGATCTGCCCAAGCTGATGCCGGGCTTCGACTGGCCGGCCTACATCGACGGCAGCGGCATCCGCAAGTCGCCGGGCCTGGTCATCGCCCAGCCGAGCTTCTTCGAGGCCTTCGACCGCGAGCTGCAGAACACCGAGCTCGCGACGATCAAGGCGTGGATGAAGTGGCATCTGCTGTCGACCTACGCGCCGTTTCTGTCGAAGCCCTTCGTCGACGAGAACTTTGCGTTCTACGGTACGACGCTCAACGGCATCAGCGAGCTCAAGCCGCGCTGGAAGCGCGGCGTCGATGCCACCGAAGCCGCGCTCGGCGAAGTGCTGGGCCGCATCTACGTCGCCAGGTACTTTCCGCCGCAGGCCAAGGCGCGCATGGAACAGCTGGTCGCGAACCTGGTGCGGGCCTACGAGGTCAGCATCAAGGAACTGGACTGGATGAGCGAGGAGACCAAGCAGAAAGCGCTCGTGAAGCTCTCCAAGTTCACACCGAAGATCGGCTATCCGAACCGGTGGAAGGACTACTCCAGCCTCGAGGTCAAGGCCGACGATCTCGTCGGCAACGTCATGCGCTCGAGTCAGGTCGAGCACGAGCGGCAGGTCGCGAAGCTCGGCGGGCCGATCGACCGCGAGGAGTGGTTCATGACGCCGCAGACGGTCAACGCCTACTACAACCCGGGCATGAACGAGATCGTCTTCCCGGCCGCGATCCTGCAGCCGCCGTTCTTCGACATGAACGCGGAGGACGCGGTCAACTACGGCGGCATCGGTGCCGTGATCGGCCACGAGATCGGCCACGGCTTCGACGACCAGGGCTCGAAATACGACGGCGACGGCAATCTCGTCTCGTGGTGGACCGAGGAAGACCGCAAGCGCTTCGAAGAGCGCACCGGGGCGCTGATCGCGCAATACGACGCCTACGAGGCGCTGCCGGGCGAGCACGTCAACGGCGCGTTCACGATCGGCGAAAACATCGGCGATCTCGGTGGTCTGTCGATCGCCTACAAGGCCTACAAGATGTCGCATCCCGATGCGCCGGTGATCGACGGGCTGACCGGCGATCAGCGCGTGTTCATCGGCTGGGCGCAGGTCTGGCGGCGCAACTACACGGAGGCCAATCTGCTGCAGCGGCTGAAGTCCGATCCGCACTCGCCGTCGGAATTCCGCTGCAACGGCATCGTGCGCAACATTCCCGAGTGGTACGCAGCGTTCGACGTCAACGAGGGCGACCAGCTATACCTGGCACCGGAACGGCGCGTCAAGATCTGGTGATCCGATCTGCCGGGGGCGGTGCCGCGGCAAGACCCGGGCCGGAGCTTTCGCAACCGCCCCTTTTCTTGCATGCGAATACGGCGGCATCGGTTTCGGGAGTGCCCCGACAGCCGTAGGACGTTTCTTACATTTCTGGACTCTTTCGGCGCGGTCTGTGTTGCTGTAACAAAATGCTTACGGCATGTAACGATTTCCCTGCTTGCGGTGCGGGTACGAATCGTGCGGAAATTGCGCGTCGGCGCATTTGAAGGGTGGTCAAGCCGCCGAGACAGGGAATGCTGGGGGTCCAGAGGCTTCGGACGGCCGCTTTGCCTGCTCGAGCGGCGCGCAACCTGCGTGCCGGCGATCTGTACCACGGCCTTGTCGGAGTCGCCCAAGAGATGCGTACCCCCCGTTTCCCCTTCCTGCTGCCAGGCGCAGCGCTCGTGCTCGCCGCCTGCGGCGACGGCTCCGTCCGCAGTCCGGACCTGCCGCCGCTCGAGCTCATCGGCATCGGCCAGCTTGCATGCACCTACCCCGGCGGCGGCTCCAGCATCGCCGTCGGACAGACCGCGAACTGCGCCGTCGTCGGTGGCTGCACCTTCCAGCGCGTCAACGAAGACGGCAGCACCTCGACCGTCGTCGGCCTGTGTCCGGACGATCTGAGCTTCGAAAGCAGCAATCCGGCTGTCGCGCCGGTCGACGCCGACACCGGTGTCGTCACCGGCACCTCGCCGGGCGCGACCGACATCACCGCCGTCAGTGGCGAGGTCGAGTCGAATCCGGTCGCCGTGACCGTCAACGAAGCCTGCGCGGAGGACCTCGCGATCTCGCCGGCGGCGACGACGCTGATCTCGGGACCGACCACCGGCACCTCGCAGCTCTACAGTGCGATGGTGACCTTCAGCGACAACAGCACGCTCGACGTCTCGACCAGCGGCAGCACCACCTGGACCAGCAGTGACGAGACCGTCGTGACCTTCGCCGCCAACCAGGCGACCGCCGTGCCCGGTCTCGCCGCGCAGGCCACGGCAACGGCCACCGCCACTTACAGCGGCAATATCTGCGGCGGCACCGGTCCGCTGACGGCCAACGCCGCCATCACCGTGAACCCGGCGCAGATCTCCGGCGGGGTCGACGGCATCTGCATCGAGACGGTTCCGCCGGTGGCCGTCTTCACCGGCTGCCGCGCCGACAGCGGCGCCTGCCTGACGCCGGACCAGCCGATCGAGCTGGCCGCCGGCGAGTCCCGACAGCTGCAGATCCGCGGCCGCTTCGACAACGGCGAGGAATGCAACATCACCTCCGACGCGACGCTGAGCATCGCAGCGGGTGGTGAGGGCGTTGCCTCCGTCGGTGGTCTGGGTCAGCTCACCGGCGTCGGCGCCGGCACCACCGCGGTCAACGCCGAATTCGGCGGCCAGACGGCGTCTCGGCCGGTCGAGGTCGTCGTCAACCAGGTGCTGGGCCTGAACAGCCTGCAGGTGTTCGCGAAGTCCGGTTTCCAGGACAGCGACACGATCACGCTCGCTGAAGCGCAGAACCTCAAGTTCGCCTGCGTCGGCCCCAACGACCTGGTGCAGAGCGGGCTGGGCGACACCTCGCGCTCGCCGCGGGGCTTCCTGAGAGCCTACGCGTACGCCGCGCGCTGCGATTCGACCGCGCTCGACGAAAACGGCCATTGCACCGCCGTGCCGGAAACCCCGGAGGGCGAGGCACCGCTGCCGGCCTCGGCGGAAGCCTTCGTCGCCCAGGCGCTGACACAGAACGTGAGCAACCTGCCGCCGAAGTCCACGGAACCGGGCGCCGATCCGCTCGACGACGGCATCCGCTGGGAGAGCGTCGCCGGCTACTGGGCGCTCAATCCCGAGAGCGGGCAGCTCGAATGCATCCAGGAGTCCTCCGAGCCTTCCGGCAACGTGGGCGATCTGTTCGTCGAAGGCGAACGCGTCATCGCGCTCGACGAGGATGGCATGCCGCTCGAGCCGGAGCCCGATCCGGAAACCGGCGAGGTCGACCTGGGCGCGCTGCAGGCCAACGGCGTGGTCTACTCGGATGCGCTCGTGCGCATCGGCTTCAACTGCGTGACCGCGACCTACGAGAATCCGGAGAATCCGGAGAACAGCGTCACCAACGGCATGACCGTGCTGGTGCTGCCGGTCACCAACGACATCCTGCTCGGCACCTCGAACGACGGCCTCGCCCTGTGCGAAGCGCTCGCGCCGCTGTTCGGCAGCGAACCGCTGCTCGGCCTGATCGAGGTCACCAACGTGCTATCGGCGGTCACCTCGAGCCTGTCGCCCTTGCTCGAAGCCCTGGACCCGGTCACCGGCGTCGTCGACCAGCTGCTCACGACGCTGCTCAACGTCCTCGAGCCGATCACCGCGCCGCTGATCGGTCTGCTCGACAGCATCCTGATCGACCCGGTGCTCGAGCCGCTCCTGTGCTACACCCTCAACGGCGTCGAGTCCCTGCTGGCGCTGCTCACCGGCAACGAGGCGGTGCCGCAGGACTGCAGCGCCGACGAGGAGCCGGCACCCTGATTCCAGCGCTGTTCAAGGGAATGATTCCGTGCGCCGCGGCTCGCCCTGAGCCGCGGCACCGAACAAGGAAAAGATGCGATGAATCTCAAGCGCTTGCTGTGCGCGGTTTCGGTGGGGCTGGCACCGGCGTTCGCCGGTGCACAGGAATCCGCCACGACGGACAATGCCGCGCCTTCGTTGGCGACGGTGCCGGTCCAGAGATACGAGTATGTCTCGCGGGTCATGGACAACCGCTGGTCGCTCTGGCCGCAGATCGGCGCCATCCTCGCCGACAAGAACGATCTCGATTCCGGCATCGCCGGCGGCCTCAAGGTCACACGCCCGTTGAGCGATCACTTCGTCTTCGAGCTTGGCGGCGACTACTCGGTGCTGGAAACCACGCGCGCCGGCGACTATGAGCGCGCCTCGTTCCGCGCCGGTCTGCTGCTGTTCCCGGGTACGCCGTTTTACGATCAGGCCTCCGACTTCCAGCCGTTCATCGGCGGCGGCGGGCACTACTCGAGCATCGATTTTCTCGGCGAGAGCGTCGGTGCCTACGGCCCCTACGGCACGCTCGGCTTCCTGCAGCGGCTCGGCAGCCTGACGATGCTCTCGCTGGAGGCGCGCTACCAGATCGACAGCATCTCCGAGGACGGCGTGCTGCCGGACAGCGACTACTACGCCTGGCAGATTCTCGCCGGCTTGCGCATCGCGCTCGGCGAGAAGCCGATCGACCGCACGCTCGACTCTGACGGCGACGGCGTGCCCGACTATCTCGACCGCTGTCCGGGCACGCCCTCGGGCGTGATCGTCGGCACCGACGGCTGCCCGCTGGATTCGGACAAGGACGGCGTCGCCGATTATCTCGATCGCTGCGCCGGCAGTCCGCCCGGGGTCGCGGTCGACGCCCAGGGCTGTCCGCTGACCGTGGAGATCAAGTGCCCCGACACGCCCCCCGGCGTTGCGGTCGGTCCGGACAACTGTCCGCTGGATTCCGACGGCGACGGCATTCCGGACTATCTCGACGAGTGCCCGAACACGCCGCCGGGGGCGAAGATCCTGCCCAACGGCTGCGCGCTCCAGGGCGACTGCCGCAAGCCGCGACCGGGTGAGCAGGTCGACGCCAACGGCTGCGCGGTCGAGCAGACCTTCGTGCTGCGCGGCGTCAAGTTCGAGTTCGACTCGGACCGACTGACGCCGCGGGCCAAGGAAATCCTCAACGACGTCGCCGAGACGCTGAAGAACTACCCGAACATCGACGTCGAGCTCGAAGGCCACACCGACGCGATCGGCACCGACGCGTACAACCTCGGCCTCTCCGAGCGCCGCGCCAACTCGGTCAAGCGCTATCTCGAGGACCGCGGGATCCCGGCGCGGCGGATGAGGCCGGTGGGCTACGGCGAGAGCCGGCCGATCGCGACCAACGACACCGAGATCGGCCGCGAGGAGAACCGGCGGGTGGAGCTGCGGGTGATCGAGTAAGCCCGAGCCGCGCGGCGGCCCATCAAAAACCCCGCGACGTTTCCACGTCGCGGGGTTTTTTCATGCCAGCGCCGCTTCGCCTTCCACGTGCTCGAGACGATTGATCAGCGCGTCGAGGAGCGCGAAATAGCGGTCCGGTTCCTGCAGCAGCTCGTGGTAACGCGCCAGCTCGCGCGACAGGTACTTGTCGTAGCTGACGCGGTCGCCCAGGCGCGAGGCCAGCGTGCGCAGCACCTGCGGGTGATCGGTCTCCAACTCCTGAATCTCGGTGAGCGCCGGCGCCAGCAGCGTCTTGCGCTTGTCGCGCACGCGCAGCCGGCGGTACAGCGTGCCGAGATAACCGGCCGTGGCGCCGGCGATCAGGCTGGCGATCGCCGTGACGAGATCCTCGGGGTTCAGCACATAGGGCACGAGACCGAGCCCCAGACCGACCAGCGTGATCAGCGTGTCCGATTCGCGGAAATGGAACGGATCGGCGTCGTAGTAGCGCTTGGTCGCGGGCATCCGTGTCTTGATCCGCAGCGCCAGATGGTAGGGGTGCATGGCCATGACCGTGCTTGGGGGGGAGCCTCTGCTTGTGGCACACATCGCCCCGCGCCGCACGCGTGGTGGGGGCCAACGCGCGCTACCGGCCGATATGCGGACCTGGAAGCGCATGCGTGCCGGACATCGGCTCGCATGCGCCGCGGTTCGATCCTACGGTAACTTGTGGCTGCCGTACATGGTGCCCGGCTGCGCGGCGTCGCTGGCCTTGATGCCGACCGCGGAAACCGTGTACAGGTAGCGTCCCTGCGCGTCCTGCATGAACACGCTGCGCCGCGGGTCGGCCGCATACGCCGCATCGCCGCAGGGCACCGGCAAAGGCTCGCTGCCGCCGGACGGTCCACAGACGTTCTCTGCGTCGACGAGGTCGGCGTGGTCGATGCGACCGAGCTCGGCGAGCGGCGTCGGCGAAGCCGGGTCCACGCGCAGGACCAGAAAGCCGCTGAAGCCCTGGCCGTCGCCGCTGTACGACTGCAGCGGCACCGACAGCGTGCCCGGCACCGCCGCGTCCTCCGTATCGGAGAAATAGCTGAACGCGTGCGGATCGTACTCGGCGACGCTGTAGCTGTACGAGCCGTCGCCCGCCGCGGGTGCCTCCACATCGATCTGGCGCACGGCGCTGAGATCGCTGACGTCGAACAGCTGCACGGCGACGCCGCCGGTGAGCTGCTCGTCGGTACCGTCGCGCCCGATCGTCAGCACGTAGTCGTCGCCCAGCGGCATCAGGTAGCTGGAAAAGCCGGGGATCCTCAGCTGGCTGGCCACTTTGGGTGCCGCCGGGTCGGACAGGTCGATCGCGAACAGCGGATCGGTTTGGCGGAACGTGACGACGAAGCCGCGCGTGCCGGTGAAGCGCGCGCCCCGGATGCGCTCGGTCGGCGCCAGATCGCGCAGCGCACCGACCTGGTTCATGACCTCGCTCGCCGTCGCGTCGAGGACGGTGACGTGGTTGTAGGGCGTGAACGCGCCGTCGTCGGTCTGCCGCGTCTGCGTGCTGGCGATGCGCAGATAGCCGTCGAACTCCGAGAGCTGGTAGCTGTTGTCGATGCTGCCGTCGACCTTGCCCAGTGCCCGATACGCGGCAACGCCGTCGGCGGACAGCGCCAGCCGGTAAATGGCCGTCTCTTCGAGCTGCGCCGGGTCGAAGAACCAGCCCCAGCTGGACTGCGCCAGGTACAAATTGTCGCGCGCGGCGTAGACGATGTAGGCGTTGTTGACGATCGCGCCGGTGGCGGAGTTGCCGCCGTCGGTATCGAAGCTGTCGACCACGGCGAGGCCGAGCGCCGTCGTGACCTCGGGACGCGAGATGGCGTCGCAGGCCAGCGGCGTATCGCTGGTGAGGCTGCCGCCTTCGACGATGCGCAGGCGCGGCAGGTAGGGATCGGTGCCGGCGGCCACGACGCGATTGCCGATTTCGGCACGGATCCGTGCCTTGATCGCCGCGGCCGCGTCCTCGTCGCCCCTGTCCTGCGCCTCGTAGTACTCGTCGCGCAGCGCCATCAACGGATCGTCGGCATCGTAAAACCACGCGGGCGCCGGCACGTCGAAACGGCTGACGCGGTGCACGCGGCCATCCACGCGGCGCGATGCCAGCGGACTGCCGTCGACGACGAGCCGGCGCAGCTCCCGCGGCGCCGTCGGATCGGAGACGTCGACGATCACCGCGACGGCCTGGATCGCACTGTCGTAGCTGCTGCCGAGCACGACGGCGCGCTGTGCGTCTTCGTCGAGGAAGAAGTCGTAGGCATGGAAGAAAGCGCCGTCCGCGGCCAGCGCGAGCGCGGCCAGCGGGCGCTCGGCCAGCCCCTCGGGGGGAAAAGCCGGCAGGATCAGCAGCCGGTTGTCATCGAGGATGTACAAGCGGCCGGCGGCGTCGACCTTGACGATGTCGGCCTCGTCGACGCCCGCCTCCTGCGTATTGGTGCCGGACACGCGCTCGGGCTCCGGGGCATCGGCCGGCGGCGGCGCCGAGACGATGACGCCCGGCGTGGGCACGGGCGTGGCCATCGGCGCGCCCGGTGGCGGCGGCCCGGCGTCCGCAAACACCGGGCAGGGTCCGATGGCGAGGCAGTAGACCGGCGTCAGGTACTGCTCGGTCAGCGCATCCGCGGCGTAGTCGAGAAAATCGCTGCAGTCGGCGGCAAAGGTCTTGAGCGCGAGCTGCTGGACCGGCGTACGCCGCGGCTCGATCGGCACCTGCGGATTCTGCGAGCCGCCGCCGCCGCACGCACCGACCAGCCCTGCCGCCAGCAGCACCGCGTACCGGATCGTCGACATACGAGCGCTCACTTGCCCCACGGGCCGCCAGCATACCGCAGCGGCACGTGGCAGCAATCGGATTTCCGCTCGAGATCGTGCGTCAGTCGAGCACCGGCGAGGCGCTGCCGGGTCGTCCTGACCCGGCGCGACCTTCTGCTCCACCCAACCCACCCGCAAGCGGACGCTCGACCTCCCCCAGCCAGATCATGCGGCGACCGGAATCAGCGCGTGCACCGCGCACTGCGGCTCGGCGCGGGCGCTCCAGTCGATGCGCCAGCCGGCCGCCTCCATCCGGCCGAGCCAGGCATTGGCCAGCGCGTCGGCGTAGGCGCGGCCGAAGCGCGAGCGCGTGCGGCGCTGATCGATCCAGATCATCCAGCCGTCGTCCGCGCCTTCACAGAGCCGCAATAGGTGGTTGCCGCTTGCGTCCGCGCTGACGAAAAAGCCGCGCAGGCCGGGCCGGCCGTCGACGCGGCTCAGCAGCACGCTGGCGAGCAACGTCTCGTGATCGTCGATCCACTCGCTCAGTACCGCGTGCGAGGCCATGCCGGGAAGAAAGGTCATCGTGCTCATGATCCTTTTTCGGAACCGGACGGGGATTCTGAGGAGGCGGCTTTCGGATGCGCGTGTAGGAAAGCGCCCCTCGGCCCTGTAGGCCGGGGAGCAGGATTTTTAACTTGCGAGTTTCTCTGCGTTCTCCGCGGCGAATTCCGGCGACGCCTCAGACGAAGAGCGTCCCTTCGGCGACGCGCACGGTATAGCCGCCGACGCGCACGGCCGTCACCGCACCGCCGGCGCGCTCGGCGCAGACGTGCAGCTCGCTCGGCCGGCCCATTTCGAGGCCCTGGCGGATCAGCCACTGCAGGCGGCCTTCGATGATCGGCGACTCGCTCGCCAGCGCGCCGCCGAGCGCCGCCGCCGCCGCACCGGTGGCCGGGTCTTCGGGGATGCCCATCGCCGGCGCGAACATGCGCGCGCGCAGCTCGCCCTCGTAGCCGCGCGCGTAGACGTAGAGCTCCTGCGCCCACTGGCCCATCAGGGTCTGGCGCCACAGGCCGACATCCAGCGAGATCGCGGCGAGCACTTCCGGCGCGCGCACCGGCACGAGCACGAACGGCATGCCGCAGGACACGGTGCGCACGCCTTCGCTTTCGCTGCCGAGATCGCCGATGCCCAGGCCGAGGATCGCGGCGACGGCCTCGTCCGTCGGCCGCGTCGCGCCGTATTCCGGCAGCTGCGCCGTCGTCAGCTCGGCGAACACCGGCCGTCCCTCGGCGCGGCGCACGCGCACCGGCACCGGCCCGATGCCCTCGTCGAGCACGAAGCGCTCGTCCTCGCCCTGCGGCGCAATGCCCAGCTCGGAGAGCAGGCAGGCGGTGCCGACCGTGGGGTGGCCCGCGAACGGCAGCTCCTTGGCCGGCGTAAAGATGCGCGCGCGCGCCAGCGCGCTTTCGATACGCGGCGCCTGGATGAAAACGGTTTCCGACAGGTTGAACTCGCGCGCGATCCCCTGCATCTGCGCCTGCGAGAGCTGATCCGCATACTGCACGACCGCCAGCGGATTGCCCGCGAAGGGCCGCTCGGTGAAGACGTCGAGGATGTGATATGGCAGGTGCATGGCGCTGCCCGGCAGAAGGTCGGAGGCGGATTGTACGGCGCGCCGCGGGCGCGGTCCGCGGGGAAAACCCGCACGACGCCGGTGGCCGCGAGCCACTACACTCCGGCCGTCCTCCCTCTGCGAGCCAGAAACGTGCCCGAGACTTCAGCGGCCGCGCCGTCCCGCATCGAGCGCGCGCTCGGTGCCATCGAGCGCGTCGGCAACAGGCTGCCCGATCCGACGATCCTGTTCATCGCGCTGCTGCTCATCGTCTGGCTGCTGTCGTGGCTGCTGTCGGGCATCAGCTTCGACGTCATCGATCCGCGCAGCGGACAGCCGCTGCAGGTGAGGAACCTCCTTCAAGGCCGCGAGCTCACGGCGTTCCTCGCGGCCATGGTGAGAACCTTCGTCACCTTCCATCCGGTCGGCGTGGTGCTCGTCGCGATGCTCGGCATCGGTGTGGCCGAGCACACCGGCTTCATCAACGCCGGCCTGCGCGCGATGCTCGGTGTGACCGCGCGCTGGCTGCTGACGCCGGTCGTGATCGTCGTCGGCATCGTCAGCCATACCGCCGTCGATGCCGGCTATGTGCTGGTGATTCCGCTCGGCGGGGTGATCTTCTACGCCGCCGGCCGCCATCCGCTCGCCGGCATCGCCGCGGCCTTCGCCGGCGTCTCCGGCGGCTTTTCGGCGAACTTCGTGCCCTCGGCGCTCGATCCGATGCTGCAGGGCATCTCGCAGGCCGGCGCGCAGATTCTCGACCCGGGCGTGGTGCTCAATCCGCTCAACAACTACTTCTTCACGGCCGCCTCGTCCTTGCTGATCATCGCGCTCGGCTGGTTCCTGACCGATCGTGTCGTCGAGCCGCGACTGCGCGCAATAGCGCTCGACGGCGAGCTCGCCGATCTGCCGACGATGCAGCCGCTGGATGCGCGCGAGCGACGCGCGCTCAGCGGCGCGCTGATTGCGATGGGCCTGGGCATCCTCGCGCTGATCGTGACGGCCGCGCCCGCAGGCTCACCGTGGCGCGCAACCGGCGGCGGCCTCACCGACGGCGGCGCGCCGCTGATGCAGGCGATCGTGCCGCTGATCTTCCTGATCTTCCTGATTCCCGGCGTCGCCTACGGCTATCTCGCCGGCACGGTGAAAAGCTCGCGCGACATCATCCAGGGCATGGCCAAGGCGATGAGCGGCATGGGCTACTACCTGGTGATCATGTTCTTCATCGCGCAGTTCATCGCCGCGTTTTCCAGCTCCAATCTCGGCGTGCTGCTCGCGCTCGAAGGCGCGGCGCTGCTGCAGGCGCTGGCGCTGCCGGCCGCGGTGACGATCATCGGCATCATCGCGCTGACGGCGTTCATCAACCTGTTCGTCGGCTCGGCATCGGCGAAGTGGGCGCTGCTCGCACCGATCTTCGTGCCGATGTTGATGCAGCTCGGCATCTCGCCGGACCTCGCGCAGGCGGCGTACCGCGTCGGTGATTCGAGCACCAACATCATCACGCCGCTGATGCCGTACTTCCCGCTGGTCGTCGTGTTCTGTCAGCGCTACGTCAAAGGCACCGGCATCGGCACGGTCACCGCGATGATGCTGCCGTATTCGCTGAGCTTTCTCGTCGCGTGGACGGTGTTCCTGCTGCTGTACTGGGCCGCCGGCATTCCGCTCGGCCTGCAGGCGCGCTACGGCTACGCGCCGGCACCGTGAGCGGGCACCTATGCTTTCGAGTTCCTCGAGCGTCTTCGGCCGGCGCTCGTGCCACTGGGACATCGCGATCGGTAGCGCCGGTGTCGTCGCGCGCACCGGCGACTTCCGCCGGCGGCGCTCACGCTGCACCGCAGCACGGCGATCGGCGATACTGATGCGCCCCACCCGCCGCCGTCGTCGATGCTGCTCGATCTGCTGATCGTCGGACTGTTGATCGCACTCAACGGGGTGCTGGCCATGTCCGAGCTGGCGCTCGTGTCGTCGAAGCGGCCGCGGCTGGAGGCGCTGAGGACGCGCGGACAGCGCGGCGCGCACGCGGCGCTGGAGCTGTTCGATCAGCCGGGCCGCTTCCTCAGCACCGTGCAGATCGGCATCACCCTCGTCGGCGTGCTCGCCGGCGCCTTCAGCGGCATCCGCCTGGCCGAGCCCTTCGCCGCCTGGCTCACCGGCTTGGGCGTGGCCTTCGACATCGCCGAGCCGGTGGCCGTTGCGCTCGTCGTCATTGCCGTCACCTACCTGTCGCTGATCGTCGGCGAGCTGGTGCCCAAGCGCCTGGCCTTGCGCAACCCCGAGGCGCTGGCCCTGCTGGTTTCGCCGGCGATGCGCGCGCTTTCAGTCGTCGCGCGACCGCTGGTGTGGATGCTCGATGCGTCGAGCAGCGTCGTCCTGCGCCTGTTTCCGCCGTCGGCGACGCCGAGCGCGCGCGTCAGCGATGAGGAAATCCACGCGCTGGTGTCGGAGGCGGCGTCCGCCGGCGTCGTCGAGCCGGAGGAGAAAGTGATGATCGGCGCGATCATGCGTCTGGCCGACCGCAGCGTGCGCGCGCTGATGACGCCGCGAAAGTACCTGGACTGGATCGACCTCGACGATCCGGTCGAGATCCAGCGCGCGCGCCTGCGGACGAGCCGTCACTCGAAGCTGATCGCGGCCCGCGGCGATATCGACCACTTCGTCGGCCTGATCGCGGCCAAGCACATCGTCGACGCCGTGCTCGACGGCGCGCAGACGATCGATCCGGGCGCCCACGTCGAAGAGGCGCTGGTGCTGCCGGACAGCCTCGATGCACTCGACGCGATCGCCAAGCTCAAGCGCTCGGCCTTGCACGCAGCGATCGTCGTCGACGAGTTCGGCGCACTGCAGGGGCTCGTCACCGTCACCGACATTCTCTCGGCGATTGCCGGTGAGTTTCACCTCGACCAGCCGCCACCGACGATCGTCGAGCGCCAAGACGGCACCTGGCTCGTCGACGGCGAGCTGCCCGCGGGCGAGCTTGCCGAGCGCCTCGGCGTCCCCCTGCCCGCCGAGCGCGACTACGAGACCGCCGCCGGCCTCGTGCTGAGTCAGCTCGGTCATCTGCCGCGGCTCGGCGAAGTCGCCTGGCTCGACGGCTGGGGCTTCGAGGTGATCGACCTCGACGGCCGGCGCATCGACAAGCTGCTGCTGCGGCGCGAGGCGCCGGCCCACGCCGGCAACAGCGACAGCGATGATCGCAGGGCGGACTAGCGGCATCGCCGCGTACCCGCCGCTCACCGCGCACGGCGGGTTACGGCGCGCGCAAACCCGATGGCAGGCGCGGCGACGACAGCAACTCGGCGAACACCGCCCAGCGGCGCTGCGCATCGGCGCCGGCGACGCGCTCGACGTAGTCGGCGACCAGCGTCTCGCCGAGCGTGTAGTTGACGATGTAGGCGCGATAGCGGTCGAAGAAGCGGATGCGCTGCCGCGCGCGCGCTTCCGAGTACAGCGCGCGGGTCTGCAGGAAGCGCACGGTGGTTTCGGCGTCCGCGACGCCGTCGAGATAGCGCCGCGCGGCTTCGATCGTCGCCTGCCCGGTCGCGCGCCCGGCTTCGCTGACGGTCACGTAGCGCTCGGCCTCGGCGGCGTCGAAGCCGGCGAGCGGAAACAGCGTGTCGCGCACGAAGGCGACGCGCTGCGCATGCGGAAACGCGAGCGCGATGCCGTAGTCGGCGCTGCCCTCCGCGATCAGGGACTGCGGCGAGTACAAGGCATAGACGCTGTACTCGACCCAGCCGCGGCCATCGACCAGCGCCTGCTCGAGCAGACTGTTGTAGACGTGGTGCCCGGGATAGCCCTCGTGCACCGCGAGCTCGATCGCACGCGCGACGGTCACCGGCAGCTCGGTATTGATCTCGATGCGGCTGCGGTAGCCGCCCTGGTACCAGTTGTACGCGCTCCAGGGCTGGTCGCGGACGAAGGCGAGCTCGAAGCTTTCGCCCGGCGGCAGGGCGATGTGATCCGCGCTGACGCGCCGCGCCGCGGCGATCGCCGCGCGCATGAGCGCGTCGAGCCGCTGCGGCGGGATCGCGAAGCGCTCGACATAGGCGTTGTAGCGCGCGGCGAGCGGCTCGGGTCCCGGCAGCAGGCGGTCGATCGTCGCCAGCTGCGCGTCGAGCGCCGCGGCGTCGAACGCCGGCGGATCGATGTCGTAGAGCGCGCGCGCTTCGGCATCGAAGCCCAGGCGCCGGCCTTGCAGCGCTGCGGCATACGCGACCAGCGCCTGCAACTGGCGCACCAGGTACTGCCGGCGCAGCTGCAGCAGCGCGTCTGCGGGCACTGGGTGCGCCTGCAGCGCGGCGATCACGGCCGCGGCGTCCGCCCGGATGGCTGCGAGCGGCCGCTTTTCGGCGGCGGCCTCGGCGCGCCAGGCCGGCGGTCCATAGTAGGCGTCGACGTAGCCGTCGTCGTGCTGCCCGAGCGCGAGCACCAGGCGCACATAGCGTTCCGCGAGGCGGTCCAGCGGCGGCGCGTCCGGCGTTTGCGTGCTCACCGGTGCGGCGCAGCCGGCGAGCGCGAGGAGCGCGGCGCTGAGCAATGCAGGCTTGAACATGAGTTGCGGTCTCCCGACGCGCGACACTAGCATGCCGCCCGACGATGGACGACACAGGGATGGGGCCATCTACCCGGATCGCACGCTACGGCGCGGTCGCTCAGCTGGCGCACTGGCTGACGGCGCTGCTGCTCGTCGGCGCGTTCACGCTCGGCTTCTACATGGTCGATCTGAAGCTCTCGCCCACCAAGCTGAGGCTGTTCTCGTACCACAAGTGGGTCGGCGTGACGATCTTTGCCGTCGTCGGCCTGCGCCTGGCCTGGCGCCTGCACAGACCACCGCCGGCATTGCCGGCGACGATGGCGGCCTGGGAGCGCCGCAGCGCGGAAATCACGCACCGCATGCTCTACCTGCTGCTGCTCGCGGTGCCGCTGTCGGGCTGGCTGATGAGCTCGGCCAAGGGCTTTCAGACGGTGTATTTCGCGGTGCTGCCGATTCCCGATCTGCTCGACAAGAACGCCGCGCTCGGCGCCGCACTGGAGCGCGTGCACTGGGCATTGAACAAGCTGCTGCTGGCGACGGTCACAGTGCACATGGCCGCGGCGCTCAAGCATCATTTCGTCGATCGCGACGAAGTGCTGCTGCGCATGCTGCCGCGCCGCCTTTTCGGGAGAAACCGATGAAATCCGCAGTTCTTGCCTGCAGCCTGGCGCTGCTGTGTGTCGGGTTTGCGCTGCCGGCGGCGGCGGCGGTGCGCGAGGTGGTGGCGGCGAAGAGCGAAATCACGTTCAGCGTGAAACAGATGGGCGTGCCGGTCAGCGGCCGCTTCCGCCGTTTCGACGGGCAGGTGCAGCTCGACCCCGACACGCTCGCAGCGTCGAGCGCGCAGATCAGCGTCGACATCGCCAGCCTGACGACCGGCGACGAAGAAGCCGACGCGGTTGCGCTCGACGAGCCGTGGCTGGACGCCGCCGGCCATCCGCGGGCGACGTTCGCGAGCAGCGCGGTGCGCGCGCTCGGCGATGATCGCTACGAGATCAGCGGCGAGCTGCGCATCCGCGGTACGCCGCGCACGGTCACGGTGCCGGTCACGCTGGAGCCGCAGGGCGACGGCGCGTTGCTGGCAAGCGGCGAGCTGCGCATCCGCCGCACCGAGTTTGGCATCGGCGGCGGCGAGTGGAACGAGGACGAGCTCGTCGCCGACGAGGTCCCGGTCCGTTTTCGCCTGTATCTGGCGCCGGCCCGCTGAGGGCGGGCGCAAACCCCGGCAGTTCCCCAGTCAGACGCACAGGAGATCGAAGATGAAGAAGCTGTTCGCCGCAACCGTCCTTGCCACGGCAAGCTTTGCCGCCACCGCCGCCGACACCTACGTGATCGACGACACGCACACGCTGCCCACGTTCGAAGTCAGCCACCTCGGCTTCTCGACGACGCGCGGCTCCTTCACCGAGACCAAGGGCACGGTGACGCTGGATACGGCGAAGAAGACCGGCTCGGTCGACATCACGATCGCCGTGGATTCGCTGCAGACCGCAGTGCCGAAGCTGACCGATCATCTGAAGAGCGACGAGTTCTTCGACGCCGCGAAGTACCCGACGATCACGTTCAAGGCGGATCAGCTGAGCTTCGAGGGCGAGCGGCTCAAGTCGGTCGCCGGCGAGCTGACGATGCACGGCGTCACCAAGCCGGTGACGCTCGACGTGACCCACTTCGTCTGCAAGGAGCACCCGATGAAGAAGGTGCCGCACTGCGGCGCCGACGCGGTGACGACGATCAAGCGCAGCGACTGGGGCATCGACGCCTACCTGCCCGCGGTCGGCGACGAGGTGACACTGAAGATCCAGGTGGAGGCGTCGAAGAAGTAGCGGCGTGGGCCGGATGCGGTTCGCCTGCGGCGAACCGCATCGTCCCCGCCGGCCTCACTTGAACTTGCCGCCGGTGATGCGCCCCTCCTCGTCCAGCTCGGCGAAATAGCGGCTGTTGTTCATGCGCAGCTCCTTGGTCGCGAGCTCGCCGGGCAGCACCAGCTGCACGTCGGGATAGCGCTGGCGGAACTGCTCCGGCGTCGGGCGCGCCGCGATGAAGCGCTCGAAGCCCTGCATGTCGGTGACGTAGCCGGGGACCGGCTCTGTTGGTGGATTGTCCATGGACGGAACCGCATTGCACGCGCACAGCGCGGCGCTGAGGGTGAGGATGAGCAGCAGACCGCGGCGGTTGCGGAGCGGCATCGGAATCTCCTGCGGGCGGGGGCGGAATTACAGCACGCCGGCCGGCCGAGCGACGAGAATCGGGCGACCGGCGGCGGGAAGGCGCTCGGAAGTCGGCCCCGGCGCTCGGGTAAGATCGCTCGCATCCCGGCCGCCCACCCCAGATCATGAAAAGAGTCCTGCTGCCTCCGGCGCTCGCGCTGCTGTCGCTCAGCGCCTGCACGAGCGTCGACACGACCCGCCGCCCGGCCGCGCCCGCGGAGCCGGTCGTGAGCGCACCCAGCGACCCGCACTCTTACGCCAATACTTCGGCGTTCCGCACGCGGCACCTCGCGCTCGATCTGCGCGTCGACTTCAAGCAGCGCGCCCTCGACGGCCGCGTGGTGCTCGAGCTGGAGCGGCTCGATCCGGCCGCGGACACGCTGGTGCTCGATACGCGCGGGCTCAATATTCAAGCGGTCGAAGCGGGCGTCGACGGCACCGGCTACACGCCGGTGCACTTCGATCTCGATGAGCCCGATCCGATCCTCGGCTCGGCGCTGCGCATCTTTGCGCCGCCGCCGGCGAACCGCGTGCGCATCGAGTATTCGACGCGCCCCGAAGCCTCGGGACTGCAGTGGCTCGATCCCGAGCAGACCGCCGGCAAGACGCATCCGTTCCTGTTCACGCAATCGCAGGCGATTCACGCGCGCAGCTGGATTCCGCTGCAGGACACGCCGCTGGTGCGCGCCACCTACGAGGCGCGCATCCGCACGCCGGAGGGCCTGCTCGCGGTGATGAGCGCGGAAAACGAGATCGCAGCCGCCGCCGACGGCGCGCGCACCGGCGACTACCGCTTCCGCATGCCGCAGCCGATTCCGTCGTATCTGATCGCGCTCGCCGTCGGTGACCTGCGCTTTCAGCCGATGAGCGCGCGCACCGGCGTCTACGCCGAGCCGTCGGTCGTCGCGCGCGCGGCGCAGGAGTTCGAGGACACCGAGGCGATGATGAAGCGCTGCGAGGCGATCTTCGGGCCGTATCGCTGGGGCCGTTACGACCTGCTGATCCTGCCGCCGAGCTTTCCGTACGGCGGCATGGAAAACCCGCGCCTGACCTTCGTCACGCCCACGGTGATCACCGGCGACAAGGGCCTGGTCTCGCTGATCGCGCACGAGCTGGCGCATTCCTGGTCGGGCAACCTCGTCACCAACGCGACCTGGGCCGACTTCTGGCTCAACGAGGGCTTCACCAACCATCTCACCTACCGGATCATGGAAGAGATCTACGGGCCCGGCCGCGGCGCGCAGGAGCGCGCGCTGGGCGCCAACGATCTCAAGGCGACGCTGGCGCGCCTGGAGCGCGACGCCGACAAGACGCTGATGCCCGACCTGGTCGGCCGCGACCCCGACGACGGCGTCACCGACGTGCCCTACGAGCGCGGCGCGCTGTTCCTGGCGTACCTGGAATCGAAGTTCGGGCGCCCGGCGTTCGACGCCTTTCTGCGCAGCTGGTTCGACAGCCACGCCTTCCAGAGCGTGACGACGGCGCAGTTCCTCGCGTACCTGGAGCGCGAGCTGCTGCTCGAGCGGCCGGCGGTGGTCAGCAGCGCGCAGATCGACGCCTGGCTGCGCTCGCCGCTGATGCCGGCGGACACGGTATGGCCGCAGTCCGACGCCTTCGCGCAGGTCGACGCGGCGCGCAACGCCTGGCTCGAGGGCACCCAGCCGGCCGCCAACCTCGATACGGCGCAGTGGAGTGTGCGCCAATGGCAGTACTTCCTCGACAACATGCCGCCGCTGAGCCCCGCACAGATGAAAGCGCTCGACGAGACCTTCGGCCTGTCGAAGACGCGCAACGCCGTCATCGCCGCGCGCTGGTTCCGGCTGGTCGCGCGCGACGCCTATGCGCCCGCGTATCCGGCGATGGAGCAGCATCTGCAGACGATCGGCCGCATGCTGCTGATCACGCCGGTGTACCGCGAGCTCGCACAGCGGCCGGAGGGGCTCGCGCTGGCGCAGCGTATCTTCCGCGAGGCGCGTAACGGCTATCACCCGATCGCGCGCGATTCGGTGCGCAAGACCCTGAGCGCCGCCGCGAAGAAGTCGTAACGCGCAGGGCGGTGCCGTGACGGCGATGCGCGCGATGGTGCTGGAACAGCCCGGTGGGCCGCTGGTGCTGCGCGAGCGGCCGCTGCCGTTGCCGGGACCGCAGCAGGTGCTCATCGACGTCGAGTCCTGCGGCGTCTGCCGCACCGATCTGCATCTGCTCGACGCCGAGCTGCCGCAGATTCCGTATCCGATCGTGCCCGGCCATCAGATCGTCGGCCGCGTCGCCGCCTGCGGCAGCGCGGTGCATACCTTGACGCCGGGTGCGCGCGTCGGCGCGTTCTGGCTCGGCTGGACCTGCGGGAGCTGCGACTACTGCGCGAGCGCGCACGAGAATCTCTGCGATCGCGCACGCTTCACCGGCTGGCAGCTCGACGGCGGCTACGCGACGCATTGCCTCGTGCATGCCAACTACTGCCTGCCGCTGCCCGAGGGGCCGGACGATCTCGAGCTTGCGCCGCTGCTGTGCGCCGGCTTGATCGGCTATCGCAGCCTGACGATGTGCGGCGATGCGCGGCGCATCGGCTTCTACGGCTTCGGCGCGGCGGCGCATCTGATCGCGCAGGTCGCGATCTGGCAGCGGCGCGAGGTCTATGCGTTCACGCGGCGCGGCAATACACGCGCGCAGGCGTTTGCGCGCCAGCTCGGCGCGGTATGGGCGGGCGACGCCGACGCAGCGCCGCCGCATGCCCTCGACGCTGCGATCATCTTCGCCGCCGCCGGCGAGCTGGTGCCGGTTGCGCTGCGCGCCGTACGCAAGGGCGGCACGGTGGTCTGCGGCGGCATCCACATGAGCGACATCCCGTCGTTTCCGTACGCGCTGCTCTGGGGCGAGCGGCGCCTGCAGTCGGTGGCCAACCTCACGCGCGCCGATGCGCGGGCGTTCATGGCGATTGCTCCGCAGGTGCCGGTGCGCACGCGCGTGACAGTGTTCGCACTCGAGCAGGCCAACGACGCGCTCGCGGCGCTCCGACATGGTGCGTTCGACGGCGCCGCCGTGTTGCGCGTGTCCCGTTGAGACGCCGATCACAGCCGACCCCGGGAACGGGGATGCGCAAAGCGCCGCGAGCGGTAATGCTTGTATGCGCGGCCCCCCAAAATCCGCTTCGATGAACGACGTCACGCTGTTGCGCAAACAATTCCGCGAGCACCTGCATGCCGTGCTGCGCGCGATGACACAGGCGATGACCGGCATGCCCGCCGGTGCACAGCGCCTGTTCGTGTCCGTGGAAGCCTACTGGGAAGCCTGCTTCCGCCTGCGTGAGGAGCGCTCGCAGATGCACCTGGCGGCACAGCGCTTCCACTGCGAGGGCGACCTCACGCGCATGTCGCAGATCTTCGAGCGCATGCTGGCGAGCGAGCTGATCGTCTGCGGCGTCGCCCAACCGCACCAGCTCGCGCGCAGCCTCGGCGCCGAGATCCGCGCCATCGCCCGCGCCGAACTCTTCGCCGGCCATCGCCTGCCGTCGCAGCGGCGGCGCCTGCTCGGCTTTCTCCAAACGCACCTGGAACTGCGCGGCGGCGGCGCCGACACCGCGATCGCCGCGTAGTAGTTGGCTCGCGCGCTTCCAGCGCACGCAGGATCTTGTCGCCGCGCACCAGATAGAGGGCCTGCGTGCTCGACCCAGCGCTCGCCTGCGGCTCGAAGCCGGCCATGCCGACGCTGCGCGCGTCGCGGCACCGCCGTTCGAGGCGGCGGCGCTCGAACTCGACGCGCTCTGATTCAGCTGCTGGCCACCTCCGGCTGAAGCGCCGTCGGGCGGCTGTCATCGCAGTATGCCGCCAGTTCTCGGATCGACTGCGTCGCCGGATGGCGGTCGCCGGGCTGGACGCCGAGCCGCGCCAGCGCCGCGGCCAGCGCGCTGCCGCCCGCGTCGCCGCGCTGGCACGCGCCGACTGTGCGCAGCGCCTGCACCTGCAGGATCTGCCAATTGTCCGCCGGCAGCGCCGCCACGCGGATCCGCAGGGCCTCGCGCAGCGCCGCGTCGGCGGCGTCGACCTTCGTCAGCGCGAGCTGCGTCTCGGCCAGCGCGACCAGCGTGGTCGCGATGTCGATGTGCGCAGCCGGCAGCACCGCGCGTTGCCGGGCCAGGGCCTCGCGCAGCATCGCCTCGGCGGCGTCGGCGGCGCCGGCTTGCGCGAGCAGACGCGCGCGCGCGACCAGGGCCGCGGCCAGCGCGGCGGGCTGCGCCTCGGGCCGCGCACGGCGCAGCGACAGGACACGGTCGAGGAGGGCGGCGGCGCCGTCGATGTCGCCGGCGCGTGCCAGCGCCGCGGCGCGAATCTGCTGGTGGGTCGCGGCGCGCAGGCTGTCTTCTCCGTAGATCGCGGCCAACAGCGGCGTGGCCTCGTCGAGCAGGCGCAGGGCCTCGGCCGTGCGGTCCTGTTCGATCAGCACGCTGGCGAGGTTGTCGAGCGCGAAGGCGATCCACGGGTGCTGCGCGTGCAGCGCGGCGCGGTCGATGCGCAGCACCTGCGCGAAGGCCTGCTCGGCCTGCGCGTACTCGCCGAGACTGCGCAGCGTCACGCCCAGGTGATGCCAACTGGTCGCGAGGTTCGGATCGTTGCGATCGAGGATCCGCGTGCGCACCGTGATCGCTCGTTCGAGCATCTGCCGCGCCTCGGCGAGACGGCCGTCGGCGCCCAGCGCCCAGCCGAGATTGGTCATCCCGGTCGCCGCGTCCGGGTACAGCTCGCCGTGCAGATCCAGCACGGTGTCGAGGACTTCGCGGTGAATCGCAACCGCCTTGCCCGCCTCACCGCGGTCCAGCGCCAGGTCGGCGAGGTAGGTCATCACCGTCAGGCGGCGCGGATCGGTGCGGTCGAGGCTCGCCTCGTGGATCGCGCGCGCCTGCTCGAGGGCGGCCGCGGCCTCGTCGAGCCGGCCCGCGAGATGCAGGTTGGTGCCCAGCACCGCGAGCGTGTCGGCGGTCTCGGGGTGCGCGGCACCGAGATGGCGACGGCGCAGTGCCGCCGCTTCGCGCAGGCGTTCGCCGGCCTCGGCGTAGCGGCCGTTGTCGGACTGGGCCTCGCCCGCCAGATGCAGCGCGCGCGCCAGCCGTAGCGGTTCTGCACCGGCGTCGCGCAGGCGGGTCGTCGCCCGCTCCAGCAGCTCGGCGGCGCGGTCGAAACGCCCGAGCCGCTGGTACACGCGGCCGAGCACTTCGAGCATCTCGGCCTGTGCCAGCGGCTGGCCGGCCAGCTCGGTGTCGACCCGTTGCGCGCCCCGTTCCAGCAGTTCGCGCGCAGTCGCGTCCTCGCCGCGCGACTGCGCCGGGTCCGCGGCCTCGAACAGCCCGGCGAGAAAGCGCTCGACCTGGCGCGCGCGTTCGGCCTCGCGCTGCGCCTGCTGTGCCGCCGCGCCCGCACGCTGCGCCTGCCACAGCGCCAGCGACAGGCCGGCCGCGAGGGCGACGAAGGCGGCCGCGGCGGCGGCGACGCCGGCGCGGTGGCGGCGCACGAACTTGCCGGCGCGATACAGGCGCCGGCCGCGGCTCGCGCTGACCGGCAGGCCGTCGAGCCAGGCCTGCAGGTCGGCATCCAGCGACGCCACCGAGGCGTAGCGCGCGGCGGGCTCGCGCTGCAGGCAGCGCTGCACAATGGCGTCGAGATCGCCGCGCAGGGCGCGTGCCAGCGTCTGCGCCCGCAGGTGGCCGCGCGCCTGCAGCCGCGCCGGGTCGAGTCTGAGCGCCGCGCGCGGCAGCGGCTCGGGATCGCGTCCGAGCAGCGCCAGGGGCTGCAGGCGCCGGGCGTCGCCGCACGGCGGGGTGCCGGCGAGCAGGGTGTACAGCAGCGCGCCCAGGGCGTAGACGTCGGTGGCGGTGGTGATCGGGCCGTCGTGCAACTGTTCCGGCGCGGCGTACTCGGGCGTGAACACGCGCTCGCGCGTGCGCGTGAGCCCGTCCCCGGTCTCGTCGAGCAGCTTGGCGATGCCGAAATCCATCAGCTTGGCGACGCCGTCGGGCGTGACGAGCACATTGGCCGGCTTGAGATCGCGGTGCACGACCAGGTTGCGGTGCGCGTGCCCGACGGCGGCACAGACCTGCCGGAACAGGCGCACGCGCGCGTGCAGGTCGAGTGAACGCGTGTCGCACCAGCGGTCGATCGGCGCACCGTCGATGCGCTCCATCGCCAGGTACGGCGCCCCGTCCTCGCCGATGCCGCCATCGAGCAGCGTCGCGATATGCGGGTGCTGCAGTTGCGCGAGGATGCGGCGCTCGCGCCGGAAGCGCTCGCGCAGCTCGGGCCGGTCCAGACCGATGCGAATCAGTTTGACGGCGGCGTGCTGCTCGAAGCCGCCGTCGCTGCGCTCGGCGGCGTAGACCGTGCCCATGCCGCCGCTGCCGAGCAGCCCGGTGATGCGCCACGCGCCGAGCTGGCGGCCGATCATGCGCTCGCGGTCCGCGCTTGCGCCCTCCGGCGGCGTGGCCAGCACCGACGCGGCGTCGCGCTCCAGCACGCCGACGCGAGCGTCGGCCCGCAGCAGTGCGAGCAGCTCGCGGTGCAGCGCCGGCTCGCCGGTTGCGAGCGCGTCGAGCCGCGCCGCGCGCTCGGCGGCGTCGAGCCCGGCCAGCTCGCCGAACAGCGTCAGCGCGCGTCGCTGCAGGCTCACGCCTCGTCCCCGCGCGTCATGTCCCGGTACAGGAAGGCGCGCGCCTTGCGCCAGTCACGGCGCACGGTGCGCACGCTGACGCCGAGCCGGGCTGCGACCTCGTCGTCGCCAAGACCGCCGAAGTAGCGCCATTCCACGAGCTGCGCGAGGCGCGCGTCGGTGGCGGCCAGGCGCTGCAGCGCGGCGTCCAGCGCCAGCAGCTCATCGAGGTCGTGCGTATCGTCGGCCACGCCGGTGTCGAGCGTCACCCGCAGCTGTCCGCCGCCGCGTTTGTCCGCGTGCAGGCGGCGTGCCTGGTCGACGACGATCATGCGCATCGCGCGCGCGGCAATGGCGATGAAATGCCCGCGGTCGCGCGCCTGCAGGCGCGCCGGCGCCAGCTTCAGCCAGGTCTGGTTGACGAGCGCGGTCGTGCTCAGGCTGCCGTCGCACTGGCGCAACTGACGATGCGCGGCCTCGCGCAACTGCGCGTGCAGCTGTACGAAGAGACAGTCGAACGCGGCGCGGTCGCCGGCGTCGACCTGTTCGAGCAGTCGGGTGATGGATTCTCCGCCCATCGAGCTAGCTTCCTGCGCGTCGGCCGCCCGAGCACCAGCCTCGCGCAAGCGGCGCCGCCGAGTCAAGGAACGGGCGCACATTCGATGCCCCGTGGCCGCGATCCTGCCGATGTCCTGTTCCGGCGCCGTCCTGCGATTTCCCCAACCAGGAGCGGCTGAATTCGCCACGGGAGTGTGACATGCATGCCAATACACGGAGCGCAACGCGGCTTGCGGGCTTTACGCTGATCGAACTGCTCGTAGTCATCGCGATCATCGCGATTTTGATCGAGCTGCTGCTCAGTGCCTTGCGCGAGCGCGACTCGACGGCGCTGGCGCGGGCCGACGCGCACCTTGTACAGATGGCGCCGGCGCTCGATCGCTACGAGGACCGCTTCGGCGAGCGGCCCGGCGGTGGCGAGCCGAGCTGGGCCGACTTCATCGCCGCCTGCCCGCTGCCTGACTGCCTGTTCCCCCCGGCGCTGGCCGACGACGCGCGCGACGGCGGCTACCGCTACACGCTGCTGCGCTACGCCGCGGTGCACGCACAGCTCGGGCCGCTGCTGCGCGCCGCCGGTGCGCCCGACGACCCGGCGCTGGTGCTGGCCGCCGAGCCGGAGGTGCCGGGCCTGACCGGCATGCAGACGCGGCTGTTGGCGGCGGGAATCCGGCTGACGCTGCCGGCGCCGGGTGCGCGCGAAGCGCGCGAGCGCGCGCTCGCCGCCGTGCGCCGCGACGGCGTCGCCACCATCGGCGCGCTGCTGCGCCTCACACCGGACGCGATCGCCGCCGCGCGCACCGGCGAGGTCGAGCGCCTGCGGCACGAGGCCTACCACCGTATCGACGGCGACGGCGACGGCCACCTGCGCCTCGGCGAGCTGCTCGCGGTGCACGCCGCCGATGCCGCACTCGACGCCCGCCTGCGCGCCCATATCACGACCGCCAGCGGCCTGCTGCAGCTCGCCGCCGACGACGCGGCCTTCGCGGATATGCCTGTGGCGCGCATCGACGCGCTCGATCACGACGCGCCGGTCGTCGACTACCCGGCGCTGCGCCAGGCCACGCGCCAGGCGGTGACCGAGCGCGCCGCGCAGCAACGCCTCGACGCCGCGCTGCAGCGGGCGCAGCAGGCCCGGGCGCGCGGCGCTTCGGACCGGGAACAGCGCGCCGCCGCCGACTACCTCGAACAGCTATGGGCGCAGGTGCCGGTTACGGTCGGCGCCCACGACGCCGCGGCGCTGGCGGCGTATCTCGCCGCGCTGACACCGCATCACCCGTGACCAGGAGGTCTGAAACGATGAAGCCGAAACAACGCATGCTGTCCACCAGCGCCGCCAGCCTGGCTGCCGTGACTTGGCCGTCGAAGGCGGTGTGCGCGGTCAGGTTGCCGTTGGCGTCATAGCCGTAGCTTTCGATCTGTCCGCCGGGAAGGGTTCTTCTGATCGGGCGGTTGGCGTTGTCGTAGGCCCAGGTGGTGGTCCGCCCCAGGGCGTCGATCTGTTGGGTCTTGTTGCCGGCTTGGTCGTATTCGTAACGGGTGATCTGATCGACGCCGTCGACGGTCTGCGTGACGCTCGTCAGCTGGCCCTTGCCGTCGTAGCCAAAGCGGGTCGTGCGGCCGGCGGCGTCGGTTTCGGTGTCCTTTAGGCCGGAGGTCGTCCAGCTATCGACTTGGGTATCTTCGACGCGTCTGTCACCGTGCCTTGGTGGAGCAATCGCAGCTTGCGCATGACGGCATGAACTGTCCTACACCGATGCCGCGTCAGGTCAACTTCGGGACGTGGAAATCCAGGCCAGCACTATACCTTCATTTTTCATAATTCGTATTTTTCAGTCGTCGTATCCGTCATCGTAGATCGGCGTAATCTTGTTTCGAGGGGTGATCTTGAACCCGTCCGCCGTCATAGACTTAGCATCTGGCCCCATCACGGTCACCGTGACCGCGAGAATCTTTCTTCTATTTTCTGTGATCTGAAGCGTCGCCGTACAGCCAATTTTTTCGAGTTCTTCTGGAACCCTAAGCGGAACGGATCCCAGGATGGCTCTAAGCTGCACATACCCGGCTCTCTGTAGACGAGCGACTTCTGCGTCTCGATAAGGGGCAGCAAGTCGAAGCCATGGTAAGGTACTCATCGGCGACACCTCGGAGCTGAATGGTGCTTGCCTATAAACCTCGGCCCTTCGACTGCTAGCGCTGCTTGGATCGGCGGAGCCCCAGAGCCAAGGGAACCGTCTGCCAAATAGAACGTCTGCAAACCGGCCAGGATTGCGGACCTACCTGCGGAAGTGCGCCCAAGTCTTTGCAACGGTGTCTTCTTGAAGACTGATGTTGGCCTCTTGTACACGAGCAGATCCACCCCCTTCCCGGCGACATTGACCAATGTTGCGAATCGGTTAAGCTCTCGATGAATTCGGCGATGTTCGTTCAACGGCAGCGTGACCAAGATCTTTTGTGTTCTCGCACCACAGCAGTAGACTGGAATCACATGATGGTCTTCCATGGGACCGGCCGAGACGACGTTTACTAGCGTCGGATACGCTGCATATCCGAGTTGTGACGCGGCCGTCTTAACCGCAAAAGTCATTACCAGGTCCCAGATCGAAGGGATACCGTCCACCGACTCTGAGTCGGGATTTCCGATAACGAAGTTATACGTGGAGATAGCGTTTGTCGCCAAGGTGATAGAGGCGTTCAAACCCGCACCAACTGAGCCGAGAGAGAAGTGCCCTGTCGGGTCAACTCTATTGCTTGGATCCGCGTTCGTATATAGATACTTGTGCAGTGACTGCGGATCGCCAGCGATTCCCTGGAAGCTGTCAAGCGTCAGGAACGTCCCCACCTCCGGATTCATCCACCGCGCACGCAGGTAGTAGAAACCGGTGTTGGGGTCGACCTGTTCGCCGGCAAACAGGTGCGTGATGTCAGATGCGCCCGCATGTTCTTCGATCTTTCCGAAGGCCTCATAGGCATAGCTGTCAGTGACTGCGCCTTGCCTGTCGGTCTGCACCCGCGTACTCCCCAGCCCATCCTGGTGGTAGTACGTCCGCTGCCCGCCTCTGGTTTGATCCAGCAGATCGTCGCCATGGATGTAGGCGATTCTGGTCGTGCCGCTCGGCGTAGCCCGGATCTCCTCCAGCACCTCCGCGTATTGCCGGTTCGTATCGACGAGGTAATCGATGCTCGTTCCGTCGGCCTGCGTCGTGTTCGTGCGATTGCCGTCAGGGTCGTAGCGGTAGCTGACGAGCAGCGGCGCAGCTTGTTCGCTCGGCCCCTGCCGGACTTCGATTAGCCGGTTGTCGCTGTCGTAGCTGTAGAGGGCGACGAGCTGGGTCTGACCGTTGTCCTTGATCTCCTTCTTCGTCGTGTTGCCGTTGGCGTCGTAGGCGTAGACGGTCTGCGTGCTTCCCGTCGTTTCGGTCAGCAGCCGGTCGTTGCTGTCGTAGCTGTACGCCGTCGTAACGCCATCCTCGATCTTGGTCAGGCGGTTGCCGACGGCGTCATAGGTGTAGGCGGTGATGTAGCTCTTGGCCGGGTCGCGGTGGGTGACCTGCTCCTGGGTCAGGCGCTGCAGGTCGTCGTAGGTGTAGGCGACGGTGCGGACTTGCCCCTGGCTGTCCGACTCGTCGATCTGCGTGCGCTGGCCGTTGGCGGCGAGCGTGTAGCGGTACTCGGCGAGGATGGCTCCGGTGCTGGTCTTGGTGTGCGCGATGCGCGTCAGGCGGTTGTTGAGGTCGTACTCGTAGAGCGTCGTCGTATCGTTGGGCCGGCTGACTCTTTGCCGGTTGCCGTTCTCGTCGTAGGCGTAGGTGGTCTGCTGGCCCTGCTCGTCGGTGATGCTCGCCAGTCGGTTCAGGGCGTCGTAGCCGTAGGTGATGGTCCGCGTCTGGTTCTGGACGACGGTGGTTTCGCTGGTCTTGTTGCCGGCTTCGTCGTAGGCGTAGCGGATCTCGCCTTCGGGGCTTTGCTTGCGGGTCAGACGGTCCTGCGCGTCGTAGCTGTAGCGGATCGTGCCGCGGGCGTCGGTGACGGTCTGGATCTGGCCGGATTGGGTGTAGGTGCGGGTGATCTTGCTACCGTCGGGCAGGGTCTTTTCGATCTCGCGGTTGTTCGGGTCATAGGCGTAGCGCGTCACCTTGCCGTCGAAGGCGGTGTGCGCGGTCAGGTTGCCGTTGGCGTCATAGCCGTAGCTTTCGATCTGTCCGCCGGGAAGGGTTCTTCTGATCGGGCGGTTGGCGTTGTCGTAGGCCCAGGTGGTGGTCCGCCCCAGGGCGTCGATCTGTTGGGTCTTGTTGCCGGCTTGGTCGTATTCGTAACGGGTGATCTGATCGACGCCGTCGACGGTCTGCGTGACGCTCGTCAGCTGGCCCTTGCCGTCGTAGCCAAAGCGGGTCGTGCGGCCGGCGGCGTCGGTTTCGGTGTCCTTGAGCCCTGAAGTTGTCCAGCTGACGCGGGTCTGGGTGCCGTCCGGGTAGGTGGTTTTGACCAGCCGGTTGAGGGCGTCGTATTCGTACTGGGTGAGGTTGCCCTTCGGGTCGGTGAGGCGGGTGCGATTGCCGTTGGCGTCGTAGCCGTATTCGATGCTCTGGCCGAGGGCGTCGGTCGTCCGGATCAGGCGACCGGCGGCGTCGTAGTCGTTGTGGGTGGTGTTGCCGCGGGCGTCGACGGTTTCGGTCAGTCTTCCGGCGGCGTCGTAGCGCTGCTCGCTGGTGCTGCCGTCCGCGTGGACGGTCTTGGTCAGCCGGTCGAGGGCGTCGTATTCGTAGCGTGTCGTTCGGCCGCCGCGATCGGTCCGGGCGATCTCGTTGCCGTTGGCGTCGTAGTCGACGGTTTCGGTCGTGCCGTCCGGGTAGGTCGTTTTGACCAGGCGCGCGTTGCCGTCGTACTCGTAGCGGGTAACTTGGCCCTTGGCGTCGGTTTCGGTTTCGGGCTTGTCGCCGAGCCAGGTGGTCTTGGTGACGTTACCCAGGCCGTCGGTTTGGCTCAGTACGCGGCCTTCGGCGTCGACGGTGCGGCTCGTGGTGACGGTGACGACGCTGCCGTCTTCCCTCGTGCGAGCACGCTGGCTGCCGATCTCGTGGCCGTTGGTGTCGAAGCTGTAGTTCGTCACATAGCCGGCGCCGTCGGTTTCTTTGATGCGGTTGCCCTTGGCGTCGTAGGCGTAGCTCGTGGACAGGCCGCCGACGTTGAGGCTGGTCAGATGCCCCTCCTCCGCGTCGAAGCGTAGCGTCGTCGTGCGGCCCAGCGGCTCTTCGATGTAGTTGGTGTGCGCGAACGGGTACTTGTAGCTGGTGACGTTGCCGCGGGCGTCGGTCGTGCTCTTGATCCTGCCGGGCTCGGGCTCGAGGCGGCCGTTGTAGCTGTAGGAGGTCGTGTTGCCGAGCGGATCGGTCTCGCTGAGCTGGCGGTTCTTGTCGTCGAAGGTGCGCCGCGTGACGTTGCCGAGCGGGTCGGTAACACTGGTTTCGTTGCCGTTGGCGTCGTAGGTGTAGCGGGTGACGTTGCCGAGCGCGTCGATCAGCTCTGTGACGTTACCGGCGTTATCGTAGATGTAGGTCGTCGTGAAGCCGCGGCGGTTGGTGACCACTTCGCGGTTGGAATCGGTGTCGTGGTTGACGTCGATGCGGTTGCCGTCGGCGTCGACCGTCGCGATCAGCCGGCCTTCTTCGTCGTAGATGTACTTGACGACCGACACGCCGCGCGGGTCGGTGTAGTCGACCAGACCGTGGCTGCGGTTGTAGCTCAGGCGGCTCACTTGGCCGACGCGGTCGGTGACGGAAATCAGGTCGCCGTTGGCGTCGTAGGCGTAGCGGATCTTCTGGCCCGAAGGATCGGTGATCGCGGTGATCCGGCCTTGCGCGTCCTTCGGGAACGCGATGCTGCGGCCATTGGAGTGGACGAGACCGTTGGCGGTGTAGGTCAGTGTGTTACCGAAGGGATCGACGATCTTTTCGATGCCGACGCCTTCGCGCAGGAAGTAGGCGTAGCCTTCTTCGGTGGTGAGCTTGAACTGCTTCGGGTTGAAGGTGTCGAGCTCGTCCCAGTCGTAGAGCACGCCGCCGCGGGCTTCGACGCGGGGGTGGTTGACGATCTCCAGCTTCGACGTCGTATCACCGACGGCGTTGAAGATCACGCTGATCGGCGGCACCTGGAAGCCCTGGCATTCAGTCCGCAGGGCGGCTTCGAAGCGATGCAGCGTGCCGTCCGGCAATGCGATGCTGACCTTGCGCTTGCCTGACGCGTACACGCACAAATTGAATCCCTGGCTGACGACATTCCAGCCCAGCCCCAGCGTCATGTTCTTGCGCAGGCGCACGTCCTGATAGTCGACGCTCCAGCCGTAGCCGAACGCGAGCTTCTCGTCCTTGTGGCGCGTGTCGTAGGTGCGCGTCACGCGCACCGGGATGCCGCCGGCTTCGATGTTCAGATCCTCGAAGCTGATGCTGAACTGGCCGATCTTCAGATCGCCGGCGATCTCCACTGGTAGAAGCGCACTCGACGAGAGGCCGTTGGCGTCGACAGCCACCAAGCTCAATTCGTAGAGGCCGTTGGCCAAAGTGCTCGGGTCGAGGCGACCAAGTGTGCCGGCGTTGACCGCCGTGGTGCCGCGGCCAATCTCGAACCACGCATCGGGCCCCGCTCCCGCGGGCCGCAGCAGCAGCACGTAGTACGCCAGCGCAGCGTTGTCGGCGGCGGTGCCGACGATGTTGGTCGGTGACTTGATCACCGCGTCGCGTACCGGCGAGCTGAGCGTTGCCGTCGGTGGCGTGGAATCGGCCGGGTCGCGGACGCCGAGCGCGCCCTCCACGCTGACGCTGCCGCGCTCGTCGCTGGCAGTGGCGACGACCGGATACGCACCTGGCGTGCTGCTCGCCGTGACCTGTACCTGGCCGGTCGCCGGTACATCCAGCGTCTGGCCGTAGACCGTGACTTTGCGGACGACCGCGCCGCTGCCGCCGCTCGTCGTCACGCTGAGCGTGACTGCCGCTCCGGCATCCGCGACCGGCGGGTTGATGCTGAGATTGACCGCCAGCGGCTGCGGCTCCTCCGCGACCTGCAGTGTGTACGACTGGTCGGCGAAGAGGGTGCCGTCGCTTACGCGCAGCGTGACCGGCCAGCTGCCGGCAATCGGCGCGTTCCAGGCGACAAGGCCGGTGCCGTCGATCGCGACACCGGACGGTCCGCGGACGACGAAGTAGCTCAGGGGATCGCCTTCTGGGTCCGCCGCGGACAGCGCATAGCGGTAGGCCTCGCCCGCCTGCGCGCCGGTCACCGGGGTACTGAAAATCACCGGCGCCCGGTTGATGCGGCTGAGCTGGTCGGCAGTGCCGGTGCCAAGCGCAGCGGTCTGCACGGCAACGGCTTGCAGCAGAGCCGCTGGCGCGGGAACAAGACCCAACTCCGCGCCGAACAACCCGGCGGTGAGCTCCTGCCTGGCGGGGAACTGCGACCAGGCGAGGCTGCCCGGCTCATCGAGCAGCACCGACTGCGCCTCCCCAAGCTCGCGCGCGCCCTCGAACGCCGGGATCACCGCAACCGCGGCCTGATAGGGCTCGGCCAGAGCGAGCCACGGCATGCCGCCGCTGCGATGGAGCAGCGCAGTGGCGCCACCGGTCAGGCGGTAGTCGCCGGCGCCGGTCGCTTCGTCTGCGAGCACGTAGCCGCTGCCGGTCCACGCGCCGAGCGTGACCGGGAGCTGCGAGGTGACGGCACGTAGCTCGGCGTAGGTCGCCGCGCGGATGTCGTCGCGTGCGTCCGCGGTCAGCTCGAGCAAGGGCAGCACGGCGTCGACGTTGCTGCGGGTCAGCAGATGGATCGGCTGATCGAGGCCGATCGAGGCCGCCAGCGCACGCACCGCCGAAGCGCCCGGCGTCACCGCGTCGCCAAGGATCTTCTCGAGTACGAGATGCGCATAGGCCGAGCCGCGTTCCAGGCTGCGCCGCTGGTGGGCCGCGGCCTCTTCGGAACCGACGACATCCGCCTTGGTGGCCGCACTGCCGATCAAGCGGTCGACGCGCAGCGCCACGCCCGGGAATCTCACGCTCACCGGGACGCCGAAGTTGTACGTCGGCTGCAGCGCTGCCACGGCGCGCGCGTGCGATGGCAGACGGTATGCGGCCACGTTCTCCACGCGCTGGAACAGCTGCGCGAAAGCATCGTTGGCGGCGAAATACGACAGCGCCGCCTGCCGCAGCAGCTCGCCGCTCAGGTCTTCGCGGCTCAAGCCCGCCTCGTCGCCGGCCTCGAGCTTGAGCTGCGTCGCCGTAAGCCGCGCCGACAGCGCCTGCAGCTCGCTGCCAGCGATGCCCTGCCCGTCGACGACGAGCGCCTGATACTCGCCGGCATAGAGCGTGTCGTCGGCCTGCCGCCACTGCCCGGTCGCCGGATCGAACAGCGCGGTGGTCAGCGCAAGCGCCGAGCCGAGCACGAAGTCGCCGCCCGTGACGGGCGCTTCACCTTCGAGCGCCAGCTGCGCCGCCACATGCACGAGATAGCCCGGGATCTCCTGCGGCAGCTCTTCCGGCTGTACGCGCGAGCCGTCTGCGTGCCGCTGCGGAAAGTAGCTGTCGAGCACGGCCTGATCGTCCGCGGTCGCCGCGCCGAAGCTCAGCGTCAGCCGCTTGCCGGCCAGCGCCGGCAGCGAGCGTTCCAGGCTCAGTACCGGCAGCTGGCTGCTGCGATCGAGCGGGGATGCGAACAGCTGCGTGCGCAGGCGGAAGCGCAGCGCATCCGGTAGCGCGGCAAAGCGCGCGCCCTCGACAACGGGCTCGTATGGCAGACCGGCCGCGAGCACCGGCGCTTCGAGCGCCGTGATGCTGCGCATGCCGAAGACATCGCCGATCGTCGCGTTCGGCTTGACGCTCGCGATGTAGCCGTCGAGCTGCTCGCCGTACGCGTCGAGCCCGGATTGGAGCGCGGCCACGTCAAGGCCGCTGACGCGCCCCTCGCCTTCGTCGATCTGGGCGCTCGCCTGCAGCTGGCCGATCAGCGACTGCGCATCCGGGGCGACCTCCGTGCCGATTGGCAGCGGCGCCGTTTCCGTGAACTGCTTGAACGAGGCGTCGAGGGCGAGCCAGGTATCGCCGGCGCCTTTGCGCGCACCACCACGGCCTGGCGCAAAGTCGACCAGCGCCTCGACCCAGACGTGCTCCAGCCGCAGCGCCTTGATCTGGTTGCCGTCATAGATCGCCTCGACCGGCACTCCGCCCTGCGCCAGCAGCTGCATCGCCGCCTCGGTGCGCGCGACGCCGCCGATCCAGTTTCGGGCCGCCGCCGCGGGTACCTCGATGGTGCCGAAGACATAGCGCGCCGGGATTTCGGCCGCGCGCAGCAGCGCGATCAGCAGCGACGCGGTATCGAACGCATTGCCGCGGCGGCTCGCCAGCGTCTGCGCGCTGCCCTGGATGCTGCCGAAGCTCGGGACGAACTCGATGTTGTTGCGCACCCAGTTGAAGATCTCGACTGGGCTGCCGCTCAGCTCGCCGGCCAGCGCTTCGGCGGCCGCGTCGAGCCGGACGTCCTCTGTGCCCTCGAGCAGCTCCGGCCCCGTGGGCGGGACGCCGGATACCGCGAGCAGTCCGACGCTCGCGCCCAGTGCCGCGAGCTCGGTCTTGCGCTGCCACGTCAGCGCGGCGAACTCTTCGGGCGTCTGCCGCGGGCGCTTCGGCTCCGTGCTCGGAATCTGGAACGGCACGCGCACCGGATCGAATGCACTGTTCGGCCGCGGTGCGCGCTGCGCCTCGAGGTACGCCCGGGCCTCCTCGACACGGCTCGCCGCCTGCACGTCGTCGCCCGCGGTATCGATGCTCTCCAGCTTGGCCTGCAAGGCCTCGATGGCCTCACGCACGCTCTTCAGCGCGTCGCTGTTGCGCTGGAGAATGTGCGGCGCCAACCCCCGGCCGCGCAGCTTGCTTTCGGTGCCCGCGAACTCGTCGGCCAGCTGCCCGTCGAGATCGCGCAGCCATTGCCGCAGCTCCTTGATCGCCTGCCTTTCCGCGGCTGCCGATTGGCGCCGCTCCAGCTTGCGCTGCGCACGGTCGAGCGTTTCCGCGGTCTCGCCGAGCAGCCGTTCGAGGGCCTGCGCCGCCGGCACATGCAGCGCCGCGTCCCGCGCCGGCCGCCCGGCCGCCGCAGCGGCCGGCATCAACGCCGGATGGATGTTGGACCAGAGGAAGACGAACAGCAGCAGATAGGTGAACGCAGCGCGTGCGCGCGACCCCGATTCCGGCTTGTGCATAGGCGTCATGGCTTTGCTTCTTCTCGTGTGGTGCACGTCAGGTCCCTGGCGCTTCATAGCTGCCTCCCCGCCTGGACCAGTGCCTGATCGATCATCAGCCGCAGCTCGCCTGCGCGCGGCTTGCTCATGTCCTTGATCAGCTCATCCGCAGCCTTCACCAGATCGCCGATCGCTGCTTCCGGGTTACCCGCGGCGAGAGCGGACGCCGCCTTGTCGAGCCAGTTCACGACCTGCCTGAAGTCATTGCTCGATGCCGCCAGGGCTTGCGCCTCGCTCAGGCCGGGCCGCGCGTCCAGCGCCACCTCGAGGGCTGCTGTGGCTTGATCCTCGAACTCGGGATCGAGCCCCGATTGCACGAGCAGATCGAAAGCGACTGTCTGCGCATCGGGCAGCCGCAGCCACACCGTGAAGTCGAGCGACTGCTCCTCCTGCAGATCGAAGGTCCAGATGAGCGCGCCATCCGCTAGCTCGGCTTCGCCGCGATCGACGACGAACGCGCCGGCCGGGACTTCGAGCAGCGCGCGGCCGGGAGTCGCGATCCCTTCGTTGTCGATCGAGACACGCAGCGGCACGAGCTGCCCGGCACCGGGCGGCGCCAGTTCCGGCTCGACGTAGGTCAGCGCGCGGACGATCAGTTGCTCGTGCACGCTGCTCTCACCGGCGAGCGCTGCCTCCGCGAGCAGATCGAAGCCGAGGTACACGGAGCGTCCGCGGCCGTGATCGAGGCCGGCAGCCGCCATGGTTTCGGCTGTGGGCCCCACGTAGCTGCCAAGCGCCTGAGCGGTCGTCAGCGTGGCGCGCAGCGCCTTGTCTTTGAGCGTGAGCTCCGCATAGTCCGCCGGCATCAGCTCGGACTCCGCCAAGTCAACGCCGACGGCATCCGAATGCTTGCCGATGTGCTTGATGCCCAGCGCCTCGTCGAACTTCTGGTGGCGCTGATCGTGCTCGCCGGCGTCGACGAGGCCCTCACCGCGGTACACGGCCTCGCGCAGCTCCTTCTGCACCTGCTCGTCGAGCTTGGCGTGCTCTGCAAAGAGCGCGTAGATGCTGTAATCGCCGGTGCGCAGCTCCCAGGCAAACGCGTCGGAGTCGGTCACGATCGTGTACGACCAGCCTTCACGCGTCAGCAGAGCCTCCAGGTAAGAGCGCTGCGCTTCGTAGCTCGGCTCGGTCTGCGCGATCGATGCGGGCGGCGCCTCGCCATCGAGCAGCACAAGCACACGCCCGCGGCTGCCGAGACTCAGGCTCGCCTCGATTCGGATCGGCGGCTCGAGCACGGCGAAGCCGGCCGATCCCAGATCCACCGTGCGGCCATCTAGCTTCGCCGCGAGCAGGCAGGCGTAGTTGCCCACGGCCAGGGGCTCCGTATCGATTGTGCGCGTCCACACCAGCTGCTGGTTCCCGCTGAAGTCCTGCAGCTGCTCGGACGCTGCGATCTCTTCGCTGCTGTCGAGACTGACGAGACGCCTGACGATCGTCACCCCGGTCAACGGACTGGCCGAGCGGTTGCTGACCTCGTCTGTGCAGAGGTTCGGATCACCCTGGTAGACCTGCGTGTGCTCGACACTCACCGTGCCGGTGATGCCCTGCAGCGCGCCGCGCTCGACCACGAAGTGCGTCGATGAAATCGCGACCACCTCGCGCGTCAGCTCGTCGCGGACGACGAGATCGACCGGGTACTCGCCGCTCGCCGCATCGCTGAGCCGCAACGTGTCCGGGAATGTCAGCTGGCTACCCGCAGCGAGCTCAGCGACCTCGTAGGTCGCGTCGTGAATGATGACGCCGTCCGGCGTTTTCACCGTCAGCTGCGCGAGGCTCGGCGGCTGCGTAGCGTTCGACGTCGGGTTCTGCACGCGGCTGGTCAACGCGACATCGTCCCAGGCCTGATACACCGGCCGGTCGGTCATCACCGCAGCAACGAGCGTCGGCTCCGGATGCACGATCGAGAACAGCGCGGTGGCCTCGTCGGCGAGCCGTTCGGTCTGATCGAACAGGCGTCCGTACAGCTCGTACTCGCCGGCCGGCAGCGTGCCGGTGTTCCAGCCGCTGGACAGCGCCAGCCATCCGCCCTGCTCCAGCGCGCCAAACCCATGGCGCCCGAGATCTGCAACGACGTCTTCGGTTCCCGGCAGTCGGATGTACAGGTCGACGTTGCCATAGCTCACCGCCGGCCCGACGTTGTCGACGCGACTGCTGATCGCAACCGGGTGACTTGCCGGGTAGCTCGTGCGGTCGGTCGAGACCGCAAGCGCAAGGTCGCTCACGGCGCGGACTTCGGGAATCGGCAGATCCGCGCGCAGCTCTTCCTCGGTGAACGAGTTGCGGAAGCCGAGCCAGGCTTCGGACGCCACCGGCCTGCGCTCCTGGTAGGCCATGTCATCGAGCTGCAGATCGAACTGGATGTCGCGGGTTCTGGCGGTGACGCCCTGCATGAACCAGTGATAGGCCATGCCGCCGTCAGCGGTCGGCTGCGCGCTGGTCGGCGCCTGGCTCGGATTGCTCAGCTGCACGTTCGCCGGCATCACGATGTTCAGATCGACGTCGATGCCGCCGAGGCGGTCGAGCGCGAGCGGCAGATACGCCATGACGAAGCTGGTGGCGCCAAGCCGAGTCGTGAACACGCCGTTCGGGCTGGACCAGGACTTGTCGCTGTTCTGCTTGTTGAGCAGGTAGGTGATCGTCTTGCGCACCAGCGGGTCGTTCACGGACGGATTCGTGTACTCCAGTGCCAGACCCACGGCGGCAGTCACCAGGGGATCGCTCCCCCAACCCACGATGCGGCCCCAGCCGCCATCGCCGCGCTGGCGTTGCCGCAGCACATTGGCGATGTAGCTCATCGCCGTTTCCAGCTCACTGCGCAGCGCGGGATCCGTCGTGTGCGCGAGCACTTCGCCGAGCGTGATTAGCCGCCAGGACTGGATCAGGTTGTCGCTCGTACCGTCCTTGTGACGGTTCAGCTCGTAGCGCGCGACCCACGGCAGCGTCTGCCGGACGGTTGCGAGCTTCGACGTATCCAGCGCGCGCTTGCGCAGACGGTGGATACGCTTGCTGCCCGCGTGCCCGACGTAGACCTGCCCGTCGATCACGCCGAGTCCGTTGAGGTTGTACGAGTTCTGCGAGCTCACCTCGGCGACGCGTTCAGCAAACCCGTTCTCATCGATGCGCCAGACGCCGACCGGGATCCAGTTGCCGAGATAAATCCTCTCGTGCAGGACGTAAAGCTCACCGTCCGGCGTGCGCTTGATCCAGTTCGGACGATATGGCAGGCCGTCAGCAAACTTCGACACAGCGCCGCTCAAGGTGATTCTGAGAATGTTGTAGCGGTTGTAATTGGCCACCAGCAGACTTCCATCGGCATCAACGGCCAGTCCGTAGGGCTTGCTCAACAGCCCGCCAGCAGCAAGCGTCGACACTTGGCCGGTCGGAGACACTCTCCAAATCCGATGCTTCGTGCTGTCGGCGACGTACAGCGTGCCATCCGCGCCGATGACGACATCGGTGAGATCGCCGTAGCTGCTGCCGGACAGCAGCGTCGTCTTCGTGCCGTCGGTATTGATCCGCGTGAGTCGTGCCCGGCTCGAAACGAAGACGACACCATCGTCGCGAACTGCAAGGCCATAGGACGGATTGGGCATGCCGCCCGCCACGGTGCGCACCTGACCGGTGGCCAGGTTTCTCGCATACGCAACGCCGTTGACGTCGACGTAATACATCCAGCCATCCGGACCCTGCTCGAAATCCATCAGGTTGGTAATGCCGACGTTATAGGCGTCCTCGAGCACGAAATCGTCGACCGGCGTGGACCCGAGCACATCGGCGTGGCGCAGCAACGCGGACATGCCGCGGACCGTCGCCATGTTCATGGCATCGTTGTTGCTCCACCACAGGGACCCGTGATCCGGCGTCCACCACGACTGCGCACCGGAGGTGTTCACGCGCGCCAGCATGTGTTCGGTAGCCCGATACATGGTCCGGAACACCTGCCGGCTGTCGCGCCAGTCGCTGAGCGACCACATACCCAACGCGGTCTGCACTTTCGTGTGCTCCGGGTGCGACACGCGCAAGGCGCCATCCGCACGCAGCGAGCCCGCGATGTCGTTGTACAGGAACTGGATCGCGCGCTCGTCGATCTCCACCTTTTCGACGGCGGCATTGAGGCCAAGTAGGCTCTGCGTCTGGATATGACAGCCGAGGCACAGGTTGCTGTTCTTCCACTGCTGCGCCGCGGGCGCGACGTATTCGCCGCCCTTGCGCACCGCCTCCCTCACTGCCAAGAACAACGGGTCGGTGCTGATGCCGGTACGGGTGTCGACGCCCTGCAGCGACACGGTGCCGCGCACGGTCTGCGTACCGAGCGGTACGACGCTGCGGTCGACGGTGAATGCGCCGGTAGCCTTGTCTCCGACATACAGCGTGCCGTTCACTGAGCCCTCGGCGGACCCGTCGCTCGACGCCACGCTGACCGGCAGATCGCCCGCGGTTGTCGGCACCCACTCGCCGAAATCGACGAGGACGTTGTTGCCGATCTCGATCGCGTCGACGACGGCATCGACGCTGTGCAGCAGCCCGCTGCCGTCCGGCGTCCGGATCGATAGGGTCAGCGGCAGGCCCGACAGCGGCACGTTGCCGCTGTTGATCACGATCGCCGTCAGCGCGACCGGCTGGCTCGTACCGGCCTGCGCGAGCGGCGGCTGGAGGCCCAGCTCTCCCTTGATCGCCGATGTTCCGACCACGGTCGCCGTCGTTTCTGCCTCGGCCATGATCAGACCGGACGGCAGATCGCGCGTAATGGACTCCGGAACGACCAGCCGCAGCAGCACCCGATAGGTGCCCGCCGGGGCCTGCGCGGTATCCCACGGAATCACCAGATCGATGCGCTCCTCCTCCTGGAACGCGACCTCGGCCGTCGGCGTCTGCGTGCCTGGTGCATACGGCGTGACGGTACCGACGACGATCCCCGCCGGATCGACGATGTCGGCGAGCACGAGGGCCGATTGCGGAATGTCGGTGAGATTGGCGATCGTTGCCGCGAACGTCTGAATCGTGTTGGCCCCGGTGGCGGTCTGCTCGGGCACCAGCGATTCGATGCGGAAGCGATTGGCGTACGCAGGCGGCGCCAGCTCCAGATCCACGCTGTAGCTGCCGTGCCGCGTCAGCTGCACGCCGTAGCTGCGCGCTTCGTAGCCAGTTGCGGCCACGGCGAGCGTGAACTGCAGGACGTCTATGCCGGCGATCTCGAACGCGCCTTCGGCATCCGTCGTCGCGCTCAGGCTGTGGCCGACCACGGTGACGGTGGCATCGGCGAGCTTTTCGCCGGTGTCTGCGTCGGTGACGGTTCCGGTGAGCGTCGTCTCCGTCGCGCTGTCGTTACCACCGGCCGGCGGCAGCGGCAGCGGCAGCGAGATCTCGCCGTAGCCAGATGCCGTGATCTGGAACGTGCGCGTCTCGTGACCCGCCGCCGACACGGTGATGCTCTGCGACAGCGCGGTCAGCCCGCTGAACACGACGCCGCCGGCCGCGTCGCTGGTCCGCGTGGCGCCGTTTGCGGCCAGCGTCGCCGTTGCACCGGCAATCGGTTCGTTGCTCAGCGCGTCGATGACGGTGCCCTTGAGGGTCAGCGTCGTCGGGGCCTGCTCGCCGGTGCTCGCATACAGCTGGAGCTCACCAAGATCGCCGGCTGCGCCGGGAGGCAGGTTGAACGTATAGACACGCGTATCGAAACCCTGCCGCCGCAACTCCAATCGATGGTCGCCGCGGGCGACGCTGCCGAACAGGAACGTACCGTCCGCCGTCGATGACGCCACGCGATCATCAAGCTGAATCTCGACATCGGCGATGGGCTCGCCCGTGCTGCCGTTGACGACTCGCCCGGAGACGTCGACCGGCGATTCATCGGGATAGACGTCGTCCGGGGTTAGCCCTTGACGGATGCTGGTCAAGGTTCCGGCGGCAACGGTGATCTGCCCGCTCAAGGCTCGATAGCCTGCGCTCGATACTCCAACCGTATAGCTGCCCGGCACAACGGAGCCGAGATCGAAACTGCCATCGCTCGCCGTGGTGATCTGGTAAGACAGCGCGCCGCTGAGTTTTACGGTTGCGCCCGCGATGCCGTGCTTGTCGAGGGCGTTGTACACCGCGCCCTGCACAAAGCCGGAATCGCTGTTGGGCGTCAGATGAAAGGCGCCAGCGTCGTGGCTCTGCCCTTCCTGTACGGCGACCGACTTGGCCGTAGCCGAATAGCCGGCCTTGCGCGCCGTCAGCGTCTGCGTCCCGGCAGGCACACCGCTGAGCGTGAAGAACCCCTTAGAGTTGGTGAACGCGTAGCTCTGCGACGACAGCACCACCTGCGCGTTCATCAGCGGCTCGCTCGTGCCCGCGAGGTAGACGTATCCGCTGACCGTACCGCTGCGACCTGTGCCCGCGCCGGCGCGCGCGGCGTACTGCGCGAGTGCGCGCAATGCGAGCGCCGTCGTGTAGGTGTCCTCAGACCAGCTGCCGTCGGCCAGCTGGCGGGCGCTCAACGCGTTGGCGCTCTCGCCCAGCGCGGACAGGTCGGTGGTCGTCGCCGTAAGCGCGATGAGCGCGAGCGCCGACAGAAAATCCTCGCTCCAGAGACCGTCCGCCGAGCGCTGCGAGAGCAGAAGCGCGTTACCGGCCAGCACCGCCGCCGCGACCGATTCGTTGAGGGCACGCAGCGGCGCCAGCGCGCGCAGCACGTGCGCGGTGACGTCAAGTTCACCGCTGCCGGTAAGACGATTCCACCCGCCATCGGGATTCTGCCGCTGCAACAGATACGTAAGCGCCGATCCGGTGACGCCGTCACCGATACGCCCGGCCACGGTGGCTGCCTCGAGCGCAAGTGCCGTGTCGAAAACCGTGCTCTGGTATCCCGTCAGTTCGCCGAAGCCGCCGTCCGCATTCTGTCGCGACAGCAGCTCGTTCAGCAGCGCGGTTGCACTCTGCCCGCTGTCGACGGCAGCAGTAACCTTTCGGGAGAGGTACTCGGTTCCGTGATACGCCTCGGCGGCGAGAAAGGCCTGGAGTTCGTCAAGGTTTGCGGCGTACCCAAGCTTCGAAGCGTGCCTACCGCTTCAGCAGTCGCCTGGTACGACGTCGCCAGTCCGACTGGACGGCCGTCGCCTCCCCCCGCCAATTGCGAAAGCAGATAGTCCGCACCGGATGCCGCATAAAGGCCGCAGGACCATGACAGCAGCGCAAAAAGCGCACCGCACGAGAATCCGCGCATCGGTACCCCCTCTCTTCAATCGCACTGAACCGTATGGCCTCGGCGCAGCGCGGGTCCCCTTCTTATTCCGCGGGAAGCTTTTAGCAGGATGCCGCAATGAAATACAAGCTCGGAATTGTGACACAGGGGAAACCGAACAAGGCGTCACCAATGTTGCTACCGAAGTTACTCAACGCATATTCATTTTTGCATAGCTTGAATACGGACACGGCAACAGGAGCCAGACATGCCACAGACTACGACCATAACGGTTCGCCTCGGTGGACCGCTCAGCGATTTCGTCGCCGCCAACGTGGGCGAGCACGGCGACTACGAGAACGTCAGCGAGTAAGCGAGTACATACGAGACCTGATCCGCCGCGACAAGGAACGAAAGGAGCAGGAAGCCTTCGATTGGCTGAAGGCCGAGCTGGCCCACGCCTTCGCCGCCCCGGACACGTATATATCGCGCCCTGACCGTCGCGGCCGTGATCGCGCGCAACCCCGAGCTGACGGTTGTGGCGTTGTGGCCAAGGTCCTGGTCCAGGAGGCGGCATCCTGGCGGCTCGACGAGATCTACCGCTACCCGCGCGATCGCCGGGGCGCCGAACAGGCCGATCGCTACATCGCCGGGCTGTTCGAGACCTTCGACGGCATCGACACGCACCGGACATCGTCCAGGCCCGTCCCGACCGAGTTCGGCATCGAAGGCTACTTCTTTCGCTATGAACGACACTTCGTCTACTGGCGCCGACTCTCCAATGGCGATATCGGCATTGTGACCATCCTTGCACGAGCGGATGCACCAGATCGACTGATTCCGTGACGATTTCGGTACGTGAGCGAACAGACCGACAGCGATCTCGTGCGCGGCGACCGCAAAGTTCCAGATAGGCGTGATTAAGCTGCGTAAGCCACGTAAGACGACATTCCTTCGTGCGCCATACGCGCTGCTCTGCGATGGCACTCGAGCGATCGTGCCGCCCGACCGACTGAGTGAAGCATTGATCCTGCGTGGCGAGAATGAGGTCCGATGGCCATACGAGTACGGCGATTAGTTATGAGCGCTGGCGGGCGGATGCACGGTCGAGCCGTTCCAAATCCATCAGCAAGGCCTGCGGGTGGTCGCGGTTCATGACCACGACCATGTGGCTACCTGCGATGGTGCCAGTTTTCAGCCGAGCCAGTTCTCGACCTTCAGACGCCGAATCCGTTTGAACTCGTCGGTGTTCGCCGTGACGATCGTCGTGCTCGTCGCACAGGCGTGCGCGGCGATCAGAAGATCGTTGCTGCCGATGAGCTTGCCCGCCGCCTCCAATTCGGCGCGTATGCCGCCGTACTCGGCGTCGGCCGGTGCGTCGAACGGCAAGACGGCGATCTCACCCAGAATGTCCTCGACGGCCTTGAGCAACCGCTTTGATCCGCTCTTGGCACAGCCGTAGCGCAGCTCCGCGGCAACGATGATGCTGGTGCAGTGTTGTCCTCACCCACCTTGGCGATCCGTTGGGCCGCCTACAGCAGTCTCGGATTGAAGTGGATCGCCGGGGCCGACCGCTCGGTTTGCGTCTGGCCCTTCATTCCTTGCGGCCAGCGGGGCCGGATGACCTCACCTGCGCGGCTGCACGGCGGCGATGCCGCCGCTGAGCAATTGTCCGCCAGACACTGTTCCGGCCTCGCACCGGTCTGGCATGCCTTCCCCAACGAAACAACCCGGCGAGGGCAGTCCTCAGCCGGGTTGTAAGTGCTTGATTTGGCGCGCTTGGCAGGATTCGAACCTGCGACCCCTGCCTTCGGAGGGCAGTACTCTATCCAGCTGAGCTACAAGCGCAAACGAGTGGTTCGCTCGGCAGATTCTAGCGGAAGCTCGTCGCCCGTGGTTTCGATGCGTCGGGACAAACCGCGGCGCCGCGCAAAATGAGCTGCGCTCAGGCTGCCTTGCGCGTGTGCAGAACGGCGGCGAGCGCGCCGCCGAGGTCCGGATAGCGGAACACGAAGCCCTCGTCGAGTGCGCGCCGCGGCAGTACCTTCTGCCCGGTGAGGATCAGGTCGGCGAGTTCGCCGACGAGGGCCTTGAGCGCAAAGCCGGGCATACGCAGTACCGTCGGCCGGTGCAGGGCGCGCCCGAGCGCCTCGACGAATTCGCGGTGTCGCACCGGCTCCGGCGCGGTGAGGTTGTAGGCGCCGCGCGCGCTGTCACGATCGAGCAGCCACAGCATCAGCGCGACGTGGTCGTCGCGATGGATCCACGACATCCACTGCTCGCCGCTACCCATCGGGCCGCCGAGTCCGAGCCGGAACGGCCGCAGCATCGCCTTGAGCGTGCCGCCGTCCCGTTCCAGCACGAGACCGGTGCGCAGCAGACAGGTGCGCACACCCAATTCCGTGGCCTTCGCTGCTTCGGCTTCCCAGGCGCTGCACAGCCGCACCTGGAACTCGTCGGCGCTGCCCGGCGGCGCATCTTCGGTCAGCGTCTCCTCGCCGCGCGCGCCGTACCAGCCGACCGCGGACCCGGAGAGCAGCACGCCCGGCGCCGGCCCGTGCGCCATCCAGTCGATCAGACTGCGCGTGATACCGAGGCGGCTGTCGAGCATGCGGCGCTTGCGCGCCTCGGTCCAGCGGCCGGCCACCAGATTCTCGCCGGCGAGATTGACGACCGCGTCGACGCCGCGCAGCCCGTCGAGTGACTCGAGCGCTGCGACGTCTTTGGGCAGCACCGTGTACGCGCGGATCGCCGACCGCGTGAGCACGCTGACCTGGTCACCACGGGCGCGCAACGCGCGGCACAGGGCCTTGCCGATGAAACCGGTGCCCCCGGTGACAAGAACGTGCATCGCGCTCTCCTGTCGGGACGGTGGCGTACAGGGTAGCGCCGTCGCGCGGCGCGTAGAACCGCCCGCCGCTACACTTGCCCGAAGGGTGCTTCACGACGCCGCGCTGCGCCAGGTCGCCCTCGACACCGCGCTGATCCGGGAGGAGCTGCAGCGCACCCGCCCGCTGTCGCTGGTCATGGCCGAGCCGATCGCGGCGCTGCGCGCATGGGCGCGCGAACGCACGGTCCCTGCGGACTTGTGACGCGCGGTTTAGAATCGCGCTCCGTTCCCCGCTGATCCAGGCCATGCTCGACGAATCCCGACTCAACGAAGACAAGGACGAAGACGCCAAGGCGCGCCGCTCGCGCGCGCTCGAGGAGCGTCTGTTCAAGGCACGCACGATCCTCATCTACGGCCAGATCAACCAGAAGGTCGCCGAAGCCTTCACCGCGCGCCTGCTCGCGCTCGCGGCGGAGTCGGACGACCCGATCACCATCTACATCAATAGCCAGGGCGGGCACGTCGAGTCGGGCGACACGATCCACGACATGATCAGGTTCGTGAAGCCGGCGGTGCGCATCGTCGGCACCGGCTGGGTCGCCAGCGCCGGCGCGCTGATCTACGCCGCCGCCAAGCGCGAGAACCGCCTGAGCCTGCCGAACACCCGCTTCATGCTGCACCAGCCCAGCGGCGGCGCCGGCGGCACGGCGAGCGACATCGCCATCATGGCCAAGGAAATCGTGCGCATGCGCCAGCGGCTCAACGAGATCTTCGCGCGCGAAACCGGGCAGCCGCTGGAGCGCATCCAGCAGGACACCGAGCGCGATTACTGGATGAGCGCACAGGAAGCCAAGGACTACGGCCTCGTCGGCCGCATCGTCAACAGCGCAGCCGACATCGGCTGAGCGTTACAGGCGGCCCGCGACCCGGATCGGCGCGCCGGTCAGCGCGGCGGCGGCATCCGGCAGCAGGAATCCGATCACCTCGGCGACCTGCTGCGGCGTGACCCGGCGCGTGGCATCGGCGTCCGGCATGTCCTTGCGGTTCTGCGGCGCGTCGATCGCCGCCTTCGCGGCGCCGGCGTCGGCGAGCTGGGCGACGGCCGCGCCGAGATTGCCGAACGCACCGGTGACGGCGACGACCCTGCCATCACGATCCCTCATGGAGCCTCCGGGCAAGGAGACTTATTGTGCAGGCAGCGGGGCAGCGCCGTTAACCCCCGTTAACTAATCCTGCCGCCCCGGCTCATTCGAACCAGACTTCGAGGCGGTTGTGCCCCTCGCGCTTGGCCTTGACCAGCGCGCTGTCGGCATTGCGCAGCAGCTCGGCGACATCGCGTGTCGTCGGCCGCAGCGCGGCGAGGCCCAGCGTGACCGTGTAGCCGATCTCGCGGCCGCCGCCCACCACCGGCACGCGCTGCTCGCCGAAGATCCGGCGCAGGCGCTGCGCGATTTCCGCCGCCGGCTCCTTGTTCGCGCGCGGCATCAGCACCGCAAACTCGTCGCTGCCGAGCCGGCCGATCAGGTCGATGCGGCGCAGGTGGGCGAGTGCGGCGCGCGCCAGGCTGACGAGGACGCGGTCGCCCACTTCGTGGCCGTAGACGTCGTTGATCTTCCCGAACTGGTCGACGTCGAAAACGACGATCGACAGCGGCTCGGCGAAGCGGCGTGCGCGCTCGAGCTCCAGCTGCGCCATCTCCAGAAAATGCCCGCGGCGGGCAACGCCGGTCAGCGGATCGCGCGTAGCGCGCTGGTACAACCGCTCCTCGCGCTGCCTGGCCTCGCTGATGTCCTGGAACACTTCGACATAGCCCTGCAGCTCGCCGCTCTCGGTGCGTACCGAATCGATCGACGACAGCGCCAGAAACTCGCCGCCATTGCGCAGCCGGCGGCGCTGCTCGTCGCGGCTGTGGCGGTTGGCGCGCACCAGCTCCAGCGTGCGCCGCGGCACGCCGTCGCGCACCGCCTGCTCGGGAAACAGCAGGTCGAAACGCTGGCCAAGCACCTCGCCCGGCACGAAGCCGGTGATGTTCTCGGCACCGCGGTTCCAGCTCCGGATCAGGCCGCGGCGGTCGATCAGGTAGATGCCGTAGTCGGTGACGCTCTGCACGATCTCCGGAGTCTTCTCCGGCTGCTGGCGCAGCAGCCGCTCATGATGGCCGGGCAGCCAGGCGCCCAAGAAGACGTCGCCGCCCCAGGTCCGCAGGACCGATGGCGTCGCAAGCTCGCGGATGCCGGTAATCATCGGTAGATCCCATCTGCCTTCGCAGGTCGCACCGTCAAGTCACGGCACGCCATGGCCGCATTCTACGCGGCACCGGCGGGCCGGCGAGCGCCGCGTCCGCCGGCGCGCTTTGTAGGATATGGCCTGCAAGACGCCGTTCGGGCTGCGTCTGCCGGGTTTCCGCGACCGGCCGCGGCTCGTACAGCACGTGCATGCGCAGGGGGCGTAGACTGCGCGCCCATTCCGCCGTCCGCATGCGCCGATGCGCCAGGGTCTCGCCGCCGCCACCGCCGCTTATCTGATCTGGGGCCTGTTTCCGGTCTACTGGAAGCAGCTGCAGGCGGTGCCCGCGCCGCAGATCATGGCGCACCGGATCGTCTGGTGCGCGCTGTTCGTCGGCGTCTGGCTGTTCGCGCGCCATGGCCTCTCATGGCTGCGCAGGCTGACGCCGCAGCTGCTGACGATGCTCGCCGCGAGCGCGGCGCTGATCTCGATCAACTGGTGGCTGTACATCTGGGCGGTCAACGCCGGGCACATCGTCGAGACCAGCCTCGGCTATTTCATCAATCCGCTGGTCAGCGTGCTGATGGGCGTGCTGATCCTGCGCGAGCGGCTCAACCGCGCGCAATGGCTCGCGGTCGCGCTCGCGGCGGCCGGCGTCCTCTGGCTCACCTGGCAGGCCGGCAAGCTGCCGTGGATCGCGCTGGCGCTGGCCCTGTCCTTCGGCAGCTACGGGTTGATCCGCAAGCTTGCGGTCGTACCGTCGGTGCAGGGCGTGGCCGTCGAAAGCGGCCTGCTGTTCATCCCGGCGCTGGCCTTCCTGCTCTGGACCGAGCACGCCGGCAGCGGCGGCTTCGGTCATCTGGGCATGCGCATCGACGCGCTGCTGATCGCCGGCGGCCTGGTCACTGCGCTGCCGCTGGTGCTGTTCGCGATCGGCGCACGCCGCATTCCGCTGTCGATGGTCGGCATCTTGCAGTACCTCGCGCCGACGCTGCAGCTGATCAGCGGTGTGCTCGTGTTCGGCGAGCCGTTCAGCAGGGCGCAGGCGCTCGGCTTCGGCTGCATCTGGCTGGCACTCGCGGTCTATGCGAGCGACGGCCTGTGGCGCGCGCGCCGGCGCGGGCAGCTGGCGGTGGCGGCGACCGGCAGCTCGTAACGCCGATGCGGCTCACCCCGTCCCAGGTTGCGATCTGCTGAGCGCAGCGCATCAGCTGCGCTCGATCAGCGCCAGCAGCCGCTCCCGCGCACCGCGGTTGGCCGCAACCGCGGCGTGCCCCGCGCCGCCCATGCGCGCACGGCGCTGCGGGTCCGCGAGCAGCGCCGCGAGCGCATCGGCGAGCGACGCAGCGCGGATCTCGACGGCCGCGTCGACGGCCATCAGCAGCTCGCGCGCGGCCACGAAGTTGTGCATGTGCGGCCCGAACAGCACCGGCTTGCCGAGCAGGGCGGGCTCCAGCACGTTGTGCCCGCCGATCGGCACCAGCGAGCCGCCGACGAAGGCGACGTCGCAGGCGGCGAAGTACATGAACATCTCGCCCATGCTGTCGCCGAGGAGAACGGGAATCGGGAATCGGGAATCGGGAATCGTTTCGAGCGCGCTGCGGCGCACGTACGCCAAGCCGGCTTTCTCGATCTGGCGGGCGACGGCGTCGAAGCGCTGCGGATGGCGCGGCACCAGGATCAGCAGCGCGCCGGGTTGCGCGCGCAGCAGCTCGCGATGCGCCGCGAGCGCGATCTCCTCTTCGCCCTCGTGCGTGCTCGCGGCGACCCACGCCGGGCGCTGCCCGCCGAGCCGCTCGCGCAGGGCCTGCCCGCGCTCGAGCTGGTCCTGCGGCGCGGTCTGATCGAGTTTGATGTTGCCCATGACGCTGACACGCTCGTCCGGCGCACCGAGCGCGCGGAAGCGCTGCGCATCGGCCTCGCTCTGCGCGGCGATGTGCGTGCAGTCGGCGAGCGTCGCCGCGGTGAACGCGCGGACGCGGCCGTAGCCCGCAAACGAGCGCGGCGACAGACGCGCGTTGGCGACGACCAGCGGCACTCCGCGGCGGCGCAGTTCGCGGAACAGATTGGGCCAGAGCTCGGTTTCCATGATCACCGCGCGCTGCGGTTGCATGCGCCGTATGAAGCGCGCGACCACGTGCGGCAGGTCGTAGGGTGCATAGACGTGCAGCACGCGATCGCCGAGCGCCTCGCGCACCCGCGCCGAGCCGGTCGGCGTCGTCGTCGTCACCAGCACGCGGCGTTCGCCGTGACGCTCGATCAGCGCGCGGATCAACGGCAGCGCCGCGAGCGTCTCGCCGACCGACACCGCGTGCACCCACACGGCGACGTCCTGTGCCGGCCGCGGCACCCAGCCGAAGCGCTCGCCGATGCGGCGGCGGTACTCCGGCAGCTGGCGCGAGCGCCACAGCAGGCGCAGCAGCACGAACGGTGTGAGCAGGTAGAGCAGCAGGCTGTAGATCGGGCGCATCGGCGCATTATGTGCGCGCGCTGGCAACCCGGAACGCGAAGCTGCTGTAATTCCGCGATGTCCGACCCCGTCTTCCACGCCTCATTGCTGCACCCGCGGCATTGGCCGACCTGGCTCGCCGTGGGCGGCGCGTGGCTGCTGAGCTGGCTACCGATTCCGCTGCAGATGGCGCTCGGCGCCGCGCTCGGCCGGCTCGCCGGACGCCTGCTCAAGCGCCGCCGCGAGGTCGTGCGCGCGAACCTCGCGCTGGCGTTTCCGCAGCTGACACCCGCCGAGCGCGAGCGCCGTGTCGGCGAGCATTTCGGCGAGCTCGGCAGGGGCGTGTTCGAAACCGCGCTCGCCTGGTTCGCACCGGACTGGCGGCTGCGGCGCCGCGGTGAGGTCGTCGGCCTCGAGCATCTGCGCGCAGCCACCGCCGACGGCAGCGGCGTGCTGCTGCTCACCGGGCACTTCACGACGCTGGAGATCGGCGCGCGCTTCCTGTGCCTCGCCGGCGTGAAGTTCCATGCGATGTACCGGCCATACAACAACGCGGTCATGGACTACCTGATGCACCACTGGCGCGAAGGCCGATCGGGTCTACCGGCGCTTGCGCGCGACGATCTGCGGCGGCTGGTGCGCGCACTGCGCAGCGGTCGCGCGATCTGGTATGCGCCGGACCAGACGCTGGATCTGCGGCTGAGCGTCTATGCGCCGTTCTTTGGCACGCCGGTGCGCACGATCACCGCGACCGCGCGGCTCGCACAGCTGGGCCGCGCCAAAGTGCTGCCGTACTTTCCACAGCGCGTCGGCGGCCGCTACCGGATCGTCGTGCTGCCCGCGCTCGCCGGCTTTCCCGGAGACGACGAAGTCGCCGACGCCGCACGGATCAATCGGGTCATCGAGCAGGGCGCCGCGATGGCGCCCACGCAGTACTTCTGGGTGCACAAGCGGTTCAAGGGCCTGCCGCCCGGTGCGCCGCCGGTCTACGGACACGGATAGCAGCGATCTGCGCCGCTCGCGATGCCCTCGCTACGAACGAGAACGAAAGGACGAGCTGCTATAGTTACCCGGTGCGACAACCCTGGGGTAATGCTTTATGTCAGCTGCGCTGAGCCGCGTCGCCGTGATCGTCGCGGCCTTGGTGTTCTCGCCGGTGCTGCCGGCGGCCGGCGTCTCGTCGGAGGCGCAGGGCATGATCGAGCAGGGCCGCGCCGCGGAGGCACTGAAGCTGCTCGACGAACACCTGAAGGACAACCCGCAGGACGCGGAGGCGCGCTTCATCCGCGGCCTGGCACTGGTGCGCCTCGATCGAACCAAGGATGCGATCGGCGTGTTCGCCGATCTCACCCGCGACTACCCGCAGCTGCCGGAGCCGTACAACAACCTCGCCGTACTCTACGCGGCGCAGGGTGACTACGAGAAGGCGCGCAGCGCGCTCGAAGCGGCACTCGCCACCCATCCGAGCTACGCGACTGCGCACGAGAATCTCGGCGACATCTACGCGGCGCTCGCCGGCGCCGCCTACAACCGCGCCCTGGCGCTGGATGAATCCAATCAGGTCGTGCGCCGCAAGCTCGCGCTGATCAATCAGCTCGACAGCAGCGCCGCCGCTGCAGCCATGGACGCCGCCGCACCGCCGCCGGCGCCGGCCGCACCGGCGGCGGCCGTCGCTGTACCGCCCGCCGCGACCCCGGCGCCCGCAGCGACCGCGGCGGCGGCGAGCGCTGCCGGACCGCAGATCGACGCGGACACCGGCGCTGCGCTGCAACGCGCCGTCGAGGCCTGGGCCGAGGCCTGGTCCGCGCAGGATCTGGACGCCTATTTCTCGGCCTACGCGAGCGACTTCGTGCCGGAGGGCGGCCTGTCGCGCGGCGCCTGGGAAACGCAGCGCCGCGAGCGCGTCTCCAGCCCCAAGCGCATCCGCGTGACGATCGCCGAGCCGCAGTTCAGCCGCACCGGCGAAGACCGCGCGCGCGTCGTGTTCCGCCAGTCCTACGAGTCGGACACGTTCACCGACGTGGTCACCAAGGCGCTCGACATGCAGCGCACGCCCGGTGGCTGGAAGATCGTCCGCGAATACACGCTCTGAGCGACGGCGGCCGAAGATGACCGCGCGGTATACCGCAAGGACGCGAACGGCCTTGCCGGCCTTGGCCGCCGCCGCGCTGCTGTGCGCAACGGCGCTGACGGCCAGCGCGGCGGCGGCCGCCGCGCCGGGGCCCGAGCAGCAGTTCAATACCGCGGTCAAGCTGCTGCGCGCCGGCCGCTCCGGCGACGCGCTGTCGACGCTGGAGTCGCTCACGCGCGCCGAGCCGAACTTCCGTCTCGCGCAACTGTTTTACGGCGAGCTCTTGGCCGCACTGTCCGGCCGCGGCGTCAGCGCGCTGTTGGCCGGTGAGATCGACGGCGACCCGCGGCTGAGCGAGCTCGCCGAGGAGGCGCGCGTGCGCTTGGCCAGCGAAACGGCGGTACCCGGCCCCGGCATGATGCCCAATGCGGTGCTGCAGCTGGCGCAGGGCTTCGAGCACGCGATCGTCGTGGACCTGCCGAAGGCGCGGCTGTATCTGCTCAAGAACGACGGCGAGGCGCTCTCGCTCGAGCGCCATCACTACGCGGCCATCGGCCGCAACGGCGCCGGCAAGCAGACCGCCGGCGACCTGCGCACGCCGGTCGGGCTCTATCACATCGAGCGCTGGATCGACGACACGGCGCTGCCGGAGCTCTACGGTGCGGGCGCACTGCCGCTGGACTACCCCAACGCCTGGGACCGGCTGCAGCTGCGCACCGGCTCGGGCATCTGGCTGCACGGCGTTCCGCGCGACACCTACAGCCGCCCGCCGCGCTCCAGCGAAGGCTGCGTGACGATGGCCAATGCCGATCTCGAAAGCTTGCGCAGCTACGTGCGCTTCGGCCGCACGCCGGTCGTGCTCAGCGACGAGCTGGAGTGGGTGCCGGCGGCGGCGGTCGAGCGCGAGCGCGCGGACTTTCTGCGCCGCATCGACGACTGGCGGCGCAAGTGGTCCGCGATCGACACCGACGGCTACCTCGCGTATTACGCAGACGACTTCACGATGGACGGCATGGATCGCGCCGCGTTCGCCGCGCACAAGCGTCGCGTGAACGCCGAAAAGAGCTTCATCGACATCCGCCTCAGCGACACCAGCCTGTTCCGCTATCCGGGCGCGGGCAACAGGGTCATGGTCGCCGAGTTCACGATGGAGTACAGCTCGGACAACTACGCCGTGACCACGCGCAAGCAGCAGTTCTGGCGCCGCGACGATGCCGGCAGCTGGAAGATCGTGCGCGAGATCAATCGCTGAGATCGAAGTAGCGCACGGCGCCGAAGCCCCCGGCGGCAAGCGGCGGCTCCCAGGTCGCGCCGTTCCACGGATGCGCGTCCAGGCGGAAGTACAGCGGCGCCTCTTCCGGCAGGTTTTCCTCGAGCCAGGTCAGCATGTCTGCCCAGATGCGCTGCTGCTGCTGCGCGCTGGGCATGATGCCGGCATGCGGCAGCTCCAGCGTGATCACCGGCAGGCCGATGTTGACGCCGGCGAAGTTGCCCAGCGAGCCGGGATAGGTGCCGAGCTGGTGCAGGTGCAAGTAGCCGAAGCGCTCCGGCGGCTCGCGCGGACCGTCGAAGTCGAGCACGCCGTAGGGCGCGTGCACCGAGACGATCACGTCCGGCTTGAACTCGCGAATCTCGCGCACGAGCCACTCGGTTTCCGGCTCGGACAGCCCGTGCGGCCCCGGATAGCGCCGCGGATCGCGCCCGGCGCGCCGCTCCCAGTAGGCCAGCGCATCGCTTTTCCAGTCTTTCGTCGGAAAGTTGCGATTGAGGTCGACACCGTTGGCGTTGACGCGCGTCGCCGGCCGCCGCAGCAGGCCGTCGGGGTTCGAGCACGGCAGCACGCGCCACTGGAACGGCTGGAAGCGGCTCGCCTGCAGGCGCCGCATCCACTGGAACACGATGCTCACCGACGACAGCTCATCGCCGTGGATGCCGCCGATCAGCAGGACGCGCTTGGGCGTCGTGCGCCGCGAGGTCGCGGGGTAGTCGCGGTAGAGCAGCGGCAGCCCCTGCGCGCTCGCGGCGTCCGCCATCTGCAGCCCGGCGTTCAGGCATTGCTCGACGCCGACGCTCTGCAGGCGCGCGCCGATCAGCTCGCAGGCGATTTCCGCCGTGGCGAGCGGCACGGCCGGCGCCCTGGCCGCCGCTGCGCCGGCAATCGCAACAAAAAGCCCGGCGAAGAGCCGGGCGGTGCCGCCGGTCCGAAACCTGCCGCTAACCGCCTGCACGTTCCTTGCGCACCTTCTCAACGAGGAAGTCGATGACTTTCTTCTCCTCCTCGAAGCTGCCAGCCATCGTGCCGTTGGTGACGTACCTGCCGCCGACGATCACCGTCGGCACGCTGACCACGCCGTAGCTCTGCGCCAGCTGCTCGGCCTTGCGCACGCGCGAGTCGACCGAAAAACCCTTGAAGGTCGCGTTGAACACGTCCGGCAGCACGCCGGTGGTGTTCGTGAACAGCCCCTGGATCTGCGCCTCGCTGGACAGCGGCAGGCGCTGCTCGTGGATCGCCGCGAACAGCGCGTCGTGCATCGCGTCGAAGACATTGAGAGCCTCGGCAGTGTAGAACGCTTTGGCGTGCAGCACGCCGATCGGGCGCCCGAGCGTCGCCGGATAGCGCACGAAGTCGACGTCGCCGGGGCGCTTCTCCGCCCAGGCCTCGATCACCGGATCGAACGCGTAGCAGTGCGGGCAGCCGTACCAGAAGAACTCGGCCACTTCGATGCGCTTCGGGTCCGCCGGCGCCTGCGCCTCGCGCACCTTCTTGTAGTGCTTGCCCTCGTCGTACTTCTCGCCGCCATCCTGCGCCGAGCACGCAAACGCAAGCATGGAGAAGACGGCGGCCGCAAGGCCGCGGACCAGAATTCGCATGTCGGTTCCCTACTGCAGTCCGTTGATATAGGAGGCGAGCGCCTCGATCTCCGCGTCGGAGAGCTGGGCTGCGACCGCGGCCATGATCTTGAAGTTCCCGCCCGGCATCTTCGCGCCGGCGAGCGCGGCGTCGCGGTACGCGGCCAGGCGCTGTGCCGCGTAGCCGGCGTGCTGGCCCCCGATGCGCGGAAACGCCGAGGCATCGACACCGGCGCCGGTCGGCAGGTGACAGGCGGCGCAGGCGGCGATGCCGCGCGTCGCATCGCCGGCGCGGTACAGCGGCTGCGCGATCGCCACCGCGTCCTCGGCGGCGACACCGGGGCTGAACGGCTGCTGCGCGAAGTAGGCGGCGAGGTCGCGCATGTCCTGGTCCGAGAGCGCCGCGGCCTGCGGGCTCATCAGCGGATTGCTGCGCGTGCCGTCCTTGAACGCCTTGAGCTGCTCGTAGGTGTAGCGCGAGCCTTGCCCGGCGAGCTTGGGCCATTGCGGATTGCTGCTATTGCCCGCGGGGCCGTGGCAGGCCGTGCACGGCGCCGCCTTGGCCGCGCCTGCTTCGGCGCTGCCCTGCGTGAACGGATCGGTGGCCGTTTCGGCCGCGACCGCCGCGAACGGCGCGCACAGGACGACAGCCAGCAGAACATGCTTCATTACGTATAAGCTCCACGAGTGATGGATGCGCGGGAAACGGCTCCCTACTCCCGCCGCGGCGAATTGAACTGCGAGCCAGCGCGCGATTTTACATGGCCTGCGCGGTGGTTGGCACACCGGCTGCGCAGCCGGCTATCCTTGCGCGGACACCTGCCCTGCCAATGCGCCCGACGACCCCGAACCCCTTTGCCGGTGCGCAGTTCCTGATCTCCTGCGCGCGCCTCGAGCAGCTGCCTGCCGACAGCCTGCCCGAGCTGGCCTTCGCCGGGCGCTCGAACGCGGGCAAGTCGAGCGCGCTCAACCGCCTCTGCGGCCAGAACGCGCTGGCCCGGGTCAGCAAGACGCCGGGCCGCACGCAGCTGATCAATCTGTTCGACGTACCCGGCGGGCGCTTCGTCGACCTGCCGGGCTACGGTTTCGCCAAGGTGTCCAAGGATCTGCGCCGCGACTGGGGCGAGCTGATTGGCCGTTACTTCGAGCAGCGCGCGAATCTCTGCGGCATCGTGCAGATCATGGACGCACGCCATCCCTTGATGCCGCTCGACCTGCAGATGCTCGACTGGGCGGTGAGCCGCGGCCTGCCGTGCCATCTGGTGCTGACCAAGGCGGACAAGCTCGGGTTCGGCGCGGCGAAAAACACCCTGCTCGCCGCGCGCAAGCGGCTGCCGGCGCGCAGCGACATCAGCATCCAGCTATTCTCCGCGCAGACTGATCTCGGCCTCGACGAGCTGCGCGCGCGCTGCAGCGCGCTGCTGGCAGGCGAAAGGGGGTGACGATGTCTGCAACGCTGGCTCGACTCGTCGGACGCAGGCGCAGCCGCTGGCTGCGCACCTGGCTGACGCTGCTCGCGGTCTGCGCCGTGCTCGGCGCCGCGCTGCTGCGCTTCGGTCTGGAGCCGGCGCTGACCGCCGATGCCGCGGAGCGCAGGCTCATCCGCGTGCACGCGGCGACGCAGGCGCTGCTGTTCCTCGTCGTCGGCTTTGTCGTCTGGTGGATCACCGTGAGGCGACCACTGCTGCGGCTGCTGCGCGACCTGCGGACGCGCCGTACACGGCGCGTCGGTAGTGCACCGCCCCACGAGAGTGAAGCCCTGCGCGTGGAGCTGGACAAGCGCTCCGAGCAGCTCAACGCGATGCTGCAGATGAACCGCGGCATCCGCGACAAGCTGTCCAAGCTCAGCCTCGAGCAGCAGGCGCTGCTGCGTACCCGCGACGCCGTGCTCAGCATCGCCCAGGACCCGATCCTGCTGACCGACGGCAGCGGCGCGGTGCTCGGCGCCAGCCCCGCGGCGGCGACGCTGCTGCGCTGCCCGCGCGAAAGCCTGATCGGCAAGCGCTTCGACGACATCGCGCCGCTGTTCCAGGAAGGCTTGGAGCAGTTCCGCGAGCATCCGCTGCGCAACTTCCTCGACCGCGCGCTCGGCTCGCACTCGGCGATTCCGCAGATCCGGCAGGCGGTGCTGGTCAATCACGAAAACGAGCCGGTGCCGGTGTTCGTCACCACCGGCGCGATCGTCGACGGCAGCGGACGGGCGATCGGCAGCACGATCCGCTTCAGTCGCGCCGATGCGCAATCGCCGGACGAAGCCGCGGCACCGCGTTCGCTGACACTAAGCGAGGCGGACATGCACGACTGGGCGGCGAAACTCCTGTCGCGGGAGCCGTTCGAGCGCCGGCTCGACGAGCTGATCGCCGAAGCCAAGGCCACCGGCGCGCAGCACATGATGCTGTACCTGCGCGTCGACGATCTCGACCGCATCAACGACCAGGCCGGCTACTGGGCCGGCGAGCAGGCGCTGTGGCACGCGGCGAAGAACTTCGCGCTCGCGCTCGCCGATGCCGCCACCGGGTATCGCAGCTCCAACAACCGCTTCGCCGCACTGCTCGTCGGCCGCGACGAAGCGGCCGCGCTGCAGATCGCGGAGCGCGTGCGCGCGCACGCCGAAGCCAACGAGCTGGTCTGGGAGAGCAAGCGCGTCGCGTGCACGTTCAGCATCGCCGTGCTGCCGATCGACCGCGAAACGGCAGGCCGCTCGGAGCTGCTCGGCGCCGCCGAGTCGCTGCTCGCAGAGGCCAAGCGCAGGGGCGGCAACCGCGTGCTGCAGCGCGTGCCCGACGAAGCGGCCACGGCGCGCCGGCGCGACGACCAGAGCTGGCTCGAATGGCTGCTGCCGCGGCTCGAGAACGGCCGCGCGCACCTGATCTCGCAGGAACTGCGCTCGCTGCACCAGCCGCCGCATCCGCCGCTCGCCGAGTTCTTCATCCGCGTCGAGGACGACGACGGCGTGTGGCTCGAGCCGGGTTACTACCTGCCGGCGATCGAGCGGCTACGTGAGTCGCACCGCGTCGACCGGTGGGCGCTAACCCACCTGCTCGACGCACTGCACCGCAACCGCCGGCTGTTCGACACGCATGCGGTCGTGAGCCTCAACCTGGCGCCGCAGACGCTGCTCGAAGGCTCGTTCGCAGCCGCGGCGTTCGAGGCAATCGCCGGCTCCGAGGTGCCCGCGGAGCGGCTGTGCTTCGAGATCGACGAAGCGTTTTCCGTCAGCCAGAGCTCGGTGGTGCAGCGCTTCATGGAACAGCTGCGGCCGACCGGCGTGCGCTTCGCACTCGACCGCTGCCACACGACGACCGGCATCACCCAGCTGCGCCATCTGCCGATCGACTACATGAAGATCCACCCCAGCGTCACGCGCAACATCGAGACCGATCCGCTCGACCGCGCACACCTGGAGTGGATCTGCGAGGCGGCACATCTGCTCGGCCGCAAAACCGCGGCGATCAACATCGAATCGGAATCGGCGCTGTCACTGTTGCGCGCATCCGGCGTCGACTACGCGCAAGGCAGCGCCGTGAACAAATTCGGCCCGATGATGACGTAAGGGCGCGCCCAGGACAGGCGTTCTGCTTCGCTGGTCAACGTCAACGTCAACGCTAACGCTCAGCCCTTGAAGGCGATGCGCCGGCTCTCGAAGCGGTCCTGCAGGCCGCGATTGCCCTCGTGGTAGAACGTCTCGCCGCTCATGGTGTTCCTCCCCAGCGCCTTGCCTCGATGATGAGCTGGAACGGCGCCTCGCGGGCGTGGCAAAAGCGGCTGCCGCCCGGCGCGGTGGTGAAGCGCACACGGCGCGGCGCGGCCATGCGGTGTCCATGTCGTGGCTACTCGTCCCAGGCCTGCACGGTTGCGATCGGCGGCGGGGCGCGCGCCGGTAAGGAACTCTTCGATCAGGTCCGCAACGCTGTCGACGTCCCCCATCCAGCCGGCCGAAGGCGGACAGCCGCTTGACGAGACGCCCGTAGCCCGGATCTTCCGGCAGGATGTCGAGATTCGAGAGAAAGCCCGGCACAAGGACGAGGTCGAGCGAACCCTGCCTACGACCCGGTAGGCGATCCTCGCGCTGCCGCTTCGCACATATCGAATCTCGGCGGGACGCATTGCGTCGATCCCGAAGAACCAGGCGTTTTTGCCGTCCGTATCATATGACGGGCAAAAAAAGTCCCGGTGGCTTTGGGGGGAAGCCACCGGGCGACGCTTTCCGGCGTTGGGGGATGCCGGATCCGCCCAGGGAGTGAGGCGGAGAGCGGGACAGGGGAGCATCACCGCTCGAAAGATTAGATGGGGCCGCTGCGCGGAAGTTCAAATGCGGATCGCACGGCCGGCGTGGCCCGCCCGCTGAACCTCAGGTGAATCTTTTTAAATCAGTGGTTTATCCGCACCTACTTATCGGTCAGTTGGCGATTTTTTCGCCGCGTCCAAACAAAATTCCGTTCACGCATCGCTACTTGCGTGCCCCGACGGTTGGTGGGCGCGATCCCAGTCCGCGGCGACCCCCCAGTCGGCGACCAGCGGCACCGCGAGCGGGGCGATGCGACACATGCGGCCGGCAATCTCGGCGCCCAGGCTGCCGATGCGCTCGGCCGGGCCCTCGAACACCAACTCGTCGTGAACCTGCATGATCATGCGCACATCCGCGGCGTTCTGCTGCAAATAGCCGGCAACGTCGATCATCGCGAGCTTGATCAGGTCGGCGGCCGTGCCCTGTAAGGGTGCATTGATGGCGGTGCGCTCGGCGTACTGGCGCAGGGCCTGGTTGCGCGAGCGGATGTCCTTCAGATACAGGCGCCGCCCGAACAGGGTTTCGACGTAGCCGCGCTCGCGCGCCGCGGCGCGGGTCTCGTCCATGAAGCGCTTGACCCCCGGATAGCGGCCGAAGAAGCGCTCGATGTAGTCCTGCGCCTCGCCGCGCGCAATACCGAGCTGGCGCGCAAGCCCGAAGCTGGACATGCCGTAGATCAGGCCGAAATTGATCGCCTTGGCGGCGCGCCGGCGCTCGGCCGGCACCGCGTCCAACGGAAAGCCGAACACCTCGGCGGCGGTCGCCTGGTGGATGTCGCGGCCTTCGCGGAAGGCCTGCTGCAGGCGCTCGTCGCCGGAGAAATGCGCCATCAGCCGCAGCTCGATCTGCGAGTAGTCGATCGACAGCAGCGCGTTGCCGGGCTCGGCGATGAAGGCCTGGCGGATGCGCCGGCCTTCGGCGGTGCGCACCGGGATGTTCTGCAGGTTCGGATCGGACGACGACAGGCGCCCGGTCGCCGCGATCGCCTGGCCATAGGAGGTGTGGATGCGCCCGGTGCGCGGATTGACCGCCTGCGGCAGCTGCTCGGCGTAGGTCGAGCGCAGCTTGGCGAGCGCGCGCCAGTCGAGGATCAGCCGCGGCAGGCGGTGCTGCGCGGCGAGATCCTCGAGCACGTCCTCGGCCGTCGACGGCTCGCCTTTCGGCGTCTTGCCGAGCACCGGCAGCTGCAGCTTCTCGTAGAGAATCGCGCCGAGCTGCTTGGGCGATCCCAGGTTGAACTCGCCGCCGGCCTCGCGGAAGACGTCGGCCTGCAGCTCCTCCATGCGCGCGGCGAGCTCGCCGCTGATCGTGCGCAGCAGCGGCACGTCGACTTTCACGCCGGTCTGCTCCATCTGCGCGAGCACCGGCACCAGCGGCATCTCGATCGTCTCATAGACGCGCTTGAGCGCCGGCACTTCGCAGATGCGCGGGTACAGCCTGCGGTGCAGGCGCAGCGTGATGTCGGCGTCTTCGGCCGAATACAGCGCCGCGCGGTCGACCGCAACCTGGTTGAAACCGATCTGGTTGCGGCCCTTGCCGGCGACGTCCGCGAACTTGATCGTCGTGTGGTTGAGGTACTTCAGCGCCAGCGAGTCCATGTCGTGGCGGTTGCCGGCGGCGTCGAGCACGTAGCTCTGCAGCATCGTGTCGTGCGCGAGTCCGCGCAGCTGCACGCCGTGGGCGGCGAGCACGTTGATGTCGTACTTGGCGTGCTGCGCGAGCTTGGGCCGGTGCGCGTCCTCGAGGATCGGACGCAGGCGCTCGAGCACCTGCCGGGTGTCGAGCTGCGCCGGGGCACCGAGATAGTCGTGCCCGAGCGGCACGTACCAGCCGTGGCCTTCCTGTACCGCGAATGCGAGGCCGACGAGCCGCGCACGGTTCGAGTCGAGGCTGTCGGTCTCGGTGTCGAAGCAGATCAGCTCGGCGCTGCCCAGGGCCTCGACCAACGCATCGAGCACCGGCGCGTCGAGCACGGTGACCGCCTCGGTCGGCGGCGAGGCCGGCAGCGCCGGCTCCGCGGGTGGCGGCGCAGGCTCGGCTTGCGCGGCGATCTCGCCGCGCTGCAGCTCTTCGAGCAGGCGGTTGAACTCCTGGCTGCGGTAGATCTCGGCGAGCCGCGCCGTGTCCGGCGCGCGCGGGTGCAGGTCGTCGAGCGTCAGCGGCAGCTCGACGTCGCGGCGGATCGTCGCCAGCTCGCGCGCGAGCGGCAGTTGATCGAGGTGGGCGCGCAGGTTCTCGCCGACTTTGCCCTTGATCGCATCGGCGTTGGCGATGATCGCGTCGAGCGAGCCGTGCTCGGCGAGCCATTTCGCCGCCGTCTTGGGGCCGACGCCGGGCACGCCGGGGATGTTGTCGCTGGTGTCCCCCATCAGCGCCAGGTAGTCGACGATGCGCTGCGGCGGCACGCCGAACTTCTCGACCACGCCGGCGGGATCGAGCTGGCGGTTGCGCATCGTGTCGAGCAGATGCACGCGCTCATTGACCAGCTGCGCCATATCCTTGTCGCTGGTGACGATCAGCACCGGCTCGCCGCGGCCTTCGGCCTGGTGCGCGAGCGTGCCGATGACGTCGTCGGCCTCGACGCCGTCGACGACGACCAGCGGCAGCCCCATCGCCTCGATCAGCGCGACGATCGTCGGGTATTGCCTCGTCAGATCCTCCGGCGTCTCGGTACGCGTGGCCTTGTACGCGGCGTACAGCTCGTCGCGGAAGGTCTTGCCGCTCGGATCGAAGACGACACAGATGCGCTCCGGCCCGTAGTCCTTGAGCAGCCTGCGCAGCATGTTGGCCATGCCGAACACCGCGCCGGTCGGCTCGCCCTTGGAGTTGGTCAGCGGCGGCAGCGCGTGATACGCGCGGAACAGCCAGCCGGAGCCGTCGATCAGGATCAGCGGCTTCACGACAGCTGCCTCCGGGCGCATCTCGACTGCATGCTTGAAGAGCGGTTGCAGGTCGCAGGTTGCAGGCTGCAGAACATGCGGGGCGCCGGTGTTTCTCTGCAGCGTGCGGCCCGCGAGCTGCCGCCGCCGTTGTCGGGCCGGTCGCCGCCGGGGGGCGCCGCTGAATGAATGCTCATGGCAGCAGCTGCTCGCCGCGGACGAGGTCGTCCAGCGTCTCGCGTGCGCGCACCAGATGCGCGCGCGCGCCGTCGACCATGACCTCGGCCGCGCGCGGCCGCGTGTTGTAGTTCGACGACATCACGAAGCCGTAGGCGCCGGCGGTGCGCACCGCGAGCAGATCCCCGGGCGCGATCGCGAGCTCGCGGTCCTTGCCGATCCAGTCGCCGGTCTCGCAGACCGGGCCGACGACGTCGTAGCGCTGCGCCGGCACGTCGCTGCGCGGCGTCACCGGCACGATACTCATCCACGCCTGATACAGCGTCGGCCGCAACAGGTCGTTCATCGCCGCGTCGACGATCGCGAAGGCCTTCTCCGCGCCGGGCTTGAGCCCGAGCACGCGCGTGACCAGGATGCCGGCGTTGCCGGCGATCGCACGGCCCGGCTCGGTGAGAATGCGCAGGCCGCGCGCGGCGAGCTGCGGCTTGATCGCCAGCGCCCAGTCGCGCGGCTCCGGCGGCGTTTCGTCCCTGTAGCGCACGCCCAGCCCGCCGCCGACGTCGATGTGGCGCAGACGGATGCCGCGCACCTGCAGACGGTCGACGAGCGCGAGCACGCGGTCGAGCGCGTCGAGGAACGGCGCGATCTCGAGCAGCTGCGAGCCGATATGGCTGGCTACGCCGACGATCTCGATGCCCGCACGCGTCGCCGCCTCGGCGTACAAGGCTTCGGCGGTGGCGATGTCGACGCCGAACTTGTTCTTCTTCAGCCCGGTGGAGATGTACGGGTGCGTCTTCGCGTCGACGTCCGGATTGACCCGCAGCGCGATCGGCGCGCGCCGGTTCATCGAGCGCGCGAGCGCGTCGAGCGCATCGAGTTCGAACGCGGACTCGACGTTGAAGCAGTAGATGCCGGCCTCGAGCGCCGCACGCATCTCGTCCTCGCGCTTGCCCACACCGGAGAACACGATCTTCGACGCATCGCCGCCGGCGCGCAGTACGCGGTAGAGCTCGCCGCCGGAAACGATGTCGAAGCCGGCGCCCAGGCGCGCGAGCAGCTGCAGCACGGCAAGGTTCGAGTTGGCCTTGACCGCGTAGCAGACGAAGTGATCGGTGCCGGCAAGCGCGTCGTCGAAGGCGCGGTAGTGGCGCGTCAGCGTCGCGCGCGAGTAGACGTAGCACGGCGTGCCGAAGCGCGCGGCGATGTCGGCGACGGCGACGTCCTCGGCGTGCAGGCGGCCGTCGCGGAGCTCGAAATGATCCACGTCTGCGTCGTCCTCAGCGTGCGGATGGCGGCGTTGGCGACGGCGCCGGGGTTGCGGCGGGCGTCGGTGCCGGCTCGGTGTCGGGCAGATACAGGGGACCGGCCTGCCCGCAGGCGGCGAGCAGGAGCGCGGACAGCAAGGAGAGGCGCAGGAACGTCATCGACGGTCTCGGGAAGGGGCGCAGTATAGCGGCGGCCCGCTCAGCGCTCGATCGTGTACAGCAGATCGCCGCCCGAATCGGCGCCGGTTTCGGTTGCCAGCTTGAAGCCGCCGCCGATGTCGTACTGCAGGCGGAAGGTGTAGCCCGACTGGAACAGCGAGACACCGTAGCTGATGAACAGATCCGGCGACAGGTACTTGCCGAGCGTCAACTGCGCTTGGTCGCTGCTCTGCCCCGGTTGCGCGCCCAGCGTCACTTCATCCAGACCGAGCTTCCCGCCGAAGCGCTGCGCGATCCATTCGCCACCGGACAGGCCCAGCGACAGCGCGGCATCCGCGACCACCGCGCGGTCGGCGGAGCCGGTGGCCTCGTCGAGCGGACGACCGAGCACGAGCCACGCCAGCTGCCGCTCCTGTGGCATCGCCGGCGTCGAGAACAGGCTCAGCTCGGGCTCATCGAGCCGTCCGCGCACCAGCACGCCGACGGTGATGTCCTCGCGCGGCTGGCGCGTCGCGCGGATCTCGACGGCCGGCTCGGTGAGCGTGCTGCCGGTGAACAGCAGGCGCCCGGTCTCGATCGTCAGCGACTGACCGTAAGCTTCGTAGCGGCCGCCGACGAGCCTGAGCTCGCCACGCGCCCGGGTCGGCACGCCCGGCGACTCGTGCAGGCGCATGCCGCCGGCGAGCTGCGTCGTCAGCCCCAGGCCGTCGAAGCGCACATCGTCGCCGAGACTCAGGCGAATGTCCGCATAGACGCGGAGCCGATCCTTGTCCGGCGCGTCCTCGCCGCGGCGCACGATGATCTGGTCCGCACTCGGTGCCACGCCCTGCTCGATGGTCTTGGGCGTGATGCGCGCGCGCGGCACGTCGACGCTGCCTTCGACGCGCAGCTCGCCCCCGGCGAGCCGCAGGTCGAGCTGCGGCGAAACCCAGACCGCGGCGTCGGGCGTGCGCACCGCCTGGAAGCGCTCGCCGCGCACATCCAGCGCGAGCGTCGGCGCCTCGGCGCTCAGATCGATGCGCCCGTCGACGCGCAGCTCGCCGCCGTCCGAGCGCGCACTCGCCTCGAGCGTCAGCGCACCACCGGTGCCGCCGCGAAGCATCGCGCGGACCTGTTCGAGCGCGATTCCCGGCGTGCGCAGGCGCAACGCACCGTCGGCGAGCTCGACGCGGCCGTCCAGGGCCGGCGCGGCCGGCGTGCCGCCCAGCGCGATGCGCCCGTCGATCCGTCCCTGCACCTGCTGCAGCTCCGGGTTGAACAGGCGTAGCCAGGACAGCTGCGGAACGTCGACGCGCAGCGTGCCGCTGAGCGCGCGCTGCATGAAATCGTCTCCGGGCGCCAGCTCCGCATCCAGCCGCAGCCCGCCCTGCTCGAAAGGTATCCGCGCAGCCACGATCAGCTCGCGGCCCTGCTCGCGCACGTCGATGCGCCCCGGCAGCAGCTGCAGCGGCGGCAGGCCGGCACGCGCGAGCGTCGTCGCGCTGGTATCGAGATCCAGGCGCAGGTCGCGGATGCCGCCGTCGCCGAGATCGACGTAGCCGTGGCCGTCGAGACGACCATCGACGTGCACGCCCGCCAGCCACGGGTCGAGCGCCGACAGCTGCAAGGCCTCGGCGCGGAAGGCGACCCGGCGCGCCGCGTCCAGCGGACGCAGCGCCGCACAGACGCGCCCGACCTCGGAGCCGAAGCAGGCGGGGGACAGCTCGACCGCGGTGCCGCTCACGCTCAGCGCCGCGGCTTCCTCGAGCGCCCACGGCGCGAAGCCGCGCGGCGACAGCCGCGCCGACGTCAGCGTGCCCTGCCAGCGGCGTGCGCCGGCGTCGAAGCTGCCGTCGACCGTCGCCGCGGCGGCGCCCTGCGGCAGGTGCGCGTCGACGCTCAGACGATGCTGCCCGGCACGGCCGCGCAGGCTCAGCTGCAGGCGGTCGATGCCGGGGCCGGCGTCGATGCCGACGACTTCGGCGTCGACGCGCATCTGGCCGCGCGGATCGACGTCGAAGCTGGCGTCGATCGCGTCGACGGCGACGGACTCGTGGAGCAGCGCCTCGGCGTGCACTTGGCCCACCGCGTGCGGCGTCTTCAGCGGACCGTCGAGCCGCAGCCGTGCGCGCGCACGGCCGCCCAGCTCCGGCCACAGCGACGCCAGCTGGCTGCTGTCCAGCGTTGCCTGCGCGTCCAGGTCCGGCCAGACGCGGCCGCTGCCCTGCAGCCGGCTCGGACCCGAGCGCAGATCGAAGCGCTCCAGCGACAGCGCGTCGTCCGCATAGCGGCCGGCGGCGCTCAACTGCAGCGGATAGCCGTACAGCAGCGAGTCGCCGAGCGCGAGCCTGAAACGCCCCTGCGGCGCGCCTTCACTGAACTCGGCCTGCAGCTCGAAGTCGCCGTTGAGCGTCCCCTGGATCTGCGGCAGCCAATGCTCGGGCTGCATGCCGGCCATCCGGCCGGCAGCATCGACCGACAGCGGGCCGGACCAGTCGAGCTGCGCGCGCCCGCTCACGCGGCCGTGACCCGTGTCGACCCCCAGCGCGTCGGCGACGAGGCCATCGGCCGACAGCGTGCCGGCGGCGTCGACCTGCAGGCGCTCGCCGGCGGCCTCGAGCACCAGCGCCGCGTCGTAGCCACCGCCGAAGCTCAGGCGCGCACGACCCGCGACGCTGCCGTGGCGGCTCTCGACGCGCAGCGCATCCGCGGCCACCACGTCGGACGAGCCGCTGCCACGCGCTTCGATCTGCAGGCGCTCATCGGCGAAGGCGAGCGAGCCGGCGGTCTCGAAGCGCCAGTCGTCGAAACGCCCGGTCCAGTGCAAGCGGCCGTCGTCGCTCACGACTGCGGGCTCGCCCGACGGCGGCCAGTGCAGCCCGGTCCAGGCGACGCGCAGATCGGAATCCGACGTGTAGCCGAGGCGGCCCTCCGCGTGCACGTCGCCGAACCCGGAGACGCGCAGCGCGGCGAAATCGACGCCGTCGGGCAGCAGCTGCGCCTCGGTCTCGACGCGTAGCGGCCCGAGCCACGGCGTGGTCGCGGCCAGCTCGGTGATGCGCACGGCGGCATCGACCCAGCTGCCGGCGAGCCGCAGATCGTCGAAGCGCATCGGCTCGGCGCCGGGCCGCCGCAGCTCGAAGCGGGCGACACGCAGCGCACGGACATCGAGCTGCACCGGCAGCCGGGTCAGCGCGCCGGCGTCGTCGTCCGGCGAACCGGACGCGCCGTCGCCCGGCTTGATCTCGACGATGACTGCAGCCGCGTGCAACTCGGAGACGGCGATGTTGCGCATCAGCGCCTGCAGCGGCGACCAGTCGAGACGCACGTCGTCGAGCACGACGCGCACGAGTTCGTCCTCGTAGCGGAACCGGTCGAACGCGATCGGCCCCCACAGGCGGCCGCGCGTGCCTTCGGCGTGGACGATGCCCAGGCGCGCCTCCAGCTCGCGCAGCACGATTCGCGCGCCGGCATCGGTGAACAACAGGAACACGAGCACGGCGAAAGCACCGGCCAGGAGCAGGCCGACGAGATCGCGGACGACGCGCAGCAGCAGGCTCACAATCCGACCCTCACGCCCAGATGCAGGCGCACGCCGCCGTCGGGATCGTCGAGCGGATGGGCGACGTCGACCTGCACCGAGCCGACCGGCGCGCGGTAGCGCGCGCCCACGCCGACGCCCTGGAACAGCGGGGGATTCGGATCGTCGTCGGCGCCGCCGGCGTCGTAGAACAGCGCCGCGCCCCAGCTCTTCCAGACCCGCGTTTCGAACTCGATGCTGAACGTCTGCAGAAACTTGCCGCCGATGACGTTGCCCTCGGCATCGACCGGCCCCAGCGACTGGTAGCGGTAGCCGCGCACCGACTGATCGCCGCCGGCGAAGAAGCGCTGCGACGCCGGCAGCTCGCCGAAGGCTTCGACCAGATTCGCGCCGTATTCGTAGCGACCGAGCACGCGATTGCGACTCCCCAGCGGTAACACGCCGCGCAGGATCGCATGGCTGCGCACAAAGCTGGTGTTGGCGAGCACGTCGCGCACGGCGCCATGCGTGTCGATGAACAGCGACCAGCCGCGGCGCGCGTAGATCGGGTCGTCGAGCTCGGCGCGGTTGAAGGAGATCCCCGGGGTCAGCACGTCGGCGGTCTGGCGCGTCGTGCCCAGGCGCGATTCTTCGTGCGTGAACGCCAGATAGATACGTCGTTTCCAGTCGCCGGGAATGCGCGACAGCCCGAGCTCCAGTCCCCACTTGCGGCTGTCGCCGTCTTCGTAGCGCTCGGTGGCCAGCTCGCCGCTCAGACCGAGGCTCTCACCGACGCGGTCGCCGAGCGGGATGATGTAGTTGCCGCGCGCGCTGTTCTTGACTTCGGACAGGCGCAGCTCGGCACCTGCGGTATGGCCGCGGCGATTGACGCGGCGCACGTCGGCGCCGGTGGTGATGCGCGCACCGGTATCCGTGCCGTAACCGACGCCGACGTTGTACAGCGTGCGCGGCCGCGGCGTCGTGCGGATCACGATCGGCACCCGCTGGTCCTGCGCGTCGTCGCGCTGCGGCAGAACCTCCAGACTCTCGAAGTAGCCGAGGTCGCTGAGCGCGAATTGCGCGTCGAGGACGCGCTGCGGATCGTAGAACGCACCGGGCTCGATCGGCACGTAGCGCGCGAGCACCTCGGCGTCGATCACGTCCTGCTCGATACTCACCTCGCCGAAGCGGTAGCGCGGGCCGGTATCGAATTCGAGCAGGATGCGCGCGATGTTGTCGTCCGCCAGCACGCGCAGTTCGGCGCGCGTGAAGCGTGCATCGAGAAAGCCGCGCGCGTACGCGGCCGCCGAGAGGCGCGACTTGGCGGTCTCGTAGCGCCGATGGACCAGGCGTTCCCCGGGCTTCAGCTCCTGCAAGATGTTCTCGCGCAGCGGCTGCAGCAGCTCGGCGCCTTCGCCGGCCAGCTCCACGCGCACCGCGTCGATACGTGTCGGCGGCCCCGGCCGCACCGTGTAGTGCGCGACCCAGTTTGGCGCGCTGCCGCGCAGCGTGGCATCGATCTCCGGGTTGTAGTAGCCGAACGGCTGCAGTGCGCTGCGGATGTCGTCCGGCGCCTGCCGGTGCAAGGCCTCGGCCAGTGCCTGGTCGATGTCGTCGCGATCGCCCTGCACGGCGATTCCAAGGCGCAGCTCGACGTTCTCGCGCAACTCGCCGCCGAGCCCTTCGACGCGCACATCGACGCCGCCATGGACGGCCGGGGCGAGCAGGCAGAACAGCAAGCCGAGCAGAGCCGCAGTCGCACGCCCCCTCCCGCCGCCGACTTCGCGAGCGGCTCCCCGCGAGCGGGAGGGCCGGGCGGTCGGCCGGCGGCCGCTTCCTGGATCGGGGCGCATGCAGAGGTCGTTGTTGGTTCGTTAGAAGTGGCCGACTACGGTCGCAAAGCCAAGTCCGCTATTATCCGCACAGGCCTTGCGACCCCCTAGACAGGTGCTTGACATGAGCGGATTGACGCTGTGCATCGGCAGCAAGAACCTGTCGTCCTGGTCGCTGCGTCCATGGCTGCTGATGCGGCATCATGGACTGCCGTTCAAGGAGATCGTGGTCGCGCTCGACCGGCCGGAGACGCACGAGCGCATTCTGGAGCGTTCGCCGAGCGGACGTGTGCCGGTGCTGCTGCACGGCCGTCTGCGCGTGTGGGAATCGCTGGCGATCTGCGAGTACCTCGCGGAAACGTTCGCGCTGCCCGGCGCGTGGCCGATGGATCCGGCCGCGCGTGCCTTCGCGCGCTCGGTCGCGCACGAGATGCACAGCGGCTTCGCCGACCTGCGCCGCGAGCTGCCGTTCAATGCAACGCGCAGGCCGGCCACGGCACCGGTTTCCGCCGCCGCGGGCGCGGACATCGACCGCGTCCGAGCGATCTGGAGCGAGGCGCGCAGCCGATTCGGCTGGCAGGGCGACTGGCTGCTGGGGCCGTTCGGCATCGTCGACGCGATGTTCGCGCCGGTGGCCTTGCGTTTTGCCGGATATGCCATTTCGTTGGGGCCGACGGAAACCGAGTACGTGCAGCGGGTGCTCAAGCACCCCGCGATCGAGGAATGGATCGAGGCCGCGGCACTGGAGCAGCCCGCGAGGGAGGCCCCCGCGGCCCTCGCGGAGCCTCCGCAGAAGGCCAAGACCCGCGCAGCCGAGGCGACCGCCGAACCGGTGCCGGCCAAGGCGCAGCCGGCCGCGGTGCCGCCGCCGGCACCCGCCGTAGCGGCCGTCGCCGCCGCGGACGGCGATCACGACGACATCGGCGAGGACGAGATGCCGCCCGGTCCGGTGAAGCGAACGCCGCCGCTACAGCAGAAAGCGCGCCCGGTGGCGAAGGATGTTCCGCCGCCGGCCGGCGACAGAGTGCGCTCGTTTATCCTGCCGCCGGACTGACGGCCATGCCGCCGGCGGCACCCCGGAACCCGCGTCTCGGGCGGCATGGCCGTTCGTGATTCGGTCCGAATCTCAGCGGCTCTTCGTCATGCCCGCGCAGGCGGGCATCCAGTCCGACAAGGGCGTTCTTCGCACCACTGGATTCCCGCATTCTCGGGAATGACGAGCCCCGGATTGCGCCCAGCTGAGATTCGAGCCCAATCACGAAGCGCCGGGCAGCGACCCCTGCGCCGCGCGCTCGAGCTTGAGCGCAACGCCGCTGGCGCGGATGCGCCGCGCCCGGTTCATCAGCCACAGCAGCGTTTCGGCCGCGCCTGCGTGCGACAGGCCGTGTGCGTGAATATTGGAAATGCAGTTGCGGCGCGAGTCGGGGCAGCCCGGCGCCGGTGCCCAGGTCAGATAGACGCCCAGACTGTCCGCGACCGACAGGCCCGGCCGCTCGCCGATCAGCACCGCGACCATCGTCGCGCCGAGATGCACGGCGATGGCGTCGCCGATCGCCACGCGCGCCTGCGCGGCCAACACGATGGGCGCCAGGCGCCAGCCGGTGAGCTTCGGCAGCAGCGCCTCGAGCAGCGGCACGGCCTGGTGCTCCACCGCCCTGGCCGACAGCCCGTCGGCCACGACGATCGCCAGATCCCAGTCGCTGCGCTGCGCGGCGAGCCGCTGAACATCGTCCGGACACAGGCGGCGCCCGAGGTCGGGGCGCCGCAGATAGACTTCGCGCGATTCGGCCTGCGAGCGCACCGCCAGCGCCGGCAACGGCGCCAGGCGCGCCGCCAGCGCGTCGAAGTCGACGCAGCCGTGCACGGCGTCGCGCGCCGCGGCGTGCGCAGCCTGGAAATCGAGCAGCGCGTCCGTCGGCAGCGCATCGCCGGCGCGGCCGAGGCCGATGCGCGCAGGCGTGACCGCCCGGAATCTTGCAAACGGGTCGGACTGCGGCGGAGCCCGATCCGTCATGGCGATGCCTCCGGCGCCAGCAGGGCCCGCACCGCCGCCGCATCGGGCGGCGCCAGGCGCCCTTGCGCGTCGAGCATGCCCATGCGCGCCAGCCAGGCCTCGAATTCCGGCGCCGGCCGGAGCTTCATCAGGTGGCGCAGGCCCAGCACGTCGTGAAACGACAGGCTCTGGTAGCTCAGCATCACGTCGTCGGCGCCCGGTACCGCGATCAGGAAATTGACACCGGCCGTTGCGAGCAGCGTCGCCAGCGTGTCCATGTCGTCCTGGTCGGCTTCGGCGTGGTTGGTGTAGCAGACGTCGACACCCATCGGCAGGCCCATCAGCTTGCCGCAGCAGTGATCCTCGAGCCCCGCGCGAATGATCTGCTTGGCGTCGTAGAGGTATTCGGGGCCGATGAAGCCGACGACGGTGTTGACGAGCAGCGGCGAGAACGCGCGCGCGACGGCGTAGGCGCGCACTTCCATGGTCTGCTGGTCGACGCCATGATGCGCGTCGGCCGACAGCGCGCTGCCCTGCCCCGTCTCGAAATACATGCAGTGGTCGCCGACACTGCCGCGCCCGAGCGCGCGCGCCGCGTCCTGGCCTTCGCGCAACAGCGCGAGGTCGACGCCGAAACCGTGGTTGGCCTTCTGGCTGCCGGCGATCGACTGAAACACCAGATCGACCGGCGCGCCCCGCGCGATCGCCTCGATGGTGCTCGAAATATGCGTCAGCACGCAGCTTTGCATCGGAATGTCGAAGCGCCGGCGCAGCGCGTCGAGCATCTCCAGCAGGCGCACGCAGTCGCCGACGTCGTCGGACACCGGATTGACGCCGATGACCGCGTCGCCGATGCCGAACAGCAGGCCGTCGAGCGTCGCCGCGGCGATGCCGAGCGGGTCGTCGGACGGATGGTTCGGCTGCAGCCGCGCGCCGAGCCGGCCCGGCAGGCCGAGCGTGGTGCGAAAGGCGGTCACGACGCGACACTTGGCGGCGACCGCGATCAGGTCCTGGTTGCGCATCAGCTTGGACACGGCCGCGACCATTTCCGGCGTCAGGCCCGGCGCCAGCGCCGCCAGCGTTTCGGTCGTCGCCGCATACGACAGCAGCCAGTCGCGAAACCCGCCGACCGTCATCGAGCCGACCGGCGCGAACGCCGCACGGTCGTGACGGTCGAGAATCAGGCGTGTGACCTCGTCGTCCTCGTAGGCGATCAAGGCCTCGTCGAGGAAGCTCGTAAGCGGCAGCTCGGCCAGCGCGCGGCGCGCGGCCACACGCTCGGCCTCGCTGCGCGCCGCGATGCCGGCCAGCTCGTCGCCGGAACGCCGCGGCGAGGCGCAGGCCAGCAGCGCTGCGAGCGAATCGAAGCGATATACGCTGCCGCCGACGCTGGCCTTGAAGATCGCCATTTCAGTTGCCCCATGGCGCTGCGCGCCATCCGGTGCGGATGAAACTGCGTTTCATCCTGCCAGCAAGTTCCGCGCCGTCGTAGACCGGCGGCGGTCGCGGAACGCAAGCGGCGAGCCCTTGCTGTATCGACCGTCGCAGGCCGGTCTACGGGCCGGCCGCGCCGGCGGCGGGCGAGCCTGGAGTGCCTATGTCAGGCCACGCCGGCACGGATGAGCGCGGCGAGCGCCGCGATGAGCAGGGCCAGGATCGGAATCATCGACAGCGCGAAGCCCGCGCCTCGGCTGCTCGGAGCGGAGACATAGCTGCGCCAGTAAATGAAACGCCCGATGAGATAAACGGCGCCGGCGCCCGCCACGTAGGCCTGCGGCCAGTACTTGGCGGCAATGAACAATGCGGGCAGGAACGCCACCATGAGCTCCAGCGTGTTCATCTGAACGCGATAGGCCCGCTCGAACATTTCATGCCCGGACACCGCAGGCGCCGCGACCCCGTAGCGGCCCCGGGCGCGGCCGACGAGCACTGCAAAGAACACCAGCTGCGCAACGGCAAGCACAGCGACGAGATCGACGTAATTCATAGCTCCCCCAGCGACGATGCGGCCTTG
>JBFMCQ010000010.1:53393-83869 GCA_040754295.1 Pseudomonadota bacterium | reverse complement strand
CCGGCGATTGCGCGACGCCGGCCTCGGCCGTCGCCGCGGCGCTGTCGACGCCGGGGGCTTCCTCGTGCTGCAGCTGCATCTGGCGCTCGCGCAGCGCCGCCTGGCGCCGGCGCTGCTCTTCGACCTGCTGCACCTCGGCCTCGGTCTGGATGCGCACGCGCGCGAGCAGCGCGGTCACTTCGTGCTTGTAGCGAGCGAGCATCTCGTTGAACATCACGAAGGCCTCGCGCTTGTACTCCTGCTTCGGGTCCTTCTGCGCGTAGCCGCGCAAGTGGATGCCCTGGCGCAGGTAGTCCATCGCCGCGAGGTGCTCGCGCCACAGGCTGTCGAGCACCTGCAGCATGATCGCCTTCTCGAAGTGCTCGAGCACCTGCGCGCCGATCTGTGCCTTCTTCTGCGCGTAGGCTTCGGCCAGCCTGGCGACGATGCGCTCGCGCAGGCCCTTCTCGTTGAGATCCTTCTCCTCGTCGAGCCATTGGCGGATCGGCAGCTCGAGCGCGAAGTCGCGCTTGAGCGATTCCTGCAGGCCCTCGATGTTCCACTGCGCCTCGATCGTCTGTGGCGGAATGTAGGCGTCGATGACGGCGTTGACGACGTCCGGACGGATGTCGTCGACCATGTCGGTGACGCGCTGCGCGGCCATCAGGTTGTCGCGCAGCTCGTACATCGCCTTGCGCTGGTCGTTGGCGACGTTATCGAACTCGAGCAGATGCTTGCGAATGTCGAAGTTGTGGGCCTCGACCTTGCGCTGCGCGGTTTCGATCGCACGCGTGACCCAGCGATGCTCGATCGCCTCGCCTTCCTGCATGCCCAGGCGCGTGAGCATCGCGCGCATCCGCGGCGGCGTGAAGATGCGCATCAGCGTGTCGTCGAGCGACAGGTAGAAGCGCGAGGCACCGGGGTCGCCCTGGCGCCCCGAGCGGCCGCGCAGCTGGTTGTCGATGCGCCGCGACTCATGGCGCTCCGAGCCGATCACGTACAGACCGCCGGCCTGCACGACGAGATCGTGGCGCGCCTGCCAGTCCTTGCGCGCCGCATCGCGCGCCGCGCCGTCCTCGGCCGGAATCTGCGCGAGCTCGGCTTCGAGATTGCCGCCGAGCACGATGTCGGTGCCGCGGCCGGCCATGTTGGTCGCGATCGTCACCGCACCGGGGCGGCCGGCCTGCGCGACGATCTCGGCCTCGCGCTCGTGCTGCTTGGCGTTGAGCACCTCGTGGCGGATGCCTTCCTTCTTCAGCAGGCCCGACAGCAGCTCCGAGGTTTCGATGCTCGCGGTGCCGACCAGCACCGGCTGCTGGCGCTTGTGCGCCTCCTTGATCTCGTCGATGACCGCCTGGAACTTCTCCCTGGCGGTCATGTAGACCAGGTCGCCCTGATCCTTGCGGATCATCGGCTTGTTGGTCGGGATCACGACGACTTCCAGCCCGTAGATGCTCTGGAACTCGAAGGCTTCGGTGTCCGCCGTGCCGGTCATGCCCGACAGCTTCCGGTAAAGGCGGAAGTAGTTCTGGAAGGTGATCGACGCCAGCGTCTGGTTTTCCTGCTGGATCTGCACGCCTTCCTTGGCCTCGATCGCCTGGTGCAGGCCGTCGCTCCAGCGCCGCCCCGGCATCATGCGCCCGGTGAACTCGTCGATGATGATCACCTGGTTGTTGCGCACGATGTACTCGACGTCGCGCTTGTACAGCTGGTGCGCGCGCAGCAGCGCGTTCAGGTGATGCAGCAGGATGATGTTGGCGGCGTCGTAGAGGCTGTCGTCGGCTTCGAGCAGGCCGGCGCTGCGCATCAGCTCCTCGACCTTCTCGTGGCCGGCTTCGGTCAGGTGCACCTGCTTGGACTTCTCGTCGAGCGAGAAGTCGCCGGGGCCGTCCTCTTCCTGCTGCCGCGTCAACCGCGGGATCAGCGCATTGATCTTGCGGTACAGCTCGGGATCGTCATCGGTCGGGCCGCTGATGATCAGCGGCGTGCGCGCCTCGTCGATGAGGATCGAGTCGACCTCGTCGACGATCGCGTAGTTCTGGCCGCGCTGCACCTTGTCGGTCAGCGCGAACGCCATGTTGTCGCGCAGGTAGTCGAAGCCCAGCTCGTTGTTGGTCGCGTAGGTGATGTCGCAGCCGTAGGCCTCGCGCTTCTCCGCATTGCTCTGGCCGGAGACGATCACACCGACGGTCATGCCGAGGAAGCGGAAGATGCGCCCCATCCACTCGGCGTCGCGGCGTGCGAGGTAGTCGTTGACGGTGACGATGTGCACGCCCTTGCCGGGCAGCGCGTTGAGGTAGGCGGCGAGCGTGGCGACCAGCGTCTTGCCTTCGCCGGTGCGCATCTCGGCGATCTTGCCCTCGTGCAGCACTGCGCCGCCGATCAGCTGCACGTCGAAGTGGCGCATGTTGAGGACGCGCTTGCCCGCCTCGCGCACGACGGCGAAGGCGTCGGGCTGGATCTGCTCGAGGGTCTCGCCCTTGGCCAGACGCTCGCGCAGCATGGCGGTCTGCGCGGCGAGCGTCGCGTCGCTCATCGCCGCGTACTGCGGCTCGAGCGCGTTGACGCGCTCGACGAGCCGCTGCAGGCGCTTGAGAATGCGCTGATTCCGGCTCCCGAAGACGCGAGCCAGCAGTTTGTTCACCATAGGTATCCCAGTGGACCCGCACCGGGCGCGGGGGTTCTTCGAGGGCTGCGTATTATGCCCTGGTTGGGCCGGCGCGGCCGTTCAAGTCTCGGGCTCTCCGCGTGATCTTGCCCCTGCCCCTGCCGGGTCAGCGCTAACGCGCCGCGCGGATGTACTGTTCCGGATTCACGGTCATGCCGTTGAACAGCACCTCGAAGTGCACGTGCGGGCCGGTGGAGCGGCCGGTGGAGCCCATTCTGGCAATGCGTTGAGCCTTCGCGACCTTGTCGCCGGGCTTCACCAGGACCTGGCTGTTGTGCCCGTAGCGCGTCGTGTAGCCGTTGCCGTGATTGATCTCGACGAGATTGCCGTAGCCGTCGCGCGGCCCGGCTTCGGTGACGATGCCGGCGGCCACGCTGAGCACGTCGGAGCCGGCGCGGCCGGCGAAGTCGATGCCCATGTGCCGGGTCAGGCGGCCGGTGAACGGATCGGTACGCACGCCGAACAGCGAGCTGATCCAGCCGCTCTCGATCGGCCAGCCGGACGGCCGCACTTCCTTCTGCAGGCGGCTGGCGAGGAGCAGATCCTCGAGCACGCGGAACTGGCGCTCGCGGTCGGACAGCTGGCGCTCGAACTCGCCGAGCGAGGCGAGCAGCGTATCGAGCCCGGCATCGGCGTCGACAGCGGACTCCGGCCCGCCGATGGCCGGCGGCTGCCCGAAATTGAACTCGCCGCTGTCCAGGCCGGCGACCTCGGTCAGGCGCTGGCCGGCAGCGTCGAGGCGCAGCACGTGCGCCTGCAGCTGGGCGATGCGGCGAGCGAGCGCCGCGGAATTCTGCTCGGCACCGGCGCGCGCCTGCTCGAGCGCTTCACGCTGCTGGCGCACTTCCTCGGACCAGGTCGCGAGCAGCTCGGACGGCGTGCCGAGCTGGATGCGGGCCGCGCCGCGCGCGAAGAACCCGGCGGCGAAGGCGGTGGAAACCACGACGATGACGAGGCCTACCAGCGGCAGCCAGCCGAGCGCGTGACGGGGGTCTAGCGGAAACCGCCAAGTGCGGCCACGCTTATGGCTGACGACGATGATATCCATTCCGCTGCTATGCGCTCCGATCGGTCCGAGCCTCGCAAGCTGAGGCAAGTACTAAGCCAGACACAGCCGAGCCTCGCCGGCACGCTGGAGCGCGCCCGGCAATTGGCCGACATCAACCGCGCGTTGCGCGATTGGTGCGACGATGCCTGGGTGCATCAGGTGCGACTCGCCAACCTGCGCGGCGATACCGCAGTCCTGTACTCCGCGTCCGCCTCGGCCCTGGTGCCGTTGAGACACCACAGTCGCTCGCTGCTGGCCTGGCTCAACACCCGTTACCACCTCTCCTGCACCCGCATTGAAGCCAAGGTGCGTCCCCCTGTGACGGATGTCACGGCCGGAGTGTACCGGCCCGCACCAAGTTCGCGCAAGCCAAGTGGCTGATAGTGCGGGTTTTCCCCGACAGGTGGTCGAGCGCCCGCGGGCAGCGCGTCGGCCGACCCGCTACGCCGTGGCGAGGCTGCCGCGGACGAAGCTCAACGGCGCGGGACGCGCGGCGTCTTCGTAGGTCGTGATCTCGAAGGCGCGGGCGTCGTCGAGTACCGCGCGCACCAGCTTGTTGTTCAGCGCGTGCCCCGACTTGAACGCGGTGAACGCGCCGACCACCGGGTGGCCGAGCAGGTACAGATCGCCGATCGCGTCGAGAATCTTGTGGCGCACGAACTCGTCCTCGTAGCGCAGCCCGTCGCGATTGACGACGCGATAGTCGTCGAGGGCGACGACGTTGTCGAGGCTCGCGCCGAGGCCGAGATTGGCCGCGCGCAGCGTGTCGAGCTCGCGCATGAAGCCGAAGGTGCGCGCGCGGCTGACCTCGCTGATGTAACTGGTCGTCGAGAAGTCGACGACCGCGTTCTGCGCAGATGTGGCGAACGCCGGGTGGCGGAAGTCGATAGAGAACGACAGGCGGAAGCCTTCGAACGGCTCGAAGCGCGCCCACTTGTCGCCGTCCTGCACCTGCACCGGCTGGCGGATGCGCAGGAAGCGCTTCGGCGCGTTCTGCTCGTGAATGCCGGCGGACTGGATCAGGAACACGAACGGACCCGAGCTGCCGTCCATGATGGGCACTTCGGGCGACGACAGCTCGACAACGCAGTTGTCGATGCCCAGCCCGGCGAAGGCGGACATCAGGTGCTCGATCGTCATGATCTTGGTGCCGTCGTCACCGACGAGCGTGCTGCACATCACCGCCTCGCGCAGCAGCTGCGCGCGCGCCGGCACTTCGACCGCCGGCGACAGATCGCAGCGGCGGAAAACGATGCCGGTGTCCGGACCCGCGGGCAGCAGGGATATATACACCTTGCGGCCGGAGTGCAGGCCGATGCCGCTGGCGCGAACCGCCTGTCGGAGGGTGCGTTGTCTGACCATCGCGAGTCGTAAAGTCATTGAAAAGGCGCAACCTGCACGCAGGCTACGCCTGTTGGGCCGCGAATGTTAACACGGCATCGCCTTGCCGGCGGCTGTATGCCGGACTCGTAGGTCGGGCTTCAGCCCGACACATGCACCGTTCGTCGTCGGGCCGAAGCCCGACCTACCGGCCAACCCCGCGACGGCTAATCCGCCTGATTGCGCAAGAACGCCGGGATGTTGATGATGTCCTCGTCCAGACCCAGCGGAAACGCGCTGCCACCGCCACCCGCGGCGACCCGACGCTGCTGCCGGTGCACGGCCGGGATGTCGAGGCTCGGCGAGCCAAGCGGCGGCATTGGCGGCGCCGTCGGCAGCGTCATCTCCGGGCGCACGAACTGCGCGACCCTGGGATTCTGCGGCGCCACCGGCACCGCCTGCGCCGCGTGCTTGAGCCCCGGCAGGCCGGTGGCGACGACGGTCACGCGCAGCACGCCGTCGAGGTTTGGGTTCATCGACATGCCGCACTTGGCGTCGGCCTCGTCGGAGGCGATCTCGGCGACGCGCGAGTTGACGTACTCCAGCTCTTCCATCGTCAGCGACTCGTCGCAGGTCACGTTGACCAGCAGGCCGCGTGCGCCGTGCAGCTCGATGTCGTCGAGCAGCGGGCTCGACAGCGCCATCTCGACGGCCTTTTCGGCGCGGCCCTCGCCGCTGGCCTCGCCGATGCCCATCATCGACATGCCGCGGTTGGACATCACCGTGCGCACGTCGGCGAAGTCGACGTTGACCAGACCGGGGCGCGTGATCAGGTCGGAGATGCCCTGCACCGCGTTCTGCAGCACGTCGTTGGCGGCCTTGAAGCAATTGAGCACGGTGATCTTGGTGCCGAGCACGAGCCCCAGCTTCTCGTTGGGGATCAGGATCAGCGAGTCGGTGAACTGACGCAGATCGTCGATGCCCTTGTGCGCGACCGCCATGCGCTTCTTGCCTTCGTGCGCAAACGGCTTGGTGACGACGGCGACCGTGAGGATGCCCAGCTCCTTGGCGATCTGCGCAATCACCGGCGCAGCGCCGGTACCGGTGCCGCCGCCCATGCCGGCGGTGATGAACAGCAAATCGGTGCCGTCGATGACCTCGTAGATGCGATCGCGATCCTCTTCGGCCGCCTTGCGGCCGATTTCCGGATCGGAGCCGGCGCCCAGGCCGCGCGTGATTTCGGCGCCGAGCTGGAGCTGGCTGGTCGGCATGCAGCGCTCCAGGTGGTCGCGGTCGGTGTTGGCGCAGACGAAGTCCACGCCCTCGATGCCGGTCTGCGCCATCTGGTTGACGGTGTTGCAGCCGCCGCCGCCGACGCCGATCACGCGGATCACCGCGCGCTTGCGCTGACCGTCTTCGAGCTCGAATACATCGCGTACTTGTCCAGCCATGTCAGTGCTCCTGCGCATCTGCGCGTCCGTGTTGCCAATCACCCACAGGTCACCGCCGCTTACCGCTCCGATGACTTGGCCCGCGGTTTTTTTCTCTCTGATACGCCGCGAATTTAATATATGCCTTCACAGTGCCAATGTCAACGAAAAATAGGTAAAAACGGCGAATTAAAAACATCTCGCCCCGACCTCAGAAGCTCCCCTTGAACCACTCGCCCGCACGCTGGACCCAGTAGCCGAGTCCTTGCGTGTTGCTGCGCACCGGCTGTGGCCGCAGCTGGCGCCCGTACAGCAGCAAGCCCACCGCCGTCGCGTACGCGGGATTGCGTGTGACGTCCTTGAGCCCCTCGATGTTGTGCGGCGCGCCGATCCGTACGGGCAGCTCGAACACCTGCTCGGCGAGTTCGGGCACACCGGGCATCTGCGACGCGCCGCCGGTCAGCACGACGCCGCCGGCGACGATCTCGTACCAGTCGGAGCGCTGCAGCTCCTTGCGGATGAAGCGGAACAGCTCCTCGTAGCGCGGCTTGATCACCTCGGTCAGCGTCAGGCGCGAAAGGCGCCGCGGCGGCTGGTCGCCAACACCCTTGACCTCGATCTCCTCGTTGCCCTGCGCGAACTCCGGCAAGGCGACGCCGTAGTGCAGCTTGAGCTCCTCCGCATACGCGGCCGGCGTGCGGAACGCGACGCTGACGTCGTTCGTGACCTGGTTGCCGGCGATCGGCAGCACCGCGGTGTGGCGAATCGTGCCGCCCTTGAACACGGCGATGTCGGAGGTGCCGCCGCCGATGTCGACCATGCACACGCCGAGATCGCGCTCGTCGGGCATCAGCACGGCGTAGCTCGAGGCCAGGTGCTGCAGGATCAGCTTGTCGACCTTGAGCCCGCAGGACTCCACGCACTTGTAGATGTTCTGCGAGGCCGAGATCGAGCCGGTGACGATGTGCACCTTCGCTTCGAGGCGCACGCCGTGCATGCCGACCGGGTCGTGGATCCCTTCGCGACCGTCGACGACGAATTCCTGCGGAACGACATGCAGGATCTTCTGGTCCGCCGGGATCGCGATCGCGCGCGCGGCGTCCATGACGCTGTCGACGTCGCGCTCGCTGACGCTGCCTGCGCGCACCGGGGCGACGCCGGTCGAGTTGAAGCTGCGGATGTGCGTGCCGGAGATGCCGACATAGACCGACTGCGCGCGGCAGTTGGCCATGTGCTCGGCATTCTCGACCGCGCGCTTGATCGCCTGTGTGGTCTGTTCGATGTTGACGACGTCGCCGCGGTTCATGCCGCGCGAGACGTGCTCGCCGCGGCCGACGACTTCGACCTGGCCCTCCGGGGTGACCTGGCCGACGACGGCCACGCATTTCGACGTGCCCACGTCGAGTCCGACGAGCAGATTGCGTTCTTCGCGTCGTGCCACTGCTAGTTCCCCTCTGTCGCGGCAGCCGGCTCGCGCCAGCCCACCGAAAAGCCGTTGGTGTAGCGCAGATCGACATACGCGACCCGCGCCACGTCCTGTGCCAGCGCCCGCGCGGCAGGCCCGAGCAGCACCGGCAGCGAGGCGCCCGGATCGCCGCGGCCGAAGCGCAGGGCGATACCGTCGACGGTGTAGCCGGTCCAGTCGCCGCGCGCGTCCTGCGCCAACCCCTCGAGCGCGAACGGCGTGCCGGCGAGCCGCGCCGACAGCTGCCGATAGGTTTCGAGCACCGCCGCCGCGCTGCCCTCCGGACCGGAGAGCCGCGGCAGCGGCGACGGCACTTCGCGCCCGGTGGGATCGAAGGCGACGGCGTCGACGTCGAGCAGCGCGGCCTCACCCCAGCGCGCCGCAGGCACGCGCTCCCACAGGCGCAGGCGCACCGTCGCCGGCCACTCGCGCTCGGCGCGCACGCGCGCGACCCAGGGCAGCGCCAGCAGCTCGGCGCGTAGCCGATCGAGCTTGACGTCGACGAAGCTCGTGTCGACCAGCGGTCGCGCAATCGTCTCGACCTCGTCGGCACTGACATGGCGGAACTCGCCTTCGATCAGCAGGCGCTCGACCGGCCGGTCGCCGGCGACGCGCACGAAGGTCCAGGCGGCCATGATCGCGGCCAGCAGCGCGGCGATGCCGAGCGCGAGCCGCGACAGCCGCGTCGCGGCGACCGGCGCATCGGGCTCGAAGGCGTTTTCGCGCATCGCGATCGCGCTCACGGTGCCGGCTCCGGCGCCAGCGTGGTTTCGAGAATCGCCCAGCACAGCGCCGCGTAGTTCATGCCGGCCGCGCGCGCCGCCATCGGCACGAGACTGTGCGAAGTCATGCCCGGCACCAGATTGGCTTCGAGCAACCAGGGCGCGCCGGCCTCGTCGAGCAGCACGTCGACGCGCCCCCAGCCGCGCGCGCCGAGCAGCTCGAAGGCCTGGATGCAGAGCGCCTGGATGCGCGCCTCCGACGCGGCGTCGAGCCCGCAGGGGCAGTGATAGCGGGTTGCGTCCGACAGGTACTTGGCGTCGTAGTCGTAGAATTCGCCCTGCGGCTCGATGCGCACCAGCGGCAGCGCTGCACCGTCGAGGATCGCGCAGGTGTACTCGCCGCCGCCGATGAAGCGCTCGGCGATGACCACGCGCCGCGCCCCTTCGTATTCGCCCACCGCCTTGCGGAACGCGGAGACGGCGGACATCGCATGCTTGACCTTGACGATGCCGACGCTCGAGCCCTCGGCGGCCGGCTTGACGAAGTACGGATAGCCGAGCGCCTTGCCGGCGGCGAGCGCGTCGTCGTCGTCGCGCAGCACGCGCCAGTCCGGCGTCGGCAGGCCGTCGGCCTTCCACAGCCGCTTGGTCAGCAGCTTGTCCATCGCCAGCGCGGACGCGAGCACGCCGCTGCCGGTGTACGCGATGCCCTGCAGCTCCAGTACGGCCTGCACCGTGCCGTCCTCACCGCCGGTGCCGTGCAGCACGTTGAACGCACGGTCGATGCCCTGCGCCGCGAGCTGCAGCACGTTGGCGCGCGTCACGTCGATCGCGACGACGTCGACGCCGCGGCTGCGCAGCGCATCGGCAACGCCTTGGCCGGACCAGAGCGACACTTGTCGTTCCGAAGACCAGCCGCCCATGAGCACGCCGACGCGGCCGAAGGCTTGCGGGTTGGAGACGCGCCTACGCATGAGACGGCTCCAAGAGTGTTTGCAGGTTGCAGGTTGCAGGTTGCAGGGAAAAGCAACGGCATCTGCTGCTTCTGCAACCGGCAACCGGCAACCCGCAACCGCTGTCACTGCCTTTCACAGCGGTTCTCCCACGATGCGCACCTCGGTGACCAGCTCGACACCGGTGCGCTCGCGCACCGTCAGTGCGATGTGCGCGATCAGCGCCTCGACGTCGGCGGCACGCGCGTCGGCGTCGGTGATGATGAAGTTCGCATGCTGCGTCGACACCTCGGCGCCGCCGATGCGATGACCCTTGAGGCCGCAGGCCTCGATCAGGCGCGCGGCGTGATCGCCGGGCGGATTGCGGAAGGTGCTGCCGGCGCTCGGCTTGCCGACCGGCTGCGTCGCCTTGCGCTGGGCCAGCGAGGCGCGCGTGTACTGCGCGTGCGCACCGTCGACGTCCGGCTCGACCTCGAAGCGCGCGGCCAGAAAGCCGAGCGCATCGGCCGGCAGCTCGATGTGGCGGTAGCGGTAGTGCACCGCATCGCGGCCGATCCAGCCGGTGCGCCCGCCGCGGAAGATCAGCTCCGCGGCCGCGACGCGCGGCCAGGTCTCGCCGCCCCAGGCGCCGGCATTCATCGCCAGCGCGCCGCCGACCGTGCCGGGAATCCCGGCCATGAAGCCGAGCCCGGCGAGCTGCTCGCGCTCGGCGAATTTGGCCAGGCGCGCGCAGTGCACGCCGGCTTCGGCGTAAATGTGAGGCGTGAGGCGTGAGGTGTGAGGCGTCTCAAGACGCAGCGCATCGAGCGCGCCATGCAAGGCAATGACCGTGCCGCGCCAGCCGCCGTCGCGGACCAGCAGATTGCTGCCGAGTCCCAGCCATAGAACGGGCTCACCTTCCGCAAGCGTTTGCACAAAAGCGATGAGGTCGTCGCGGTCGGCCGGCTCGTAGTAGCGATCCGCCGGTCCGCCGACGCGCCAGCTCGTGTGCCGCGCCATCGGCTCGTCGCGCAGCAGCCGGCCGCGCAGTTGCGCCTCACGCCTCACGCCTTCCGCCTCACGGGCAGCGTTCACGCCCCACCCCCGAAGCGCTCGACCAGCAGCCCCGGCAGCGTGCCGATGTCGCCGGCGCCGAGCGTGAGCACCAGATCGTTGTCGGCGACGATGTCGTCGAGCACGTCGGGGATCTGCGCGACACGGCCCGGCACGAACACCGGCTCGACCTTGCCGCGCGCGCGCACGCAGCGCGCCAGCGCGCGAGCGTCGGCGTTGTCGATCGGCGTTTCACCGGCGGCGTAGACCTCGGTGAGCAGCAGCGCATCGGCCTCGGCCAGCGTCGCACAGAAGTCGTCGAACAGATCGCGCGTGCGCGTGTAGCGGTGCGGCTGGAAGACGACGACGAGGCGCCGGTCCGGATGGGCCGCACGCATCGCCTGGAAGGTCGCCGCGATCTCGCGCGGATGATGGCCGTAGTCGTCGACCAGCAGCGCCCGGCGATTGCCGAAGCGCAGCTCGCCGTGCTGCTCGCAGCGCCGGCCGATGCCGGCGAAGCCCGACAGCGCGCGCCGCATCGCTGCCACATCGACGCCGAGCTCGCGGCCGATCGCGATCGCGACGAGCGCGTTCTGCACGTTGTGCCGGCCCGGCAGATTGAGATGAAACGCTTCGCAAAAACCGTCGGCCGCCACGGCGATGAAGTGCGCGCCGGCGCCTTCCGGGCGCAGGTCGATCGCGCGCAGATCGGCGTCCTCGGCAAAGCCGTAGGTCAGCACCGGGCGGCCGACCTCGGGCAGCGTTGCGCGCAGCACCGCGTCGTCGACGCAGAGCACCGCGAGGCCGTAGAACGGCAGCTGGTGGAGGAACTCGACGAAGGTCGTGCGCAGACGGCCGAAGTCGTGGCCGTAGGTTTCGAGATGATCGGCGTCGATGTTGGTGACCGCGGCCATCATCGGCATCAGGTGCAGGAACGAGGCGTCGCTCTCGTCGGCCTCCGCCACCAGATAATCGCCGGCACCAAGCCGCGCGTTGGCGTCGGCGGCCTTGAGCTTGCCGCCGATGACGTAGGTCGGATCGAGTCCACCTTCGGCGAGCACGCTGGCGACGAGACTCGTCGTCGTCGTCTTGCCGTGCGTGCCGGCGATGGCGATGCCGTAGCGGAAGCGCATCAGCTCGGCGAGCATCTCGGCACGCCGCACGATCGGAATGCGCTGCTCGCGCGCGTAGACGAGTTCGGGGTTGTCGGCCTTGACCGCGGCCGAGACGACCACCGCATCGGCGCCGGCGGCGTGCGCCGGCGTGTGGCCGAGACGGATCCGCGCACCGAGCGCGGCCAGGCGCTGCGTCGCCGCACTGGTCTTGAGATCGCTGCCGCTGACCTCGTAGCCGAGGTTGATCAGCACCTCGGCGATGCCGGCCATGCCGGAGCCGCCGATGCCGAGCATGTGGATGCGGCGCACGCGGCGCATCGGCCGTGTCATCAGCGTCTGCAAGCCGCTGCTCATGCGTGCTCTCCTTCGGAGAACTGCAGGCAGACGTCGGCGATGCGCGCGGCTGCCTGTGGCCACGCCGCCGCGCGCGCCGCTTCGGCCATGCGCTGCAGGCGCAGGCGGTCGCCGAGCAGCTCGCGCAGCAGCACGGCGAGCCGCGGCGGCGTGGCTTCGGATTCGGGCAGCAGGACGGCCGCGCCGGCCTGCACGAGGTACTCGGCGTTGCGCGTCTGGTGATCGTCGACGGCATGCGGGTACGGAATCAGCACCGCAGCGACGCCGGCGGCGCTGATCTCGGCGATCGTCGAGGCGCCGGCGCGGCAGATCACGAGGTCGGCCCAGCCGAGCGCTGCCGGCATGTCGTCGATGAATGCCTCGACCCGCGCTTCGACCTCCGCCTCCGCATAGGCGCGCTGCGCGACCTCCAGCGTGCGCCCGGCCTGATGCCACAGCTCCGGCCGCTGTGCCGGCGACAGCAGCGCGAGCGCCCGGGGCACCTGCTCGTTCAATGCACGCGCGCCCTGGCTGCCGCCGAACACGAGCACGCGCGGCGCGCCGTCGTGGCGCAGGCGCTGTGCCGGCGGCGGCAGCTCGGTGAAACCGGCGCGCACCGGATTGCCGACCGTCTGCGCGCCCTTGAACGTGCCCGGAAACGCCTCGAGCACGCAGCGTGCGAGACGTGCGAGCCAGCGATTGGTGAATCCGGCCGCGGCGTTCTGCTCGTGCACGATCAGCGGGCGGCGCAGCAGCCACGCGGCGACGCCGCCGGGCCCGGCGACGAAGCCGCCCATGCCGAGCACGGCGTCCGGGCGCTCGCGGTGCAGGATCGCAGCCGACTGCAGCAGCGCGCGCAGCAGCAGCAGCGGCGCCTGGAACAGCTTGACCCAACCCTTGCCGCGCAGCCCGGAGATGCGCACGTAGCGCATCGCGATGTCCTGCCTGGGCACGACGCGCGCCTCGAAGCTGTCCGGCGCACCCATCCAGACGATTTCGTGGCCGCGCTCGCGGAGGTGGTGGGCGACGGCGAGCGCAGGGTAGACGTGGCCGCCGGTGCCTCCGGCCATGATCAGGAGCTTCATCGGGAGGCTCCTGGTTGAAAAGCGGCTGCCGGTTGCAGGTTGCAGGTTGCAGAAGCAAGAGCAAAAGCAGCATCTCGCTGTTCCTGCAGCCGGCAACCGGCAACCCGCAACCGCTGTCGAAGGCCGTTCATCGCTCACCCTCCGCCGGCGTCACGCCGAACGCCGCGGCACGGTTCTCGTAGTCGACGCGCAGCAGCAAGCCGAGCAGCGCGCAGACGGTCAGCAGCGAAGAGCCGCCGTAGCTCATGAGCGGCAGCGTCAGCCCCTTGGTCGGCAGCAGGCCGAGGTTGACCGCCATGTTGATCAGCGCCTGCAGCCCGATCCATGTCGTGAGACCGTAGGCGAGGTACGCGGCGAAGCGGCGCCCGTCGACCTCGGCGACGCGGCCGATCGAGAAACCGCGCCAGATCACGACGCCGAACAGCGCGAGCAGCGCGACGATGCCGGCCAGACCGAGTTCCTCGGCGAGGATCGCGAAGATGAAGTCGGTGTGCATCTCCGGGAGGTACAGCAGCTTCTGCACGCTGTTGCCGAGGCCCACGCCGGCCCACTCGCCACGGCCGACCGCGATCAGCGACTGCGCCAGCTGCCAGCCGCCGTTCTCGACGTCGGCCCAGGGATCGGTGAAGTTGAGCAGGCGCTTGAGCCGGTATGGCGCGGCGACGGCGATCATGCCGAGCGAGCCGGCGGCGAGAACCAGCATGCCGACGTAGTAGCCGACGCGCGCGCCGCCGAGGAACAGCATCAGGAACACGACGCCCATCAGGATCGCGGTGGCGCCGAAATCGGGCTCGACCAGCAGCAGCGCGCACGGCGGCAGCAGCGCCAGCAGCGGCAGCAGCAGGCCGCGCAGCCCGTGCTGCAGCTGCGCTTGCCGGCGCGCGATGTAGCTGGCGATGAAGATGACGAGCGCCAGGCGTGCGGGCTCCGACGGCTGCAGCCGGAACAGGCCCAGCTCGACCCAGCGCCGCGCCGAGTTGACGGTGACGCCGACGCCGGGCACCAGCACCAGCGCCAGCAGCAGCAGCGCGAACAGATACAGCGGCAGACCGGCGCGCTCCCAGGTGCGCATCGACACGCAGTACGTGGCCACACCCAGCGCGACGCCGACGCCGGCGAACAGCAGTTGCCGGTAGAAGAAGTAGTAGGCCTCGCCGGTCGCCTTTTCCGCCTGCGCGACCGAGGCCGAGGCGACCATGACCAGACCCCAGGCGAGCAGCACGGCCGCGGCGCCGCACAGCCAGCCGTCGAGCCCGTAGCGCGCCTGCGGCAGCGGCAGCGCCCGTGCGAAGCGCCCGGCGAGCACCGCGCTCATTGCAGGCTCCTGACCGCGTCGCGGAAGCGGTCGCCGCGCTCGATGTAGTTGCGGAACTGGTCGAAGCTCGCGCAGGCCGGCGACAGCAGCACCTGGTCACCCGGCCGCGCGATGCCGCGCGCGCGCTGCAGCGCGGCGAGCATGTCCGCCTCGCGATACAGCGGCAGCGCGCCGGCGAGTTCGGCCTCGATCCGCGCCGCGTCCTCGCCGAACAGGATCGCCGCGCGGCCCTTGCGGGCCAGCGGCGCGCGCAGCTCGACGAAAGACTGGCCCTTGCCCTGGCCGCCGCCGAGCCAGACGATCGGCGCCGGCAGGCCTTCGATCGCGGCGAGCGTGGAGCCGACGTTGGTGCCCTTGGAATCGTTGAAGTAGCGCACGCCGTCGATCTCGGCGACGAGCTCGCAGCGATGCGGCAGGCCGGCGAAGCTGCGCAGCGCACTGAGCTGCGCGTCGCGCGGGATCCCGGCGGCGTCGGCGAGCGCCAGCGCGGCGAGCGCGTTGGCGGCGTTGTGCAGGCCGAAGATCCTGAGTGAGGCGTGAGGCGTGAGGCGTGCGGCGCCGTGGCAAAGCCACAACTCGCCCTCGATCTCGCGCAGGCCATAATCGCCGTCTCCAGGCTCGCCGCAGCCGAACGTGATGACGCGTGTTTCACGCCTCACGCCTCCCGCCTCACGCCTCACGAGAGGATCATCGCGGTTCGCGATTGCGACCTCACATCCGTCGAAGATGCGCGCCTTGATCGCGCCGTAGTGCGCCATCGTGCCGTGGCGGTCTAGGTGATCCTCAGACAGATTTAGAATCGTCGCCGCCTTGCAGCGCAGGTTGCGTGTGGTTTCGAGCTGGAAGCTCGACAGCTCCAGCACGTAGAGCTCGACCTCGTCGGCCAAGAGGTCCAGCGCCGGCGTGCCCAGATTGCCGCCGACCGCGACGCGCAGGCCGGCCGCCTTGGCCATTTCGCCGACCAGCGTCGTGACCGTGGACTTGCCGTTGGAGCCGGTGATGCCGATGACCGACGGGAATCGGGAATCGGGAATCGGGAATCGTTGAAGCGCGCGGGCGAAGAGCTCGATGTCGCCGACGACGTCGACGCCGGCCGCGGCGAGTTCACGCACGAAGGGCTCGTCGAGGGCGATGCCCGGCGAAATCACCGCCGTTGCAAACTGCGACAGCGGCTGCGGTGCGGAGAAGGCACCGAGCCGGAATTTCACCTGCGGGAACTCGGTGCGCAGCGCTGCGACGCCCGCAGGCGCCGCACGGGAATCGGTCGCGACGACCGCTGCCCCCTCGCGCACGAGATGGCGCAGCGCCGAGGCACCGGACACACCGAGCCCGACGACGAGTACGCGCTGCCCGTCGTAACGATTCCCGATTCCCGATTGCCGATTCCCGGTCTGCATCACCGCACCTTCAACGAAGCAAGCCCGATCAGCACCAGAATCAGCGTGACGATCCAGAAGCGCACGATGATCTTCGGCTCGGGCCAGCCCTTGAGCTCGTAGTGGTGGTGCAGCGGCGCCATGCGGAAGATGCGCTTGCCGCCGCTGTACTTGTAGTAAAGAACCTGCAGCGCGACCGAGAAGGTCTCGGCGACGAAGACGCCGCCCATGATCGCGAGCACGATCTCCTGGCGCACGAGCACGGCGACGACACCCAGCGCGGCGCCGAGCGCGAGCGCGCCAACGTCGCCCATGAAGACCTGCGCCGGATAGGCGTTGAACCAGAGAAAGCCTAGGCCCGCGCCGGCGATCGCCGTGCAGAAGATCGCCAGCTCACCGACGCCGGCGATATACGGAATGCCGAGGTATTGCGCGAACTTGACGTTGCCGGACGCGTACGCAAACACGGCGAGCGCCGAGGCGACGAGCACCGTCGGCATGATCGCCAGCCCGTCGAGCCCGTCGGTCAGATTCACCGCGTTGCTCGAACCGACGATGACCAGATAGGCCCACGGGATGAAGAAGATGCCGAGCGAAACCGTCACGTCCTTGACGAACGGAAACAGCAGCGCGGTCTCGACCGGCGTCTGCGCGGTAGTGAAGATCAGCGTCGCGATGCCGAAGCCGGCCAGCGACAGCCAGAAGTATTTCTTGCGCGCCGGCAGGCCCTTCGGATTCTTGTAGCGGATCTTGATGTAGTCGTCGGCGAAGCCGACGAGGCCGAACGCAAGCGTGACGAGCAGCGCGAACCAGACGAAGCGATTGCTCAGATCCGCCCACAGCAGCGTGGCCACGCCGATCGCACAGAGGATCAGCACGCCGCCCATCGTCGGCGTGCCGGTCTTCTTCAGATGCGCGGCGGGTCCGTCGTCGCGCACCGGCTGGCCGAACTTGAAGTGATACAGGCGATCGATCATCCACGGACCGAACGCGAACGAGAACGCCAGCGCGGTGAGCACGCCGAGCACGCTGCGGAACGTCAGATACGAAAAGACGTTGAACCCGCTGACGTACTGCTTCAGGTACTCCGCGAGGTGATACAGCATCAGTGCGATCCCCCAGAACCTTCTTGTCGCGCAGCGACTCCCGAACCCCTCCCCCCCGGGGGGCGGGGGGAACCGTCCGCGGATGCGGACGGTGGGGAGAGGGCTGGCCCCATCAGCGCCTCGACGACGCGCTCCATGCGCGCCGAGCGCGAGCCCTTCACCAGCACGACTGCGTCGGCGTCGAGCCGCGGCCGCAGCCAGTCCCCCAATGCCTGCGCATCGTCGAACGTCTCGGCGCCGGCGCCGAAGCCGCGCGCGGCTTCGGCGGCGAGCGTGCCGAGCGCGAGCAGTCGCTCGATGCCGAGCGCCCGCGCCTTGCGCCCCGCCTCGAAATGCAGCCGCAGCGCATCGGCGCCGAGCTCCGCCATGCTGCCGAGCACCGCCCAGCGCGTGCCCGGCAGCCCCGCGAGCAGCTCCAGTGCCGCGTGCAGCGATGTCGGATTCGCGTTGTAGCTGTCGTCGAGCAGGCGCGCGCCCTGCGCCGTGCGCTGCCAGCTGAGCCGGCCCTGCGCGCCTTCGACGCGCGCGAGCCCCGCGGCGATCGTCTCCGGCTCCAGGCCCAGCGCCACCGCACAGCCGGCGGCGGCGAGCGCGTTCATGACGTTGTGCCGCCCCGGCATCGGCAGGCGCACCGACGCCGACCCGCCGGGCGTTCGCAGCACGAAGCGACTGCCGACGGCGTCGGCCAGCGGCTCGGGCTGGATCTGCTGCGCGCAGACATCGGCAGCGGCGGCGATGCCGAAGGTGATCACCGCGGCGCGCGCGGCCAAGCCGCGCCAGAGGCTGGCGTAGGCGTCGTCGGCGTTGATCACGGCCACGCCGCCGTCGAGACTCGCGAACAGCTCGCCCTTGCCGTGCGCAACCCCATCGCGCGAGCCGAAGCCTTCCAGATGCGCGTCGCCGGCCTGCGTGACGACGCCGACGTCCGGACGCGCGAGCGCAGCCAGCGTCGCGATCTCGCCGAGGTGATTCGCGCCCATCTCGACGACCGCGGTGCGATGCGCGGCGCGCAGCGACAGCAGCGTCAGCGGCACGCCGATGTGATTGTTGAGGTTGCCGCGCGTCGCCAGCACCGGACCGCGCGCCGCGAAGATCGCGGCGAGCATCTGCTTGGTGGTGGTCTTGCCGTTGCTGCCGGTGACGCCGACGACCGGGAGGCTGAAGCGCGCGCGCCACAGTCTCGCCAGCTGCTGCAGGCCGGCGAGCGTGTCGGCTACGCGCAGCTGCGGCAGCTCGAGGTCGACCCAGTCGGCGACCAGCGCGGCGACGGCGCCGGCGGCGCGCGCCTGCGCGACGAAGGCGTGGCCGTCGTGGCGCTCGCCGCGCAGCGCGACGAACAGATCGCCCGCCTGCACGGCGCGGCTGTCGATGACCACGCGCTCGAAGATCGCGTCGCCGTGGCGCTGCTCCGCGTTCAGCGCTGCACGCAGCTCGGAGATGGCCATCATGCTCCTTGCTCCGTATACGCGGCGCCGATCAGGCCGGCGACGAATTCGCGGTCGCTGAACGGCCGCGGCTCGGTGCCATAGGTCTGCGTCTGCTCGTGGCCCTTGCCGGCGACGACGACGACGTCCCGTTCGCCGGCGGTGGCCACGGCCTGGCGGATCGCTTCGGCGCGGTCGTGGATCACCGTGAGGCGTGAGGCGTGAGGGGTGAGGCGGGGGATGCCGGCAAGAATGTCCTCAATGATGGATTCAGGTTTTTCGCCGCGGGGATTGTCGTCGGTGACGATGACGCGGTCGGCGAGCTCGGCGGCGGCGGCGCCCATCAGCGGGCGCTTGCCGCGGTCGCGGTCGCCGCCGCAGCCGAACACGCAGATCAGGCGGCCCGGCGTGTGCGCGCGCAGCGCGCCGAGGATCTGGCGCAGCGCGTCCGGCGTATGCGCGTAGTCGACGACGACCAGCGGCTTCGCCTTCGGTCCGCGGAAGCCTTCGATGCGCCCCGGCACCGTGCGCGACTGCGCCAGCGCAGACACGACGCGCTCGAGCGCGATGCCGCGCGCGAGCAGCACCGCCGCGGCGGCCATGAGGTTGTAGGCGTTGAAGCGGCCGAGCAGCCGGCTGTCGAGCTGCGCAGGCCCCCACGAGGTGTCGAGCGCGAAGCGGATGCCGGAGGGCGTCAGCTGCAGATCGCGGCCGATGACGTAGGCCGGGCCGCGCGGCGGCTCGCCGTCGAGGCCGTAGACGCTCAGGGCCGGAGACGGGAGACGGGAGAAGGCGGCGGCCCAGCGCGCGCCGTAGTCGTCGTCGCGGTTGAGCACGATCGACGACAGCTCGGCGCGCTCGAACAGCTTGCGCTTGGCGGCGGCGTAGTCGTCGACCGTGCCGTGATAGTCGAGGTGGTCGCGCGTGATGTTGGTCAGCACGGCGACGTCGAAGTGCATGCCGGCGATGCGCTCCTGGGCGAGCGCGTGCGAAGACACTTCCATCGCCAGCGCGCGCGCACCGGCGTCGCGCAGTTCGGCGACGCAGCGCTGCAGGCTCACCGGGTCCGGCGTCGTATGCGTCGCGCTGCGCAGCGCACCGGCGCGGCCGATGCCGATCGTGCCGATGTAGGCGCAGGGGAGCTCGAGCCGGTCGAGCGCCTGCGCGATCAGATAGGCGGTGGAGGTCTTGCCGTCGGTACCGGTGACGCCGATGCAGAACATCTGCTGCGACGGCCGGCCGAAGAAGCGCGCAGCGATCTCGCCGGCGCGGGTGGACAACGCGGGCACCGCGATCTCCGGCACGCCGGTGTCCGGCTGCGCCCAACCGGGTGCCGGCTCCCAGGCCACCGCGGCGGCGCCGCGCGCGAGCGCCTGCTCCAGATGCGCCAGACCGTGGCTGGCGCGGCCGCGGCAGGCGAGGAACAGATCACCCGGCGATACGCGCCGCGAATCCATCTCGACGCCGGCGACTTCGACGTCCGGCGCCGGCACGCCGAAGCCGGCGAGCAGGGTCTGCAGGGAGCGCGCGGCGGTCATGTGCGCGGTGCTCCTGCCGGGGCGCGGGCAGCAGCCGCGTGCGTGCGGGGGATTGCGGGCGCCAGCTCGGGCGCGTCGCTGCCCTCCGGCGAGATCTGCAGCAGCCGCGCGGCGTCCTGCATCACCCGCGAGAACACCGGCGCAGCGACGAGGCCGCCGTAGTAGCCCTCGGCACCGGGCTCGTCGATCATCACCAGTCCGACCAGCCGCGGATGCTCCGCCGGCACCATGCCGACGAACAGCGACTGGTGACGGTTGCCGTCGTAGCCGCCGGTGTCGGCGACCTTGCGCACGGTGCCGGTCTTGCCGGCGACGCGGTAACCGGCGATCGCGGCGCGCCGCGCGGTGCCCGCCGGCGTCACCACCTGCTCCAGCATCCGCCGCACCTCGCGCGCGGTCGCCGCCGACACCGCGCGCTGCGGCGGCAGCGGCCGGCCGCCGCGCACCAGCTTGATCTGCGGCATCAGCCCGTCGTTGGCGAGCGCCGCGTAGGCGCGCAGCAGATGCAGCGCGTTGAGCGAAAAGCCGTAGCCGTAGGACGCGGTCGCCGTCGCGATCTGGCCCCAGTCCGTGTAATGGCGCAGCACCGGCGAGGCTTCGCCGGGAAAGCCGGTGTAGACCGGCTCGCCGAAGCCGAAGCGCTGATAGCCCGACCACACCGCCTCCGGGCCGAGCGCCATGCCGATCTTGGCGGCGCCGACGTTGCTCGACTTGCTCAGCAGCTTGGCCAGATCGACGACGCCCTGGGGGTGGATGTCGCGCACGGTGAGTGCGCCGACCTTGAACGTGCCCGGCGTCGTATCGATGAGACTCGTCGGTTGGTAAATACCCAGCTCCAGCGCCTGCGCAACCAGCAGCGGCTTGGCGGTCGAGCCCGGCTCGAAGGAATCGACGATCGCGCGGTTGCGCGTCCCCTTGGACATGCGCTCGCCGCGATTGTTCGGGTTGAAGCCGGGCTGCGCGGCGATCGCCAGAATCTCGCCGGTGGTGCTGTCGGCAACGGCGATCACGCCGCCGCGCGCCTTGTGCTGCGCGACCGCGTCCTTGAGCTCGCGGTAGGCGAGATACTGGATGCGCAGGTCGATCGTCAGCGTCACCGTCTCGCCGGGCACGGCTTCGCGGAACTCCAGCGCGTCCTCGACGACGCGGCCCTGACGGTCGCGGATCACGCTGCGCTCGCCGGCGCGGCCGGCGAGCACCGTCTCCTGGGCGCGCTCGATGCCCTCCAGCCCGTCGCCGTCGCGGCCGGTGAAGCCGACGATCTGGCCGGCGATCTCGCCGGCCGGGTAGTAGCGCGCATACGACGGCTCCGAGAACACGCCCGGCGCGTCGAGCGACAGAATGCGCTTGGCCTCGGCCGGCGACAGCGGATCGCTGACGTAGACGAACTTGCGGTCGATGCGCGCGCGCAAAAAGCGCTCCAGCTCCGAGGGCCGGCGGTCGAGCAGCTTGGCGAGCGCGGTGACGTGCGGCGGCGATTCGAGCAGCGCCGACGGCACCACCCAGATCGTCTCCACCGGCGCCGACAGCGCCAGCGGCTCGCCACGCCGGTCGCGGATCGCGCCGCGATGCGCCGGAATCGTCACCGTGCGGATGTGGCGCTTGTTGCCCTCGCGTGTCAGGAAGTCGCGTTCCAGCACCTGCAGCTGGAACGCGCGCCCGAGCACGATGACCGCGCCGAGCGCGAGCGCGCCGGCGACGAAGCGGCTGCGCCACGTGCCGACGGGCTCGGCGCTCAGGTTGCGGATCGCCGCGCTCACGGCCGACCGCTCACGATGACGTAATCGCGCGGCTCGGTCATGCCGAGCTGCTCGCGCGCGAACTTGTCGACGCGGTTGTTGTGCGCCAGCGTCGCCTCTTCGAGCTGCAGCTGCGCCCACTCCATCTCCAGGCGCTCGCGCTCCTGGCGCAGCGCCTCGAGCTCGGCGACCAGCGCGCGGTTCTCGTGCTTGGTGCGCACGACCGCGAGCGCCGAAACGACGACGGCGAGCGCGAGCGCCAGCGGCAGCATCAGCGCGCCGCGCTTCATGGCAGCTTCTCGGCGATGCGCAGCACCGCGCTGCGCGCCCGCGGGTTGTCCGCGCATTCCTGCGCCGACGGAAACTGCTTGCCGAGCAGCTTGAGCCGCGGCGGCTCGGCGCGCGCGGCGTCGCGCAGGCGATGCTTGACCAGCCGGTCCTCGATCGAATGGAAGCTGATGACGACGAGCCGCCCGCCGGGCGCGAGCACCTCGATCGCCGCCGCGAGCCCCTGCTCCAGCATCTCGAGCTCGCGGTTGACGTGAATGCGGATCGCCTGAAAGCTGCGCGTCGCCGGATGGATGCTACGGCTGCGCGGGCCGGGCACCGACGCGATCAGCGCGGCGAGCTCGGCCGTGGTCGTGATCGGCCGGCTCGTGCGCTGCTGCACGATGCGCCGTGCGATGCGCCGGCTGTTGCGCTCCTCGCCGTAGCGCCACAGCACGTCGGCGATCTCCGCCTCGGGTGCGCGCGCGAGCCACTGTGCCGCCGACTCGCCGGCGGCCGGGTTCATGCGCATGTCCAGCGGGCCCGGCTTGCCGAAGCTGAAGCCGCGCTCGGCGGCGTCGAGCTGCGGCGACGACACGCCGAGATCCATCAGCACGCCGTCGATGCGGCCGACAATGCCGAGCTCCGCGGCGAGCATGCCGAGTGCGCCAAAGTTGCGGGCGTGGATGATGAAGCCGGGCACGCCGGCGAAGCGCGCGCGCGCGTCGGCGACGGCCTCCGGGTCCTGGTCGAGCGCATGCAGCGTGCCGCTGCCGCCGAGGCGCTCGAGAATCGCCGCGCTGTGCCCGCCGCGTCCGTAGGTGCAGTCGACATAGATGCCGGCCGGCCGCGGAGCCAGACCGGCCACCGCTGCCTCGAGCATGACCGGTCGATGGAGCGCCATGGAGCCGTCAGACCCAGCGCGGCGAGGGATGGGCGTGCCGTCGAAGGACATGTGCACACCTCACCTGCGGATCGTCCGGAACGCGTCGAGTAGCGAAGGCTTCTGATCGATGCTCTCGCCGAAACGCTGCTGCCATTCTTGTTCCGACCAGAGATCGAAGCGGGTGTTCTGCCCCATCAGCACGGCGGCGCCGTCGAGCTGCGCGCGCTTGCGCAGCATCGGCGGCAGCAGCACGCGACCCTGCTTGTCGATTTCGGCATCGACGGCAAAGCCGATGAACCACTGCTTGAGCGTTTCCGCCTGGATGCGGTCTTCCATGGCTTCGATGTCGCGCACGATGCGCTCGAACTCGGGCAGCGGATAGATCTCGAGGCAGGGATTGGGCCCGATCGTGATCACCAGCTGCGAATCGCACTGCTCGGCCAGCGACTGGCGAAAGCGCGCCGGGATCGCCAGGCGACCCTTGTCATCCACCGCGAGGTGATGCGTTCCCTTGAACATGCGCGACTGGGGCCTGTTCCCCACTTTCTCCCACTTTCCACCACGCGGGCACTATACGCCAGCGCATGTGGAGCCGCAAGCCGCTGATCGGGCAAAAACTTTGGGAAAACAGGACCTTATGAGCGGTCGCTGAACGACCGCACTATATGCTTGGAAAACAATGAATTAAGGTGGACTGTTAAAGCAAAATCGCAGAAGAAGGCGGAGTCGGCCTGTAAGCCGGGTTCTGTGCGGGTGCTTGCGCACCCCGACAACCATTCCTCTAGACGCGACGTCGCCGCCACGTTCCAGCAACCTACCCGGAAGGCGCGCGGGCCGCGCGTCGCGCGCTTGCGCGCGCTCCTTCCCTATTTGGTCTTGCTCCCGGTGGGGTTTGCCGTGCCGGTCCGTTGCCGGACTCGCGGTGCGCTCTTACCGCACCGTTTCACCCTTGCCTGTGCCGCAGCGCGGCCATCGGCGGTCTGCTCTCTGTTGCACTTTCCGTCGGCTCGCGCCGCCCAGGCGTTACCTGGCACCGTGCCCTGTGGAGCCCGGACTTTCCTCCCCCGCGCAAGGCGCGGCAGCGGTTGTCCGGCCGACTCCGGCGCGTATTATCTCCGATACGCAGTGTCTTTGCCGCGCTGCCCCACCCAAACGGCGAGTGCCAATGCCCCGAGAAGAAGTCCGCCTGCAGGCGCGCGTCAACGCGCCGCTCGAATCCGTCTTCGCGTTCTGTGCCGATCACGAGCGCTTCGTCCGCCTGCTCGGCGGCCGCTGCCGGCGCATCAAGGAAGGCACCGGCGACCCCAACGGCGTCGGCTCGGTGCGCCGCATCGGCTCCGGCCCGCTGGCCTTCGAGGAGACGATCGTCACCTTCGAGCCCAACCGGCGCATCGCGTACACGGTCACGCGCGGCGGTCCGATCAAGAACCATCTCGGCACCATCGATTTTCGCGCGGCCGACGGCGCCACCGAGATCGATTACGTGATCCGCTTCGACGGCAAGCTGCCGCTGATCGGCAGGCTGCTCGCCATCGCACTGCGCCACGCCTGGGCGCGCAACAGTCCGCGCGTGCTGGCGCAGCTGGAAAGCGCGCACTGAAGGAAGGGCCCGGGTCGTGCGGGTCGTCTCCCATACCTGCTCCAACACGGAGATCGTCTGCGCGCTCGGCTGTGCGGGCAATCTCGTCGCCGTGGACAGCGATTCCGATTTTCCGCCGGACGTCGTCGCCGCCCTGCCGCAACTCGGCCGCGATCTCGCGATCGACGTCGGCGCCGTGGCCGCGCTGCGGCCCGACCTCGTGCTCACCTCACTGACGGTCCCGGGCCACGAGCGCATCGTCGAAGCACTGCAGCGAGCCGGACTGCACTGCCTGGTCGTCGATCCACAGAGTCTCGACGAGGTCTTCGCGAGCGTCCGGGCGATCGCGGCCGCCTTGGGCGTGCCCGAGCGCGGCCAGCAGCTCGCGCACGAGATGGACACCGCGATGCCGGCCGTCGCACGTCGCGCGGATGCGCCGCGCGTGCTCGTCGAATGGTGGCCCAAGCCGGTGATCGCCGCCGCGCGCCGCTCCTGGGTGCACGACCTGATCGAGCGCGCCGGCGCGCGCAATGCGCTGGAAACCGATGCCAAGAGCGCGAGCGTGGACCTCGACGCGCTGGCCGCGCCACCGGACGCGATCGCGATGTCCTGGTGCGGCGTGAAAGTCGACAAATACCGCGCCGATGTCGTCCTGCGGCGCGCGGGCTGGCAGTCCACGCCGGCGGTTCGCGACGGCCGGGTCTACGCGATCAGTGAAGAGTTCCTCGGCCGCCCCGGGCCGCGGCTGGTGGAGGGGTATCGGCAGCTGCGGCGGATCGTCATGCGGTTTCGCTCGGCGCAGTAGCATTGACTGCTGCCATTGCCGTCAGGTCCCGTTATACTTAGTCCAGTCGACTAAACTGAGCATCGGCCATGCAGTTCACGATACACGCTGCGAAGACACATCTGTCGAAACTGATCGACGCCGCCTTGTCCGGCGAGGAAGTGATCATCGCCAAGGGCAAGAACCCGGTCGCGAAGATCGTTCCCCTCCCGCAAGGCCGCTTTAAGATCGGACTGCTCAAGAACAAGCTGACCGGCGCCGGCCCCGATTTCTTCGAGCCGATGGAGGACGAAGAGCTCGCGCGCTGGGAAAGCGGGGAGTGAAGACGGTCCTTCTGGACACGCATGCTTGGGCATGGTCGCTGACTGACGACCGGCGCCTGTCGAATGCGGCGCGGGCGCTCCTCCTGCGGGCCGAAGGAGTCTTCGTCAGTCCGATCAGCTTCTTCGAAGTCGGTCAGAAGGTGCGCCTCGGCAAATGGCCCGAGATGGCACCATTCGTCGATCGACTGCCGCGTCTGCTGGAAAAACAGGGCGGCCGCACCGCGGTGCTCGGCGCTGAGATCTGTCTGGCGGGCGCGACGATGGACTGGCCGCACCGTGACCCATTCGACCGCCTGCTTGCGGCTACGGCGATGCACGAGCAGCTACCGTTGCTCTCGGCGGAGCCCATATTCGATACGCTTGCCGGCCGGTCCGGATGGATTGCGCGCCTGTGGTGAGGCCTATTGCATTGAAGCTGTCGCGCGCTCACCCGCGATCGCGCGCCGACTGCGCGTGCGCCTGCAGGCCCTCGGCGTCGGCGATGCGGCCGGCGATCGCCGCGAGGGGTCGGGCGCCGTCGGGGGTGCATTCGATGAGGCTGCTGCGCTTCTGGAATTCGTAGACACCGAGCGGATTGGCGAAGCGCGCGGCGCGCGAGGTCGGCAGCACATGGTTGGGACCCGCGCAGTAGTCGCCAAAGGCTTCGGGCGTATGGCGGCCGATGAAGATCGCGCCGGCGTGGCGGATCTTCGGCAGCCACGCGCGCGCATCGTCGATCGCCAGCTCCAGATGCTCGGGCGCGATGTGGTTGGCGACCGCGCAGGCCTCGTCGAGGTCGCGCACGCGGATCAGCGCACCGCGCTCGCGGATCGAGGTCTCGACGATGCCGGCGCGCGGCAGGCCCCGCACGCGCTCGTCCATCGCCGCGGCGACGCGATCCAGAAACGCCGCGTCGGGCGAGACCAGGATCGCCTCGGAGTCCTCGCCGTGCTCGGCCTGCGAGAACAGATCCATTGCGATCCAGCGCGGATCGGAGGCGCCGTCGCTGATGACAACGATTTCCGACGGCCCCGCGATCGAGTCGATGCCGACCTTGCCGAACACCGCGCGCTTGGCCGCGGCGACATAGGCGTTGCCCGGCCCGACGATCTTGTCGACCGCGGGCACGGTCTGCGTGCCGTAGGCGAGCGCAGCGATCGCCTGCGCGCCGCCGACGCTGAACACGCGGTCGACGCCGGCCAGATGCGCGGCGGCGAGCACCACCGGGCTCAGCTCGCCGCCGGGCGCCGGCACCACCATGACGATCTCATCGACACCGGCAACCTGTGCGGGGATCGCGTTCATCAGCACCGACGACGGATACGCCGCCTTGCCGCCGGGCACGTAGATGCCGACGCGCTCGAGCGCGGTGATCTGCTGGCCGAGGCGGTTGCCCAGCCCGTCGGTGAACTCGAAGTCCTGCAGTTTCTGATGCTCGGCATAGGCGCGGATGCGCGTCGCCGCCTGCTCCAGCGCGTCGCGCAGCTGCGGTGCGAGCGCGTCCCAGGCCTGCTGGCGCGCCGCGCGCGGCACCTCGAGCTCGGCGGCGCTCGCCACGCTGCGGCGGTCGAAGCGCTTGGTCAGCTCGACGAGCGCGGCGTCGCCGCGCGCGCGCACGTCGGCGATGATCGTATCGACCGCCTGCACGATGTCACGGCCGGTCTCCGGCGCACGGTCGAGCAGCGCATCGAGCCGGGCGCGGAAATCCGGCGCGGACGCGTCGAGACGGCGCAGCTCAAGCATCACCCACCGCCGTTGAAATGCGCGCCAGCAGCGACTGGATCGCGGCGTTCTTCATCTTCATCGCCGCCTTGTTGACGACGAGCCGCGACGTCACCTGGCAGATCGTCTCGATCTCGACCAGGCCGTTGGCCTTGAGCGTGCCGCCGGTGGCGACGAGATCGACGATCAGATCGGCCAGCCCAACCAGCGGCGCCAGCTCCATCGAGCCGTAGAGCTTGATGATCTCGACCTGCTCGCCTTTCTGCGCGAAGTGCCGGCGCGTGATCTCCGGGTACTTGGTCGCGACGCGCAGGCGGCGCACGCCGTCGGGCCGCGGGCCGTCCTTCTTCGCCGCGACCGACAGCCGGCAGCGCGCGATGTCGAGATCCAGCGGCTCGTAGAGGGCCGCGCCGCCGTGCTCCATCAGCACGTCCTTGCCGACGATGCCCAGGTCCGCCGCACCGTGCTCGACGTAGGTCGGCACGTCGGCCGGGCGCACGATCAGCAGCGACACCTGCGGATCGCGCGACGGCAGCCGCAGCAGCCGGTCGATGTCGCCGACCGGATCCAGGCCCAGGCGGCCGAGCAGCGGCAGGCTTTCTTCGAGGATGCGGCCCTTCGACAGGGCAATGGTCAGAGCGCTCATGAGAGGGCGCGATTGTAGCGGGGCCGGCCCTCGAGCGCCCGCGGCATTAATTCAAGCCTTGCGCCGCTTGTCGCGCAGAAACATCGTCTTCTGCCGGCCGTCCCCGGACTTGCGCTCGTCGATTTCGAACAGACCAGTCGCGACGACCAGCTCGCTGAGCTTGCCGAAGCCGTAGTTGCGCGAGTCGAAATCCGGCACCTGCTTGCTGATCAGGCTGCCGACGGCGCCCAGCCCTGCCCAGCCCTCGTCGTCGCTCGCGGCGTCGACGGCATCGCGCAGCAGGCGCACGAGCTTGCTGTCCTGCTTGAGCGCCGCGGCGCTGGCCTTCTTCGGCGGCGGCTGCGCCTCGTCCTCGGCCGCCTCGCGCAGCACGTCGAGGTAAACGAATTTGTCGCAGGCGGAGACCAGCGAGGCCGGCGTCTTGCGCTCGCCGAAGCCGTAGACGGTCATGCCCGATTCGCGCAGGCGCGACGCCAGCCGCGTGAAGTCGCTGTCGCTGCTCACGATGCAGAAGCCGTCGAAGCGGCTGGTGTAGAGCAGGTCCATCGCGTCGATGATCATCGCGCTGTCGGTCGCGTTCTTGCCGGTCGTGTAGCGGAACTGCTGCATCGGCTGGATCGCATGCTCGGCGAGCTGATCCTTCCAGCCCTTGAGGTTGGGCAACGTCCAGTCGCCGTAGACGCGCTTGACGCTGGCCACGCCGTACTTCGCGATCTCGGCGAGCAGCGCCTCGGCGATCGCCGGTTGCGTGTTGTCGGCGTCGATCAGGACGGCGAGGCGGTCGGGATTGCTCATGGAGCCTGGAAAATGCGGTTGCAGGTTGCCGGTTGCAGGCTGCAGTAAATGCTGCTGCAGTCGGTTCTGCAACCCGCAGCCCGCAAGCTGCAGCCGCCGTTCGTCCTCACGTCACGCGCCGAATGCGCGCGCCGAGACTCGCCAGCTTGGCCTCGATGCGCTCATAGCCGCGGTCCAGGTGGTAGATGCGATCGACCAGGCTCTCGCCATCGGCGGCCAGCGCGGCGGCGACCAGCGCGGCCGACGCGCGCAGGTCGGTCGCCATCACCGGTGCGGCGGTCAGGCGCTCGCAGCCGGTGACGATCGCCGTCGGGCCTTCCAGGCGGATGTCCGCGCCCATGCGCTGCAGCTCCAGCGCGTGCTGGAAGCGGTTCTCGAAGATCGTCTCGGTGATCACGCCGGTGCCGTGGGCGACGCAATCCAGCGCCATCAGCTGCGCCTGCATGTCGGTCGGAAACCCGGGATGCGGCATCGTGTGCACGTTCACCGCTTTGGGCCGCTCGCCGCGCATGTCGAGCTCGATGAAATCCTCGCCGGTGCGGACCTGCGCGCCGGCCTGCTGCAGCTTGACCAGCACCGCGTCGAGCAGGCCGGGATCGGTGTGCGTGACCCGCACCTGCCCGCGCGTGATCGCCGCGGCGACGAGGAAGGTGCCGGTCTCGATGCGGTCCGGCAGCACCGCGTGCTCGGCGGCATGCAGACTCGGCACGCCGTCGACGACGATGGTCGTCGTGCCGGCACCGCGGATCCTCGCGCCCATCGTGGTCAGGCAGCGTGCCAGATCGACGACTTCCGGCTCGCGCGCCGCGTTCTCCAGCACCGTGGTGCCGTCGGCGAGCGCGGCCGCCATCATCAGATTCTCGGTGCCGGTGACCGTGACCGTGTCGAGGACGATGCGCGCACCGCGCAGACGCTGCGCCTGCGCATGGATGAAGCCGCCCTCGACGCTGATCTTCGCGCCCATCGCCTGCAGGCCGGCCAGATGCAGGTTCACCGGCCGCGCGCCGATCGCGCAGCCGCCGGGCAGCGACACCTGCGCTTCGCCGCGACGCGCGAGCAGCGGACCGAGCACGAGGATCGACGCACGCATCGTGCGCACCAGCTCGTAGGGCGCGACGTGCGTGCGAATCGGCTGCGCGTCGACCTCGACGACGGTGCCGTCCTGCGCCACCTTCACGCCCATCTGTGCGAGCAGCTGCAGCGTGGTGCGCACGTCCTTGAGCTGCGGCACGTTCGACAGCCGCAGCGGCCCGTCGGCGAGTATCGCCGCGCACAGGATCGGCAGCGCGGCGTTCTTGGCACCCGAGGCGCGCACTTCGCCGGCGAGCCGGACCCCGCCTTCGATCAGCAGCTTGTCCATCAGAAGGCCGTGAGGCGTGAGGCGTGAGGCGTGGGGCGATGCATCAGCTTGCCCTCGTTTTCAGGTGCAGCGCGTGGATCTCGCGGCCCATGCGCTCGCCCAGCGTCGCATATACCATGCGATGCTGCGCGAGCATCGGCTTGCCGGCGAAGTCGGCGCAGACGACCTCGGCCTCGAAGTGCTGCCCATCGTCGCCGTACACGGTAACCGTCGCGCCCGGCAGCCCGGCCTCGATCAGGCCCTTGATTTCATCCTTGTTCATCGTCACCAACCTTCGCCTCACGCCTCACGCCTCACGAGCCTGCCTCACGCCTCACCTCTTCAGTCTGTATCCGGTCACCAGCATCCACAGGCACACGACGGACATCACCAGGAAGAAGCCGGTGCACCAGACGAGGCTCTGCCAGATCGGCACGTCAGCGTAGCCGAAAAAGCCGTAGCGGAAGCCGTCGATCATGTAGAAGAACGGATTCAGATGGCTGGCGTG
>JBFMCQ010000010.1:44222-53293 GCA_040754295.1 Pseudomonadota bacterium | reverse complement strand
CGGACATCACCAGGAAGAAGCCGGTGCACCAGACGAGGCTCTGCCAGATCGGCACGTCAGCGTAGCCGAAAAAGCCGTAGCGGAAGCCGTCGATCATGTAGAAGAACGGATTCAGATGGCTGGCGTGATACCACAGCGGCGGCAGCGCATGCACCGAATAGAACACGCCGGAGAGGAACGACAGCGGCATCACGAAGAAGTTGGTGAACGCGGCCAGATGATCGAACTTCTCGGCGACGATGCCGGCGATCAGCCCGAAGACGGCGAGGCTCGCGCCGGCGAGCAGAAACACCGCCAGCAGCGCCAGCGGCGCCTCGACCGGCAGCGGCACGATCGGCAGCGTCACCGCGAGCATCGCGGCGGCGACGAGCGTGACGCGCACCAGCGCGGCGATGACGTAGGCGCCGAACCACTCCAGCGGGCCGATCGGCGCCATCTGCAGGAACACCAGATTGCCCATCACTTTCGACTGCGTGAGGCTCGACGAGGTATTGGCGAAGGCGTTCTGGATCACCGCCATCATCACCAGACCGGGCACGAGAAACTCGGTGTAGGTGATGCCCTCGTAAGCCGACGCCCGATCCTTCATCGCCTGCGCGAACACCAGCAGATAGAGCATCGTCGTCACCACCGGTGCAGTGACGGTCTGGCCGAGCACCGACCAGAAGCGCTTGATCTCCTTCTTCAGGAGCGTCATGAAGCCGATCTGGTCGGGGGTCATGCCGCACTCCGCTGCTCGGTTCCGCGGTCTTCGCCGGTAATGTCGACGAAGATGTCCTCGAGGTCCGGCTCACGCGTGTGCACGTCCTCGATCGCGATACCGGCGGCGCCCAGCGCCGCGAACACGCGGCCGATCGGATGCTTCGCGGTTTCGAGCTTGAGCTCGACGACGCCATCGATCTCGCCGGCGACGAGCGGCTGCAGCGACTCCGGCAGCTGCGCGCCGCCAGCGAGCTTGAGCCGCAGAAAGCGGAACGGATGGCGCGCCAGCAGCTGCCGCGTGGTTTCGACGACCTGCAGCGCCCCGTGATCGAGGATCGCGATGCGCTCGCACAGCTCCTGCGCCTCCTCGAGGTAGTGCGTGGTCAGGACGACCGTCGTGCCCTGGCGGTGCAGCTCGCTCATGAACTGCCACAGCGTGCGCCGCAGCTCGACGTCGACACCGGCGGTCGGTTCGTCGAGGATCACCACCGGCGGCCGGTGCACCAGCGCCTGCGCGATCAGCACGCGCCGCTTCATGCCGCCCGACAGCGCGCGCATCGAGCTGCTCGCCTTGCCGGCGAGGTCGAGGCGCTCGAGCATCTCGTCGATCCACGGCCAGGCCTCGCGGCCGCAACCGTAGTAGCCGGCTTGAATCCGCAGCATGTCGCGCACCGTGAAGAACGGATCGAACACGAGCTCCTGAGGAACCACGCCGAGACGACGGCGCGCCTGGCGATACTGGCGCACGGTGTCGTAGCCGAGCACGGCGATACGGCCCGCGTCCATCTGCACGAGGCCGGCGGTGATGTTGATCAGCGTGGATTTGCCGGCGCCGTTGGGCCCCAGCAGACCGAAAAACTCGCCCTGCCGGATATCGAGATCGATTCCCTTGAGCGCGACGGTCGAGCCGTAGGTTTTGTGGACGCCGGCCATGGCGATGGCCGTTTGCATAGCCGCAAATTATAGGCCTTCCGCCGCGCCGGCAGCTGCCGCGGCGACTTCTTGTAAGATGCCGCCCTTTTCCACCCTGGGACCTGCGATGCTCCTGTCCTTTGCTGCCGTCGGCGCCGGCCTGCTGCTGCTGGTCTGGGCCGCCGATCGCTTCGTGCTCGGCGCCGCCGGGCTCGCGCGCGCGCTGGGCATTGCACCGCTCGTCGTCGGCATGGTCGTCGTCGGCTTCGGCACCTCGGCGCCCGAGCTCGCGGTATCGACGCTGGCGGCGCTGCAGGGCAGCAGCGGCATCGCCATCGGCAACGTCGTCGGCTCCAACATCGCCAACGTCGCGCTGATCCTCGGCGTCTGTGCCGCGATCAAGGTGCTCGACGTCAAGTCGCAGATCCTGCGCCGCGAGCTGCCGATGTGCCTGGCCGCGAGCCTGCTGCTGTTCGGGCTCGTGGTCGACGGCTCGCTCGACCGCATCGACGGCGCGGTGCTCGCCGTCGGTTTCGCCGGCTTCATCGGCTGGAGCCTGCGCACCGCGCGCGCCGGAGCCGGCGACAGCTTCGCCGACGAGCTCGTCGCCGAGCTGCCGCCGCCGGTATCCCGCGGCTGGGCGATCCTGTGGATCGCCGTCGGCCTGGTCGCCCTGGTCGGCGCCTCGCAGCTGCTGGTCTGGGGCACGGTGAATCTGGCGCGGGCGGCGGGCGTTTCCGACCTGGTCATCGGCCTGACGATCGTCGCGGTCGGCACCAGCCTGCCGGAGCTCGCCGCGAGCATCGCCGGCCTGCTCAAGGGCGAGGACGACATCGCGCTCGGGAACATTCTCGGCTCGAACCTGTTCAACATCCTCTGCATCCTGGTTGCGCCGGCGCTGATCGCGCCCGGTGCTTTGCCGGACCGCTGGGTGCTGTGGCGCGACCTGCCGGTGATGATCGGCGTGATGCTGATGCTCTACGCGGCCGCCGCCGGCCTGCGCGGCCGGCCGCTGAAACTGGAGCGCATCGACGGCGTGCTGCTGCTGGCGGTCTACGTCGGCTACACCCTTATACTGCTGGCCACCGCCACCGGCTGACGCGATGGATGTCGAACAACTCAAGGCGATGGGCCGTCGCGCCCTCGAGATCGAACGCGACGCGATCGCCGCGCTGATCCCGCGCGTCGACGACGCCTTCGCCCAGGCCTGCCGGCTGATGCTCGCGTGCACCGGCCGCATCGTCGTCACCGGCATGGGCAAATCCGGCCACATCGGCGGCAAGATCGCGGCCACACTCGCCTCCACCGGCACACCGGCGTTCTTCGTCCACCCCGGCGAAGCCAGCCATGGCGATCTGGGCATGATCACGCGCCAGGATGCGGTGCTGGCGATCTCCAATTCCGGCGAGACCGCCGAGATCGTCACGCTGCTGCCGCTGTTCAAGCGCATGCAGGCACCGCTGATCGCGATGACCGGCAAGCCGAAATCGACGCTGGCGCAGGCCGCCGAGGTACACCTGGACGTCTCCGTGGCGCTCGAAGCCTGCCCGCTGAATCTGGCGCCGACCTCGAGCACGACGGCGACGCTGGCGATGGGCGACGCGCTCGCCGTCGCGCTGCTCGAGGCGCGCGGCTTCACGCCCGAGGACTTCGCGATGTCGCATCCCGGGGGCATGCTCGGCCGCCGGCTGCTGCTGAAGATCAGTGACGTGATGCACCGCGGCGAGCGCCTGCCGGTGGTCGCGCCGGACGCGACGCTGTCGGCGGCGCTGCTGGAGATGACGCGCAAGGGCCTGGGCATGACCGCGATCGTGACGCCGGACCGACACGTCGTCGGCGTCTTCACCGATGGCGACCTGCGCCGCGTGATCGATCACGGTGTCGACGTGCGCAGCGCGATGATCGCGGAGGTCATGACGCCGGGCGGCAAGTCGATCGGGCCGGGCCAGCTCGCAGCGGAAGCGGTGGCGCTGATGGAGAAGCACAAGATCACGTCGCTGCTGGTCAAGGACGACGAGCAGCGCCTGATCGGCGTCGTGCACATGCACGATCTGCTGCGCGCCGGGGTCGTTTAGATGGCGCGCCTCACACAAACCGAGATCGCCGCGCGCGCGCGCGCGATCCGCTGCCTGTTCCTCGACATCGACGGTGTGCTCACCGACGGCAAGCTCTACATCGGACCGCAGGGCGAGGAGACCAAGACCAACTACGTCCGCGACGGCTTCGGCATCAAGCTGGCACTGCGCCAGGGCCTCGAGGTCGCGGTCATCAGCGGCCGGCCGTCGGAGGCGATGCGCCAGCGCCTGACCTGGCTCGGCGTGCGGCACGTCACGCTCGACACGGAGGACAAGGAGCCGGCGTATCTGCGCATCCGCGGCGAGCTCGGACTCGACGACCGGCAATGCGCGCACATCGGCGACGACCTGCCCGACCTGCCGCTGCTGCGCCGCGTCGGCCTGGCGATGACCGTCGCCGACGCGCACCCGAGCGCGCTGGCCGCCGCGCACTGGGTCAGCCACTACGCCGGCGGCTGCGGCGCGGTGCGCGAAGCGATCGACCTGATCCTGGCGTCGCAGGACCGGCTGCCGGCGTGATGGGCGTCCGATGAGCGCAGACCGCAGCGCTTCGATCCTGCCGCTGCTCGCGATCCTCGCGTTCATCGCGGGCTGGCTCGCGGTGCAGGGCTTTCGCGAGGCCCCGGTCGACGAGACGGTCGACGCGGTGGAGCGTCCGCGCTACCACCTGGAAGGCGCGCGCTGGCAGCGCTACGACGCCTCCGGCGCACTGGTGTTCGAGGCGACTGCCGGCGGTATCGACTACTTCGACGACGAATCGATGACGCTCACGGCGATCGACCTGGTCACACGCGGCGCGCGCGGCAGCTGGCGGCTGGAAGCGCCGCACGGCAGCGTCCCGGCCGGCGAGAAGCGCGTGCTGCTCGGCCCCGACGTCGATGTCCACGGCGAGCCGCGGCAGCGCCCGGACATCGACATCGACACGCCGACGCTGTGGGTGAACTGGGAGGCGCGCACGATCAGCACCGACGACCCCGTCGTCGCGACGACGCCCGGCCGGCAGCTCAAGGCCGGCGGCATGCGCGCGGACTGGGACGCGGAGCGCGTCGAGTTTCTCGGCCAGGTCGAGGCGCGTTATGCGGCGCCGTGACGCCCGCTGGCGCGGCGCGCTGATCGCGGCGCTGCTCGCCGGCGCCGCGCAGGCACAGGACGCCGCGCGCAGCGACGCCGAGGCGCTGCGCCCGCGCGGCCCGGTGACGCTCAGCGCCGACCGCGCGGAGTGGGTCGAAGGCGGCGAAATGCTCTATAGCGGCAACGTCTCGATGCAGTCGGACACGCTGACGCTGCGCGGCGAGCGCATGACGGTGATGCAGCATGGCGAAGCTCAGTTCGAAGTGCATCTGTTCGGCTCGCCGGCGCAGCTCGATCACAGCGGCGATCCGCAGGCCGAAGGCATCGCCGCGAAGCCGGTGTCGGCGACCGCCGAGCGCATCGACTACGACACGCGCACCGGCGTGATCCAGATGACGGGCGATGCGCGGCTGTTGCGCGGCACCGACGAGGTCAGAAGCGAGCAGATCGAGTACGCCATCGCCGAGCGCCGCATCCGCGCGGTCGGCGGCCAGGGCGGACAGGTGCGCATCGTGATCCAGCCGCCGGCTGGGACCGGGGAAAGCACCGCTGCGCCGGGGCCGGCACCGACGGCCGCGCCGGAAGGAACGCCATGAGTGCGCCGGTGCTGCGTGCCGAAAAGCTGGTCAAGCGCTACAAGAAGCGCACCGTCGTGCGCGAGGTGTCGCTGAACGTCGAGGCCGGCGAGATCGTCGGCCTGCTCGGTCCCAACGGCGCCGGCAAGACGACCTCGTTCTACATGATCGTCGGCCTGATCGCTGCCGACGGCGGCCGCATCGAGCTCGACGGCCGCGACATCACGCCGCTGCCGATGCACGCACGCGCGCGGCTGGGCATCGGCTACCTGCCGCAGGAGGCGAGCGTGTTCCGCTCGCTGTCGGTGGCCGACAACATCCTCGCGATCCTGGAGCTGCGCCGCGACCTGACGCGCGCCGAGCGCAAGCGCGAGCTCGAGCGCCTGCTCGGCGAGCTGCACATCAGCCAGATCCGCGACGCCGAGGGTCAGGCCCTGTCCGGCGGCGAGCGGCGCCGCGTCGAGATCGCCCGTGCGCTGGCGGCGAATCCGCAGTTCATCCTGCTCGACGAGCCCTTCGCCGGCGTCGACCCGATCGCCGTCGGCGACATCCAGTCGATCGTGCACCAGCTGCGCGAGCGCGGCATCGGCGTGCTGATCACCGATCACAACGTCCGCGAAACGCTCGGCATCTGCGAGCGCGCCTACATCCTCGCCGAAGGCGAGGTCATCGCCGAGGGCGCGCCCGAGCAGCTGCTGCACAACGAAACGGTCCGCCGCGTCTATCTGGGCGAGTCGTTCAGGCTGTAGGCCGGGCTGCCGCGCCGCGCGCCTGGCCTTTGGACGAAGGCGGTTGCGGGTTGCACAAGGCTACGTTCTACGCTGCAACCTGCAACCCGCAACCGGCAACCTACAAACCCGCCTTTCCGACTCGAACTCAGATCGGATGGCGGGCGAGAAAGGCTGCCACTTCGTCGGCGAAGCGGCCCGGCTGCTCGCGATGCATGAAGTGCCCGGCGCCGTCGATGCGCACCGGCACGTAGCCGGCGCCGAAGCAATGCGCCTGGTCCTCGAACATCTCTGCGCCGATGCAGCCATCGTCAGCGCCCCAGATCACTTTCGCAGGCACCGGCAGCGGGCGCAACAAAGCCGGCCAGTTGCGCGGATCGGCCAGTACCCGGGGCAGGCTGCGGTAGTAGGCCAGGGCCGCCGCGCGGCGCTCGGGAATCGCCAGGCTCGCCACCACCGGCGCGAGATCCGCGTCGGTGAAGCCCCAGCGCGGCGACCACTCGCGTACGAGGCGGCGCAGCCACGCGAAATCGTGCGCGGCGATGCGGCGCTCCGGGATGCGCGGCAGCTGGAAGAAACCCATGTAGCGCGAGCGATGGAGCTGGCGCAGCGTCGGCCGCAGCAGGAAGCGCCGCAGGTGCGGCACCGCGGCGGTGACGACGGCGCCGACGCGATCCGGGTGCCGCGCCGCCGCAATGTAGCTCGCCACCGCGCCCCAGTCGTGTCCGATCAGGTGAGCGCGCCTGGCGCCCAGCGCACCGATCAGCTCGACGACGTCGTCGGCGATCGTCGTGATGCGGTAGTCGCCGTCGGCCGCGAGCCCGCTGGGCAGCCAGCCGCGCAGAAACGGCGCGACGGCGTGATAGCCGTCCTGCGCGAGCCGGGCCAGCAGTGGCTCGAAACTATGCGCGGTGTCGGGAAAGCCGTGCAGGCACAGCACCAGAGGGCCCTGTCCCTGCTCCAGGCAGGCGAGCCCGATCCCGCGCGCGCGTACGATCCTGATCCCGCCGTCACCGTCCATGCCGTCTCTCCGCCGTGCACCGAGCATACTCTGCCGCTCCGCCAAACGCCGCGGGAACACGGCGCGCCGTCAGCGCTGGTCGCGCCGGGCTGCCGTGCGCAGCCGCAGCCCGCTGAGGCGGATGAAGCCCTCGGCATCTTTCTGGTTGTAGGCGCCGCGGTCGTCCTCGAAGGTCGACAGCGTGGCGTCGAACAGCGAATCCGGCGAGCGGCGGCCGGCGTTGTAGACGCTGCCTTTGAACAGCTTGAGGCGCACCTCGCCGTTGACCTTGAGCTGGGTGTCGTCGATCAGCGCCTGCAACGCGCGGCGCTCGGGGCTGAACCAGTAGCCGTTGTAGATCAGCCCGGCGTAGCGCGGCATCAGCTCGTCCTTGAGGTGCGCCTGCTCGCGGTCGAGGCATAGCGACTCGATCGCGCGGTGCGCCTTGAGCAGGATCGTGCCGCCCGGGGTCTCGTAGCAGCCGCGCGATTTGATGCCGACGTAGCGGTTCTCGACGATGTCGAGGCGGCCGATGCCGTGCCTGCCGCCGAGCTGGTTGAGCGCGTCGAGCACGCCGTAAGGCGTCAGGCGCTGGCCGTTGACCGCGACCGCGTCGCCGCGCTCGAACTCGATGGTCACGTACTCCGCTTCGTTGGGCGCATCTTCCGGATTCACGGTCAGGCGCCAGATGTCGTCCGGCGGGCACCACCACGGATCCTCGAGCCCGCCGCCTTCGTAGGAGATGTGCAGCGCGTTGGCGTCCATCGAGTACGGCGAGCCGCCGCCCTTCTTCTTCGCGATCGGAATGCCGTGCTTCTCGGCGTATGCGAGCAGCTTCTCGCGCGAGTTCAAGTCCCACTCGCGCCACGGCGCGATGACCCTGGCTTCCGGCCACAGCGCGTAGGCGCCGAGCTCGAAGCGCACCTGGTCGTTGCCCTTGCCGGTGGCGCCGTGCGCGATCGCGTCGCAGCCGGTCTGGCGCGCGATCTCGACCAGGCGCTTGGCGATCAGCGGCCGCGCGATCGAGGTGCCGAGCAGGTACTCGCCCTCGTAGATCGCGTTGGCGCGGAACATCGGGAAGACGAAATCGCGCACGAACTCCTCGCGCAGATCGTCGATGAAGATCTCCTTGACGCCGAGCGCTTCCGCCTTCGGCCGCACGTGGTCGAGTTCCTCGCCCTGACCGATGTCCGCCGTGAACGTGACGACCTCGCAGCCGTACGTGTCCTGCAGCCATTTGAGGATGACGGAAGTGTCCAGGCCGCCGGAATAGGCGAGCGCGACCTTGTGCGGTTTGCTCATGAAAACTCTGTGAGGTTGCTTGTTTTGAATCCCGCGACAGGGATGCCGCGATCCGTTACCGGGATGCAGGCCGTGCCGCGTGCTGTTACTGGGACGTAGATTATAGATATCCTGTGCGCCCGCACCACGTCGCCGCGATGGATATCCTTCCCCCCAAGACCAAAATCGGACACCGCTTCCGCGGGTTTCTGCCAGTGGTCGTCGACGTCGAAACCGGCGGCTTCAATGCCCAGACCGATGCGCTGCTGGAGATCGCGGCGGTGATCCTCGGCGTCGACGAGCACGGCCGGCTGGAGCGGCGGCAGACGGTCTTCGCGCACGTCGACCCGTTTCCCGGCGCGAAACTGGAGAAGGCGTCGATGGAGATCAACGGCATCCGCGTCGACAATCCGCTGCGCCTGGCGCTGCCCGAGCGCGAGGCGCTCGATCACGTGTTTCGCCCGATCCGCAAGGCGGTCTCCGCGAACGGCTGCACGCGCGCGATCCTGGTCGGCCACAACGCGCATTTCGATCTGGGCTTCGTCAACGCCGCGGTCGCACGCACCAATTACAAGCGCTGCCCGTTCCACCCGTTCAGCGTCTTCGACACGGCCACGCTGGCCGGCGCGGCGCTCGGCCAGACGGTCCTGGCGCGCGCGCTGCAGGCCACCGGGCTGGGGCACGACGCCAACGCCGCGCACTCCGCGATCTACGACGCCGAGAAGAC
>JBFMCQ010000010.1:22085-44122 GCA_040754295.1 Pseudomonadota bacterium | reverse complement strand
TCTTCGACACGGCCACGCTGGCCGGCGCGGCGCTCGGCCAGACGGTCCTGGCGCGCGCGCTGCAGGCCACCGGGCTGGGGCACGACGCCAACGCCGCGCACTCCGCGATCTACGACGCCGAGAAGACTGCGGACCTGTTCTGCCTGCTGGTCAATCGGATCCGACCGCTGTTCGCCGACGCCGCCGTTGCCGCCGCCGAGGCGGACAGCGGCGACCCGGGCACCCCTGACCCCGCCGATCCCGCTGCCGAATCCGCCCCCGATTCCCGGTGACCACAGAGGGGCTGCACACGTGACCTGCTACCGCCTGCATCGGCTGACCGGACGCCGCCCGGCTGCAGCGGAGGCGCACCCGCCCTACCCCTCCTGCCCCTGCGCACCGGCGCCGACGCGCTGGCCGGCAGGCCGATGACCGCGCACATTCAGGCCGCGGTCATGTCCCGGCCGCATGCTTGGCTGCTTTGGGTCGCCCTCCTTCGATCAATGCGCCAGCTTCGCAATGCCCTGCTGCTCGTGCTTGCCTGCGCGCTGCCCAGCGCGGCGCAGGCGGTGTTCGGGCTCGACGACGTCGCCGAGCGCGCCAGGGAGCTTGCCAAAAAGAATTACCGCGCGCCCGACAACGAGCTGCCGGACAGCCTCGCCAGGCTCAGCTACGACGACTACCGCAAGATCCGCTTCCGGCCGGAGCACGCGATCTGGCGGAATACCAAGCTGCCGTTCGAGCTGCAGCTGCTGCACGTCGGCATGCGTTACGATCGCGGCATCAAGCTCAATTTGGCCACGCAGCACGGCGTGCAGCCGATCCGCTTCCGGCCCGAGCTGTTCGACTACGGCGATACCGGCGTCGATCCAGGCGCGCTCGAGGCGCTCGACTTCGCCGGCTTCCGCGTGCACTACCCGCTCAATCGCGAGGACTACAAGGACGAAGTGCTCGTGTTTCACGGCGCCACCTACTTCCGCGCGCTCGGGCGGGGCCAGCGCTACGGGCTGTCGGCCCGCGGGCTCGCGGTCGACACCGGCGAGCTGTCGGGCGAGGAGTTTCCGCAGTTCACCGAGTTCTGGATCGAATGGCCGCGGCCGCAGGACCACGAGCTGAGAATCTACGCGCTGCTCGATTCGCCGCGGCTGACCGGCGCCTACCGCTTCGAGCTCAAACCCGGCGAGTCGACGCGCGTGCGCGTCACCGAACGACTGTTCTTCCGCAGCGATATCGCCAAGCTCGGCATCGCGCCGCTGACCAGCATGTATCTGTTCGGCGAAAACCAGCTGCAGCAGCGCGAGGACTACCGGCCGGAGGTGCACGACTCCGACGGTCTGATGGTGCACAACGGCGACGAATGGCTGTGGCGCCCGCTGGTCAATCCGCGCCGGCTATTCATGACCTCGTTCGGTGCGCGCAGACTGAACGGCTTCGGACTGATGCAGCGCGACCGGCGGTTCGCGCATTACGAGGACCTCGAGTCGCGCTACGAGCTGCGGCCCAGCGCCTGGATCGAGCCCCGCGGCGACTGGGGCAAGGGCCGCGTCGAGCTGGTCACGATTCCGACGCCCGACGAGACCAACGACAACATCGTCGCGTACTGGGTGCCGGAGCGCGCGCCGCGCAGCGGCGATGCGGTCGAGTACAGCTACGACCTCTTCTGGCAGATGCACGAGGAAACCCTGCCGCCGCTGGCGCGCGTGACGCAGACGCGGCGCGGCCACGGCTGGCTGCCGGGCGGGTCCGACGACAGCCTGCGCTTCCACCTCGACTTCGAGGGCGGACCGCTCGCCGAGCTGCCGCCGGACACGACCCCGGTCGCCGGCATCTGGATCGGTGACGGCGGCGAGCTGCTGGAGCGGCAGCTCTACCGCAACGACGTCACCGGCGGCTGGCGTCTGTCGATGCGCGTGCGCCGCACCGACGAAACCCGGCCGCTGGAAATGCGCGCGATCCTGCGCCACGGTGAGGACACGCTGTCCGAAACCTGGGCGTACGCGCTGCCGCCGGCGACGACACGCTAGGACATGGACCCGGTTTCCGCGGCCCTTGGTCCCGACGAGCGCCTCGCACGCTATCTGCGCAGCCTGCCCGCCGGTGCGGCCGCGTCGCCCGCAGGCGGTGTCGGTCCCGCCCGCACGCCGGCGGACTCCGTTGTCGGCCTGCACGAAGCACTGTGCGATGCACAGGCGCACGGCGCCGACGCCGTGCGGCAGTCGGCCTTTGCACGGCTGCGCGCCAGCCTGCAGGCCGCGCCGCGCCAAGGCGACCACGGGCTTTCGACGATTCTCGCGCACAGCGTCCAGGGCGAGACGCGGCTGTCGACGATGCCGCCGCTCGCGCGCGCATCGATGCGAGCGTCGCCATGGGATCACAACCCGCTGCGGCGGCTGTGGCGCTGGACGAGCGCGCGGCTGCTCGGGCGGCGCGGCCGGATGCAGCCGCGCAGCGGCAACGGCCTACGTCCGCCGCCGCCGGACCTGCGCTGGCGCGGCGCCGCGCACGTCCGCCGCCTGCTGCTGGTCGCGCTGATCCTGGCGCAGACCTATGTCGCGACCTATTTCATGACCGCGGTGCTGCCGTATCGCGGGCAGCATGGCCTGGAAATCGCGATCCTGGTGATCTACGCGATCCTGTTTGCATGGATCTCCGCGGGATTCTGGACCGCGATGATGGGCTTCTGGGTGCTGCTGCGCGGCCGCGACCGCTTCGCGATCTCGGCGACGGCCGCGCCGCAGACGCCGATCGATCCGGCGGTGCGCTGCGCGATCCTGGTGCCGATCTGCAACGAGGATGTGGCGCGCGTGTTCGCCGGCGTGCGCGCGACCTGGGACTCGGTGTGCCGCGCCGGCCTGCGCGAGCACTTCGACCTGTTCATCCTCAGCGACAGCTACCAGGGCGACGTGCGTATCGGCGAAGTCGACGCCTGGTTCAAGCTGTGCCGTGAGGTCGACGGTTTCGGCCGCATCTTCTATCGCCGCCGCACACACCGCATCAAACGCAAGTCCGGCAACATCGCCGACTGGTGCCGGCGCTGGGGCAGCCGCTACAAGTACATGGTCATCCTCGACGCCGACAGCGTCATGTCGGGCGACTGCCTCAAGCGGCTGCTGCAGCTGATGGAAGCCAACGACAACGCCGGCATCATCCAGACCGCGCCGCGGGCGGCGGGCCGCGAGACGCTGTACGCCCGCATCCAGCAGTTCGCGACGCGCGTCTACGGTCCGCTGTTCACCGCCGGCCTGCACTACTGGCAGCTCGGCGAGTCGCACTACTGGGGTCACAACGCGATCATCCGCGTCGCGCCGTTCATGCGCCACTGCGCGCTCGGCCGCCTGCCCGGGCGCGGCGCGCTCTCGGGCGAGATCATGAGCCACGACTTCGTCGAGGCCGCGCTGATGCGCCGTGCCGGCTGGGGCGTGTGGATCGCCTACGACCTGCCCGGCTCATACGAGGAGATGCCGCCGACGCTGCTCGACGAGCTGCAGCGCGACCAGCGCTGGTGTCAGGGCAATCTGCAGAACTTCCGGCTGTTCTTCGCGTCGGGCCTGCACCCGGCGCACCGCGCGGTATTCATGACCGGCGTCATGGCCTACCTGTCGGCGCCGCTGTGGTTTGCGTTCCTGGTGCTGTCGACGGTGCGGCTCGCCGTCTTCGTGCTCGCCGAGCCGCAGTACTTCAGCGAGCCCCACCAGCTGTTCCCGAACTGGCCGCGCTGGCACCCCGAGTGGGCGATTCAGCTGTTCGGCGGCACCATGCTGCTGCTGTTCCTGCCCAAGATCCTGGCGCTGCTGCATCTGGTCTGCAAACCGTCCGAGTGGCGCGGCTTCGGCGGCCCCTGGCGCCTCGCCGCCGGCGTGCTGCTGGAAAGCCTGTTCTCGGCGCTGCTGGCGCCGATCCGCATGCTGTTCCACACCCGCTACGTGCTCACCGCGCTCGCCGGCTTCGCGGTGAAATGGAAGTCGCCGCCGCGCGCGGATGCGCAGACGCCGTGGAGCCAGGCGATCCTGCGCCACGGCGGCGGCACCGTGCTGGGACTGGGCTGGCTCGGCCTGGTCTACTGGCTCAATCCGAGTTTCCTGTGGTGGCTGCTGCCGGTCGCCGGCAGTCTCGTCGTCGCGATCCCGCTGTCGGTCTGGAGCTCGCGCGTCGGCATCGGGCGGCGCACGCGGCGCCTGCGGCTGTTCCTGATTCCGGAGGAGTCGATCCCGCCGCGCGAGCTGCGCTGGCTGCGTGCGGGATTGCGCCGCGCGCAGCCGGTGCCCGGCTTCCGCGCCGCGGTGGTCGACCCGGCGACCAACGCGCTGATGATCCTGACCGCCGGGCGCCGGCGCCGCATCAGCGCCGCGCAGCGTGCCGAGCGCGGTGCACTTGCTGAGTCCATCGTGCGGGCAGACCCGTCGGAGGTCGACAACGCGCGGCGCGTTCAGCTCGGCGCCAACGCCGACGCGCTCGCGGAGCTGCATCTGCGCGTCTGGTCGGCGGCGGACGTCCATCCGGCATGGCTGACGCCGCCAGCGTCATAGAATGGCAACGACGGCGTAACCGGCCGTTTACAACGGCTTCATACAGTGCACCGCATCTGAACTGGAGCGTTCACATATGTCTGCACGCATCGATGGTGATCTGCCGCGCCGCTCGCGCTTCGAGGTCCGCTTCGCGCGGACGCCGGACGAGATTCTGGCGACACAGCGGCTGCGCTACCGCATCTTCGCCGGCGAACTCGGCGCCCAGATCGACGGCGGTGCCGACGGCATCGACTACGATCAGTTCGACCCGTTCTGCCGGCACCTGACCGTCGTCGAGCCCGACAGCGGACGCATCGTCGCCTGCACCCGCATCCTCACCGACCGCATGGCACCGGCGGCCGGCGGCTTCTACTCGGCCGGCGAGTTCGATCTGGCGATGCTCGACACGCTGCCCGGCCGCATGATGGAAATCGGCCGCACCTGCGTCGACGCCGAGTACCGCTCGGGCGCAGTCATCGCCACGCTATGGCAGGGCATCGCCTCGTTCATCATCAACGAGGGCTATGACTACCTGTTCGGCTGCGCCAGCATCGGACTGGAGGACGGCGGCGCCGCTGCACACGCCCTGCTCGAGCAGATCCGCGGCCGCTACTTGGCGCCGCCGGCGCAGCGCGTGCGCCCGTACATTCCGCTGCCGGCCGCCGACCGCCGCCCCACGGAGAAGCCGAAAATGCCGCCGCTGCTCAAGGCCTATCTGAGCCTCGGCGCGAAAGCCTGTGGCGAAGCCTACTGGGACCGCGACTTCAACTGCGCCGACGTGTTCATGCTGCTCAATGTCAGCGACCTGCATCCGCGCTATGCGCGCCACTTCCTCGGCCGCCAGAGCGAGACCGACGCGGAAAACCGCGCTATCGTGGCGGCCTGATCCCGGCCCCCGCGATACATGAGGATCACCCTCCGCGTCTGGACGCGCGGCGCACGCATAATCGTTCACGTCCTGTTCGGTCTGCTACTCGCCGCAATCGTCAATCTCGACTTCAGCGGCCGCCTGCGCCCCGAGCCGCTGACGCAGCGCTGGATGCTGCGCCTGTTGCGCATCCTGCGCGTGCGCTGCGCGGTGCAAGGAAGCCCTGCATCCGGCACACGGCTGGTCGTCGCCAACCACGTCTCCTGGCTCGACATTCCGCTGATCGCAGCGGCCGAGCCGGTACGCTTCGTCGCCAAGTCGGAGGTCCGCGACTGGCCGCTCGCCGGCTGGCTCGCCAATGCGGCCGGCTCGTTCTACATCCGCCGCGGCAAGGGCGGCAGCCGGCCGCTGATCGAGCGCCTGGTCGTGCACCTGGCCACCGGCGGCGGCAGCGTCGTGCTGTTCCCCGAGGGCACGACCACCGACGGCCGTGAGGTCGGCAGCTTCCACGCACGCCTGTTCGCGGCGCCGGTCGACGCCGGCGTGACGGTGCAGCCGCTGGCGCTGCGCTACCGGCCGACGGCCGACGGCCGCGAGATCGCGCCCTTCATCGGCGACGACGACCTGCTCAGCCATATCCTGCGCGTGCTGCGCGAGCCCGAGCTGCACGCCGAGCTGGTTTACTGCGCGCCGATCAGCAGCTGCGGCCAGGATCGGGGCGCGCTGGCCGCGCGCAGCCGCGCGGCGGTGCGCGAAGCCCTGGGCCTGCCGCCGGCACCGTCGTCACGGCCGCCACGGGCTACGTCAACGGCGGTCGCCGCCTGAGCATCGGCCGGCCGGCGCGGCCGTGCTATGGTCGCGCGCCCGTATCCACGCCGAGGCCGTCCATGCTGCGATCGCTGTCGCCCCTGATCCTGCTGCTGTGCGTCCAGGCGCACGCCGCCGAGCTCGATCCGAGCCGCTGTGCGGCCATCGACGACGACGCCGCGCGGCTGCGCTGCTACGACGCGCTCGCCCGGCCGGCGCTCGCAGCGAGCCCGCAGCCGACCGCCGCACCGGCACCGACCTCATCCGCCGCCGCGCCGCGCGCGGATGCGGAAGCGGCCTTCGGCGCCGAGCAGCTGCCGGACGCGCCGGCCGAAGACGACGGGCGCATCGATCGCATCGAATCGCGGCTCGTCGGCCGCTTCGAGGGCTGGCAGAGCGACACCGAGTTTACGCTGGAGAACGGTCAGGTCTGGCGCTGCGTCAACTGCCGCTCCGTCTATTACATCCGCGACAACCCCAGGGTCACGATCCAGCGCAGCTTCCTTGGCGGCTACTGGCTCAAGGTGGAAGGCCTGAATCAGCGCGCAGCGGTGCGCCGGGTGCGGTGAGCCGCAGCGCCGCGCTTTAGCGGGCGCAACCCGGCGGGCTGCTAGAATCCCCCGCGCAAGTCCCGGATTCCGCCATGACGTCCCCTTCCGCAGCATCCCCCGTCAAGCCCGTCGTGCAGGGCGAAAAACTGCGCGGCGCCGACAAGATGGCGCGCATCCCGATCAGGATCGAGCCGACCGCGGCGCCGCCGCGCAAGCCCTCGTGGATCCGCGCCCGACATCAGGGCACGCCGGAAGTCGCGCGCCTCAAGGCCGCGCTGCGCGCAAACCGGCTGCACACGGTCTGCGAAGAAGCCTCCTGCCCCAACCTCGGCGAATGCTTCGGCAAGGGCACGGCGACGTTCATGATCATGGGCGACATCTGCACGCGGCGCTGCCCGTTCTGCGATGTCGCGCACGGCCGCCCGAATCCGCTCGACGCCGACGAGCCGGTCAATCTGGCGCGCACGATCCGCGACATGGCCTTGCGCTACGTCGTCATCACCTCGGTCGATCGCGACGATCTGCCCGACGGCGGCGCCGCGCACTTCGCCGCCTGCATCCGCGAGGCGCGGGCCCGCTCCCCGCAGCTGACGATCGAAGTGCTGGTGCCGGACTTCCGCGGGCGCATGGACCCGGCGCTGGCGATCTTCAAGGACACGCCGCCGGACGTCTTCAATCACAACCTCGAAACCGTGCCGCGACTGTACAAGCAGGCGCGGCCCGGCTCGGACTACGAGTGGAGCCTGGACCTGCTGGCGCGCTTCAAGGCGCTGCATCCCGACGTGCCGACCAAGTCGGGGCTGATGCTGGGCCTGGGCGAGGACATCGACGAGATCGAGCAGGTCATGCGCGACCTGCGTGCGCACCAGGTCGACATGCTCACGCTCGGCCAGTACCTCCAGCCCTCACGCCACCACTTGCCGGTGGCCCGCTTCGTCCACCCGACCGAGTTCGACCGGCTGCGCGAGATTGGCTCGCGACTCGGCTTCTCGCACGTCGCCAGCGGACCGATGGTGCGCTCCAGCTATCACGCCGATGAGCAGGCCTCCGGCCTGCTGGGCGCCGGCGAGCAGGCGCGCGGGGGCTAAGCGCCGGTTGATCGGGCCGGCGGCGCAAACCGGGCCTCGGGCTGCAGCGCCTTCAGCAGGCGGCCGTGCACGCCGCCGAAATCGCCGTTCGACATGACCAGCACGCGGTCGCCCGGCTGCGCGGCGCGGGCGACGGCGGCGACCAGGCCCTCCAACTCGGCATGCACGCTCAGGCGCTCGCCCGCGGCCGCGAGCGTGCCGGCCGCGTCCCACTTCAGATCCGGCCGCGCGTAGACGAAGCACAGCTCGGCGTCGCGCAGGCTGTGCACCAGCTCGGCGGCCAGTGCGCCGAGGCGCATCGTGTTCGAGCGCGGCTCCAGCACCGCAAGGATGCGGCCCGGCCCGCGCTCGCGCAGCGCGGCGATCGTCGCTTCGATCGCCGTCGGGTGATGCGCAAAATCGTCATACACCGTCACGCCGCGCGCCGTACCGACGACTTCCAGCCGGCGGCGCACGTTGCGGAACTGCGCCAGGCCGTCGATCAGCGCCGGAATCGCGACGCCGGCGTGATGCGCCGCGGCGAAGGCGGCCAGCACATTGCTGCGGTTGTGCGCGCCGGCGAGCGGCGTCTGCACGAAGCCCTGCGCCGCGCCGTGAACCGACAGCTCGAAACCGCCGTCACGCGCCTGCGCGTACCAGCCGTCTTCATGGTCGAAGAACTCGACTTCGCTCCAGCAGCCCTGCGCGAGCACGCGCGCGAGATTGGCGTCGCGGCCGTTGACGATCAGCCGCCCGCTCCTCGGCACCGTGCGAATCAGGTGGTGAAACTGGCGCTCGATGCTGGCGAGATCGGGAAAGATGTCGGCATGGTCGTACTCGAGATTGTTGAGGATGCAGCTGCGCGGCCGGTAGTGCACGAACTTCGAGCGCTTGTCGAAGAACGCCGTGTCGTACTCGTCGGCCTCGATGACGAAGTACTTCGACGCGCCCAGGCGCGCCGAGATGCCGAAGTTCTGCGGCACGCCGCCGATGAGAAAGCCCGGCTGCAGGCCGGCATGCTCCAGCAGCCACGCCAGGATCGAGCTCGTCGTCGTCTTGCCGTGCGTGCCGGCCACCGCGAGCACGTGGCGGCCGTGCAGCACGTTCTCGGCCAGCCACTGCGGCGCCGAGGTGTACGGCAGCCCGGCGTCGAGCACGTATTCGATCGCCGCGTTGCCGCGCGTGACGACGTTGCCGACGACGACGACGTCCGGTCGCGGATCGAGGTGCCCCGGCTCGTAGCCGGGCATCACGGTGATGCCGAGCCGCTCGAGCTGCGTCGACATCGGCGGCCAGGCCGCGGCGTCGGAGCCGGTGACCTCGTGCCCGGCCTCGCGCGCGATCGCGGCGATGCCGGCCATGAAGCTGCCGCAGATGCCGAGGATATGCAGATGCACTACGGTCCCGCTCCGAACAGCGCGCCGGCGAAGGTGCCGGCGAAAGCGACGAAGAACAGCACGACGAAGGCAATGATCAGCGCGATGATCACGCCGATCCACAGCTGCACGTTGGCGGCGTGGCGGAAGATGTGCGCGGTGACGGCAAAGTTCCAGAAGTTGAGCAGATTCATCGCGAACACGACCCCCTGCGGTAGCTGCAGCGCATCTGGCTGCTCCAGCAACTCCGGCTTGGCCGCGATCTCGCGCAGCGCCGGCGCGACCTGTGCGAACAGCGGCAGCAGCAGCAGCGTCAGCACGGCGGCGGTCGCGAGCAGCGCGTTGAAGGTCTGGTTGAAGCGGCTGGCGAGATCGCGCGCGCGCAGTACCGAGCGCGTGACCAGCGCGGTACCGCCGATCATCGCCGCGGCCATCGCCAGCGCGCTCGCCACCGGCAGAACCTGCGCGAACACGAGGAAGTTCGCGAAACCCGCGAACAGCACCAGCGGCGTCGTCAACCGCGGCTCGAAAGGAAAGTCCTGCGGCCCGGCGCGAAAGCCGAGGATGCGCAGGGTCACGGCCAAAACTTGCGCGAACATGAAGTCGTCAGGGAGAGCGAGCGGATATTCTAGGCGTTTGCCAGACGCCGCTCATGAGCCACGCCCTGATCACCGAACCCGAAGCCCTCGCCCGCGCGATCAACCGCTGGTCTTCGAGCGCATACCTGGCGATCGATACCGAGTTCGTGCGCATCGACACCTACTACCCGCGGCTATGCCTGGTGCAGGTGCGCGACGAGCAGGCCACGGCGCTGGTCGACCCGAGCGCCTTCGCCGACCTCACGCCCTTGCTCGACGCGCTCTACGCGCCCGGCAGCGTGAAGCTGTTTCATGCTGCCGCGCAGGACCTCGAAATCCTCGCGCGCCTGCGCGGCGTCTGCCCGCAACCCTTGTTCGACACGCAGATCGCGGCGACGCTGCTCGGCTACGGCGATCAGATCGGCTACGCCGCGCTGGTCGAGAAACGTCTGGGCGTCACCCTCGACAAAAGCCTGTCGCGCACCGACTGGTCGCGCCGCCCGCTACCGGGGCCGGCGCTCGCGTACGCGGCCGCGGACGTGGAGTATCTGGCGGAGCTTTATCCGGCTCTGCAGGCCGAGCTCGCGGCGCGCGAGCGCCTGGCCTGGCTCGCCGAGGACTGCGCCCGGATCTGCGAGCCGGGGCTGTACCGCACCGAGCCGGCCGACGCTTGGCAGCGCCTGCGCAGCCTGGGGCGCCTGAGTCCGCGCGAGCAGACGGTGGCCGCGGCGCTCGCCGCCTGGCGCGAAGCCGAGGCGCAGCAGCGCGACCGGCCGCGCAAATGGATCGTCGACGACGAGCCGCTGTATCGCCTGGCGCAACGCCAGCCGCGCAGCATGCAGGAGCTGTCGTCGCTCGCGGTGCTGCCGCCGCGAACCGCCGAGCGCCACGGCGAGACGCTGCTGGAGATCATCCGCAAGGCCCTGACGGAGCCGGAGCGCATCTATGCGCGCGACGAGGAGCTCGACGCCGCCGGCAAGATCCTGCTCAGGCTGCTGCAGGGCATCGTGCTGACGCGGGCGCAGGCGCTCGGCCTGCCGCCGGGCTATCTCGCGCCCAAGGCCGATCTGGTGCGGCTGGTGCGCGAAGGCGGCGCTGCGCCGGTCAACGTGCTGCGCGGCTGGCGGCGCGAGGTCTGCGGGAGCGCACTGCTCGAAGCCCTGCCGTAGGATGTGGTGAGCCTCAGGGGAGCCGCATCGATTATCGCTGGCCAGCGAGCAAAAGTGTCGTAACCTATTTGTAAGGAATGAATAAATTCGGGTGCTGGGATGCTAAAGAAGCTAACCGTCAGTAATTTCACAGTCTTTCCCAAAGCCACATTCGAGTTCTCTCCGCAGCTCAACGTCGTGGTTGGAGACAACGGCGCCGGCAAGAGCCATGTCCTGAAGCTTGGGTATAGCTTGGCGTCGTGTAGCTACTCGGCAGCGGCCGGAACGTCCTCAGGGCCGATCACTAAGGACGAACTGCAGAAGACTCTGGCAGAGAAGCTCTTGCGTACAATGCGTCCCGATTTCCTCGGGCGTCTAGTTTCTCGCCAACAAGGCCGGAATCGTTGCGAGGTATCGGTCGACTTCGTCAATGGGCGCGGCGCTGGCTTTAGCTTCAACTTCGCAAGCAACAGTCGTACAGAGGTGAAGCTGGATAAAGTTCCGATCGCTCACCTGGAGAGCGGACCCATTTTCTTTCCGACACGGGAAGTGCTTTCGATATTTCCTGGGTTCGCGCAGGCGTATCGAAGCCGTGAACTTGAGTTCGACGAGACCTACTACGATCTGGTCCTCGCTCTTGAAGCACGCCCGCTGAGGGGAAAGCGACCTAACGAGATAGGCCAAATCATCGAGAAGTTGGAGCACGCCATGGAAGGCCACGTACTTGTGGAGAACGGGCGCTTCTATCTGGTTCTTGAAGGCGATGCTCGGGGGAAAATCGAGATTCCTCTAGTTGCAGAAGGAATCCGCAAGCTGGCGATGCTGGCCTATCTGCTAATCAACGGTGAGTTGCGCGACCGCGGAACACTGTTTTGGGACGAACCCGAGACGAACCTCAATCCGCGGCTGATCAGGTCGATCGCAGAGATCCTAGTACAGCTGGCGCGTAACGGCATTCAGGTAATTGCTGCAACACACAGCCTGTTCCTGTTGCGCGAGCTGGAGATTCAGAGACAGCTACTTGAGTCGTGGAAAACGCCGGTGAAGACGCGCTTTTTTGCCCTGGACCGCAGAACGACTGAGGAAGTGAAAGTCCATTCAGGAGAGACGCTGGACTCCGTAGAACCCATAGTTGCGCTTGATGAGGATCTCAAACAGTCGGATCGCTACCTTGAACTGCCCTGAGGTCGCGGATGACGAGACTCGCAGAAGGTCGGCTAGCGCACGAGTTCCCGGCGGGATGGGTTGCGTGGAAATGTGATGACGCACCGTACTACCGAAACCAGTTCAACTCTTTTGCTGGAGGCGCAAAGTCCGTCGATTTCGCCGCGATCGGGCCGGCAGACGATCCCATGCTATGGCTGATCGAGCTGAAGGATTATCGCGCTCACGGTAGAACCAAACCGTCTGACGTTTTTTCGGAACTGGCGACAAAGGTCAGGGATACACTGGCTTGCCTGATGGCGACCGCATCCAATTCTGGAGCGACCCCAGAAGCGGACAACGCGAAGCGAGCATGCAAGGCCGGCAAGGTGCGCGTCGTCTTTCACATTGAACAACCCGCCAAACCGTCGAAGCTTTTCCCGCAAGTGATTGACCCGAAGACTGTGAGGGACAAGCTTAAGCAGCAGCTCCGCGCCGTGGACCCCCATCCGATTTGGGGAGGGCAGGCGGAGCTTGATAGCAAGCTTGGTTGGAGCGTCGTATGAGTCTGCCCACGCCCTTCAGCCCATAAAATTGTAAGCGCTGTCAGTAGTGTCCGACACGTTTCATAACAAGATCAGCTGCTTATCGTCATGCGAGTCGTTGTCGACGACGGGCGCATGGGTAAGCAGTTGAATCAGCGGGATTCTCTCGAAGGGTGTGACGCTCAGGATCTGCAGCATTCCATACAAGGACAGACTCAGGTTCAGCCGTTTGCGCACGATGGCGACCAATACGTAGGTTGCCACTGCGGTCCAGATCTGCGTCTTCACGGCGTTCTCGGACGTGCCGAAGAAGCGCTTGATGCGCAGGTGCTGCTTGATCCACTTGAAGAACAGTTCGACCTGCCAGCGTTGCCGGTACAGCTCGCAGACGGTCAGCGCTGGCAGCGTCATGTTGTTGGTCAGGACCATCAGCGTCCGGTCTTCGTCGTCCCGATAGCGAATGCGCCGCAATCGTTCCGGGTAGCCTTGCTGCGAGTAGAACACGACCAGTTCGACGAGCTGATCGCAAATCAAGCCGGTGCTGCGATCGACGGACCGCGACAGCACACGTCGGCACTTGAAGTTGGACTTCGCGCGGGTCACGAAGAAACTGCCGGCCTGATGCAGGCGGTACAGGCGTTCGAAGTCCACATAGCCACGGTCCATGACGTAGAACGCGCCAGCTTCTGGTATCAACAGGTCGAGCACGTTGACGTCGTGGAGCTTGCCGTCGCTGATGTGGATGAACGCCGGAATCGCACCGCGCAGATCGAGCAGCGTGTGCAGCTTGATCGCGGCCTTGGTATCGCGAAACGGCGCCCAGGGAAAAAGGGCAAGGCACAGATCGATGGTCGTGGAGTCGAGCGCGTAGACCGTCTCGTTGAGATCGACTGCCAACGCTTCGCTGACGTACAGCCGACGCGCGATGTGGATCTACGCCTGTGCGAACTCGAAGTGGATGCGCCAGTCGCGTCCTTCGTTGGCGTCGGCCAGCGCGCCGCGACTGATCCTGCCGCGGATGCCCAGGTGATAGAGCTTGGAATCCTGCGCACGCAGGCAGGCTTCGATGTCGCGCAGACTTTCCCGGTAGGTCAGTACTGAAGCGCTGTTACAGATCACTCCCGCTCGAGGTCTACGACGACGGCGATGTCGTGCCGGCGCCAGCGGACGACGATCGCATACGGCCGTGCGCGCACCGCGGCGCGGATGCGCTCGGAGGTGCCGCGAATCGTCACCGGCACCGAGATCTCCAGGCCGTCGCCGAAATGGCTGCGGGCGTTGCCGGCGATCGTGTTGGTCAGCTCGCCGACGGCGTCGAGCAGATTCGGCTCGGAGACGTCCGGCTCGCCGAGCGCGGCGAGCAGCTCGGGCAGCATCGCCCGCGGCGCCGAGCAGTAGATGCAGCCGCGGAAACGGCCGGAGAATGTGATCAGGCCGGTGTAATCGGAGCGCGGGATCGCGGTGTCGGCGAGGTACGACGCGCTGACCACGGCGCCGTCGCCGGTCAGGCGGTCGAAGTAGCGGATCACGGCGTCGACGAACACTTTGATTTCGGCAGCGGTCAGGGCAGACATAGCGGTTTTCAGTCGGCGACTTCGATCAGCGCGTCGACCAGCTGATCGTCGGTGAACGGCTTGTGCAGAAATCCGCGCGCGCCGCGCTTGAGTGCTTCGATTGCGGTGGCCTTGTCGCTGAGCGCGGAGACGACGAGGATCCTCAGGGCCGGGTGGCTGCGCATCAGCTCGGCGACACAGGCCACGCCGTCCATCTCCGGCATCGTCAGATCCATCGTCACCACGTCGGGCTCGGTGGCCGCGGCCTTGTCGATCGCTTCGACGCCGTTGCGCGCCAGGCCGACGACGTGCAGTCCGCGCAGACGCGGGTGCAGCGCGATGCGGGCGATGCGCGAACGAATGATGTTGGAATCGTCGACGACCAGCAGTCTCATCCTGCCCGCCCTCATGGCGCGAAGCGCAGGCTGAACTGCGTGTAGCCGTTCTCCTGCGACGACACCCGCAGGCGCGCGTGCAGCTGCTGCACCTTCTGCAGCACAAGATCGAGGCCGATCCCATGGCCGGCGTCGCGGGTGACCTGCTCGGCGGTGGAGACGCCGGACTCGAACAGCTTCATCAGGATCTGGCGCTCGCTGAGCTCGTCGAGCTGCGCCTCGCTGTAGCGGCCGCTCCGTACCAGCGCGTCGCGCACGCGCCGCACCGACAGACCGCGGCCGTCGTCGCGAACAACGAAATCAAACTGGCCATCGCCGAGCGGTTTGAGACCGACGTAGACGATGCCGGTCGGCGCCTTGGCGCAGCGGCTGCGCTCGTCGGCCGGCTCGATGCCGTGCACCACGGCGTTGCGCAGCAGCTGCACCGCGATGTCGCGCAGCTCGCGCTGCACCGGCTCGGGCAGCGACGGCAGCGCGTCGAGCTCGGCGACGAGCTTGGCCTGCTTGCCGTGATCGCGGGCGATGCGCTGCGCCAGCTGCTCGAGCGCATCGGCGAGCGCCGCGGTGTCGGTAGCCGCCGGCGCCAGCGTCTGCTGGTACGCGGCGACGCGCTGCGCCAGCGTGCGCACCAGCGTGATGCGCTGGAACAGCTCGTCGAGCGGCAGCGGCAGCGCGATCAGGTCGTCTCCGGACACTGGACCCTTGTCGCGCAGCTGGATCAGCTGCGCCTCGAACTGCTGCGCCAGGTCCTCGAACATCGACAGCCGCAACGCCGCGGCGTCGCCCTTGATCGAGTGCACCAGGCGCAGGACCGCAGCGATCGCGCGGCGGTGATCGCCGCTGCCACCGGCACTGCGCAAGTGGTCGTTGACCTGCAGCAGCTTACGCTCCGTGGCCTGCAGGAAATCGGCGAGCGTCGCACCGTCGATCTGCAGCAGGTCGAGCAGCGCTTCCACTTCGCCGCGGGCGCGGCTGCGCGCATCGGCGACCTGCGCCTCGAGCTCGGCCTGGGCGCTGACGTCGGCGACCGTGACCAGCAGGTGCGAGATGCGGCCGTCGACGAAGGCGCGGTTGAACTGCAGGCTGAGCACGCGCTTGCGGCCGGCGTCCGCGCCGCGCACCTCGACCCGCGCAAGCGGATTGAGCTCGGTGACCAGGCTTTCCTTGACGCGGTCCTGCAGCAGCAGATCGATGTAGTCGTACGCGGAGCGCAGCGCCGCCGCGGGCACCAGCGCAACGAGCACGGCGCGGAAGTCCATGCCGGGGCGCACGTCGTGGCCGAGGATCTGCGGCAGCGACTTCGAGAACAGCAGGCCGATGCGCAGCTCGCGGTCGAGCAGGAACAGGCCTTCCTTGACGGTGCCGAGGATCTCCGCGGTCTCGCGCTGCGCCGCCTCGATGCGCCGGTCGGTGTCGCGCAGCCGGCGGATGAACTTCTGCAGGATGAACGCGAAGTTCAGTAACGCAAGCAGGATGCCGGCGGTCTGCACCGCGCGCAGTCGCTGCGCCTTGCTCGACGCGGACTCCTCGAGGTGCGTAGTCAGGTCGTTCATCAGGCCGAGCAGGCGCAGGTTGCCGGCGCGTGCGGCATCGACCGCGGCGGTGAGCTGCGCGTCGGTGAACGCTTCGCCGAGCAGCGGCTCGAGGCGCTCGCGGTAGCCGCGCCAGATCGCCGCGGCCTCGTCGAGGATCGCGACGCCTTGGGCGGTGCGCACTGCGTCGAGGCGCACCGGGCGGCCGTCGCCGCCGCTAACCGTCCCCCCGCGGCGGAAGCCGTCGAGCGTCGTGTCGAACAGTTGTACCGTCTTGGCCAGCTCGTCGAGGCTGGCGGCGGCCGTGCCCTCGGCGGTCACGTCCTGCCGCGCCAGCAGCAGAGCCTTGGTCATGCGCTGGCTCAGCATGCGCTGGCGGCCGGCGAGGTTGACGGCGGTCGCATCCTCGGCGATCTGGAACGAGATCAGGAAGTTGAGGACCAGTACCGCGAGATCGAAGATCAGGAAGAACGCCACGGCCAGCACGATCTCCCGGTACTTGCCGAAATAACCCTCGATCCACCCTCGTCTCATCGCCGCCCCCCTGCGCCCCAACCGTCGGGGACCGGCCGCGCGAGGTGCAACGCCCCGCGCCGCCCGCATCCGCGGCGGCGAGGACGTCGTTGTCCCTGGAAAAGCGCGGCGCCACCCGGCGCGCGCACGGCGCAACCTCTAGCAAGCGCCGTGCCAGGAGGTCGACGCAAACAACGAGGGGCCACGCGCGTGCCCTCGTCGCTGCCGCCCGCGCCTTACTTCAGCGCATCGAGGATCCGCCGGAAAATCTCGTCGAGTCCACCGACGCCGTGCACCGTCACCAGCTTGTTCTGGGCGCGGTAGTAGTCCAGCAGCGGATGGGTTTCGTCGTTGTAGACCTTGATGCGGTGGCGGATCACGTCTTCGCGGTCGTCGGCGCGGCCTTCCTTCTGGGCGCGGTCGAGCAGGCGCTTGATGATCTCTTCGTCGTCGACCTGCAGGTGCACGGCCTTGTCGATGGCCGGCTGGCCGAGGCGCTCCTCGACAAGGCCCTGACGGAGCCGGAGCGCATCTATGCGCGCGACGAGGAGCTCGACGCCGCCGGCAAGATCCTGCTCAGGCTGCTGCAGGGCATCGTGCTGACGCGGGCGCAGGCGCTGGGCCTGCCGCCGGGCTATCTCGCGCCCAAGGCCGATCTGGTGCGGCTGGTGCGCGAAGGCGGCGCTGCGCCGGTCAACGTGCTGCGCGGCTGGCGGCGCGAGGTCTGTGGCGCGGCCCTGCTCAACGCCCTGCCGTAGGGCTACGCCGGCTGACGAATCCGAAGGTCGTCATCCGTTCAGCCGGCCGGTGCCAGGCGCTCGCGAAGCCTTTCGAGCCGGGTCAGCAGATAGATCGCGCCGACGATGTTGCCGATCACGAACAGCGCCACGCCCCAGGCCAGCGCGGCCCGGGCCGAGCCCTCGATGAAGTAGATCAGCCAGGTCAACAGCAGGCAGCCGAACAGGAAGTCCAGGGTGACCACCAGGCCCCAGGGTTCGCGCAGCACGGCGAAAAACCCCGCCAGGCCGGGGTCGGCCAGCGCCGCCCAGACGAACACCCCGAGAAATCCGAGCAGATACAGCGTCACCGTCCATCTCGCACCTTGCATGCCAAGCCCCCCGGTTTTGGTTAACGGGAAGGCGCATCGTCCACGAGGATCGACCGGCTGTCAAAGCTGCCGGCACGCAGCTTCCGCGGTGCGGCGCGCCGGCGCTGCGCGCTATGCGAGCACGTCCAGGATCCGCTGGAAGATCTCGTCGAGTCCACCGACGCCGTGCACCGTCACCAGCTTGTTCTGGGCGCGGTAGTAGTCCAGCAGCGGATGGGTTTCGTCGTTGTAGACCTTGATGCGGTGGCGGATCACGTCTTCGCGGTCGTCGGCGCGGCCTTCCTTCTGGGCGCGGTCGAGCAGGCGCTTGATGATCTCTTCGTCGTCGACCTGCAGGTGCACGGCCTTGTCGATGGCCGGCTGGCCGAGGCGCTGCAACATGCCATCGAGCACCTGCGCCTGCGCGGTGTTGCGCGGAAAGCCGTCGAGAATGAATCCTTTCTGCGCATCCGGCTGGCCGAGGCGCTCCTCGACGATGCCGATGACGATCTCGTTGGCGACGAGCTGGCCGGCGTCCATGGCGCTCTTCGCCTTCGTGCCCAGCTCGGTGGCCGCGGCCACGGCGGCCCGCAACGCGTCGCCGGTGGAGATCTTCGGGATGCCGAAGTGCGCGACCAGCTTTTCGCCCTGCGTGCCCTTGCCTGAGCCGGGCGCCCCCAGCAGAACCAGTCTCATTTCGGGTAAACCTCTGTATCGTAAGTGATTTGCAGCCCGTGGCCGCTGATGGTGGGTCGCGCGAACCGGCAAAAGTACCCGCCGGCAGCGGCCGTCGTCAATCTTCGAGGCAGCCGCTGCGCGCGCCTGCGGGCTGCGGAATCCGCGCATACACTTGAGCGCCCCACTGAACCCGGAGGCCCGCACATGCCCCGCAACGCCTTCTACGCCCAGTCCGGCGGTGTCACCGCGGTGATCAATGCCTCGGCCCAGGCCGTCATCGAGACCGCGCGCCGCCACCGCGAGCAGATCGGCACCGTGTACGCCGGCCGCAACGGCATCATCGGCGCGCTCACCGAGGATCTGATCGACACCGCGCAGGAGTCCGACGCCGCGATCGCCGCGCTGCGGCATACGCCGTCGGGCGCATTCGGCTCGTGCCGCTACAAGCTCAAGGGCTTCGACAAGAACCAGGCCGAGTACGAGCGCCTGATCGAAGTGTTCAAGGCGCACGACATCGGCTACTTCTTCTACAACGGCGGCGGCGATTCCGCCGACACCTGCCTCAAGGTCAGCCAGCTCGGCGAGAAGCTCGGCTATCCGGTGCAGGCGATCCACATCCCGAAGACCATGGACAACGACCTGCCGCTGACCGACTGCAGTCCCGGCTTCGGCTCGGTGGCCAAGTACACCGCGGTGTCGATCCGCGAGGCGGGCTTCGACGTCGCCAGCATGGCGAAGACCTCGACGAAGGTGTTCATCCTCGAAGTCATGGGCCGCCACGCCGGCTGGACGGCCGCGGCCGGCGGACTTGCCGCCGAGCACGACGGCGATGCGCCGCAGCTGATCCTGTTTCCCGAGATCGTCTTCGACGAGGCCGCGTTCCTCGGCGCCGTCGACCGCGCAGTGAAGGTGCACGGCTACTGCGCGATCGTCGCCAGCGAAGGCCTGCGCACGCCCGACGGCAGGTTCCTGTCGGAAGCCGGCACGACCGACGCCTTCGGGCACGTCCAGCTCGGCGGACTGGCGCCGCTGCTGGCGCAGCGGGTCAAGGACGGGCTCGGTTACAAGCACCACTACGCGATCGCGGATTACCTGATGCGCGCCGCGCGCCACATCGCCTCGAAGACCGACGTCGAGCAGTCGTATGCGGTCGGCAAGGCTGCCGTCGAGCTCGCGCTCGCCGGCAAGTCGGGCGTGATGGTGACGATCGAGCGGCAAAGCGACGCGCCGTACCGCTGGACGACCGGCAGCGCACCGCTCGAACAGGTCGCCAACGTCGAGAAGAAGATGCCGCGCGAGTACATCCGCGGCGACGGCTTCCACATCACCGAGGCCTGCCGGCGCTATCTGGCGCCGCTGATCGAGGGCGAGGACTACCCGCCGTACGAGAACGGCCTGCCGCGGTACGTCAGGCTGAAGAACGCCGCCGTGCCGAAGAAAACCGGGCGCGAGTTCCAGCTCAGGTAAGTCGGCCCTGCACTCGCGCATGTCGGGTTGAAGCCCGACGCGCCGGCGCGATTGCCCCTGTCCCCGGCTTCGTGCGATAGTCCGGGCGGCCCAGGTCTGGGCAATCGTCGAATAAACCGGGAGTTAGGCAGCACGACAACATCCGCCATAGACGGCAGCTCAATGCCGCGGCACACCTCGTTCCGAACGCAAATCACAGGAGGTTTCTCCGATGCTGGTTGAGTACGGTCTGTGGATCGCCATCGCCTGCGCAGTGCTTGCGCTGATCTATGGCGTCGTTTCCGTGCGGTGGATTCTTGCCAAGCCGAGCGGCAACGAGCGCATGCAGCAAATCGCCGCGGCGGTTCAGGAAGGTGCGCAGGCGTACCTGAACCGGCAGTACCGGACGATCGGCATCGTCGGCGTCATTCTCTTCCTGATCCTGGGCTTCGCGCTCGACTGGGCGACCGCCGGCGGCTTTCTGGTCGGCGCCGTGCTCTCCGGTGCGGCCGGCTACATCGGCATGAACGTCTCGGTGCGCGCCAACGTACGCACGGCCGAGGCGGCACGCGACGGCCTCAACGCGGCGCTCGCGGTCGCGTTTCGCGGCGGTGCGGTCACCGGCATGCTCGTCGTCGGCCTGGGCCTGCTCGGCGTTGCCGGCTATTACGGCGCGATCGCGTCGGTCGCCGGCAGCGACCAGGCGCTGCACGCGCTCGTCGGCCTCGCCTTCGGCGGCTCGCTGATCTCGATCTTCGCGCGTCTGGGCGGCGGTATCTTCACCAAGGGCGCGGACGTCGGCGCCGATCTCGTCGGCAAGGTCGAGGCCGGCATCCCCGAGGACGATCCGCGCAACCCGGCGGTGATCGCCGACAACGTCGGCGACAACGTCGGCGACTGCGCCGGCATGGCGGCCGACCTGTTCGAGACCTATGCGGTCACGGTCGTCGCGACGATGCTGCTCGGCGGCCTGATGGCGGCCACGCTCGGACCCAACGCCGTGCTCTATCCGCTGGTGCTCGGCGGTGTGTCGATCATCGCCTCGATCGTCGGCACCTTCTTCGTCAAGGCCAGCCCCGGCGGCAAGATCATGACCGCGCTGTACAAGGGCGTGATCGTCTCCGGCGTGCTCGCGGCGATCGCCTTCTACCCGATCACGATGTCGATGATGGGCGCCGGCGCGTTCAAGCTCTATCTCGCCGCGCTGATCGGTCTGGCGCTGACCGCGGCGATGGTGGTGATCACCGAGTACTACACGGCCACCGAGTACAAGCCGGTACGGCACATCGCCGCCGCCTCGCAGACGGGGCATGCCACGAACATGATCGCGGGCCTGGGCGTGTCGATGAAGTCGACCGCGCTGCCGGTGATGGCCGTCTGCGCGAGCATCTTCGGCGCCTACGAGCTCGCCGGCCTCTACGGCATCGCCATCGCCGCCACGTCGATGCTGTCGATGACCGGCATGATCGTCGCGCTCGACGCCTACGGCCCGATCACCGACAACGCCGGCGGCATCGCCGAAATGGCTGGCCTGCCCAAGGAAGTGCGCGACGTCACCGATCCGCTCGACGCCGTCGGCAACACGACCAAGGCGGTCACCAAGGGCTACGCGATCGGCTCTGCCGGCCTCGCCGCGCTGGTGCTGTTCGCCGACTACACGCACAACCTCGAGGCCGCCGGCAAGCTGGTCACGTTCTCGCTGTCGGACCACATGGTGCTGATCGGCCTTCTGATCGGCGGCGCCGTGCCCTATCTGTTCGGCGCGATGGCGATGGAAGCGGTCGGCCGCGCGGCCGGCAGCGTCGTCGTCGAGGTGCGCCGCCAGTTCCGCGAGATCAAGGGGATCATGGAGGGCACGGCCAAGCCGGACTACGCGAAGAGCGTCGACATGCTGACGACGGCGGCGATCAAGGAGATGATCGTGCCCTCGCTGCTGCCGATCCTGGTACCGGTCGTCGTCGGCTTCGTGCTCGGCAAGGCCGCGCTCGGCGGGCTTTTGATCGGCACGATCGTCACCGGCCTGTTCGTCGCGATCTCGATGACCACCGGCGGCGGCGCCTGGGACAACGCCAAGAAGTACATCGAGGAAGGCAACTACGGCGGCAAGGGCAGCGATGCGCACAAGGCCGCGGTCACCGGCGACACCGTCGGCGATCCCTACAAGGACACGGCCGGGCCGGCGATCAACCCGCTGATCAAGATCATCAACATCGTCGCGCTGTTGATGGTGCCGCTGTTGTAGCAAGAAGCGGTTGCCGGTTGC
>JBFMCQ010000010.1:0-21985 GCA_040754295.1 Pseudomonadota bacterium | reverse complement strand
CGGCGACACCGTCGGCGATCCCTACAAGGACACGGCCGGGCCGGCGATCAACCCGCTGATCAAGATCATCAACATCGTCGCGCTGTTGATGGTGCCGCTGTTGTAGCAAGAAGCGGTTGCCGGTTGCCGGTCGCGGAACAGAAGCCTCGGCTCCTGCAACCCGCAACCGCTTTTTCGCCGTTCGCTATACTTGCGCGCTTTTTTTCCACCATAACGCGCAGGAGTGGCTTCATGAGCTGGAATCTCGTACCGACCGGCAAGGACGTGCCGAACGACATCAACGTCATCGTGGAAATCCCGATGAACAGCGAGCCGGTGAAGTACGAGGTGGATAAGACGTCGGGGGCGATCTACGTCGACCGGCTGCTGACAACGCCGATGCGCTATCCGTGCAACTACGGCTTCGTGCCGCACACGCTCTGCGGTGACGGCGATCCGCTCGATGCGCTGGTGATGATGCCGATGCAGCTGCTGCCCGGCTGCGTGATCAACTGCCGGCCGATCGGCATGCTGGAAATGGAAGACGAAGCCGGCACCGACGAGAAGCTCGTCGTCGTACCGACCAACAAGGTCAGCCCGCTGTACAAGCAGATCAACAGCGTGCGCGAGCTGCCCGATCTGATCCGCGACCAGATCCAGCACTTCTTCGAGCACTACAAGGATCTCGAGAAAGGCAAGTGGGTCAAGGTCAAAGGCTGGCACGGACCGAAGGACGCGATGAAGACGATCGAAAGCACGATCGAGCGCTACGACAGCGCGAAGAAGAAGCCGGCATTCTGATTGAACGTCGCACGGCGCCCCCCGGGGGGCCGCGACCGCGTCGGCGGGCGCTCCGATGCCCGGCGTGCACGATCTTCCAAGGCGTGCTGCGCTCCGGCGTAGCGCGTGATCCGCGGCCTCATCGCCTACTCCAACGCTCAGGCGATGCCGGACTGAGCCTCCGGCCATAACCAGGCGGCGCCGCGCACGCCGCTGGCGTCGCCATGCTGCGCCGGTAGCAGCTGCGTGTCGACGTGGTCGGAGAACACCCAGTCGGACCACAGCCGCGGCAGGTTGCGGTACAGCCGCGCGATGCGCGACAGCCCGCCGCCGACGACGATGACGTCGGGATCGAGCAGGTTGATGACGCTGGCGAACGCGCGCGCGAGGCGGTCCTCCCAGCGCGCGAGCGTGGCTTGCGCGGCTGCGTCGCCGCGTTCCGATCGCTCGACGATGTCCTCGCCGCGCAGGCGCTCGCCGGTCACGCGGGCGTGATCGTCGGCCAACCCCGGGCCGCTGCACCACGCCTCGATCGCGCCGTGGCGGCCGTCCCAGCCGAGCGGTCCGGGCACTTCGTCCCACTCGGGCCGCGGCCACGGCAGCGGGTTATGCCCCCACTCGCCGGCGATCGCGTTGGGACCCGAGAGGAGCCGGCCGTCGACGACGATGCCGCCGCCGACGCCGGTGCCGAGAATCGCGCCGAACACGCAGCGCGCGCCGGCGGCGGCGCCGTCGCTGGCTTCGGAGAGGGCGAGACAGTCGGCGTCGTTGGCGATGCGCACGCGTGCACCGAGCCGCGCTTCGAGGTCTTCGAGCAGCGGCCGATCGTTCAGCCAGGTCGAGTTGCAGTTCTTCATGCGCCCGGTCGCGCGCGAGCGCGCGCCGGGCGTGCCCACACCGACCGGCAGGCCGCCGGCGCCGACGTCGCGCTCCAGCGCGTGCACCAGCGCGACGATCGTGGACAGCGCCGCGTCGTAGTCGCCGGCCGTCGTCGGTACGCGCCGGCGCGCGAGTATTCGCGAGCCCGGCCCCATGACGATGCCCTCGGTCTTGGTGCCGCCCAGATCGATACCGATGCGCATCGCGCGATCTTCGCGACGCCCCCGGCGAAGATCAAGCGCTGCGCGCCTCAGAGCGTCTCGAAGGGCCCGGTGATCGCCAGCGTCAGGCCGGCCCACTGCACGTTGACGAACAGCGTGCGGCCGTCCGGCGCGAAACAGACGCCGGCAAGCTCGGAATCGTTGTAAGGATTGCGCGCCAGCGTGTAGAGGCTGCCGTCCGGGCGCACGCCGACCAGCTGGCAGGCGCGATCCGCATCCTCGCAGACGATCAGATCGCCCCAGGGCGCGACGGTGAGATTGTCGGCGTTGGCAAAGCGCGCCGGCTCGGCGGACTCGACGAACAGGGTCAGGGTGCCGCCGTCGGCGTCCGGCCGATAGCGGAAGATCTGGCCGGCCTGCGCCGCACCGCCGCTGGTGCAGGCGAAGAACAGTTCGCGCTGTCCCCACCACATGCCCTCGCCACGCGCGAACAGGGCCGCGCCGGAGGCATGACCGCGCTGGCGCAGATCGTCGTCCGGCGCCTCGACCCGTTCGAGATCGATCCAGCGCGCGCGATACGCGCGCCCCGGCTCGCAGGCGGCGCCGGCGTGCCAGCCGCGCGTATCGGCCGCGGACCAGTCCACGATCGCCAGCGCCTGCAGGCGGCCGCCGGCCGCAAGCCGCCCGCGCTCGTGCGGGACCAGGCGGTAGAACAGCCCGTCCGGGCGGTCCTCGGTCAGATAGACGATGCCGCTCTCCGGGTCGATCGCCGCCGCCTCGTGATTGAAGCGGCCCAGCGCGGTGAGCGGCTGCGCCTGCACCAGCCCGCGCTCGCGCGCCGGCACTTCGAAAACGTAACCGTGGTCGCGCGCATGGCGCGCATCGACGGACTGCAGGCTTTCCTCGCAGCTCAGCCACGAACCCCAGGGCGTGGCGCCGCCGGCGCAGTTGCGCAGCGTGCCGCCCAGACTCAGGTGCTGGCGCTCGACGCGCCGCGCACCGGGATCGAGGACCAGCGTCGTCGTGCCGCCGTAGGCCGGACCCTCGCCGCCGGCGTCGTAGAGCCGCTCGCGCCGGATGCGCGACAGCCGTGCATCGCCGCGGCCGAAGGCGGTGCCGGCGAGCGGGCCGCGGATCGCGTCCAGCTCGTGGTTGCGCACCAGCACGATGCGACCACTGGCACCGGCGAACGCGGCCATGCCGTCGCAGCCGCCGGGGACCAGCAGGCCGTCGTCCATCTCGTCGCCGGCACGCGACAGCACGGTGTAGGCGAAGCCCTCCGGCAGCTCGAGGATGCCGTGCGGATCGGGTCTGAGCGCATGCGCTGTGCCGGTGCCCGGCACCTGAGCCAGCACCTGCTGCCAGCCGCCGAAGGCGGCGGCAACGGCGCCGCCGGCCTGCTGCAGAAAACCTCTGCGGTCGATCATGGCGACGATTCTCCGGTTACGGCGCGCAGCGCGCCACGCCGAGTGCATCGAGCACGCGGCCGAGGTCGAAGGCGGCGACACTGCCGTCGTCGTGCACGGCGTAGAGCGCGCCGTGCTCGAATCCCGGCATCGGCGTCTGCGTCAGCCAGATGCCGTCGGTGTTGCGCACGCTCGGGCTGCCGAAGCTGCCGTGGTACTCGAGCGTGCGGCGGTCGAACAGGTGGAAGAAGTTTTCCTGCTTGCCCTGGTCGGTCGCCAGCCACCAGCCGCTGCCGTCGGTGCAGGCGTACAGCGCGATGCCCTCGGGCTGGAAGTGGAACACGCCGGCGCCGACGCGGCGACCCGTGTAGCGACCGTCGAAGCCGTAGACCTTGATGTTGCGCTGGCGGGATTCCTCCTCGTCGGCGATCAGCAGGCGGCCGTGCGTCGGGTCGCCCCAGATCGACTCGACGACGTTGAGCACGCCCAGACCCTCGGTGGCGCCGAAGGCGCGCTCGCGCCCCGCGCGCCAGCCGTCCGCGGTCCTGCGCACGAGGAACTGCTGGACGCGCCGGTCGAGTTCGGCCGCCGGCGGTACCTGCTCGTTAGCCGTCTCGTAGTTGTCGGTCACGTAGACCCGGTAGTCGCCGCTGGCGAGCTTGTGCACCCACAGGCCGTAGGGCTTGCGCAGCACATCGTCGCCGAACCGCAGCAGCGAGTCGAAGTCCGGCAACTGCAGCAGTTGCACGCGCCGGTTGTCGCGCTCGACGACGAAGGCCAGATCGTCGATCACGAACACGCCGTTGGGCCGGTCGAACTGCCCTGCGCCGGTCCCGGGTGTACCGAACTTGCGGATCGGCGCACCGGTCGTCGCGTCGTGGATCAGCAGGCGGTCGGTTTCCTTGGCGGTCGCGATCAGCCAGTGCGCGCCATCGGCGGCGTGCCAGCTCGCGACCGAGTCGACGTTGTCGATCTCGTCGCGCACGGTCTGCCAGCGTTCGGCGACGCTCACCGCACCGGCAACCGTGGGCAGCGGCGGATCCGCCTCGAGCGTCGCGCAGGCCGACAGGCCCATCGCGACCGCGAGCATCGTGCAGCGTCTCGTCGTCACGGTCCGCACCTTCAGAACCGGCCGCGCAGCGTCAGGATCGCGATGCGTCCGACGCTCTCGGTCTCGACCTCGAATTCCTCGAGCTGGCCGTCCGGCAGATCGTCGTCGAACACGCGGAAGGTTTCGTCCTTGTGCGCATCGAGCAGGTTGTTGCCGTTGAGCTTCACCGACAGATTCTCGCTGATCTGGTATTCGACGAAGGCCTCGAGATTGCCGTCGTAGCGCACGTCGGCGATCTCGTCGGACGCATACTCCAGCGCGCGGCCCTGCTTCTGGAAGCTGGCGCCCCAGCTCACGCGCTGCAGCAGCTTGTGCGTGAAGCCGAGGTTGAACACATAGACCGGCTGCAGCTGGAAGCGGCGCTCGACGCCGGTGAACGGGTCGGCGACCTCCGACTTCTGATAGCTGTAGTTGCCGTAGACGTTGACGCCCGGCAGGCCGAGCATCACCAGCGGCAGACTGGCGTCGAACTCGATGCCGTAGACCTCGCCGTCGCCGGTGTTCGACGGCGATTCGACCCCGTCCTCGACCTCGATGACCTCGATCAGGTCGCTGACATCGCGATAGAACAGGTTCACGCCGACGATACCGGCCTGGTCGGCGAAGCGATGCTCGTAACCGAGGTCATAGCCGATTGCCGTTTCCGGCTCGAGCTCCGGATTGCCGATGAAGAACTCGCCGTCGTCCTCTTCGAGGAAGGGCACGAGGCTGCTGAAATCCGGCCGACGCACGGTGCGCGCCACGCTGGCGCGGAGCTGATCGTTTGCGGTGAACAGCCAGCGGTAGTGCAGGTTGGGATTGAGCTCGGTCTGACGGTCGTCGGCCTTGCGCAGCGCGCCGGCGGAATCGAAGCCCTCCTGATCCAGCTTCGTCGTTTCCAGGCGCAGGCCGCCGTCGAGCGCATGGCGCGCGTTCAGCGTCCAGGTGTACTGCGCGAAGGCGTCCAGCCGTTCCTCGCGGATTTCGTAGACGCCGTTGACCTCGCTTGCATCCTCGAACTCGCCCGAGTCCTCGTCCAGCTCTGCGGCGCGCGTCGCGGCATCGCGGTCCTTGCGGCCCAGGTCGAAACCCACGTGCAGGCGATGGCTGCGTCCGAGCGGCAGCTCGAAGCCCGGCGACAGTCGCAGCTCGGTGTCCTCGGTGTCGATGGTCTCGGCTTCGAGCGCGTTTTCGGCGCCGTCCTCGACCTCGCCGGCGAGATTGTCGATGTCGACATCGAAGCGGTTGTAGTCGAGCATGATGTTGACGCGCGCGTCGCCGAACGGCTGCATGAAGCGCAGCGCGACACCGTGGCTGTTCTCCTCGATGTCCTCGTGCTCGAACTCGATCGCGTCGAGCTCGGCGACGCCGTCCTCGACCTCAAAGTTCGGCGAAAGCTGATCCTCGTCGCGCTTGGTGCCCACCGAGTAGCCGTCGACCGCGAACGTGCCGCCGCTGGTCAAGAGCCACGCCAGCCGCAGGTTGCCGGCGAGGTCGCGGCTGTCGCGCACGTCGTCCTCCTGGGCGAATGCAATCAGGTTGCCGTCGGGATCGAACAGCGTCTCGCGCTTGTCCTTGGCGTTGTAGCGCCCCTGGTAGTTGAGCGCGCCCATGTAGCTGAAGCGCCCGCTCCGGCCGCCGTAGCCGAGATAGCCGCTGCCGCGCAGCGTGCCGTCGCCGCTGCGGTACAGCCCGCTGCGATACTGGCCGCCGGAGAATTCACCGGCGTTCTTGAGCACGATGTTGATCGTGCCGCCGATACCCTGCGAGTCGAGCTCGCCGGTCGGCGCGCGGATGATCTCGATGCGCTCGACCAGCTCCGCGGGGATGCGGTCGACGAAGACGCTGCGATCGTCGCCGGCACCGGCGACGCGCTCGCCGTTGATCAGGATCTGCGTGTACTGCGTGCCGATGCCGCGCAGCTGCGGCGCGTCGTACTCGCCGACGTCGCTGGTGAAGGCCACACCCGGCACCTGCTTGAGCATGTCGCCGACCGACAGCGGCTCGAAGCGCGAGAAGTACGCGGCCTCGTAGATCAGGCGCGGCGACACCGACTCGCTGCGATAGCGGAAGAAGTCGGCACTGTCGGTCACGGTGATCGCGTCGAGCTGCGTCGGCGCGGGCGCCGGCTGCTCCTGCGCCGGCGCCAGGGCGGGCCAGGCGGCAGCCATCGCCGCGATGAGTGTCCTGCCGCGCCGGCGCAGCGGCGCGATCCCGTCGATGTGCATCGCAATCCCCCTCAAGGCAAAGCCGGCAGGCGTGCCGGCCACGGTGCAGGGCGGGACTCTATGGGGCCAATGTGACAACGCGCCGCCGGACCGGCAAAGCCGCCGATCCGGCGCGACCCGGGTCATTTCGGCTCGCGCGCCGGCGGCGGTTTCACGCGCCTGTCACGAATTTTGACGAGGGTTCGCCGTTGGCTCGACCGGCACCGCGCTTCCATGTGGCGACAACACCTCCCGTCCCTGCTGCTGCTGTTCATCGCCTTGTGCGCCGGCGGCGTTTTTGCCTTTTCGCTCGGTCAGGCCAAACCTTTCGCGGCGATCGCCTGGTACGACGTGCTCGGCGAGACCGTGACGCTGCTGGTCGCCTGCGGCTGGCTCGGCCTGGTCGTCGCCTACCGGCCGACCGGCTGGGTCAGCCGCTGCCTGATCGCCGGCACCGGCCTGCTGATCTGGTCGTATGCGCTCGACCTCTTCGACGAGTTCCTCAAGTACAGCGGCGTCGACCATCCGCAGAGCCTGCTCGAATCCGCCCCGGCGCCGGTCGGCATGCTGCTGCTGACCGCCGGCGTCGCCGGCTGGATGCGCGAGCAGCGCATCGTCCACCGGCAGTTGCTGGGCCGCGAGCACTTCCTGCGCGACCACCGCCTGCTCGATCCGCTGACCAAGCTCTACAACCGCGCCTATCTGCAGCATGCGCTGGAACGCGAGCTCGAGATGCGCCGGCCGGACGAGCCGCTGTCGCTGCTGGTCATCGACGTCGAGGGCTTTGCCCGCTACAACCACGAGCACGGCGCGGTCGCCGGCGATCGCCTGCTGGTCCGCATCGCCGAGTGGGCGCTGATGCGCATGCGGCCCTCGAGCCTTTTGTGCCGCTACGGCGGCGACCGCTTCGTGATGCTGCTGCCGGACACGCCGCCGGCGCGCGCGCGGCGGCTCGGCCGGCTGCTGCAGGAGAAATTCGCCAGGCTCGGTGACGAGGCCGCCGCCTGCACCCTGCGCTGTACCGCGCACGCGGTCGATGGTCGCGACCGCCGCAACGCACCGGCCGAGATCGTCGACGCGCTGTGCGCACACTCGCGACGCACGCGCCGGGCGCACTGGACCCCCGCCTGATGGCGCCGTTCGACAGCGAGGACAAATGCCTGTGGCTGACGCCCTGCTGCCAGGATCTGATCGACCTGTGCCTGCGCCGCGACGCCGAGCTGCATCGCCTGCTATCGAACACCCGCATCTTTCCCGCGAACCCCGCCGCGGCCCATCAGCGCATCGCCAGCCGTGACTGGCTGAACCTGGTGCGCAATTGCCGCCGGCAGGTGAGGGTCGACGATCTGGCCTTCGTCACCGCGGCAGCGATGCTCGCGAACCGCGATCACGAGTTCCTGCAGATGCTGCAGAGTGCACCCAACCTCGGCCGCGCACTGCGCGCCTGGCACCGTCACCGCAGCGGCTTCCTGCCGCTGCTGCAGGCGAGTCTCGGCGGCAGCCACCGAGCGCTGGGCATCCATCTGCGCCCGGCGATCGGCTTGCAGGGCCAGGACGGCTTCGTCACCGAGCTGACGATCTCGCTGCTGCTGGGCCTGATCCGCCACCAGCTCGACGACGGCGCGCCGGCGTGCTCGGTCGAGCTGGCGTGGCGACGCCCTGCGGACGTCGAGTCGTACCGCCTGCACTGGCGCATCGAGCCGGTGTTCGACGCGCCGGTCAGCCGCGTGTGCATCCCCCGCGCGCTGCTGTTTCAGCCTTTTGCCGATGCCGACCCGGCGCGCTTCGCGACCCTGCAGGGGCGGCTGCGCGCCCGCAGCGAAAACGACGGCGGGCGCGTCGGCGTGCTCGAGTTCCTGCGCCGGCGCGTGCGCCGCGCACTGCCGCAGACCCTCGGGCTCGAACAGGCCGCCGCCGTGCTGTCGATGAGCGGCAGCTCGCTCAAGCGCCTGCTGGCTCAGCACGGCCTGAGCTACGGCGAACTGATCGACGAGGTGCGCGCCGAACTGGCGTGGACGCTGCTGCGCGAACAGCGCTGGTCGAACCCGCGCGTCGCCGAGCGGCTCGGCTACGCCAACGAGCACAACTTCCGGCGCGCGTTCAAACGCTGGACCGGACGGCCCCCCAGCGCTGCGCTCGCGCCCTAGCCATCGCCGTCAGGGCGCCGGCCGGGTTCGGCGCGCCGGACGCGCGGATCACCGGATCGCTGGCGCAGCGCGGCCGACGCGCGGACAGCGCTTAGACTTGTGCATCGCGTTCTCCTCGATCGGATTCCGATGCCGTCTTCCGTGACGCAGCCGTGCACCGCGGCCCCCGGCGAAGTCGTGCCCTGCGGCGCGCTCGCTCAACGTCTGCTCGACGCCTTCGTCGCCGCGCAGGGCATGCGGCTTCACTGGATTGCCGGCGGCGCGGCGATTCCCGGCAGCTACTGGGGCGAACCCGAGGCCGGTCTGCACGGCGACAGCCTGTTCGTCCGCGCCGACACGCCGGTGCACTCCGCCCTGCACGAGCTCTGCCACTGGCTGTGCATGGACCCGGCGCGGCGCGCCGCGCTGCACACCGATGCCGGCGGCAGCGACGTCGAAGAGCACGCGGTCTGCTATCTGCAGTGCCTGCTGGCCGACACGCTGCCCGGCTACTCGCGCGAGCGCTGCTTCGCCGACATGGACGCCTGGGGCTACAGCTTCATCCTCGGCAGCGCCGCGGCATGGTTCGAGCACGACAGCGAGGACGCGCGCGCGTTCCTGCGGCAGCGGGGACTGCTCGACGCGGTCGGCTCCCTTGGGTCGGCATCTTTGGCGTAACTCTGCCGTCCATAGGGTTGTCTCCGTGCCGCATCCCGGCTATTGAAGCCCCGTTAATTAACGCTCCCGGCCAGCCTCCCGGAACGCTTTGCCAACTGGCGAAAACAGGTACTCCAGCACCGTCCGCCTGCCGAGCTGAATCTCGGCGGTGACCTGCATGCCGGGCGCCAGATCGAACGTACCCGCGTCTGTCGAAAGCTTCGGTTCGGCGAGCTCAATCAGGGCCTTGTAGACAGACGTTGCCGGTGAGTCACCGCTGCCGGTTCGCGATTCCTGATCGGCTCCGGACACGGCATCCGCACTGACTGTCACGACTGTTCCGTCGAGCATTCCGTATTTCTGGAACTGAAACGGCGCAAGCTTGATCTTGACGTGTTGGCCCACGTGGACGAAGCCGATGTCCGCGTTGCTGACCCATGCCTCGGCGCGGAGCGTCTCACCGACCGGGATGAGCGTCATCAGGACAGTGCCCGGCGAGACCACAGTCCCGACGGTGTGCGTCGCGAGATCCTTGATGATGCCGTCCTGTGGGGCGCGCAGTTCGAGCAATTCCTGTCTGCGGTTCTGCTTTGCGAGTTCTTGTTCCAGCTGTGCGAGTGCCGCAGCGGCCTCGGCACGCTCGGCCTGCAGCGCCTGATGGTTTTCCGCGGTTACCTGCTCAATCCGGCGCTGGCTCTGCGCAATCGCAGCGCGCGCGGACTCGATGATGTACTCCTGTGTCTGAAGATCCTGCTCCGCAGTGATGCGCTCGCGTGACTTTTCGGCCATCGCCAGCTTCCCTGCCATGCCCTGCTGTACAAGCTCTTCGTACGCCGCTTCCTCTGTCCGGTACGTGGGCAGCAGGGCGGCCAGCTTGTCGCGTGTCTGCTTCGCGACCGCCAGCTCGCTCTGCGCACGCTTCAGGGCCTCCCGCTCGACTCCGAGCGAATCGGAAAGAGCACGGACGTTCGCGGCGTAGCGATCGGCCGCCTGCTTGTACAGCTCCGGCGGATCGTCCGCCTCGCGCTGCATCGCGACTCCGGCAAGCTCCGCGTCGATGCGCCGAAGCGCGAGGCGGTGACGATCGTACTGCGACAGCAGCGATCGACCGTCTGCGTCGCTGAAGGCGGCATCCATGCGCATCAGCACTTCGCCTGCGACGACGCTTTGTCCCTCGCGTACGAGAATCTCGCGAACGATGCCTTGTTCGGCCGGCTGCACGATCTTGGCGTAGCTCTGCGGTACGAGCTTGCCGTGCGCAACTGCAACGATGTCCAGCTTCCCGAAAGCCGCCCACAGGATCATCAGCGCGATCACCGCGACCAGAGCCTGCAACATGACGCGGGGAAGCGGAGAAGGGGGCTGATCCTGGAGGCGCAGGATCGCCGGAGCGAAATCGAGCGGATCGACCGGCTTGGGTTCGAGAAACGTGCCGAGCCGTCGGGCAAACTCCCCGACGGCCGACACGCCAAAGCGCTCGGACTTCATCACCAGCTAGTGCAGCCAGCTCCGCCGCAGGGACGAGTCCTCCAGCCCCTCGAAGCTCCGCAGACCGCCCGGTCGGGTGTGGAGCAGTCCACGCCCGCTGTGCCCGCTGTCCGCAGGCGCCTCGAGCGGCGCGTACAAGCCGGCGCCGTCCATCTCCGCGCTGTCCACACCGCCCTGCCCGTCGAGGTGGAAGTCAAGAACCGCGCTGGCGACGGTCCATGGATCGAGCAGTTGTGGCGTGGCCAAAACCGAGGCTGCCGGCATGCTCTCCCGTGCCAAGTCCGTCTCATCCGACTTGCCGTTGCTGCCGTCGAGGAGGTTCTGCATGGACGCGGGCTGTCCGTTTCCGAAGGACAGCCACTCGACCGGGCACTCGCCGTCGACGCACTGGATGTCGATCCCCTGGCCGGCGATCTCCCGCCCACGGTTGTCGGTGAAACGGACCTCGACGAAGGTCACGCCATCGCGCTCGACGCTGCGCAGCACCACGCGGTTCTGGTTGAAGCCGTCCAACTCGATCGTGTCAACACCGGCAGAATCGGTAATCAGGTCCAACCCGTCGCCTGCGCTGTACACGTAGGTATCGTTGCCGTCTCCGCCGTCGAGTTGGTCGTTGCCCGCCTCACCCGCCAACGTGTTGGCCGCACCGTTGCCGACGAGCACGTTGTCGAGACCGTTGCCCGTCCCGTTGATGGGGCCGTCGCCGATCAGGGTGAGCGCCTCCACGTGCTCAGGCAGAACGTAGCTAACTGTGCTGTAGACCGTGTCGAAGCCGCCGCCCGCGTACTCGACCACGAGATCCTCGACGCACTCTTCGTCCGGGTGTGGATCGTTGCCTTGGCCATTGCCGCTGTTGCCGGGATTGCCAGGGGACGCGCCTGAACCGTCGTTCTGGTTGTCGTCGTGTCCCGGCGGCGGAGCATCGTCGCCGTTGCCGACGCCTTCGTTGCCGGCCGACTGACTCGTGTCGCTCGGGCTGCTGTCGTCGCACACCGCGTCAACGTAGTACACGTCGTTACCGGCGCCGCCCGTCATCGTGTCGCCACCTGCAAGGCCGTCGATGATGTCGTCGCCGTCTGTCCCCACCAGCACGTCGTTCCCTTCGGTGCCCAGGATGGGCTCACCGCCGAAGAAGTCGACAATACTCACGGTCGTGCCGTCGTCAAGTTCGATGTGCGAGACCACGTCGATCGGCTTGACGTTCGGATTGGTCGACGTGATCAGGATCGAGTCGCCGTCTGTGCCGTAGTGCACCAGGATACCGCCGTCGACACGCTCGGCCTGAAGATCCGCTTCGGTCAACGCGCCGTGCAGGACGATCACATTGGCTGCGTCCGCGTCGCTAATGACATCCTGCCCGTCGCCAACTGCGAATTCATAGCGATCAGAACCGCCATTGCCGGTCAGAAGGTCGTCGCCCAGTCCGCCCACGAGCGTGTCGGCAGCGCTGCCGCCGACCAGCGTGTCGTTGCCGCCCTGCCCGTCGAGCGTGACGCTGGTCGCCAGCGTGCTGGCCATCAGCGTGTTGTCGAGCGCATTGCCAGTGCCCGACGCGGCGCCGCCGGTCAGCTCCAATACCTCGACGTTGTCCGGCAAGGCGGTGCTGAAGTCGGCCTGAATCGTGTCGTGACCTTGTCCGGCATCTTCGATGACGCTGTCGTCCGCGTCGATCACGTAGGTGTCGTCGCCTTCGTGTCCGTACAGAGCGTCGCCGCCAGCGAGGCCGTCAATGTGGTCGTTGCCTGCCAAGCCGTAGATGGTGTCATCGGCTTCCGTACCAACCAGCACATCGTCTCCATCCGTCCCTACGATGGGTTCGCCGGCAAAGAAGTCTGCGATATTGACGATCGTGCCGTCATCGAACTCGATGTGGGACACCACGTTGATCGGCTTGATGTTCGGATTGCTCGACGTGATCAGAATGGAATCACCGCCGGTTCCATAGTGCAGCAGGATGCCACCGTCGACGCGTTCAGCCTGAAGATCCGCCTCGGTCAGCGCACCATGCAGCACGATCACATTGCCGGAGTCGGCATCGCTGATGACGTCCTGGCCGTCGCCGAGGGTAACCTCATAGCGGTCCGCGCCACCGTTGCCGGTGAGGACGTCATCGCCGGTGCCGCCAATCAGAGTGTCGACGCCGGCGCCACCGGTCAGCGTGTCATTGCCACCCTCGCCTCTTAGCTCGACGGCTGCAGTCTGTCCCGCACCTGCCTGCAGCAGATTGTCGGCTGCGTTGCCGACGCCCAGCGTCGCAGTGCCGGTCAGCTGCAGGACCTCGACGTTGTCCGGGAGCACGTAGCTGCCGGCATGGACGATCACCGTGTCATGACCGGCATCCGGTGCCTCGATGACGACGTCCCCGGCTTGGTCGACATGATAGGTGTCGTCCCCGTCGTGCCCGATCAGCGTATCGGTGCCCGCCGCGCCGTCGAGCACGTTGTTCCCGGAGTTGCCCTCGATCGTGTTGTCGAGTGCGTTGCCAGTGCCGTTGATGTTGCTGCCGCCAAGGAGCAGAAGGTTCTCGACGTTATCCGGTAGAGCGGCACTGAAATCGGCCTGAATCGTGTCGTTGCCCTCGCCGGCGAGTTCGACGACCGAGTCCTCGGCATCGACAACATACGTGTCATCACCCTCCTGCCCGTAGAGCGTGTCGGCACCGCCTTGGCCGTCGATGAAGTCGTTGCCGGCCAGGGCAGAGATACTGTCGGCCAACCCAGTGCCGGTGAGGACATCATCTTCAGGGGTACCCTGAATCGGGATGCCCAAGGTATCGATGAGCTGGTTCCAGCCGACGGTCGTGCCGTCGTCGAACACGAAGGTCACAACCGGGTTGGCGTATGGATCGTTCGGGTCGAAGTTCTCGATGTGGATGACGTCGCCCTGGTCACCGATGTGCACGGCAAGCGACCCAAGGCTCAGCGACAGATCCGCAAGCGTGATGCCTCCGGTCAGATAGACGTAGTTCGGGCTGCCGTTCGGCTCGACCGAGTCGATGAGTCGGTCAACGCCGCCGCCCCAGGTGATGTAGTAGGTGTCGACCCCAGCGCCGCCAATCAGCGTGTCGTCTCCAGCACCTCCGAGCAGGGCGTCGTTACCTGCACCGCCAACCAGCGTATCAGCACCAGCCTCGCCGAACAGAACGTCGTCGTTGTCGCCGCCGTCGAGGTAGTCATCGTCTGCTCCGCCCTGGAGCTGGTCGTTGCCGCCGCCGCCGAACAAGAGGTCGTTCCCAAACTCGCCCAACAGCGTATCTGTGCCGGCTCCGCCGTCAAGAACGTCGACGCCATCGCCGCCTTGGATCTGGTCATTGCCATCGCCACCGAGCAAGACATCGTTCCCGGCCTGGCCGAACAGCAGATCAGCATCCCCGCCTCCATCGAGAACGTCGTCGTCGTCCCCACCGATCAGTTGGTCGGCACCCAAGCCGCCGAACAACACGTCGAGGCCAGCTTCACCGAAAATTACATCGGCGCCATCTCCGCCATCAAGGTCGTCGTCACCTTCACCGCCCTGCATCCAGTCGTCGCCACCGTCGCCGAACAGCAGGTCGTTTCCGGCCTGACCAAACATGGTGTCGTTTCCAACGCCACCTAGGATCGTATCGTCACCACCCTCGCCCTGCAGCCAGTCATTGCCGGCGCCACCGTCGAGATAGTCATTGCCCTGGTAAGTCGCCGAGAGCCACGGGTAGTCCCCACCTAGATGGTCATCGCCGTCGCCGCCCAAAAGCACGTCGCTGCCACCGCCTCCCTGCAAAACGTCATTGCCCTCGCCACCGTCCAGGTAGTCGCTGCCGTGCTGCGCTTCGGGATTGTTGGCGTCGTCACCCTGAAGAAGGTCGGCACCGGAACCGCCCACAAGGACGTCATCGCCCGTGCCGGCAAACAGGACGTCGTCATCCGCGCCGCCGTCGAGATAGTCGTTGCCGCCTTCACCGTGGATCCAGTCCACGCCCGCTCCGCCGAACAAGCGATCGTTGCCACCAGCTTCAACGATTTCGTATGCAACATTTGAGAAGGTGGTCAGGTAGGCTTCGTCGGTGATCGTGCGTAGGACTTCCCAGTCGCGCGTCCCCGACAAGGTCTGCACATCACCCCAGAGATCATCGTCGCCTACGCCGCCGACGAGGAAGTCGTCGCCTTCGCCGCCGGTCAGGGCGTCATTGCCCGATCCGCCGATTAGGTGATCGTTTCCGAAATAGCCGCTCAGGTAGTCGCCGCGCGTACCGGTGGGCTCTCCGGTCTCGTTCTGTGCTAGGGCCTCCTCCAGCGTCAGCACCTGGTCGGCGAACACCCAGTCTTCGCCAAACCCCGCGAGCATGAAGTCGCTGCCAGGACCGCCGGCAATGCGGTCGTTGCCGTCGTGGCCGGTGATCACGTCGGCGCCGTCGCCGCCGTCGATGTCGTCGTCCCCACCGCGCCAAGCTACGATGTTGTCATCGCCGCCGCGGCCCTCGATGCGATCGTTGCCGGCGCTGTCGTAGAGAAGGTCCTCTCTCCCCGGTGCTGGCGTATCGCCTGTGACCACGTTGTCGAGGTCATCGTACTCCGGCGGATCATCCGCCGGCGCGAAGTCACCGAGTATTGTGTTGGTTGCCTGGGGTGGGGGCGTATCCACAGGCGTCATGTCGACAAGCTGGATACCGAAATTGCCGTCGGCAAAATTCAGGATCGAGAATGTGTTGGCACCAACTACCCGAACATCGTCTTCGGCTCCATCGCCGTCAACGTCCGTGACGTGGACGGTCAACCCGTCGTCACGCCGGTAATATGCTCCCCCTGACTCAACCTGAGCGTATGCTCCGGTCAAGGTTAGCGACTGGTTTTGGTAGTAGAGCGTTCCATTCCCGTCCTCATCGAAAACAGAATCGCCCTGTCCTACATAGTACGTGTCGGCCCCAGATCCGCCCACGAGCGTATCGAGTACGTAGTCATCAACTGCCCCGCTGCTGCCGACCAGGGTGTCATTGCCGTCTTCGCCAAACAACCGATCACTGCCGGTCCCGCCCGTCAGCTCATCGTTGTTCGCCCCTCCTTCGAGCACGTCGCCACCGCCTCCGCCAAAGAGGAGATCATTTCCAGTTCCACCATACAGATGGTCGTTGCCTGGAACGCTATTGTCACTGTTGGATTGCAGATCGCCGTACAAATGGTCATCGTTGTTGCCGCCGAACAAGACATCGTTGCCTCGACCACCTACCAGGGTGTCCTGTCCACTGTCGCGTTCACTATGCAGGTCACCACCATCAAGAACGTCGTCATCGTCACCCCCCTCAATAACATCATCGCCCGATCCACCGCGGAGCACATCATTCCCAGCATCTCCAAAGATGTGATCGCTGTCTTGCTGGCCCCACATGATGTCGTTACCTGAGCCTCCATGGAGCGTATCGGTACCTGCACCCCCAAACAGAGCGTCATTACTTGCGCCGCCGTCGATGGTGTCCCCGCCTGTCGTTCCCCACAGGTTGTCCTGTCCGACCGTGCCAGCATCTTGCGATACATAGACGAGCGAACCGGGTGCGTTTGACAGCCTAGCTTCGTCGTCCCCGTTGATTGGTTCAGCCCACTCGTAAAGGTGCTGACGCAGGTACTCGAGTGGCCCGTTGGCCCAGCTATCCAGTTGACGCAGTACCTCCATCGCCGCGGAGAGTGTCGGCGACGCGGCAATCTGAGCTGCGCCAAGCAACGTGTTGAGCGCCTCGCTAAGGCTCGTGGGCAGGATGGTGTTGTCGAAGAAGCCGACAACCTTCCCATTGCTTCGGTCGATGTAGACGACATAATCGCCACCGGGCAACTCGTGGCGTTCGTATAGGTTCTCGTCGGAGAAGTCAGAGGGTCTCTTCGATAGAAGCGGCGCAGCTAGGACACCGATCAAAGCTGCCGCGAGGCTAGGTGTTCGCGCGCCTAGGTCCGACCAGAAAGCTTCTCGCCCGATCTCGCCGTTGCTGTAACGATCGAGCTGCTCATTGAACCATTCCAGTGCTTTGCCAAGTTCGTCGTAAAGGTTGCTTCCCGCGGGGATCAGCCCCTCCACCCAGGAAAGGAGCTCCTCAAAAGCGTTCGCTCCGAGCCGGAATATATTACCCGGGAACCACCGTGTGAGATCTCCGCCCTGCGCTTCCGGAACGTTCCACCCGGCCTCAGCCGAATCGAACACCTGTGCGTCCGTGAGCAAGCCGCTACCGCCGGCCAGCACGTCGTCGCTTACCGTGTCAAACAATGATTGATCAACCTGTTGCGAGAGGAAGTAGATGCCGGGATAGAAGTTGTTGCTTCCATCGCTTGCACCGTCACCGTATAGCGCCCGGAGAAACCAGTTGGCTCCGTAGGCAATTCCCCCGGTAAGCTCCGAAAACGTTGAGATAAACGCTTGTTGGACCGTCTGGTCAGACTCGGTCATGTTGTAGTACGCGGAGTAGAGGCCACCTCTATCGCCCGCCTGCACGAAATTCTGCAGATAGCCAAGCTCCAGATCGCTCAGCGCGATGGCGTCGCCTGACGCCGTCAGAAAGGACCCGTCACTCATTTGATACTCCCTTGTTTCTCAGATGTGGTGGTGACTGCCGTATCAAGTGGCACAACGAACTGCTCCAACCATGCTGTCATGGCTGTACGTATCTGAGCGTGGTACTCGAGCATGGCGTAAGAGCAATGCAGACTGTTCATTCGCCACCCGAGGAAGTCCGAGACCGTTCGGCATCCATAGTGCTCACCCGGAATTGCCCGAATGAACTTGTACCAGTCATATCGATCTGGGGGCGTGTCGGGTGGACTTGAAAAGATCTCACTGTTCCAGTCGCGACACCCGTAGGACGCGGTATCGTCGGGATAGATCGTTCGCAAACCGCCTGGCTTGGTCCAGACGTTGGATGGCAGCGGCGTCGACAGCTGGTCGATCTCGCTTGGTTCGCAGATCTGGTAACGATAGTGAAGCAGCCCGCCCGGCCCCGGACCGACGAGGTAATACCCCCTTTCATGAGGCCCCTCGGCGAGCTTGTATGCCCCGTCACGCGTGACGTCAGCCCTCCAAGCAAAGTTCGGCATCCCAGCATAATTGGCCAGCAGCGTGACAGTCGTCGTGAAGCTTTCGTCGCTTCCCTCTAGAAGCGCTGGCGGGCATGTCCGTGCTGCGGTTGATTCATCGCTCACGGCTGCCCCTTGGAATCGGATCTTTAGTCCGATCGCACCCGGGCCGTTTGTCCTGACGCGATTCTTTTTTTGGCACTCTGAATCACAGCCAGGCATCTCCAATGCCACGCATGGCTTTGGAACTCGCAGGCGAAGCCGCGCTCCCGTGGGGATATGTGTCCAATCAATAGCGACCGTGCTCTCCGTAGCGCGCAACATGTCTGCGGACGCTTCCGTATGCGGCGCACGATCACAGCCCAGAAGAAGGGCAGCTGCTACACCTGCCAGTGAGCGCACCAGCAGAAAGCGAGGTCGATGCTTCTGGCCGCGGCTCAAGACTAGCTCGGCTGCGCGCGTGCTATCGTTCTGGAGCATTGATTCAGGACTCATGAGCTGAGTTCGACGTGCCTCGCGAAGAAGAGCTCGGCATCGGGCGCCAGTCCCGTAGGCTTTGCGTGTGCTACGAATAAAATAGTCTGCGCGCCTTTCAGCGACATCACAGTCCTCGCGAGCGCTTCGGCAGTCTGGGCGTCTACACTGCTCGTCGCCTCGTCAAAGACGAGAATGCGCGGTTTCTTCAGCAGCGCTCTTGCGATAGCGATCCGCTGCTTCTGTCCACCCGACAGGCCGGCACCTTGTTCGCCGATGGGCGTCTGATAGCCCCGCGGCAGGCTTTCGATAAAGTGAGGAAAATGTAAAGCTCATGATGCACTCTCCCTAAATGTGTTCAGAAGCCTACGAACGCCCTGATCGATGTCTTTCCACTTCTTCAGCTGACCCCAATCAAAGCGATAGTCCAACCCGGTGGTGGGTGCGAGCTTGTAATGAGTCTTGCACTGCAGCGCCGCGTTCTTGGTAACGTCGTATCGCAGGCATGAGAAGATCAACTCGCGCCCGTCCAATGTGCGGTACTCCGAATCAATCGGAACGTAACTTAAGCTCCCCCAGCTGTTGCTGCTCCGGTCATATTCCTTCAGCCCGATGTCTGCAAGCGCACTAATTTTTCGCCAAGATGTTGCGCGGAAATGCTTCTCGGACAACTCCGCTGCGTTTGATTCTGCGTCGACTCGGTAAAGGCGAATGGTCACCTGCCGCTCCACGACGCTTTCTGTAGACAGCTTGGCTTTCTGATCCTCAGAAGAGAGAAAATCAGGGAGCAACGCACCTAACCACACCTCGTCCGCTTGGCCTCGCACTATTGGCTTTGTTCCCCACGTGGACACACCATTGGCATGAATGTACTTCTTGGGGATTTCGAGCTGGGTGTCACCTACGCGAACTCGAAAAATCGCCGGATCGTCCAGCAGGCCGTGTGCCTCGGCCCTTTCACGAAAGTCGCTCGGCTGCGAATTGCACGCGCAAACGCCAGCCATGACCGTGACGGACAGGGATAGCCAGTAGGCAGGGCTATTCACTCTCATTGACGTTCTCTGGTCCCAAATCCCTCTCAAACTGAACTTCCGACGTGTCTAACTGAAACCGGGCATCGGGAATAAGTCCGTAAGGTTGCGTGTGCGATATGAAAAGAATCGTCCGTTCACCCTTAAGCGCCATCACCGTATGCGCAAGCGCTTCAGCCGTCTGCACGTCCACGCTGCTCGTGGCTTCATCGAAGACCAGAATCCGTGGCTTCTTGAGCAGCGCGCGCGCAATCGCGATGCGCTGCTTCTGTCCACCGGAGAGCCCGGCACCAGCTTCGCCGATCGGGGTTTGGTAGCCCTGCGGAAGGGCTTGGATGAAATCGTGGATCTCGGCTGCCTCGCAGGCGGAGACAACATCTTCGAAGGTCGCGTTCGGGTTGGCGAGCAGCAGGTTGTCGTAGAGCGTTCCGGAGAACAGGCGAGTCTCCTGCGGGACGACCCCGAACAGGCCGCGCAGCTCATTGGCGCTCAGGTGGCGCAGGTCAGTGCCATCGATGCGGATTTGGCCGTCGGTGGCGAGGTAGAAGCCCTGCAGGAGCTTGGCGAGTGTGCTCTTGCCGCAACCACTCGGCCCCATGATCAATGTAAGCGTGCCGGGCTCGAACGTGTAGTTGAGGTCGCGATAGAGCCAAGGATGCTCGTCGCCGTAGCGGAAGCTCAGATTGACGAGATCAATCCGGCCACCCCCAGTGCGAGCGCGCCGCGGGATCAGCGAATACGGTTCCGCAGGCGCGTTCATAATGTCGCCGAGCCGCTTCACCGCGATGTTGGCTTGCTGAAACTCCTGCCAGAGTCCAACGAGACGAAGAACGGGCTGCGTCATACGCGACGAGAACATTTGGAAGGCCACCAGCATTCCAATCGTGAAGCCATCGTTCTCCATGACGAGGAGCGCGCCCACGATGAGAATCGAGAGGATCAGCGTCTGTTCGAGAGCGTGAGCAATGACGTTGTAGGTGTTCGACAGCTGCCGCGTCGAGAATCCAGCGACCAGATAGGTTGCCAGGTAGTCCCCGTAGCGCTGTTCGAGCGTCGGCTCCATCTGTAGCGACTTCACGGTCTCCGTGCCGGCAATGTACTCGGTCAGGAACGCCTGATTGCGCGCCCCGAGCATGAACTGCTGGTTGAGCTTCTCCCGCAGGACTGGGCTGACAACCAAGCTCAGGACCGTGATGAGCGAGAGAATCCCAACCGCGATCAGCGACAGTTGCCAGCTGTAGGCGAACATCACCGCCAGGAAGATCAGCAAGAACGGCAAGTCGAGGACCAGGGACACGGCGGCGCCCGTGACAAAGGCTCGGATCGTCTCGACGCCCTGCAGGCGCGCCACGAGCGTGCCGGTGGGCCTGCGCTCAAAATAGGGAAGCGGCAGGCGGATCAACCGGCGGAAGACTTCGGTGCCGAGAACCGCGTCCAGACGGTTGCCCGTGTGGTTCACGAGGTACTGCCGCAACCAGCTCATGACGGCGTTGAACAGCATGAACATCACCAGACCGCAGCCGACGACGATGAGCGTGCTCTGCGTCTGGTGAACCACGACCTTGTCGATGATCACTTGCGTGAACAGCGGCGTCGTCAGCCCGATGAGCTGGATCAGCAGCGATGCCGCCAGAACGTCGCGCCAGATCGCCTTGTGCTTGCGCAATTCGGGGATGAACCAGCGAAAGCCGAATGCCCGGGGCTGGCTCTCCAGCTCGGCGTCTGGGGTTGATTCCTCGTTTTGGGCGGCTCGCGAAACGAACAGCAGCGACTCGAACTCCGTGGCTAGGTCGGCGACGGGCAACGACTGGGCAGCGGTCGAGCCGCTACGGAAATAAAGGATGCGAGACTCGTCAGCCTTGACCAGAAGCGCTGGGCGCGCGGCCTCGATGCCTGGGACACCATTCCGTACTGACAGCGCAACCGCCGGAAGCGGAAATCTCTGAGCCCTGCGTTGCAGCGCCGCGCAGTCCGCCCAACCGGTCTGCAATCCGATGCCGCGGAGTGCGGTTTCGAGAGCGTACCGGGTGCAAGGTGGCGGATACTCTCTGTCGATGAGCCGCGGATCGAACGGAATGCGAAAGAGGTTCGCAACGCTTCCCACGATCCAAAGGAAGTCCTCACGGTCCATACAGGCCAGCACGCGCTGCGTGCCCGGCGCATTCGGCGCCGAAACTGCTGCCTCTGGAGCGTTGCGACGGCTCGCCGCAGCGGCCACCGATGGACCCCTCCCGTCCATGTCCCGTTCCCCTTCGTTGGCCGCGCGTCCATTCGCGGCGACCACGCCCGTCCCGTTGCGATGGCATCGCGCATGTGCTGATGCCTCGCCGCACAATCTAAGCCCCCAATTCTTTCAAACGTGCGTCAGGGACCCGATCGACCTCTTGTCGGGGATGACCTTACTTCATGATCGGACCACCCGCAACACAGAGCCTCTTCCAATGACACATGAACCTGAAGGGGCGCGTGAAAACAAGGCGGGCCACATCGGGTGAGCCGGTAGCGTCGAACTGCCCCTCTAACAGCGCCGCGGCGTGGTTCGAGCACGACAGCGAGGACGCGCGCGCGTTCCTGCGGCGGCGGGCGCTGCTCGCAGTGCCGCAGGCGGCTCCGTAGGTCGGGCGTCAGCCCGACAAGCGCAGTCCGTCGTCGGGCTGAAGCCCGACCTACACCCCGACC
>JBFMCQ010000009.1:0-89445 GCA_040754295.1 Pseudomonadota bacterium | reverse complement strand
AGCGCGCGCCGCGAGCGCGCTGCGCAGCTGCCGGCGCCAATACCAGGTCGCGCCCACGGTCAGCAGTGTCACAACAACCGCCCCTACGGCCAGGATCGTCGTCACCTCGAGTCCGCCGCCTCCGCCGGCGCTCCGCCCCCCGGCGGCTCTATTGGTGATACACGAGAGCCGTGCACGATGTCGAGAGCACAACTCACCAGTGCCGGCCGTTCGCCCGCGCGGCGGCGCGCTTGGTCGGCGGCGTGCACCAAGCCACAATAACGCGCATGTCCGTCGCTCTCGCCTTCGTCACCTGCCCGGCCGACCGCGCCGAAGCGCTCGCCGCCGCGCTCGTCGAAAACCGCGTCGCCGCCTGCGTCAATATCGTTCCAGGCCTGCGCTCGGTGTACCGCTGGCAGGGCGAGCTGTGTCGCGACGACGAGGCGCTGCTGCTGATCAAGCATCCGGCGGCGGCGTTCGAGGCACTGCGCGCGGCGGTGCTCGCGCACCATCCGTACGAACTTCCGGAGATCGTCGCGGTCGACCTTGACCGCGGACATCCGCCCTATCTCGACTGGGTGCTCGCGAGCTGCGGCTGACGCAGACGCCGCCCGCGCGCCGCCGCGGGCACCGGACCCATTCTCGACCTTCGAAGAACCCATGCGCAGCGTGCTGATCCTGATCGTCCTGGCACTCATCGCCGGCGGCGCCGGCTTCGGCGCCTACCGGCTCGTCGCCGGCAAGGATGCGCTGATCGGCGCGCCGGCGCCCGCACTGGCGCTGCGCGACACGCAGGGCCGCAGGCAGGAGCTGGCGGCGCTGCGCGGCAAGTGGGTGCTGATCAACTTCTGGGCGTCGTGGTGCGCGCCGTGCATGGAGGAGCTGCCGCTGCTGGTCGACGCGCAGAGTCGCTACGCCGCCCAGGGGCTGCAGATTCTCGGTCCGGCGCTCGACGCGCCCGAGGCCGTGGCCCCGGTCGTCGCACGCTTCGGCATCAACTACCCGGTGATGCCGGACTTCGTCGCCGCCGACGAGGCAATGGTCGCGCTCGGCAACGACCGCGGCGCGCTGCCCTACAGCGTGCTGATCGATCCCCAGGGGCGCATCGCCGAGCGCGTGCTCGGTGCATTCTCTCGCGAGTCGCTGCAAAACATGATTGCCGAGCGTGTCGGGCCGCCGCCGGCGTCGCCCCCCGCCGATGCGGCGCAGCACGCAGACTGAAGCCCACCGACGCCGGTCAGCGAGCCCGCCGCAGGCCACGAATGGGTAAAAATATGCCGGTATCTGCGGCCAACTGCACGCATCTTGCAATTTTTTGGCCGGCTCGTGCAGAATGCGTAAAACCCTCCGGAAAGCCCGCTTGAGTCACCTGCTGCTGATCAACGGCCCCAACCTCAACCTGCTGGGGCTGCGTGAGCCCGGCGTCTACGGACCGCAGACGCTGAGCGCGATCGAACAGGCGCTGGGCGATGAAGCCCTTGCACTCGGCCACCGCCTGGTCTGCTTCCAGAGTAATCACGAGGGCGAGCTCGTCGAGCGCGTGCAGCGCGCGCGCGACGACGGCGTCGACTTCATCCTCATCAACCCGGGCGCCTACACGCATACGAGCATCGCGCTGCGCGATGCGCTGCTCGCGGTGGCGATCCCGTTCATCGAGGTTCACCTGTCCAACGTGCATGCGCGGGAGACATTCCGCCGGCACTCCTACCTGTCGGACATCGCCGCCGGCGTGATCGTCGGCTGCGGGCCGCTGGGCTATCGCCTCGCGCTGCTCGCGGCTCACGACCGCCTGGCCATCCAACAAAACTGAGAACGCCCCGGGGGGCAGCATGGATCTGCGCAAAATCAAGACGCTCATCGAACTGGTCGAACAAAGCGGCATCTCCGAGCTGGAAGTGCGGGAAGGCGAAGAGTCGGTGCGCATCAACCGGCACACTGCGCCGGCCGCCGCGCCGGTGCAGTACGTCGCCGCGCCGCCGCCGACCGCCGCGCCTGCAGCGGCGCCGGCTGCCGCACCCGCCGCTCCGGCGGCCGCACCCGCGCCGCCGAAGCCCGATACGCGCCATATCGTGCGCGCACCCATGGTCGGCACGTTCTACCGGGCGCCATCGCCGGGTGCAAAGCCGTTCGTCGAAGTCGGGCAGACGGTCAAGGCCGGGCAGGTGCTGTGCATCATCGAAGCGATGAAGATGCTCAACCAGATCGAGGCCGACAAATCCGGCGTCATCGCCGAAATCCTCGTGGAAAACGAAAAGCCGGTCGAGTTCGACCAGCCGCTGTTCATTCTCGAGTGAGGCACGGAAAGCCCCTCTCTAGCCAGCATGTTCGTTCCAGCCATCCTTGGCGCACCGGCGCGCCTTCCCGAACAGCCGGCCCGGCCGTCCGTGGCCGGGCGTTCGGGTGCGCCGGCGACGCCATTCAAGGCATCGCCGAAGCGCGCCCCCTCCCCATGAACCAGATCAACAAGATTCTCATCGCCAACCGCGGCGAGATCGCGCTGCGCATCCTGCGCTGCTGCCGCGAGCTGGGCATCAAGGCCGTCGCCGTCTACTCGACCGCGGACCGCGAGCAGAAGCACGTGGCGCTCGCCGACGAGGCCGTCTGCATCGGTCCGCCGCAGGCCGGGCGCAGCTATCTCAACATGGCCGCGATCATTTCCGCGGCCGAGGTCACGCAGGCCGACGCGATCCACCCGGGCTACGGCTTTCTCTCGGAGAACGCCGATTTCGCCGAATCGGTCGAGAAGTCCGGGTTCATCTTCATCGGCCCGCGGCCGGAGACGATCCGGCTGATGGGCTCGAAGACCAACGCCAAGGCGGAAATGATCGCCGCCGGCGTGCCCTGCGTGCCGGGCTCCGAGGGGGTGCTGCCGGACGACGACGCGGCCTGCATCGACATCGCCGCCCAGGTCGGCTATCCGGTGCTGATCAAGGCCGCCGCCGGCGGCGGCGGCCGCGGCATGCACGTGGTGCGCGCACAGGCCGAGCTGATCCAGAAGATCCATCTCGCACGCGCGGAAGCGCAGGCGGCGTTTCGTGACGGCAGCGTGTTCATGGAGAAGTACCTGGAGACGCCGCGGCACATCGAGTTCCAGGTGCTCTCCGACGGCCAGGGCAACGCGATCCACCTCGGCGAGCGCGACTGCTCGATGCAGCGCCGCAATCAGAAGGTCGTCGAGGAATCGCCGGCGCCGGGGATTACCGCGGACCAGCGCGCGAGCATCGGTCATCTCTGCGTGGAGGCCTGCAAGCGCATCGGCTACCGCGGCGCCGGTACCTTCGAGTTCCTCTACGAGAACGGCGGCTTCTACTTCATCGAAATGAACACGCGCATCCAGGTCGAGCATCCGGTCACCGAGATGGTGACCGGCATCGACCTGATCCGCGAGATGATCATGATCGCCGACGGCCAGCCGCTGACACTGCGCCAGGAGGACATCCGCTTCCAGGGCCACGCGATCGAGTGCCGCATCAATGCCGAGCACTCGCGCAACTTCACGCCGTCGCCGGGCGAGATCAGGAAATATCACGCCCCGGGCGGACCCGGCATCCGCCTCGATTCGCACTGCTACGCGGGCTACCGCGTGCCGCCGCACTACGACTCGATGATCGGCAAGCTCATTGCCTACGGCAGCGACCGTCCGAGCGCGATCGCGCGCATGCGCCAGGCGCTGGCGGAGATGGTCATCGAAGGGATCCACGTCAACATCCCGCTGCAGCGGCGCATCATGGCCGACGAGGTCTTCGGCCAGGGTCTGCACCATATCCACTACCTCGAGCACATCCTCGCGGAGTGGGCGCAGGAGGACGAGTAGCGCGGCTGCGCTGACCGCGGCCGCGGCCTTCGGCTACCCTCTCCCGCCGATGGGAGGGAGAAGATGACCGATCCGGTCTACGAGACATTGCGGCATCGCTTCGGCTTCGACGCCTTCCGGCCCGGCCAGGAGGCGATCGTGCGCGACGCGATCGAAGGCCGCGACCTGCTCGCGATCATGCCCACCGGCGGCGGCAAGTCGCTGTGCTTCCAGCTGCCGGCGCTGCTGCGCCACGGCGTGACGCTCGTGGTCTCGCCGCTGATCGCGCTGATGCAGGACCAGGTGCGCCTGCTCGCCGACATGGGTATTCCCGCGACCTTCCTCAACTCCACGCTCGGCGCTGCCGAAACCGCGCAGCGCCAGCGCGAGCTGCTCGCCGGCCGCACCCGGCTCCTCTACGTGGCACCCGAGCGGCTGCTGCTGCCCGATTTCCTCGACGGCTTTCTGCCGCGCCTGCAGGAGCAGGCCGGCCTGTCGGCGCTGGTCGTCGACGAGGCCCATTGCGTCTCCGAATGGGGCCACGACTTCCGCCCGGAGTACCGGCAGCTCGCCACCGTGCGCGCGCGCTTCGCGGCGCTGCCGTGCTGGGCGTTCACCGCGACCGCGACCGAGCGCGTGCGCCGCGACATCGTCACGCAGCTCGCGCTGCGCGCACCGGCGCTGCACGTCGCCAGCTTCAACCGCCCGAACCTGTACTACGCGGTGCGGCACAAGGACCGGCACAGCTATGCCGAGCTGCTCTCGCAGGCGCGCAGCGGCGGCTCGGGCATCGTCTACTGCCTGTCGCGCAGGCGGGTCGACGAGCTCGCCGCGCGCCTGCACCGCGACGGCATCGCGGCGCTGCCCTACCACGCCGGCCTCGACGCGACGACGCGGCGCGAGCATCAGGAGCGCTACATCCGCGACGACGCGCAGGTCATCGTTGCGACGATCGCCTTCGGCATGGGCATCAACAAGCCGGACGTGCGCTGGGTGGTCCATTACGATCTGCCGCGCACGATCGAGGGCTACTACCAGGAAGCCGGCCGCGCCGGCCGCGACGGTGAGCCCGCGCGCTGCACGCTGTACTTCGGCGCCGGCGACATCCGCACCGCCGAGTTCTTGATCCAGCAGAAGGTGGATCCGGCGACCGGCGCGCCGCTGGCGGACGAGCAGCGCATCGCCCGCCAGCAGCTGCGCCAGGTGCTCGACTACGCGGAATCGACCGAATGCCGGCGCGCGGTCCAGCTGCGCTACTTCGGCGAGCGCTTCGCGCCACCCTGCGGCGCCTGCGACAACTGCTGCGAGCCGCGCACGCTGGTCGATCGCACCGTGGAGGCGCAGCAGCTGCTGTCCTGCGTCGCGCGCCTGGCACAGCGCGGCGCGCGCTTCGGCGGCGGCTACGTCATCGACCTGCTGCGCGGCGCCGACAACGAGCGTATCCGCCGCAACGGCCATGACAACCTCTCGACCTACGGTATCGGCGCCGCGCACTCGGTCGATGAATGGCGTGCGGTGCTGCGCGCGCTGCTGCATCAGGGCCTGGTCGAGGAGACGCAGGACGGCTATCCGGTGCTGCGTCTGAACAGCGAAAGCCGCAGCGTGCTGCGCGGCGAGCGCCGGGTCGAAATCGCGGTCCCGGCGGCGCATCCGAAGAAGGCGCGCAGGACGCGCGCAGCCGCGCCCGAGCCGGACACGCTGCCGGCCGACGAAGCCCTGTTCGCTGCGCTGCGCGCGCTGCGCAAGCGCCTGGCCGCCGAGGCCGGCGTGCCGCCATACGTCGTCTTCGGCGACGCCAGCCTGCGCGCGATGGCCAGTCTGCGCCCGCAAACGCTGAGCGCATTCGCGCGCGTCCCCGGCGTCGGCGACTACAAGCTGGCGCAATACGGCGAAACTTTCGTCGCGCTGATCCGCGCGCACGGCGCGCCGTAACTCGGGCGATAGCCCGGCTCGCGGCAAACCCGCGGACAGCCGGCGGCTGGCGCGCGGGCAATAGAAAATGCCATCCGGGGCCGGGATAATCGCGCCGAAAACTTCCCCTCCCCCCAAGGAGCAGCCCGATGAAATCCTACGGCCGCAGCGTCGCGATCCTCGGCGGTGCACGCATCCCGTTCGCGCGCTCCAACACGGCGTACGCCACGCGCTCGAATCAGGACATGCTCAGTGCCGCGTTCAAGGGCGTCGTCGACCGCTTCCAGCTGCACGGCGAGCGCCTCGGCGAAGTGGCCGCCGGCGCGGTGCTCAAGCACTCGCGCGACTTCAACCTGTGCCGTGAATCGGCGCTGTCCTCCGGCCTGGCGCCGCAAACGCCGGCCTACGACCTGCAGATGGCCTGCGGCACCGGCCTGCAGGCGGCGATCAACATCGCCAACAAGATCGCGCTCGGCCAGATCGAGTCGGGCATCGCCGGCGGCGTCGACACCACCTCCGACGCGCCGATCGCGGTCAACGAAAAACTGCGCAAGATCCTGCTCGAGGTCAATCGCTCGAAGAGCGCCGGGCAGCGGCTCAAGGCGCTGGCGAGGTTCCGCCCGTCGATGCTGGCACCGGCGATCCCCGCCAACAGCGAGCCACGCACGCGCATGAGCATGGGCCAGCACTGCGAAGTGATGGCCAAGGAATGGCAGATCCGCCGCGAGGACCAGGATCTGCTCGCTTACGAGTCGCACCAGAAGAGTGCAGCCGCGTACGAGGCGGGCTTCTACGACGACCTCGTCGTACCGTTCTCCGGGCTGAGCCGCGACAACAACCTGCGTCCCGACATCTCGCTCGAAAAGCTCGCATCGCTGGCGCCGGCCTTCGACCGCAAGTCCGGCAAGGGCACGCTGACCGCCGGCAACTCGACGCCGCTGACCGACGGCGCGTCCGCGGTGCTGCTCGCCTCGGAGGACTGGGCAACGGCGCACGGCTTCAAGGTGCAGGCGTACCTCGTCGACGCCGAAACCGCCGCGGTGGACTTCGCGGGCAGCAAGAAGGAAGGCCTGCTGATGGCGCCGGCCTACGCGGTGCCGCGCCTGCTCGCCCGCAATCGCATCCGTCTGCAGGACTTCGATTTCTACGAAATCCACGAGGCCTTCGCCGCGCAGGTGCTGTGCACGCTCAAGGCCTGGGAGGATCCGAAGTTCTGCAAGGAGCGCCTCGGTCTCGACCAGCCGCTGGGCTCGATCGACCGCTCGAAGATGAACATCAAGGGCGGCAGCCTCGCCTGCGGCCATCCGTTCGCGGCGACCGGCGGGCGCATTCTTGCGACGCTGGCGAAGATCATCGACGAGAACGGCGGCGGCCGCGGCCTGATCTCGATCTGCGCAGCCGGCGGGCTGGGCGTAACGGCGATCGTCGAGCGCAGCTGACCCGCCGCGTTGAGGAACTTCCCGCTCAGGGCGCTGGCGTCATTTGTGCATAATCCCTCGCGCACATCGGGCGCAGGGGGAGCAGACGCATGAGCGCAGCACGCGAGCATTGGGGCAGCCACTTTGGCTTCGTCATGGCGGCTGCCGGCTCGGCGGTCGGCATCGGCAACATCTGGCGCTTTCCGTACACGACCGGCGTCAACGGCGGCGCGGCTTTCCTGCTGATCTACATCGCGATCGTCGCCGGCTTCGGCATATCCGTCGCGATCGCCGAGATGCTGGTCGGCCGCAGCGCGCAGCGCAATCCGGTCGGTGCGTTCCGCGCGCTCGGCGGCGGAGCCTGGCCGGTTGTGGGCTATGCGGGTGTGCTCACCGGCTTCGTGATCCTGTCGTTCTACATCGTCGTCGCCGGCTGGACGCTCGCATACATCCTGATGATGGCCAGCGGCAGCCTGAAGACGACCGATCCGGACACGCTCTCCGCGGTGTTCGACCGCTTCGTCGCCGATCCGATCCAGCCGGTGGCGTTTTCCGCGGCGTTCATGGCGCTGACCGCGTGGATCGTCATCGGCGGGGTCAAGCGCGGCATCGAGCGCTGGAACAAGATCCTGATGCCGGCGCTGTTCGTCATCCTGGTGATCCTGGTGCTGCGCGCCGTGACGCTGCCCGGTGCCGGCGAAGGACTGTGGTTCTATCTTTCGCCGGACTGGAGCAAGGTCCACGCGAGCACGTTCTACGACGCCATCGCGCAGGCGTTCTTTTCGCTGTCGATCGGCATGGGCACGCTGCTGACTTATGGCTCGTACCTCTCCAGGCAGGAGCACCTGCCGAAGGCCGCGCTCACGGTGGCGCTGATCGACACCACGGTCGCGGTGCTCGCCGGCCTGATGATCATGCCGGCGGTGTTCGCGTTCGGCTTCGATCCGAGCGCGGGGCCGGGGCTGACCTTCGTCACGCTGCCGGCGGTCTTCGCGTCGATGCCTTTCGGCGCGCTCTTCGGCGTACTGTTCTTCACGCTGCTGGCGATCGCGGCGCTGACTTCGGCAGTGTCGATCCTCGAGCCGATGATCTCCTACTTCGTCGACGAGCACGGCGCCGACCGCCGCAAAAGCGTCCTCGTCGCCTCGGTGATCTGCTTCGTGCTCGGCGTGCCGGCGTCGCTGTCGTTCGGTGTGGGCGCCGGCTTCACGATCGCCGGCAAGAACTGGTTCGACCTGATGGACTTCGTTGCCAACAACATCATGCTGCCGCTCGGCGGGCTGATGACCGCGCTGTTCGTCGGCTGGATCTGGAAGAATGCCGTGCACGAGCTGCGCAACGAAGGCCAGCTGCGGCTGGCGTGGGCACCGCTGTGGCTGTTCGTGCTGCGCTTCGTCGCGCCGCTCGGCATCCTCTGGATCATCGGCTCGGCGCTGTTCGGCTGACGCGCACGGAAAAGCAACCGAATGGATCGTTTCTTCGCGGCGCTCGACGCCATCAACGCGGTCATGCTCGGCGTGCCGGTGCTGCTGTGCCTGCTCGGCGTCGGCCTGCTGTTCACGGTCTGGAGCGGCTTCGGCCAGTGGCGCTCGCTGACGCATGGCGTACAGCTGATCCGCGGCAAGGTGCCGGGCATCTCCGGCGAAGGTCAGGGCGCGCTGTCGCACTTCCAGGCGCTGTCGGCGGCGCTGTCGGCGACCGTCGGCCTCGGTAACATCGGCGGCGTCGCGATCGCGGTGGCGATCGGCGGTCCCGGCGCGGTGTTCTGGATGTGGATGGTCGGACTCGTCGGCATGGCATTGAAGACCACCGAGGTGACGCTGTCGATGCTCCACCGCAACGTCGACGACGCGGACAATCCGCACGGCGGGACGATGTGGGTGTGCAAGAAGGGGCTCGCCGAGCTTTCGCCGCGGCTGGCGCGGCTGGGGCTCGTCGCCGGCGGCCTGTTCACCGTGGCGCTGATCCTGTTCGGCATCACCGGCGGCAACATGTTCCAGGCCTGGAACGCTTCCGAGATCGCGCGCGCCTATTTCGGTGTGCCGACGTGGATCTCCGGGCTGGTCATGGCAGTGCTCGTCGGCACTGTGATTCTCGGCGGCATCCGCCGCATCGGCCAGATCGCGGGCGTGCTCGTGCCGGTCATGTGCGGCATCTACGTGCTGGCCGCGCTCTACGTGCTCGCCGTCAACCTCGAGCAGGTGCCGGGCATCTTCGCGCTGATCGTCCGCAGTGCGTTTGCGCCGGCGGAAGCCGGCGGCGCCTTCATCGGCGCGAGCCTGGGCACGGCGTTCATCTTCGGCATGAAGCGCGCGCTGTTCTCGTCGGAGTCGGGCATCGGCTCGGCGCCGATCGCGCATTCGGCAGTGAAGACGCCGGAGCCGGTCACCGAAGGCGTCGTCGCCGGGCTCGAGCCGTTCATCGACACGCTCGTCGTCTGCACGATGACGGCGCTGGTGATCCTGATCACCGGGGTCTGGAACCGCGGCCCGATCGTGCACTGGGATGCGCCGCCGGCGCTGGTCGAAGTGGCGCCCGGACAGTGGGCGCCGGCGACCTACGAGCTGCCGGCCACTGCGCATCCGAGCCTGGTCGGCGGCGACCAGGTGTTCGTCGTCACCGAGAGCACGGCCGGCGAGCGCGGCAAGCTGTTCGGCAATATCGTCGGCGAAGGCGCGGGCCGGCGCATCGACTGGCGGCCGATCGCGGCGGCGGCGCAGCCGGGACTCGTCGAAGACGGTATCTTCGCCGACTATCCCGGCTCGACGCTGACTGCGAAAGCCTTCGATTCCGTGCACGCCGGGCTCGGCCGGTGGATGGTGACGTTCACCGTCTGGGCCTTCGCGATCTCGACGATGATCACCTGGAGCTACTATGGCGAGCAGGGCATCGTCTATCTGGTCGGCGGCCGCTGGGTGCTGCCGTACCGGCTGCTGTGGTGCGCCCTGATCTTCGTGACCTGCCTCGGCTTCATCCGTACCGACGCCGAGCTCGACACCGTCAGCACGGTCGCGCTGGGCTTCATGCTGGCGGTCAACCTGCCGATGATGGTGATCCTCGGGCACAAGGCGATGCGCGCGTATCACGATTACTTCCGGCGGCGCGCCGCGCGCTGATGCGGCTCGCCGCGCTCACCGCATGCAGCCAATGAACACGATGCCAGCGCCGCCGCGCCGCACCGGCGTCCTGCTGGTCAATCTCGGCACACCGGAGGCGCCGACGGCGCCGGCGATCCGCCGCTATCTGCGCGAGTTTCTCAGCGACCGGCGCGTCGTCGAGCTGCCGCGCCTGCTGTGGTGGCCGGTCCTCTACGGTTTCATCCTGCCGCTGCGCCCGCGGCGCCTGGTCCACGCCTACGAAAGCGTCTGGACCGAGCAGGGCTCGCCGCTGCTGGCGATCGGCACGGCGCAGCGCGCGGCCCTCCAGCAGCGGCTCGGGAGCGACGTGCTCGTAGAGCTGGCGATGCGCTACGGCCGGCCGTCGATCGAGGCCGCGATTGCGGCGCTCGAGGCCGCCGGCGTGCAGCGTCTCGTGGTGCTACCGCTGTACCCGCAGTATTCGGCGACGACGACTGCCTCCGTGCTCGACGCGGTGTTTGCGGCGCTGTCGGCCCGGCGGCGCCTGCCGGAGCTGAGCACGATCGGCAGCTATCACGACGACCCGGGCTACATCGCCGCACTCGCCGCGTCGGTCCAGGCCCACTGGACGCAGCACGGGCGCGGCGAGCACCTGCTGATGTCGTTTCACTCGATTCCGCAGCGCTACGTCGACGCCGGCGATCCGTATGCCGCCGAATGCCGGCGGACCGCGGCACTGCTCGCGGAGCGCCTAGAGCTGCCGCACGAGCAGTGGAGCATCAGCTATCAGTCGCGCGTCGGCCGCGGGCAGTGGCTGAGCCCCTACACCGAGGAGCATGTCGTCGAGCTCGCGGGCCGGGGCCTGCGCCGCCTCGACACGATCTGCCCCGGTTTTGCAGCGGACTGCCTGGAAACGCTGGAGGAAATCGCGCTGCGTTATGCCGCCGATTTCCGCGCGGCGGGCGGCGAGACGCTGCGCTACATCCCCGCGCTCAATGCAGAGCCGGCGCATATGGACGCGCTCGCTGCGCTGATCAGGCGCCGGGGTGCTTCGTAGGTCGCGCGGCAGGACGGACTTTACTCCGACGCCGCGCGCATCTGGCGCCGAAGCCCGCCCACGGGTGCACGAAAAAAGCCCCCGCAGCTCGCGCTGCGGGGGCTTGTCCTGCTTGAGCCGGAATCACTCGGCCGTCGTTCGCACCTCGGCGCGACGGTTGAGTGCGCGACCCTGCGCGGTCTCGTTGGTCGCAACCGGCTTCGACTCGCCGTAGGAGGTCGTGTCGATGCGATCGGAGGCCACGCCCTTGCGGATCAGGTACTGCTTGACCGCGTTGGCGCGGCGCTCGCCGAGGCCCATGTTGTAGGCATCGGTGCCGATCCAGTCGGTGTGGCCGTCGACCTTCACGCGGACCTTCGGATCCTGCTCGCTGAGCCGGTTGATCGTCTCGGCGGCGTCGTCGAGGATGCTGATCGCCGTCGGGCTCAGATCGTACTTGTCGAACGCGAACAGCACGTCGGTGAAGCGACGCTCGAGGTCGATCTCGGTAACCGCCTGTGGCGTCGCCTCGGCCGGCTGGGCCGGCTTCTCGACGACCGGCACCGCGGTCGGCGCGGCATACAGCCCGAACGGCACGACGAGGCCGACGCGCGCGATCACGTCGTCGAACTCCGTGGCGCCGTTGTCTTCCCTAAGCCAGCGGTAGCGCACATCGCCCATCCAGCCGAGCCGCCCCTTCAGGAACGGATACGAGTGGAAGCCCAGCCCGGCGTCGAAGAACGAGCCCTCCTCGTCGAAGCCCGCGCCGTCGTAACGCGTCTTGTTGTAACCCGCACCGAGACCGACGTAGGGCGAGAACAGGCGCTCGCGCGAGTAGTAGAACAGAAAATCGGCCTTGATGCCGTTCTCGATCGCGTCCACACCGCTGCCGCTGCCGCCGAAATCGGCGAACTCGTGGTGATGCGCGACGAAGTCGACGTTGAAGTACCGGGTGATGGGCACGCCGGTGCCGACGAAGAAGCCGATGCCGTCGTCCGAATCACGCTCGCTGTCGGCAAAGGCATGCGAGTAGCCGCCGTAGACGGTCAGGCGCGGATACAGATTCTCCGCCGACGCCGCGAACGGCACGCCGGAGCATACGACAGCCGCAAGGAGACATCCCCTTATTTTCATTTGACGCCCTCGTAGATTCCCTATTAAAGCCGAAGCGCGGACCGGGTGATGCGCAAACCCGCGCCAAACGCGGCTTACCCGGTCAGGTGGATATCATATCGTCCGAATCCTCTTTTTGCACCACACCCATGATCGAAGGCCTGCTCCAAAGTTATCTGCTGTTCCTGGCCAAGGCGGTCACGGTCGTGGTTGCAGTCCTGCTGATCGTCACTATTGTGATCAACGCTGTACGTCAGCTGAACTCGCTGCGGGCGTCGGATCACCTCGAGGTGCGCAGCCTGAACGCACGCTTTAGAGATATGGCGGACAGCCTGCACGAGGCACTGTTGCCTGCCGGCGAGCTGAAGAAGCTGCACAAGCGACGCAAAATGGAGGCCAAAGCGCACAGGCGCGGCACCGCTCCGACCAGCCGGCGCAGCATCTACGTCCTCAGCTTCAAGGGCGATCTGCATGCGCACGCGGTCGACGAGCTGCGCGAGGAGATCAGCGCGGTGCTGCAGGTCGCGCGCGACGGCGACGAGGTGCTGCTGCGCCTGGAAAGCGAGGGCGGACTGGTTCACGCCTACGGCCTCGCCGCCTCGCAGCTGGTGCGCTTTCGCGAGCGCAAGGTTCCGCTGACGGTGGCGATCGACCGCGTCGCGGCCAGCGGCGGCTATCTGATGGCCTGCGTCGCCAGCCGCATCATCGCCGCGCCGTTTGCCGTCGTCGGCTCCATCGGCGTCGTCGGCCAGCTGCCCAACTTCAACCGGCTGCTCAAGCGCAACGACATCGACTACGAGCTGCACACCGCGGGCGAGTTCAAGCGCACGCTGACCCTGTTCGGCGAGAACACCGAGCCGGCACGGGCGAAGTTCCGCGAGGAGCTCGAGGAGACGCATGCGCTGTTCAAGCGCTTCGTCGCCGAGCAGCGGCCGCAGCTCGCGCTGGAGCAGGTCGCGACCGGCGAGCACTGGTTTGGTGCACGGGCGCTCGAGCTGAAGCTCGTCGATGCCTTACAGACGAGCGACGACTATCTGCTGCAGCACGTCGACGACGCGGATCTCGTCGAGCTGCATTTCCACCGCCGCCGCGCCCTCGCGGAACGCCTCGCACACGGTCTGGTCAGGCTCGGCGACGGTGTCAAGCACGGCGTGCAGAACAGCCTGGGCTCACGCTGGCGCTGAGCAGCGCAGGCGCGGTTACCATTACGCGCGTCCGCGCCGCACCAATGAAAGGAGAGAACGAATGAAACTGGTCAGTCGCAGCTTCCGCCCCAACGGGCGTATTCCGGGCCGCTGCGCCTTCGCGGTGAAATCGCCCCGCGAGCACGTCCGCCTCGCCGAAAACCGCAACCCGCATCTGCTCTGGTCCGGCGCCCCGGCGGGCACGCGCAGCTTCGTCCTGACCTGCATCGACGGCGACGCCCCGACGCGGCCCGATGACGTGAACAAGGAAGGTCGCGTCGTGCCCACCGATCTGCCGCGCGCCGAGTTCGTGCACTGGCTCGTCGTCGACATTCCCGCAACGGTCAGCGAGATCGAGGAAGGCGCGTGCTCGCAGGGCGTAACCGCGGGGGGCAAGACCGCCCCGAAAGGACCGGACGGCGCGCGGCAGGGCCTCAACGACTACACCGGCTGGTTCAAGGGCGACGCGGCGATGGAAGGCCGCTACCTCGGCTACGACGGCCCGTGCCCGCCGTGGAACGATGCGCGCATCCACCACTACCGCTTCGAGATCCTCGCGACCGATCTCGACCGCTGCCCCGTCGGCGACGACTTCACGCTGGCCGATCTGCGCAAGGCGCTCGAGGGCCACGTGCTCGACCGCGCCGCGCTCGTCGGACGCTACAGCCTCAACCCACACATCAGGCTGCGTTAAAGCCTGTGGCGGATCGCGTGGCGCCGCCGGCGTCATCCGGGTGCGCGAACTCAGCTGCTGCATCGCGGTCTTAGCCGCGCTGCCGCAACTGGCAGATCCCGCTTTCGAGAAGGAAAACAATGTCCAAAAACCTGGCCGTGAAAATTTTTGCGCCGCTGGCGGTCTCCGCGTCGGTGCTGATCGCTGCTTTCGTCATGTCCGGCGCGCCGCCGGCGGTACGGGCCGACATTCCCGTGTCGGTGCCCGGCCAGCAGGACATGCCGTCATTGGCGCCGATGCTCAAACGGGTCGTCCCCGGCGTCGTCAATATTTCGGTGACCGGCGAAGTCGAGATTCAGAACCCTTTCGGGCCGTTCATGGACGACCCGTTCTTCCGGCGCTTCTTCGGCATCCCCGACGTGCCGCAGGAGCGCGAGTTCCAGTCGGTGGGCTCGGGCGTCATCGTCGATTCCGACAAGGGCTATGTGCTGACCAACGCGCATGTCATCGAGAACGCGAAGGAGATCAAGGTACGCCTCAGCGACGATCGCGAGTTCGACGCCGAGCTCGTCGGCAGCGACCCGGAGACCGATATCGCCTTGCTCAAGGTCGACGCGCGGAACCTGTTCGCGATCCCGATGGGCGACTCGGACAAGCTCGAAGTCGGCGACTTCGTCGTCGCCATCGGCTCGCCGTTCAACCTGCGGCAGACCGTGACCAGCGGCATCGTCAGCGCGCTGGGCCGCACCGGCGTCAGCGCCGGCTATGGCGATTTTATCCAGACCGACGCGTCGATCAACCCCGGCAACTCGGGCGGCGCGCTGGTCAACCTGCGCGGCGAGCTGGTCGGCATTCCGTCGATGATCTACTCGCGCTCCGGCGGCAACATCGGCATCGGCTTCGCCATTCCGGTGAACACCGCCAAGGGCATCATGGCGCAGCTGATCGAGTACGGCGAAGTGCAGCGCGGCCGCATCGGCATCACCGGCCAGTCGCTCACGCCCGAGCTCGCCAAGGCATTCGGCCTCAAGGAGGCACGCGGCGCGGTCGTCACCCGCGTGCTGCCGGATTCACCGGCGGACAAGGCCGGGCTCAAGCCGGAAGACATCATCATCGAAGCCAACGGCAGGCCGATCGAAAACTTCATGCAGCTGCGCAACGTCGTCGGCCTGCAGCGCGTCGGCGAGAAGATCCAGATGAAGGTGCTGCGCGACGGCAAGATCAAGAACCTCACCGTCGTCGTCGGCCGCGACGATGCCGCTGCGGCCACCGGCGAGGAGCTGCATCCCAAGCTCGCGGGCGCCACGTTCGCGCCGGTCGACGAGAGCACGGGCGCGGCCGCCGGCGTGGATCGCGGCATCGTCGTGCAGAGCGTGCAGCCGCGCTCGGCCGCCGCAGCTGCCGGTCTGCAGCAGGGCGACGTCATCATCTCGGTGAACCGCCGGCCGGTGACCACGATGGAGGAGTTCCGCCAAGCGGCCAAAGGCAGGGGCCAGCTGCTGCTGCACGTGCGGCGCGGCCAGGGTGCGATGTTCCTGCTGCTGCAGTAGGACAGCCGGATTGCCGGGGCGCCGGCATTGCCGGCGCCTTTCTTTTGCTGGAAACTGGACACCGGAAACTGGAAACTGCGGTCCATGATCGACGCTGAAGTCCAGCAGCTCGAAGAACGCATCCAGCGGCTGCTGGCCGCGTACCGGCAGGTGCGCCTGGAACACAAGCGCGCGCTGCAGGAGCGCGACCGGCTGCTCGCGCTCAACGGCGAGCTGCGGCGCCGCATCGAAGGCATCGTCGAGCGCGTGCGCTCGCTGGAGTCCGAGCAGGCATGAGCAGCCACAAGCCCGCCGACGAGCCGCTCAACGTCACGGTGCGCATCATGGGCAAGGAATACAGCGTGACCTGCCCGCCGGACGAGCATGAAGCGCTGGTCAAGTCTGCGGATTACCTCAACGAGCGCATGACGAGCATCCGCAGGCGCGGCAAGGCGCTCGGCACCGAGAAGATCGCGGTGATGGCGGCGCTCAACATCGCGCGCGAGCTGCTCGAGCTCAAGGGCGTCGAAGGCGTGGCCAGCGCCAGCCCCGAAGCGCTGCAACGCCTGCGTCAGCTGTCCCTCGACATCGACTCGACGCTCTCGCTCGACTGACGGGCGGCGTTTGCCGCCGGCAACATCGGGCGGCCGTCGATGGTATTCTCTGGCCGTGTCTCCTGCGGTGTTCGACGTCCGGTTTGGAACCCCTTGAGCCTATTTGTGAACCCCGGGAGCCTTACCCGTGCCGGGAGTGCAGGCCCACCCCGCAGTGGGAAGCCCGATGGCATGGCGCGGCACCCACTTGAGACTTCGTCTCAAGGTCGATGACGGGATGACGGCACAGGCGGGAGACACATACGAATTCAAGCGCGCGCTGCGCCGCGAAATGCGGTTGCGGCGCGCGTCCGTTTGTGCCGGTGAGCGCCGGCGCGCGGCGCGCCGCGCCGCCGCCGCGCTCATGCGCCTGCGCTGCTGGCGCCATGCCCGTCACGTTGCGCTGTATCTCGCTTACGGCAGCGAGCTGCCGACTGCCCCGCTGCTGGAGCAGGCGTGGGTGCAGCGCAAGCGCGTCTACGTGCCGCGACTGGGCAGCGACGGACGCATGCGCTTCTTCGAGCTGCGCCGCGGCGCGCCGATGCGGCGCAATCGCCACGGCATATTGGAGCCCGCCGGCCGCGTGCCGCACCGGCCGCTGCACGGCATCGACCTGCTGCTGGCGCCGCTGCTCGGCTTCGACGCACACGGCTTTCGCCTGGGCACCGGCGGCGGCTACTACGACCGCAGCCTCGTGCGGCGGCTGCCGGGCAGGCCGGTGTGCCTCGGCTGGGCGCTGGCGATCCAGGAAATACCAGCCGTTCCGCGCGATCCCTGGGATCAGCGGCTCGACGGCATCGTCACCGACAGAGGACTGCGATGGGCTATTGGCTGATGAAGTCGGAACCGGACTGCTTCTCGATCGACGATCTGGCGCGGCGCCCGCAGCAGACCGAAGGCTGGGACGGCGTGCGCAACTACCAGGTGCGCAACATGTTCCGCGATCAGATGAAGCCCGGCGACCAGGCGTTCTTCTATCACTCCAGCTGCGCGGTTCCCGGCATCGTCGGCATCATGCGCATCGCTTCGGCCGCCTATCCCGATCCGACGCAGTTCGACCCGAAGGCCGATCACTACGACCCGAAGTCGACGCCCGAGAATCCGCGCTGGCTGCAGGTCGACGTGCGCTTCGAGCGCAAGCTGAAAAAGCCGGTGACGCTGGCGATGCTGCGCGCGCACGAGAAGCAGCTGAAGGGGCTGCTGGTGCTCCAGCCCGGCACGCGGCTGTCGGTGACGCCGGTGCGCGAGGACCACTGGAATTACATTCTGCGCCTGGGCTCGTAATCAGCTGCGCTGTCAGTCCGTCCCGAGAAACAGCTTGTACGCCGGGTTGTCGCTCTCTTCCGAATACTCGTAGCCGAGCGCGTCGAGCGAGCGCTTGCATTCGGCCCAGTCCTTCTTCGGCACTTGCAGGCCGCAGAGCACGCGCCCGTACGCCGCGCCGTGATTGCGGTAATGGAACAGCGAGATGTTCCAGCGCGAGCCGATGGCGTTGAGGAAGTCGAGTGCCGCACCCGGGCGCTCCGGAAACTCGAAGCGGAACAGCCGCTCGTTGGCCAGGCCCGGACAGCGACCGCCGACCATGAAGCGCACGTGCACCTTGGCCATCTCGTTGCCGGACATGTCGACGACCTCGTAGCCGGCATCGCGCAGCTGGTCGACGACCGCCGCGCGCTGCTCGTGGCCATCGCTCAGCTTGAACCCGACGAACACGTGCGCGGCCTTCTCGGACGCGTAGCGGTAGTTGAACTCGGTGATCACGCGCCGGCCGATCTGGCGCAGGAAGCGCTTGAACGAGCCCGGTTGCTCGGGAATGGTCACCGCGAGCAGCATCTCTGCCTCGTCGCCGAGCTCCGCGCGCTCGGCGATGTGGCGCAGGCGGTCGAAGTTCAGATTGGCCCCGGAAACGATGGCCGCGAGCGTCTGTCCGTGCACGCCGTGCTCGTGCACCCAGCGCTTGAGCCCGGCGATCGCCAGCGCACCGGCCGGCTCGGGCAGCGAGCGGTTCTCGTAGAACGCATCGCGCGTCGCCGCGCAGATTTCGTCGACACTCACGAGCACGCAGCCGTCGACGAGCTGCCGCGCAACGCGGAAATTCTCCTCGCCGACCTGGCGCACCGCGACGCCGTCGGCGAACAGGCCGACCTGCGGCAGGACCACGCGCCGCCCGGCGCGCATCGCTGCCTCGAAGCAGTTCGAGTCGTCGGGCTCCACGGCGATAACCTTGGTCGCCGGCCGCACCGCCTTGATCCACGCCGCGACGCCGGCGAGCAGCCCACCGCCGCCGACCGGCACGAACACCGCGTCCAGGTGCCCGGCCTGCTCCAGCAGCTCGCGACCGATCGTGCCCTGCCCGGCGATCACGTCGGGATCATCGTACGGGTGCACGAGCGTGAGTCCCTTTTCCTCGGCGAGCGCAAGCGCATGCTCGCGCGCGTCATCGTAGGCGTCGCCGTGCAGAATCGCCTTGCCGCCGAGTGCGCGCACCGACTCGACCTTGAGCTCCGGCGTCGTGCGCGGCATCACGATCCACGCGCTGAGACCGAGCTTCTTCGCCGCCAGCGCAACGCCCTGCGCATGGTTGCCGGCCGAGGCGGTGATCACGCCGCGCGCGCGCTCCGCCGCATCGAGCTGCGCGATGCGGTTATAGGCACCGCGCAGCTTGAACGAGTGCACCGGCTGCAGGTCCTCGCGCTTGAGCAGCACGCGGTTGCCGAGGCGCTGCGACAACTTGCGCGCTTCTTCCAGCGCAGTGACGCTGGCGACGTCATAGACACGCGCCGCCTCGATACGCGCGCGATACGCGTCGAGCAGTCGCGAAAGCTCGTGAGCCGGTCTGGCCCTGGACGGCGGATTCAACGGAGGAAGCCCTGGGTCTGGAAAGGGCGTGCCCGCAGGCTGCGGATGAGCTTGCCGGCACGATGCCATATCATACCGCGCACTTTTCCAGGCCCCTTTCGCGCATGTCCCCGGTCATAGCCTTCATCGGCGGCGGCAACATGGCAGCCAGTCTCATCGGCGGCCTGCTCGCGGCCGGACGGCCGGCCGCGAGCCTGCGCGTTGCCGAGATCGGCGCCGAGCGGCGCGACTGGCTGGCGCGCGAATTCGGGGTCGAGGTGTCGCCGGACACGGCGAGCGCTGCAGCCGGCGCGCGGGCCGTCGTGCTCGCGGTCAAGCCGCAGCAGATGCGCGAAGCCTGTGCCGGGCTGCGGCTCGCGCCGGGCACGGTGGTCGTCTCGATCGCCGCCGGCGTGCGCCTCGATAGCCTGCGCCGCTGGCTTGGCGACGCCGTGCACTGCGTGCGCTGCATGCCGAACACGCCGGCGCTGCTGGGTGCCGGCATTACCGGGCTGTGCGCCCCGGCGCAGACGCCGGCTGACGCGCGCCGGCTCGCCGAAGAGCTCCTGCGCGCGGCCGGCGACTGCGTCTGGCTGGACGACGAGGCGCAGATGGACGCGGTGACCGCGCTGTCGGGCTCCGGCCCGGCGTATTACTTTCTGCTCACCGAAGTCCTGCGCGAGGCCGGCGTGCGGCTGGGGCTCGCACCGGGTGTCGCCGCGCGCTTGGCGCGCCAGACCTTCATCGGCGCCGCACGCATGGCCGGCGGCGAAGCCGACGTCGCCGAACTGCGCCGGCGCGTCACCTCGAAAGGCGGCACGACGGAAGCCGCCGTCGCCCATCTGCAAGCGGCCGGTCTGCAGCGCATCTTCGACGAAGCGCTCGCGGCCGCTGCGCGACGCAGCGCCGAGCTGGGCGACCTGCTGGAGAAGGAATGAACCAACACGGCTGGCACTCACCCGGCCGTTCGCATCCGCGAACGGTCCCCCCCTCCCCCGGAGGGGGAGAAACGCATGCGTCGCTGCGCGACAGGTGAATCTTGGGCGCCAACACTTCCAACGCCATGCTGTTCCTGGTCACGACGCTGTTCGACCTGGCCCTGTGGGTGTTCCTGCTGCGCATCATCCTGCAGGCGGTGCGGGCGGAGTTCTACAACCCGATCTCGCAGGTGATCTGGAAGGCGACGCGCTACCCGACCGACTGGATGCGCTCCTTCCTGCCCAATCTGCGCAACCTCAACAGTGCCGCCGCGCTGATCGTGCTGGTGCTCGCGCTCGCCAACGTCTACGTCGTCGTCGGCCTGCTCGGCTTCAGCGTCAACGTGCTCTCGGCGCTGTGGTTCGCGGTGCTCAAGGTGCTGGTGCTCACCGTCAATCTGTACACGTTCACGATCTTCGTGCAGGCGATCCTGTCGTGGTTCGGCCCCGGCGTGAACAATCCGGCGAGCAACATCCTGTGGAGCATGAACGAGCCGCTGCTGCGGCCGGCGCGGCGCATCATTCCGCCGATCTCGGGCCTCGACCTGTCGCCGCTGCTCGTGATCCTGCTGCTTCAGGTCCTGAGCCGGCTCCTGCCCCTGCCCGGCGTTTTCCGTTGAGCGCGATGGCAAGCTGCACGGTGGCCCTCACCCCACCGTCCGCGTCCGCGGACGGTCCCCCCCTCCCCCACAGGGGGAGGGGCGTATGCGTCGCTTCGCGACAGCCATGAGCTCGGGCTTGCCCGCCGACTCGGTGGGGCTGGTCACCCCGCGCCGCGTGCCGATCACGCAGGCCCTGACGCTCGACTGCGGCCGCAGCCTGCCGCATCACGAGCTGATGGTGGAAACCTATGGCACGCTCAACGCCGCGCGCAGCAACGCGGTGCTGATCTGCCACGCGCTGTCGGGCGACCATCACGCCGCGGGCTATCACAGCGAGCAGGACCGCAAGCCGGGCTGGTGGGACAGCTGCATCGGTCCCGGCAAGCCGATCGACACCAACCGCTTCCACGTCGTCTCGCTCAACAACCTCGGCGGCTGCAAGGGCTCGACCGGCCCGAACACGATCAATCCCGAGACCGGCCGCCCCTACGGCCCCGACTTCCCGCTGCTGACCGTGCGCGACTGGGTGCGCTCGCAGGCGCTGCTCGCCGACACGCTCGGCATCGCGCGCTGGGCGGCGGTCATCGGCGGCAGCCTCGGCGGCATGCAGGTCATGCAGTGGGCGATCGACTTTCCCGAGCGCATCGCGCACGCACTGGTCATCGCCGCGGCGCCGAAGCTGTCGGCGCAGAACATTGCGTTCAACGAGATCGCACGCCAGGCGATCCTGTCCGATCCGAATTTCCACGGCGGACGCTTCTACGATCACGGCGTCGTGCCCACGCACGGGCTCAAGCTGGCGCGCATGCTCGGCCATATCACCTATCTCTCGGACGAGGCGATGCGCGCCAAGTTCGGGCGGCTGCAGCGCGGCAGTCAGTTCAGCTTCAACTTCGACGTGGAGTTCGAGGTCGAAAGCTATCTGCGCTACCAGGGCCAGTCCTTCGTCGAGCGCTTCGACGCCAACACCTACCTGCTGATGACCAAGGCGCTGGATTACTTCGATCCGGCGCGCGAATACGGCGACGACCTGGCCGCCGCGTTCGCGCGCGCCAGCGCGCACTTCCTCGTCATCGCGTTCTCCAGCGACTGGCGCTTCTCGCCGGCGCGCTCGCGCGAAATCGTCAAGGCGCTGCTGCGCGCCGGGCGCGAGGTCTCGTATGCGCTGGTCGATTCACAGCTCGGTCACGACGATTTCCTCATGCCGATTCCGCAGTACCAGCGCGTGCTGCGCGGCTACCTCGACCGCGTCGCGCGCGAGGCCGGCACATGAGCGCGGCGATCACCGAGCTGCGTCCCGACTTCGCGGTCATCAGCGAGTGGATCCGGCCGGGCGCGCGCATCCTCGATCTCGGCTGCGGCGACGGCACGCTGCTCGCGTATCTCGCCGCGCAGCGCAACGTGCGCGGCTATGGCCTCGAGATCGACCCGGACAAGGTTGCGCGCTGCATCGAGAACGGCGTCAACGTGATCCAGGCGGATCTCGACGACGGCCTGCGCGATTTCGACAACGGCTCGTTCGACTACGTCGTCATGACGCAGGCGCTGCAGGCACTGCAGCGCCCGGACGACGCGATCGCCGAGATCCTGCGCGTCGGCCGCGTCGGCATCGTCACGTTCCCCAATTTCGGGCACTGGCGCGTGCGCGCAGCGCTCGTCGCCGGCCGCATGCCGGTCACGCCGTCGCTGCCCGACCGCTGGTACGACACCCCCAATATCCACCTGTGCACCGTGCGCGACTTCGAAGACCTGTGTATCGAACGCGGCTGGCGCGTGCTGAGCCGCCGGCTGCTCAACCGCGTGCACCGCGAGGGCCGGTATATCGGCCTCGCGCCCAACCTGTTCTGCGAGGCGGCTCTGTACATGCTGCAGGCGCCGGAGCCGCGGACGTGAGACTGCTCGCCGCGCTGTCCCTGCTGCTGTGCGCGAACGCCGCGTACGCCGAACAGTACGTGGATTCCGGGCCGTACCGTGTCCACTACGCGACGATCAATACCACCGAGCTGACGCCCGAAGTCGCACGCCAGTTCGGCGTCACGCGCACGCGCAACCAGATCCTGCTCGTGCTCAGCGCACAGCAGAGCATCAGCGGCCGCTACCTGCCGCTGCCGGCCACGGCGACCGGCACCGCGACGACGCTGCTCGGCCACCGCCAGACGCTGTCGCTCAGGCCGGTGCGCGAGGGCGAGGTGCATTACGTCATCGCCACGTTCCAGACGCTCGACGGCGAGTTCATGACCATCGACGTGCAGCTGCTCCCGGCCGGCGCCGACGCCCCGATCGAGGTCAGGTTCAGACAACAGTTCTATCGAGACTGAAGTGCAGGACCTACGAAACCGCCGTGCCGGCTTCACCGAGCAGCTCGCCGATGCGCCGATCCTTCTGCTCCCAGAGCTCGGCGATCCAGGTATGGAAGCGCGCGCGAAAGTCGGCGTCGGTCTCGTAGTTGCCGGTGTACAGCTCGTGCGGGATCGTCAGCTGGCGCACTTCGACGATGACGCGGTGCACGCGCCCGGAGAGGAAATCCCAGAAGCCCTTGGCGCCTTCCGGATAGACGATGGTCACGTCGAGCAACGAGTTCAGACGCTCGCCGAGCGCAGAGAGCGTGAACGCGAAGCCGCCCGACTTGGGCCGCAGCAGATGCCGGTACGGTGAGCCCTGGCGCGCATGCTTCTGGGCGGTGAAGCGCGTGCCCTCGAGGAAGTTGAGGATCAGCACCGGCTGGTTGCGGAAGCGCTCGCAGGCTTTGCGCGTGGTTTCCAGATCCTGATTGCGCAGCGCGGGGTTTTTCGCGATCTGCGCCTTGGTGTGGCGCTTCATGAACGGGAAATCCAGGCCCCACCATACCAGGCCGAGCACCGGCACCCAGATCAGCTCCTGCTTGATGAAGAACTTGAAGAACGGCGCCTTGCGGCCGAAGGCCTTCATCAGCACGAGAATGTCGTTCCAGCTCTGATGATTGGCGCAGACTAGGTACTGCCCGCGCGGATCGAGTGGTGCGTCGAGATGGATCTTCCACTCGACGCCCATCAGCGTATCGACGAAGAACACGTTGACCATCGCCCACTGCTGCGCGAGCCGCGCGGTCAGGCGTGACACGGCGTCCCGCAGCCGCCCCCTCGGGATGATCAGCTTGAGCAGGATGCCGGCGTAGACCGGCACGCTCCAGAACAGTGTGTTGAGAATCAGCAGCAGCATCATGATGGCACCGAGCAGCGGCGCCGGCAGGAATCGCAGCATCGAAGATCGTCCCCGGTGATCGTGTTTTTGTGGCGCCCGGACTTTAACGCCCTTCGGGCGCCGTTTCGTGCGCGGACCAGTGGATGTGCACGATCTTCCAGCCGTCGTCGCCGCGCCGCAGCACCATCGTCTCGGTGTTCTCCAGGCTGACCGGCTGGCCCTCGAACTCGCCGCGCGTGCGCGCCTGCGTCAGCGCCACCGCGATATCGCCGGACACCGACACCTCGCGGTGCACGATCTCGCGCTGCACCTGCGCGGCGTAGAGCATGTCCGCATCCAGATGTCCGGCGGCGTACTGGTCGCGGCGCGCCTCGACGAAGCCGGTCTCGAACACGATCGCCTTCTCGTCCATGTGCTTGAGCACGCCTTCGCGATAGCCCTCCTTGAGCGCACGGTGGAAGTCGACGACGACCGCGCGCGCAGCCTCGACGTCGGCGTCCACCGCAGCCTTCCGCTCCTGCGCGGCGGCCGCAATCGAGGCCGTGCCCAATGCGGCGGCGAACAGCAGGGCAAGCGGACGGTGCAGGCTCATTCTCGTTCTCCGGTCGCGCCGCTCACACGCAACTCGCCGTCCTGGTCGTAGACCTCGACGACGTCGAACTCGACGTCCGGCAGGCGCACGAGCACGCAGGGGCTCGTGATCACCTGCGTGCGCATCGCGCCGGGCGCGGGCGAAAAGAACGTGGCGAAGAGCTGCAGCCGGCCGTCGACGAGCTTGCCGTCGCGGCTCACGGCGATACCGTAGCCGCCGGTACTGCGCTGCCCCATCTCGATCGACGCGTACCAGCCCGGCTTCAGGTCTTCCGTCGGGTTGAGTTGCATGCCGGTGATCTGCCGCCAGCCGTTGGCGGCACTCGCCGACGCGAACAGGCGCACACGCGGCTCACTGCCGCCGGTGCTGCCGCAGTTCTGCGAGCGCCCGACCTCGACGACCTCGACCGTTTCACCACCCTTGAACCAGCCGCTCACTGCGCTCACCGTGCTGCAGGCCGCGAGCAGCGTCGCGGCCGGTACCACCCAGATTCGTTTCATCTCCATCCCTCACGCGGCTGCGATGACCTCTGTGGTCTGCCCTACGGGTCCGGCCTCGAGCGCCTCGCCATTATGCTCGGCGAACGCCGGCTGCGCGAAGGTCTCGCGCGCCTCGCGGATCGCGACGACGGGGCCGTCGGGTTCGCGCGCGTCGTCGAAATCGCGGGATCGTACCTCTCTCCCGGACGTTCTTCGCCGCGAATGCTAACGTAAGCCCATGAACGGTACCGCCGAAGCCGCAATGTTGCGCGCCCTCGACGCGGACGGTGTGCTCGACGCGCTCGCCGCCGACGGCGTGCTCAGTGCCGAGCAGGCGCGCGTGCTGCGCCCGCAGCTACGTACAATGCCACAGCGCCGGCTGCTCTCGGCGATCGCCGCGCACAGCCTCGAGGACGCGCGCACGCCCGGCCGGCCGCTGACGCTGGAGGCGCTGACGCTGTGGCTGGCGCACAAGAGCGGCCTGCCGTATCTGCGCATCGACCCGCTGTCGCTCGACGTGCCGCGCATCACTTCGGTGATGCCGTACCCCTACGCGGCACGCGCGCGGATTCTGCCGGTGAAGCTCACGCCGGGCGAGATCGTCGTCGCCGTCGCCGATCCATTCGATCGGGAATGGGAGGCCGACCTCGCGCGCCTGGTCAAGCAGAGCATCCGGCGCGTCGTCGCCAACGCCGAGGACATCGAGCGCTATCTGATCGAGTTCTACGCGCTCGCGCGCTCGGTGAAGTCCGCCGAGAACGAGCGCCGGCGCGCGCCGGCCGGCGGTCCGCAGAACCTGGAGCAGCTCACCGAACTCGGCCGCCGCGGCGCGATCAGCGCCGACGACCAGCATATCGTCGCGATCGTCGACTGGCTGCTGCAGTACGCCTTCGACCAGCGCGCGTCCGACATCCACCTGGAGCCGCGCCGCGACACCACGCAGGTGCGCTTTCGCATCGACGGCGTGCTGCACGAGGTCTACCAGATGCCGGCGACGATCTCTGCCGCGGTCGCCAGCCGCCTGAAGATTCTCGCGCGCATGGACGTTGCCGAGAAGCGGCGCCCGCAGGACGGCCGCATCAAGACGCGCGCGCCCGCCGGCAAGGAGATCGAGCTGCGCGTCGCCAGCCTGCCGACCGCGTTCGGCGAAAAGCTGGTACTGCGGATCTTCGATCCGGAAGTGCTGGTCAAGGACTTCGCCGCGCTCGGCTTCTCGGAGCAGGACGCCGCGCGCTGGCGGGCGCTGATCGCCCAGCCGCACGGCATCATCCTGGTCACCGGGCCGACCGGCTCGGGCAAGACGACGACGCTCTACTCCACGCTCAGGCAGCTGGCCACGCCGCGCGTCAACGTCTGCACCATCGAGGACCCGATCGAGCTGGTCGAGCCGGCGTTCAACCAGATGCAGGTGCAGCCCGGCATCGACCTGACATTTGCGGCCGGCATCCGCGCGATGATGCGCCAGGACCCGGACATCATCATGGTCGGCGAGATTCGCGATCTGGAGACCGCCGAGGTCGCGGTCCAGGCGGCATTGACCGGCCATCTCGTGCTGTCCACGCTGCACACCAACGACGCGCCGTCGGCGATCACGCGCCTGATCGACCTCGGCGTGCCGGCGTACCTGCTCAAGGCGACGCTGCTCGGCGTGGTCGCGCAGCGGCTCGTGCGCACGCTGTGCCCGCACTGCAAGAAGCCGCAGCCGGTCGATCCGGCAATGTGGAAGGAGCTGACGGCCGGCTGGAGCCTGAGCCAGCCGCCGCAAAGCTTTGGCGCCGCCGGCTGCCTGGAGTGCCGTGAAACCGGCTTTCTCGGCCGCGTCGGCATCTACGAGATGATGGCGCTGACGCCGCCGCTCAAGACGCTGGTTCGTACCGACGCCGACCCGGCGCACCTGCGTGCGGCGGCGACCCGCGACGGCATGCTGCCACTGCGCATCAGCGGCGCGCAAAAGGTTGCGCAGGGGCTGACGACCTTCGACGAGGTGCTCAAGGTCGCGCCGCCGCCGCTGTACACCGGCGGCTGACCCCTTGAAACCGCGGGCCCGGTCCCTACATAGGCGTCACAGCCACCCGGTCCCGCAAGGAGGTCCACATGAACGTCACCCGTTACGAGCCCTGGGCGCTCCATCGCGAGCTGCTCAACGAGTTCAACCGCCTGTTCGAGCGCGCCAACGACGCGTCGAGCGCCGCCACCGCCGACTGGACGCCGCCGGTCGACATCGAAGAGTACGCCGACAAGTTCGTGCTCTACGCCGACGTCCCCGGCATCGATCCGGCGAGCATCGAAGTCACGCTGGAGAAAGGCGTGCTGACGCTCTCCGGCGCCCGCGAACAGGCCGTCGAGCAGAACGGCATCGAGCGCAAGCGCGCCGAGCGCGCCACTGGCAAGTTTCTGCGCCGCTTCGTCCTGCCCGACACTGTCGATTCCGAAAACGTTTCGGCCAGCGGCAAGAACGGCGTGCTGCAGGTGGTGATCCCGAAGCGTCCGCAGGCACAGCCCCGGAAGATCGCGGTCACGCACTGAACGGCATGAAAAATCGGGGCGCGCAAGCGCCCCGTTTCGTTTAGAGTCCCGGATTCCGACCCAAGCCGCTTAATTAACCGGGCTGCCCGCGCCATGCAGTACAAGGACTACTACAAGATTCTCGGCGTTTCGCGCTCGGCCTCTGCCGACGAGATCAAGCGCGCCTATCGCAAGCTGGCGCGCGAATATCATCCGGACCGCAACAAGGCGAAGAACGCCGAAGAGCGCTTCAAGGAAATCAATGAAGCCAACGAAGTGCTCGGCGATCCCGAGAAGCGCAAGGCTTACGACGCGCTCGGCGCCAACTGGAAGGCCGGCCAGCAGTTCACGCCGCCGCCGGGCTGGGACTTCGGCCGCGCCGGCGGGGGTGGCGGTCGTGCCCGCGCCGAGGATCTGGGCGGCTTCTCCGACTTCTTCTCCCAGCTGTTCGGCGGCATGGCCGGTGGTATGGGTCCCGGCATGCGCGGCGGTTTCGGCGGCTTCGCCGACATGGGCGCCGAAACCGCGCCGCCCGACACACGCGCGCGCCTGATCGTCTCGCTCGAAGACTCGTTCCACGGCGCGCAGAAACAGATCAGCGTCGGCGGCCGCACGCTCAACGTGCGCATCCCCAAGGGCATCACCGCCGGCAAGACGATCCGCCTCGCCGGCCAGGGCAGCGGCGGCGGCGCGCTGCTGCTCGAAGTGGAATTCGCTCCGCACCCGCTGTTCGAGCTGGAAGACTCGAACATCTACCACACGCTCAAGGTCGCGCCGTGGGAGGCCGCGCTCGGCACCAAGGTGCCGGTGCCCACGCTCGGCGGCACGGTCGAGCTGACGCTGCCGCCGAACAGCCAGAGCGGGCGCAAGATGCGCCTCAAGGGCCGCGGCCTGCCCGGTCCCGTGCCCGGCGACCAGTACGTGACGCTACAAATCGTCACCCCGCCGGCGACGACCGACCAAGAGACTGCGTTCTACACCGAGATGGCCAAACGCTTTTCAGGCTTTGATCCACGTCAATCCTGAGGCGGCACGCGGCGCGCAGAATCATCTCCAGGCTTCGGACCAGGCGATCGCCTCGCCGCGCGTGCTCGCCGGTGTGCTGGCGGGCGCGGCGGTCCCGGCGTTCTGGATCAACGCCTTCGGCATCCGCGAGGCGCTGGTCGGCACACCACCGGCGCACGAGAAGGCGGGCGAGCCGCGCGCGGACGATTGACCGCCGGCGCGGCGCGCCAGAGGGCTCAACTCTCGCGGTGATACCGCGTCACCCGTTCCACCTCGTTCTTCGAGCCGAGAAACACCGCGACGCGCTGGTGCAACTCGTGCGGCTGGATCTCCATGATCCGCTGCTCGCCGTCGGTCGCCGCGCCGCCGGCCTGCTCGACGATGAAGCTCATCGGGTTGGCCTCGTACATCAGCCGCAGCTTGCCCGGCTTGTCCGGATCCTTCATGTCGCGCGGGTAGAGGAAGATGCCGCCGCGCGTGAGGATGCGGTGCACGTCGGCGACCATCGACGCGACCCAGCGCATGTTGAAGTCCTTGCCGCGCGGACCGGTCTTGCCGGCGATGAGCTCGTCGATGTAGCGGCGCATCGGCGGATACCAGTGACGCAGGTTGGAGGCGTTGATCGCGAACTCCTTGGTATCCTCCGGAATGCGCAGGTCGCGCTGCGTCAGCACGAAGCTGCCCTGCTCGCGATCGAGCGTGAACGCGTGCGTGCCGTGTCCGACGGTGAGCACCAGCATCGTGCTCGGCCCGTAGACCGTGTAGCCCGCGGCGACCTGCGCCGTACCCGGTTGCAGGAAATGCTCGTCGGTCGGCTCGGTGCAACCCCCAGGGCAGCGCAGCACGGAAAAGATCGTGCCGACGCTGACGTTGACGTCGATGTTGCTGGAGCCGTCGAGCGGATCGAACAGCAGCAGATAGCTGCCCCTGGGATATGCGTTGGGGATCTTCTGGCAGTGCTCCATCTCCTCGGAGGCGAGCGCGGCGAGATGACCGCCCCACTCGTTGGCCTCGATCAGGATCTCGTTGGAGAGCACGTCGAGCTTCTTCTGCGCCTCGCCCTGCACGTTGTCGCTGCCGGCATCACCCAGCACGCCGCCGAGCGCGCCCTTGCTCACCGCGTGCGCAATCGACTTGCACGCGCGCGCGACGACCTCGATCAGCAGCCGCAGATCCGCATTGATATGCCCCGCGCGCTGCTCCTCGATGAGGAACCGCGTCAGCGAAACGCTCGCGCCCGCGAGCTTCCCCGACCTCATCTGCGTCATACGACCTCCATGGCCAAACCGCCGCGCATTTTCCCGGCTGGGGAAACCGCACGCAAACCGCGCACCGCCACAATTGACCTGAGTCAATGGCAGCGGGGCTACCTGCGCCCTACAGTAGCGTCGGTTGGCGTCGCAGGCGCGTAAGCCGCCGATTGCCCGGACGGCTCACGCGCTGCGCGCCAAGCCGCCCGACCACAAGCCGCCGACCCACACCGATGCCCAGCCCGCCGCCCGCGAGGTTTCGCCAGCTCTTCGCCTACCCGTTCCGCGCGTTCTTCGCCTCGGCCGTGCTGCTGGCGCTGCTGGCGATCCCCGCGTGGCTGGCGATGCTGCTCGCCGGCTGGCAGCCGCCGACGCTGCTGCCGGGCCTGTACTGGCACCAGCACGAGATGCTGTTCGGCTTTCTCAACGCGGCGATCGCCGGCTTTCTGCTGACTGCGGTCTGCGTCTGGACCGGCACCGAGCGCCTGCATGGTGCGCCGCTGCTCGCCCTGTGGAGCGTCTGGGCGGCCGGCCGGCTGGCGCTGCTCGCCGGTGAGGTGCTGCCCGCATGGCTCGCCCATGGCATCGACCTCGCCTTCGTGCCGCTGGTCATGCTCGATGCCGGGCGCCGCATCTGGCGCGCGCGCCAGCATCGCCAGCTCGTGCTGATGCTCGTGCTCGGCGCGTTGTGGCTGATGGACCTTGGCTTCCACCTGCAACCCGGCGGGCCGTATGCGCGCGGTGCAATGCTGATGGCGATGCTGCTGATGCTGGTCATCGGCGGGCGCATCACCCCGGCGTTCTCCGCCAACTGGCTGCGCCTCAACGGCGCCGATCCAGACGCCGTGCGCGTGCTCCCTTGGCTCGAGCGGCTCACGCTGCTGTCCGTGCTGGCGCTGCTGCCGCTCGTGCTGCTGCGCGCGCCGGCCGCGCTGCTCGCACCCGCGGCGCTGGCCGCCGCGCTGATCAGCGGCGCGCGTCTGGCGCTGTGGAGCGGCTGGCTCATCCGCCGCGAGCCGCTACTGTGGATCCTCCACCTGTCGCTGGCGTGGATTCCGCTGGCGCTCACGCTGCTCGCCGCCTCCGCCCTCGGCTGGGTCGCGCCCACTGCCTGGCTGCACGCCGCCGGTGCCGGCGCGATGGGCTCACTGATCCTCGGCGTGATGAGCCGCGTGGCGCTCGGCCATACCGGCCGCCCGCTGGTGCTGCCGCCGACGATCGTCTGGGCTTTCGTCGCCGCGCTGCTCGGCGCCGCGCTGCGCGTGTCCGCCGCCCTGCACTGGCTCCCATGGACGCTCGGCGTCGGCGCCAGCGCCGCGCTCTGGCTGCTCGCGTACGGACTGTTCGCGCTGCGCTACTGGCGCATCCTCGCCAGTCCGCGCTTCGATGGGAAGCCGGGCTGAGGGCCCCGGACGGCACTCGCCAAGCCCTGCCTCGATCACGCGGGTGCACGTGCAGGAACGCCGGCCGCACGGCCCGACGAATGCCGGCGTGCGAGCCGCAGCATCCCCCGTTACACTGCCGGAACGATCCGCAGAGGGAACGCCGGGGGAAAGGGCGTGGATCAGTTCGACAGGGTCTTCAAGCTGCATCAGCTGTTGCGCGACCGCGCAACCGGCGTCTCTGTCGAGCGCCTGCTGGAAGAACTGAAGGATCACGGCCTCGAGTGCACGAAGTCCACGCTCAAGCGCACGCTGCGGGACTTGCGCGACCGCTTCCACATGCCGCTCGTCAACGACCGCCAACGGGGCGGATACCTCTATGACGGCGACGGCATCTATGAGCTGCCCGGCCTCTGGTTCACCGCGCAAGAGCTGAGCGCGCTGCTGGTCCTGGAAGAGGCGCTTGCGCTGCAGCCGCTCGGCCTGCTGTCCGAAACGCTCAAACCCTTCCGCGGCAAGATCCACAGGCTGCTCCAAACTGCAGGCGTCGGCATTCCCGGATGGCACAGCCGGCTGCGGCTAACGCGCATGAATGCACGTACAGCGGGCACGCACTTCGCCGTCATCGCCGAGGCACTGGCGCGCCGGCAGCAGCTGCGCATCGACTACCACGCCCGCAGCGACGACCGCATGGCACCGCGCCTCGTCTCACCGCAGCGCCTCACCCTGTACCGCGACAACTGGTACCTGGATGCCTGGTGCCACCAGCGCAACGACCTCCGCACGTTCGCGCTCGACCGCATCGTCGCCGCCGAGCCGCTCGACCAACCCGCGGATGACATCGCGGAAGAACAACTCGACAGCATCCTGGCGACGAGCTACGGCATCTTCGCCGGTGCGCCGACGGCAACCGCCGTGCTGCGCTTCACCCCCCACGCCGCGCGCTGGGTCGCCGCCGAAACCTGGCATCCGCAGCAGCACGACACACCCAGCGACGACGGCGGCCTGATCCGCCGGCTGCCGTTTCACCGCAGCGAGGAGCTCGTCATGGACCTGCTGCGCCACGGCGCGGATGTGGAGGTGCTGGAGCCGGACAGCCTGCGGCGCGAAGTGGCGCAGCGGCTGCGCGCCGCCGCGGCCCTCTACGCTGCCGTCGCAGCCGACGCCAACCTCAAGAACAGGCGGCAACGCCTTGATTCAAAGGGGCGACCCGCTTGCAAGGAAACGGGTTCATCGGCTGAACCCGCCCGTGTTCATACTCGGCGCTCCAAACGCCTCATCAGCCCCTGAACATGGAACATGGATCGCCGCCACATCGGGAGTGCTCGCGGGAGACCGGCATGGATTGGCAGGAAGTGATCCGGCGCTGGCGCGCGCTGCACCCGGCCGAGAAGAAGGCACGGCGACTCGCAGCGATCCCCGCAGCGTTGCACAGAGCATGGCGTTCGAGGGCAGTCCGCTGCCGCCGCAGTGGCTCGCGGAGCAGCAGCGGATTTTTGACGCCAGGGCGCGTCAGGTACGCGAGCAAGCCGGGCTATTGCCGCGCTCCGGCGAAGATGCCGCACCGTCGCTCGGCGACAGCCCCAGCCCTTCGAGTGGACGGGCAACGAAGCCGTGAAGAAGTCGGGCAAGGATCAGCGCGGCCGGTGCGCGTCCACGTACGCACGAAGCAGCGCATTGATCCGCGTCTGGTATCCGCGGCCCTGCGCGCGAAACCACTCCAGGACATCCGCGTCGATCCGCAGCGTGACCTGCCGCTTGCCCGGCAGCGGTTTCAGACCGCGCCGCGCGACTGCCCGCGCGAACATTTCCGGCGTCAGCTCCGGGTTGTCCGCCAAGTCGATGTCCTCGTCGCGCAGCGCGTCCACGCGCTTCCAGTCAGTCCGAGAAACTTTCGAAGCAGGCTTCTTGCTCACGTCGCGTCGCTTTTCGGATCGAGATGATGCGGATTTTCCGCGCCGTCTCGGTATGCACCACCGCCACGACCCGGCCTTCCAGGAGCCCGAGCGTCACACTGCCCGCTGAGTCTACCATGCTCTCCTCTTAGGAAGCAGGGGAGTCCCAGAGGGGGGTTGCTAGTCATGCCACAACTGCCTAAGCTTCATCGGCGTCGGCTTCCTGACCCGATCCGGCCTCATTGAAGTGGCAGCAGGGGTGTGCGCCACCTCTTCACCGAGAAACCGTTCCGGGGCTCGGCCCCGGCCTCATTGAACCACCAGCAGGAGACCGTCATGAGCGAAAAGATGAGTCTGCAAACGATCCGGGACGCCATGGCGAGCTCCGCCGCGGCTTTCCGCTGCATCACCGAGTACCAGCCTGCCGGAGGACCGGGAGACAAGGTGTTCCCACCGACCTATGAAGGCGGCAAGTACGCCGTCGAAACGCGCGTGCTGGAAGGCGGCGAGGTCGCGGAATGCGTGCTGCTGGACTCCGTCCAGTCTCAGGCCAACCGGATGGAAATGGCACTGCTCGAAGCGCATCGCGCCAAGCTCACGGCGCTGCCTCTGGTCGTCGCTCGCTTTGACGATGGCAAGCTGCTGAAGAAATTTTCGGTGACGAGCCTGGAAGCGCCACACCGCATCGCCGATGCGATCTTTCGGGACAGCCTCTACAACGGCGTGATGTTCAGAAAATCCGACAAGGGCCGGATTCTGGACTCCGCCGACATTCGCAACGCAACCGGCTTGTTCGGACTCTGCCCAACCGCGCTGCTGTTCGGGCTGTGGGACTCAACGGGTCCCAGGGGCGGTCTGGGCGCGAAGTTTCAGCGCGCCATTGTTTCGGAGATGGTGGGCATATGTGCAAATGCAGGAATTGCGGCGGCGGGCAAAAGTGATCCGCTGCCCATTCTCACGAAGGCCTACACGCTCCATCGGCGCTCGGAGCCTGGCAATACGGCTCCAGATTGGACGCTCGCCGAAAAAGGCGAGGACGGAGAAGCACTCCCTAAGATAGGAAAGGAGGGCAAGCCATCGGAAGTGAACCTCGGCGGTGTCACGCCGGATTACTCCTACGTTCGCGACCAAAGGACGAAGGCGATTATCTACGACACAGTTATTGGTGATGACGGTAAAGAACGTAGGGTCCCGCGGATAAAGGGAGGTTTCACAATTTCCAAGGCACGCCAGACCACCATCATCTCGCTGACCGCGCTCCGCCGCCTGCGCTTTCCTCTCAACGACGCTGCGGACTCCGATCCGCGAGTGGATGTCGCCGCGCGCACTGTCCTCGCAGCGCTCGGCCTGGCCGCCGCCGCGCTGACGCGCGACGAAAGTGCTGACCTGCGGTCGCGGTGCCATCTGATCGCCACGTCCGTACCCGAATGGGATCTGATTGACAAGCCGGGACAGACGCCCAAGCGCTTCCAGCTTACGGGGGACCAGGCACTTGGACTGCTCGGAGAAGCGATCGAGGCCGCCAAGAAGGCGGGGCTTCCGTGGGAGGGCGAAATCGCGTTGACGCCGCACGAGGATCTGGTCGAACTCGTCCGCCGCAGTCAGGAGCTGGCCGCAGCCGTCGCCGGGGACGAGTGATGGCCGGCTTCGGCCTCGGCATCCGCTACCTCAACGGCTGGGCCATGGCTGCGGCGGATGGCGCCAGACGCATGGTTGCGGAATGGCCGCCGCACCCGGACCGCGTGTTCATGGCGCTGGCCGCGGCTTGGTTCGAAACCGGCCAGGATGCGGCCGAAGGCGCCGCCTTGCGCTGGCTGGAAGGCTTGCCCCCGCCCGCCATCGCCGCCTCCGATGCTGAATTTCGTCACGCAACGGGAAGTCACCGGCCGACTACGAGCTACGTGCCAGCGAACGACATGACGCGCGCACGCAGGATTCCCGATACGAAGGACCTGAAAAAGCTCAAGGAGGCGGGCCTGGCCCTGCTGCCCGAACACCGGCTCAAGAACCCCAAGGCGTTTCCCACTGCGCTGCCTCATCGTGAAGAGGCCTTCCTGATCTGGCCTGACATCGAGCCCGGCGAGCACAGGGCGGCGCTGAGCGCTCTTGCCAGCCAGGTGACACACATCGGGCATCCGGCCTCATTCACTCAGGTCTGGCTGGAAGACCGGCCGCCGTCTCCGGATTGGGTGCCCACGGATGGCGTCGCCAGCCATCGCCTGCGCATCTTCGGCCCGGGCCGGCTCGACCTGCTTGAACAGACCGCGAACTATGCGGCCGTACTCACGCATGCCGAGATCACCGAACGTATCGAGTCGGCGAAGGGCAAAGCGAAAAAGGTGCTCCAACAGGAACTGGAAGAAAGATTCCCGCACGGGGGGCCGGTCAGCCGGCGGCCGGAACCGGGACTGTCCCAGGGCTACGGCAAACCGGCACCGCCGCCAGAACCGCCGCGGCCACATACACTCTTCGATCCCAACCTGACCGTATTGGCCCTGACTGGGCGGCGTCTGTCTTTGCAGGCGACGCTCAAACTCACCGAAGCCCTGCGCGGGGCGATCCAGAAAGTCTGCCCTGCTCCGATACCCGAATGGATCTCCGGCCATGCAATCGACGGTTCGGCCAGCCGCAAGCCGCATCTTGCGTTGGCGCCTCTATCGTTCGTCGGGGCGGAACATGCCGATGGTCGACTTCTGGGTGTGGCGCTCGTTCTACCGCGGGACTTGGATGCCCGAGAGGCTGCCCGGTGTCTCGAGCCGCTGCTGTTCGAGGAGGTGGGCCTGCCGCGTGCCATCCGTCTGTATCAGGGGCAATGGCTGGAATCTGTCGCCACGGTCGAGCAGCGTGAATCGCCGCCCCTGAATCTCAGGCCGGAGAGCTGGACGCGGGCTTCGGCGGTGTGGGCCAGCACCACGCCGGTCGTGCTGGATCGCCACTTCGACGGGCGCGAGAAGTGGGACCAAGCGGCCCACTCCGTGAAGGATGCCTGTGAACGCATCGGACTGCCGCGGCCGCGTGAAGTGCTGCTGCACCCGGTTTCCATGATTGAAGGAGTCCCACATGCCCGCGAGTTCGCTTACCTGACACGCAAATCCGATGGTGGCCGAATGCATCACAGCCATGCCGTTCTGATCTTCGATCAGCCGGTGGAGGGCCCGATTCTTCTGGGCGCCGGACGCTTCCGCGGCTATGGGTTTTTCCGCCCGCTGAAGGAAGCTGGTCATGGCTGAGCTCGCGGCTAACCGGTTTGCCGAGTATTTCGAGGCACTGTGGGGCCATCGTCCGTTCGCCTGGCAGAGCACGCTGGCCCGGCGTGTGATCGAAGGTAACGGATCGGCCTGGCCGCAAGCCATCGCGCTACCCACCGCCGCGGGCAAGACGGCGTGCATTGATATTGCCGTTTACGCCATGGCCGCGCGAGCCTTCTTGTCGAATGGCATCGTGCGCACGACCGCGCCGCGGCGCGTCTTCTTCGTCGTGGATCGTCGGGTGATTGTTGACGAGGCCTTTGACCGTAGCTGTGAGCTGGCCAGGAGATTGAGCGATGCCGCAGGCGGTGTGCTAAAGGAAGTCGCCGACAATCTCTGTCAGATCGCCTATGGGCGCAGCGATGGCGATTGGACCAAAGAGTCGCCGCTGCTGCCGTTTCAATTGCGCGGCGGCATGTATCGGTCGGAAGCCTGGGCGCGCTCTCCGTTGCAACCCATTGTCGTCGCCTCGACCGTGGATCAAGTGGGCTCGCGCTTGCTATTCCGCGCCTATGGTCGCGGCCCCGGCATGTGGCCGGTCTATGCGGGCCTGGTCGCCAATGACAGCCTCATCCTGCTCGACGAGGCGCATTGCGCCAAGCCGTTCATGGAAACGCTGCACGCCGTCGGCACGTATCGCCGGATCGGCAAGCAACCTATCCAGATGCCCTATTGCCCGGTCGTGCTTTCGGCGACGCCGCCCGATGGGCTGGCGAATATCTTTCGCGACGAATCTGACGAGCCTACCGATCCCCAGCACGTCCTCGGAAAGCGTCAGTTGGCGAACAAGCCCGCCATGCTGATCCCGCCGATCCAAGCCACCCGTTCGAGATCGTCCGATCCATTTGTTGTCGGTCTCGCCGAACAGGCGGAGGCACTCGTCAGCGAAGACCGCAAGGCTGTCGTCGTCTTCGCCAACCGGGTAGCAACGGCGCGTGCTGCCCATGCGCTCCTGCAGCAGCGTGGCTGTGACTCGGTGCTGCTCACCGGCCGCATGCGTGCGCTCGACAAGGACGACACGGTGCGCGACCGGCTGAAGCCCTTGGCCACGGCCGTATCGGACAAAAGAACACTCGACAAGCCTCTGTTCGTCGTGGCCACGCAGACGCTTGAGGTGGGCGCCGATCTGGATTTCGATGCTTTGGTGACCGAGTGCGCGAGTCTCGATGCCCTACGACAACGGTTCGGACGGCTCAATCGCAAGGGGCGCCCGATCGAAGCGCGGGCGGCCATTCTGATACGAGAAGAACAAGCGAAAAACAGTGATGAGGACCCGGTTTATGGGTCCGCGCTGTCGGCCACCTGGAACTGGCTCAGCCATCTGGCGGCCCCGGCCGATCCGCCCACCGTCGACATGGGCATCGCGCAATTGGGCCAGAGGCTACCCGCGGGAGATGAGCTGAGGCGCTTGAACGCACCCAGCACGCCGGCAGTCGTCCTGCTTCCCGCCCACCTGGATGCGTTGGCCCAGACTTCGCCGGCGCCGATGCCCAGCCCAGACATCGCCTATTTCCTGCACGGGGCAGAACGCGCCTCGGCCGATGTCCAGGTTTGCTGGCGCGCGGATCTCAGCTTGAGCGAACCGGCTCACGCGGCTTCCGCACTCGATGTCCTGAGCTATTGCCCGCCGGCATCCGCCGAGTGCGTGGCCGTGCCCATCTGGCGGATGCGTCGCTGGCTGGCAGGGCACAGGGAGACCGATCTATCGAGCGACGTCGAAGGCGAGCACACGGAAAACGAGGAGTCGTCTCAGTATGCGACTGCGCCACGTCTAGTCATCAGATGGCGCGGAAGAAGGAACGAAGAATCGCGCCTCATCACCGATCCCGCCGATCTTCGACCTGGGGATGTCCTAGTGCTTCCCGCGAATACAGAAGGCTGGAAGGACTTGGGTGACTTTCCGGCCGCCTCACCGGATGCCGCGGCCGTGACGGACTGGGGAGACCGAGCGTATCGCACTCAACGTGCTAAGGCACTTCTGCGGCTGCATCCGGCCCTGGTCGCAAGCTGGCCGGTCTGTGACACCGTGCGCAATGACATCAATGCATTGCTGGAGGGAGTAGGGCAGAAGCTTGAGGAGACCCCCGATGAACTGGTCGCGGAGGTGAGGGCCTGCCTGAAGCGGTTGGCTCAAGAGCAGATGCCGGCGGCATGGCAGTGGCTACTCGAAGTGGCCGAGTCATTGGCACGCGACAGGCGGCTTTCGAGCAATCTTGCCCTGCATCCGTTCGGCGGACTGATTCTGCGCGGTTCAAAACAGCTGCCCACTGCGCGGGAACAGGCCGACACGTTCTCCGACGAGGATGATGTGTCAGCTTCAGGAACTGTGCCCGTGCCATTAGAAAAGCACCTGCCTGGTGTCGCCGCATTCGCACGTCGCTTCGCAGACGGCGCGGGCCTCGAAGATGAGCACGCAGCAGCAATCGAGCTTGCCGGGCGTCTGCATGATCTTGGCAAAGCAGACCCGCGCTTCCAGGCCCTGCTGCGCGGCGGTCAGCGCTTCTTCTCCAGTCACCTGCTGGCAAAGTCGGGCTCCATACCCCAGGGTCGCAATGCGTTCGAGCGGGCGCGTCGACTTTCTGGGTATCCCCAAGGGGCTCGTCATGAATTGCTATCGGTGAGGCTGGCCGAAGCTGCCGGGGATGTTCTGCCCGACAATGCCTTCAGGGATCTGGTTCTGCATCTGGTCGCCAGCCATCATGGATATTGCCGCCCATTGGCTCCGGTGGTGCTAGACGCGCAGCCCGCGGACATCGGCTTTGACCTTTTAGATCGCACTTGGTCCTACCAAGGGCACACCGGACTGGAGCGGCTGGATTCCGGCGTTCTGCAGCGCTTCTGGCATTTGACTCGCGACTACGGCTGGTGGGACCTAGCCTGGCTGGAAGCGGTCTTAAGACTCGCCGACCACCGGCGCAGCGAATGGGAAGAAGCCAACTATGCGGAGGAGGATGCCGGCAATGAGTGAACCGCTGGTGTTGAACGGACTGAATGGCGTCAATCCGCTGGCCTTCCTCGCCGCACTGGGTTCACTGAGAACCGCCGCCGAGGTCTTCGAGAGCGCCCGGCTTGCTTGGCGCGTGGTAGGGGGTGCCTGGCGGCCGATTTTGACGGGGTGCCCCGTCACCGAGGAGGAGCTCTCGAAGCGACTTTTCCAGCGCCTGAAAGAACTCTCCATGGCGCCCTTCGAGGCGGATACGAAACTCCCGTTCTCAAGGGCGGAACTGGAGAAGCGCTTCAGAGCGCTGCAAAGAGGCTACAAAGACGATCAGCGCCGCATCGCAGACCTGTGGGCTGCACTCGGATCCGATGCGCATGCGGACGAAGATGGGATGTTTGCGGACACCGCATTTCGACTGGTTCGAAGTGGCGACAGCGCCGGCAACGGCCTTCCTGTCTATGCACTGAACATCGCCAGGGCGACGACACGAGAAGCGCTGTCGAGGGCTTTATTCAGAGCCTGGGATTACCAGGACCAAAGTAAGAGCCGTTCGCTCCGCCTGGATCCGGTTGACGATCAACGCTATGCCTTGCGTTGGAAGAATCCCAGCAAATCCGGCCTAGAGGACGGTCCTGGCACCATGCTCGGGGCAAACCGCCTCGCCCTCGAAGGGCTGGGCCTTTTCCCGACCATGTGTGTCGGCCGGACGGTCGTGACGACCGGGTTTCAGAAGGACAGGAGCGGCAGTATTTGGTTTGTGTGGCCAATATGGACCGTTGCCCTGTCAACTGATGAAATCCGCAGCGCTCTCGCGGCGGCTGAACTAAAACTCGAATCACTTGATCACATTAGCTTGCGCCGACGCGGTGTGGAAGAGGTCTTCAAATCCCAGCGTATAGCTCAAAATCAGTACTACTCCAACCTAACATGGGGCGTACCGGTATAAGTTCGTCGATGGTTTCCGAAGCATTGTCAGCCGTTATCCGCATGTATTACTCGTAGGCAATCTATGTCTTCTGTGTCCGCTATCGGCAAGGGCCAAGTCGCGATTCCCAAGCGTGCGCGCGAGGCACTGGGCGTCGCTCCGAGAGCCGGGTGGAGTTCGACGTGGAAAGCGGCAGCGCGCCTGCGGCTGGCTCGGGCGGACGGCGCTTCCCGCATCGAGAGCGGCCGATGATCCTCAAATACTCGGGGCTGTGGATACCCACCTAGGTGATCTGCAAGGCGTGGGGCAATGAAGAAGGCGGTTGCCCGTGTGCGCTGTTGATACCAACATCCTCGCTCGTTACTGCGTGCAGGACGACCCGCGGCAGTCGCGGACGGCGACAGCTATCCTCGCCGCGGGGGATGCCTTCCCGTGTCGAAGACCGTTGAGCCACCGGTCCGCGTGCCAAGATAGGACGAATCTCATGAAGCCCGGACGTAACGACCCCTGCCCCTGCGGCAGCGGCAGGAAGTACAAGCAATGCTGCCTTGCGGCTGCCGCAGCGGCGGCGCAGGAGCCGGTGAATCTGCTGTGGAGGCGCGTGCGTCGCGCGCTCGATGACGCGGACCTTGTGGCGCAGATGATGCGTTTTGCCGTCGAAAACTACGGCGAGGCCGTGTTGGACGAGGCGTGGGTCGAGTTCGGCTATGACGACGGACCGTTCGACCCTGAATCACCGCACCTCGGCGTGTTCTTCGCGTGGATGCTTCACTGCTGGGCGCCGAATCCGGAAATAACGACGGTGCAGGACACGAGCCTGCATGGCGTTGCGCCGACGCGCGCATACCTGGAGCGGACCAGGCGCGTGGACCCGCTGGTCCGCCAGTATCTGGAGGCCTGCCTGGCATCGCGCTTCGGCTTCTACGAGCTTTCGCAGTGCAGGCCCGGGGTGGGCTTTCAGGCGCGGGATCTGTTTACCGGGGAGCGCTTCGATGTGCTGGAGGGCATGGCTTCCCAGTCCATGCAGGATGGGGATGCGATGTTTGCGCTGCTGGTGCGTCTGGAGGGCATCACGCTGGTCGAGACCTGTGGGCTGTATGCGATCCCGCCGATCAAACAGCTCACTCTTCTGGAGCTGCGCCAGGAGACTGCGCCGGGCAGCGATGTGCTGACACCGGCGCAGATCGCAGAGCACGAGGAGGACTTGCGCTTCGCCTACTTCGATGTCACCGACTCGCTGGCCAATCCGCAAACGCCCCAGCTGCGGAATACCGACGGCGACGCACTGGTCCTGCAGCAGCTGGTCTTCGACATCGACTCGCCGCAGGCCGCGTTCGACGCGCTCGCGCATCTGGACATCACCGGTTCGCGCGACGAGCTCCTGGAAACGGCCGAGCGGGACAGCGCCGGTGAGCTATGCCGCGTGCAGCTGACGTGGTCCAGGCGCGGCAATCCGGTACACAAGGAATGGGAGAACACCATCCTCGCCTCGATCGAGATCAGCGGCTCGCGGATGACGGCGGACGTCAACTCCGCCGAGCGCGCGGCCGAGTTTCGCCGCATCGTCGAGCAGGCGCTGGGCTCGCGGGCGCGCTACCGCATGTCGGAGCTGCAGTCCGCGGACAAGCTCGCGGCCGTGGCGCAGGCAGCGCCGGTAGGCGCGCACGGCGTGGACCCCGAACTGCTCGAGTCACCCGAACTCAAGGCGCGCATCACGGAGTTCATCGAGCGTCACTACGAAAGCTGGGTGGAGCAGGAGATTCCCGCGCTCGGCGGGCTCACGCCGCTCGCAGCGGTGCGGGAGCCCGGCGGCCGCGAGAAGGTGGAGGCGCTGTTGCGCCAGGCGGAGCGCGACAGCCAAAGAATGCCTCAGCCGGTGGATCCGGCGATGTTTGAGCGGCTGCGGGAGCGGCTGGGGCTGTCGCCGAGCTGAGTGCAGCAGCGCGCGGGCAGCTCGAAGAGCAAGGAGCCGCGCGCCGGCGTGATCGGCCTGCAGCGCGCTTACAGCCGGTACGGCACCAGCACATCCGGCGTTCCGCCCGGCTGGAAGTCGCGCGTATTGCGGGTGACCAGCGTCAGGCCGTGCAGCGAGGCAATGGCTGCATGCAATGCGTCGGGCAGTTTCCAGCGCTCGGTTCTGCGCAATGCAGCGGCAAGATCGGCGATCTCGGCGGTGACCGGAAGCGTGGCGAAGGCATCGAGCAGCTCGCGCGCCAGACCTTCAGTGTCGTCGGCGAATCCGGCCAGCACTTCGGCGCGGGTGATGACGGAAATGGCACAGGCGCTGCCGTGCTCGCTGAGGAAGGTCGTTGCCGGCTTGATTCCGTTGAAATGATCAATCAGGACGACGGAATCCAGCAGGTACTTCAAGCGGGTCGATCCCACTCGTCGCGCATCCGCTGCTGCCAATCGAGTCCGTCGCCTTGACGCCAGATGCCGGCGGTCCGCGTGATGGCGGTCTGAAGCGTGGGCCGGCTGCGGCTTTCCTCCCGCACGCGGTAGCCGCGAATGGCTTGGCGCACCAGCTCGGTCATCGGCACGCGCCGCCGGCGCGCTTCACGGTCAAGCCAGCGCTTGTCGTCCGGGTCGAGGTTGATGAGGGTTCTGGCCATGGCGGGACGATATCACAATGCAGGCAATCGGATATCGCGAAAGGGCCGGCGGTCTGGCGATCATCTGATCGCACCATGTGGGCTGATCGATAACGAGGCGGAATTTGTTGCGGTCCCCTCGGATACCGTGCGAGGCGCCGGGGTCATGCCTGGTCAGTCCGGGTGACGTCAGAAGCCGGCGGCACGACCGGACATGTTTTACAGACGCTGCGATCTGTCGCGCCTGCAGAGGACGCCCCATGCTTGACGGGTACTCATTGCCATGGAGTCCGCGATGTCCGCCGAATACAAAATGACCTTGCCGCTTCGCACCGTTGCCGACGCACAGCCCCGCGCCAAGTCAGCGCTCGAGGCCGCACAGAAGTCTCTGGGCTTCGTGCCGAACATGTATGCCGGCATGGCGAACTCGCCGGGCCTGCTGGAAACCTACCTGCAGGGCTATCAGCTGTTCCGTCAGGAGTCGGGCTTCACCCCGGTCGAGCAGGAGGTGGTGTTCCTGACCGTCAGCCGCAGCAACGGCTGCCGCTACTGCGTTGCCGCACACAGCCTGATCGCCGACCAGATGTCCAAGGTGCCGGTCGACGTGACCGACGCCATCCGCAATGGGACGCCGATTTCAGACGCGAAGCTCGCCGCGCTCAGCAGCTTCACACGCACGATGGTGGAGACGCGCGGATTGCCCAGTCGCCATGATGTCGACGCCTTCCTGAGCGCCGGCTACGGCGAGCGGCAGATCCTGGAGATCATCCTCGCCATCGCCGTCAAGACGCTGAGCAACTACTCCAACCATCTGTTCGAGCCCCCGGTCGACGCGATGTTCGCATCGCGCAGCTGGGCGCCCTGATCCACCAATCAGCACCACCACCCGAACCATGACCACCCAACGCCTTCAGGTTTCGCTCTTGCTGCTGCGTCTGAGCGTCTTTCTGGTCATGTTGATGTGGACGCTCGACAAGATCGTCAACCCCGATCACGCGGCCAAGGTCTTCGAGAGCTTCTACTTCATCGGCGGCCTCGGCGCGACGGTCATGAAGGTGATCGGCGGCGTTGAGCTGGTCGTGATCCTCGCCTTCGTCGCCGGCCTGGCCAAACGCTGGACCTACGGATTCGTGCTGCTGGTGCACGCGGTCTCGACGCTGTCGTCGTTCCGGGTCTACCTCGATCCATTCGCGTCACCGAACCTGCTGTTCTTTGCCGCGTGGCCGATGCTCGCCGCCTGCGTGACGCTCTATCTGCTCCGGGACGAGGATCGCCTCGCCAGTCTCGGACGATAGTCGCCGACCGCGATGCGGCTGCCGGCGTCACATGCCAAAACGCCCCTCAGCGCGGCGCGCTGGCTGCGAGCGCCCTCACGGCCTCGGCGATCTCGACGGCAGAGTCTTCCTGCACGAAGTGCTTGCCGGCGAGCGGCTGCACCGCTGCCAGCCCGAGCAACTGCGCAATCCTGGGGGCGTAGCGATCCATCGGCAGGGCCGGATCCTGTGCGCCCCACAGCAGTTGCGCCGGGAAGGTCCGTGCACGCAGTGGCGTGAGGATGCGCGCCTCGAAAGCCTGGTTCAGCTCGAAGCCGCGCATGATGCGCAGGAATGCGCGCCCGCCATCGTCGCCCTTGAGCAGCCGCACATACGCGCTCGCCTCGTCGCGCGGGGGTTTCTATGTGCATGTGCGGGCTCCGGGACGTGGCGGTGGATTGTGCAGCGACTCAGCGGTCGCCGCACCCACCCGCCAGCTGGACCGGCGGACATTTCACCGAGCCGTAGGAACAGAACACGCAGCAGTCACCCGGCCGCGGGCGCAGCAGGGACTTGCAGCGGCCACACTCGTAAAAGAACTGGCAGGCGTCGGTCGGCATCGTCTCTTCCCGTGCGAAGCCACAGTGCGGACAGGTGAGTACGGAGCGCAGCGCGCCCGCAGTCATGGGGCCGCCTGATCGCATTGCGCATCATCACAGCGGCGGTTGGTGGGTGATACCAGATCCCATACGGACACGGCGACCATCAGGGCCAGTCCGGCATAGGTGACTTTCGCGCTCCAGCCATACTGGAACCAGGGGTAGAGCGACAGCAGCAAGAACACCGGACCGAGCATGCCGAGCAGGCTGCGATGCCACTGCCGATGAGCGAGCCAGCCGAGTGCGTTCAATACCAGCACCAGCCATGCGAACAATGGCAGCAGCGTGTTGATGAACAGCCCCTCCCACTGACCCAGGAAGCTCAGACCCATCGCTGCGCCCAAGCCAGCAATCGCGGGGAAGCACATCGCGCAACCCATTGCCGCGACGACGGCACCGGCCGCGCCAGCCTTGTCGCCGATGCGTGTCATCGGTGCAATGACGCTGTCGATCATTCGCGCTGCCACTGCTGCCTCCACGGATGCATTGACGCTACCCTAGGTCCGTAGTCGGCTACGGAGTCAAGATGATGCAGGCCTACACCATCGGTGCACTGGCACAGATCACCGACGTGCACATCGAGACGATTCGCTATTACCAGCGGCGCGGTCTGATGGACGAGCCGGCGCGTCCCCTCGATGGCATCCGCCGCTACGGTGAGGGTCACGCTGCACGGCTGCGCTTCATTCGCCAGGCGCAGGCGCTCGGCTTCTCGCTCGACGAGATCGGCGAACTGCTCTCACTGGAAGACGGCATGCATTGCGGCGAGGCCCGACGAATCGGTGAGCGACGGCTCGCCGACGTGCGCCGGCGACTGGACGATCTGCATCGCATCGAAACGGCCTTGGGCACACTGGTGAAGCAGTGCGGCAGCGTGAAGGGACGGCTGCGGTGTCCGCTGATCGAAAAACTGGCGGATAACAGCGAGCGCCGTGCACCGCGATCCGCCCGGCGCGCGCCGGTCAGCAAACCTAAGCGAGCTCGCGCCCGTCCAGCGTGATAGACCGAAGCCCCCGGCCGCTCACGGCGGCGCGGTGCGCAGGCGCACCTCGCCGAGCCGCACGGCGTGCAGGGAGCTGTCCGCCAGGGTATGGTCCCCAACTTCATCAACGTGCCGGCCAATGGCCCCGTCGCGCTCGAAGGCTTCCTCGGTCTGTCGGTCATCGCGAACAAGGGTGCGCTCGATGCCGGCCTGATCGTCGCCCGGCGCCCCGACCCTCCACCATGGAGCGGTGGGCCGGGCCGCAGCTTGCGGGAGACAGCCCATGTCACTGTCACTGCTAATGGCACAGAGCGGTCTGGCAGGCCCTCACCGCAAATGGCCCTCTGCCTCCAGCTACACCGATCAGCTTGTCTCGCGCCGCGACAGCAAGCCCAGATTGGCTACGACAAAGGGCGTCAGATAGTTCAGGAACACTTTGAGCGCGAGCTTGGCGCTCCAGGCACCGGCGAGCAGCGCGTCGCCGTGGTTGAACGCGCTCAGCCAGCTGCCGACGATCAGCGCGATCAGGCCCGTGCGGCGCAGGTGTGCTGGCGCGAACACCGTGGCGAGCGCCGCTCTCATCCGCGGCGCCCCTGCACGTAGGCGGCCGTGAGCGGGTCGGACGGGCATTCGAAAATGCAGCCGGTCTCGCCGCACTCGACGAGTCCACCGGTGCCGCCGCGCACCCAGAACACGCCGCAGCGGTCGGAGATGCGTCGCGCCTGGGCGAGGTTGTGGGTGACGATCAGCACGCTGTAGTGCTGCTTCAGCGCTGTGATCAGGTCCTCGACGACGCCGGAGGCGATCGGATCGAGCGCGCTGCAGGGCTCGTCCAGCAGCAACAGCTCCGGCTGCAGCGTCAGCGCACGGGCAATGCACAGGCGCTGCTGCTGGCCGCCGGACAGCGCCTGCGCCGGCGCGTCGAGGCGGTCGCGCACTTCATCCCACAAACCGACTTCGCTGAGCACGCGCTCGACCACCGCGTCGATGTCAGCACGGCGGCGCATGCCGATCTCCAGCAGGGGGAGTTCGAGATTGCGCCGGATCGACAGCGGGAACGGGTTGGGTTTCTGGAAGATCATGCCGACGCGGCGACGCAGCGCGACGACGTCGACGCCCTTGGCGTGGATGTCGCTGCCGTTGAGGCGCACGCTGCCTTCGGTCGCACAGCCGGGAATCAGGTCGGTGAGCCGGTTCAGGCAGGACAGGAAGCTGGTCTTGCCGCAGCCGGAGGGACCGATCAGCGCGGTCACCGTATGTGCCGGGATCTCCAGGCAGACATCGCGGAACGCCCAGCGGCCGTGGTAGGACAGGCCGAGGTGGTCGATCTGCATCACCGGCTTGCGCGCCGGTTCGGGTACGGGTGCGAGTGCGGGGGCGCACGGCAAGGTGGCGGCGAGATTCATGCGACAAGACTCCGGCGGTGCAGCCAGCGATCGGCGATCCACGAGGCGCAGAGATTGATCGCGAGCAGCAGAACGACGAGCACGACGGCCGATGCATAGGCATTGGCGTTGCCGCCGCTGATGTTCATCGACAGGTCGAAGATGTGCAGCGACAGCGCGCGGCCCGAATCCAGCAGCGACCCGGGCATGCGGTCGACGTAGCCGCTGGTGAAGATCAGTGCCGCGGTTTCCGCGAGCGCGCGGCCGATGCCCAGCACCAGGCCGACGACAAGGCCCGGCGCCGCCGCCGGCAGCAGCAGGCTCCACAGGGTGCGCGTGCGTGACAGGCCCAGCGCCGCAGCGCCATGACGGACTTCTTTCGGCACCGCGCGCAGGCCCTCTTCTGTGGCGCGGATCAGGATCGGCAGCACCATGCAGGCCAGCGTGAGACCGCCGGACAGAATCGAGAAGCCCAGACCCAGCCAGATGCAGAACAGGGCGTTGCCGAACAGCCCGAACATGATCGAAGGCACGCCGGCGAGCACGTCGAGGCTGCGCCCCACCGCGCGCCCGAAGGCCGTATCCGCCGCGGTGTACTCGGACAGGAAAATGGCCGCGCCGACCCCCAGCGGTACGCTGACCGCGAGGCACACGGCGAGGATCAGCCCCGTCGACACCAGGATCGGACCGATGCCGCCGGCACGTCCGGCGTCGCGCGGCGCGCGGGTCAGGAAGGCCCAGTCGATCTGTGCCAGTCCGTTCCAGAGCAGATCGCCGAGCAGCCAGCAGAACATCGCGGTCACCGTCAGCGCCGCGCCGTAGACCAGCAGGGCGTCAGACCGGGGCATGGGCACCGGCCTGCCTGCGCAGCCGCTCGGCGAGCCCGATCAGCAGGGCGATCATCGCCAGCAGCACCAGGCCGCTGACGAACAACGCCGAGCGGTGATCGTCCAGCGCGTAGGCCATTTCCAGCGCGATGTTGGCCGCGAGCGTGCGGATCGGATCGAACACGGACGACGGTGTCTGCACGACGTTGCCGCAGACCATCAGCACCGCCATCGTCTCGCCGATCGCACGACCGGTGCCGAGTACGACGCCCGTGGCCAGGCCGCTGCGCGCCGCCGGCAGCACGACGCTGGTCACCGTGCGCCAGCGCGACAGTCCGAGCGCGGCGGCCGCGCGCCGCTGCGCCGCCGGCACACCGCCAATCGCGGCGTCGGCCATCAGCGCGATCGTCGGCAGGATCATCAGCGCCAGGATCAGGACACCGGCGAGCAGGCTCGGCCCGGGTGGCTGCAGGGTGCGGATCAGCGGCACCAGCACGACCAGTCCCCAGAAGCCGTAGACGACCGATGGAATGCCGGCGAGCAGTTCGATGATGCGGCGGTAGACATGGGCGATCCGCGGCGCGGCATAGTGGTGGCTGAACACCGCCGACAGCACGCCGAGCGGCGTCGCCAGCAGCACGGCGCCGGTCGTCGCCAGCAGCGTGCCCCAGACCATCGGCAGCAGATTGAAGGTTCCGCGCGTCGCATCGGCGGCCGGATGCCAGGAGGCATCGCTGGCGAATCGGGTGACGCCGATCGCGCGCAGCGCCGGCCACGACTCGGAAACCAGGAAGCCCGCGATGAGCAGCACGATGACGCCCGCACCCGCGGCACACAGGCGCAGGCCAAGCGCCAGCAGGCGATCAGGGTTCCAGCGGAACAAAGTAAAGCCGCCCGACAAGGTCGTGGACCGCAGGTGAACGCGCGTAGTCGATGAAGGCTTTTGCCAGGCCCGCCGGCTCGGTCCGGGTGATGAGCGTCAGCGGCCGCGACAGCGGGAAGCTGCCGTCCTTGACGGCGGCAATGCTGGCCTCGACGCCATTCATCGGCAGCAGCTTGATCGGCACCCGCTGCGTCGCGCTGTACTCGGCGGCGCCGACCGACACGTAGCCGATCGCATCGGGATTGCCCGCCACCGTCTTGATCCCCTGCTCGTTGTCGCCGATCACCACATGGGCCTTCACCGCCGGTGACGCGAGCTTGAAGTAGTGCAGGAACAGCTCCAGCGTCGATCGGCCCTCGGCCTTGTTGACGACGGTGATCGGCGCGTCGCTGCCGCCAAGCTCGCGCCAGTGCGTGATGCGACCGGTATAGATCGCGGCGACCTGTGCGTCGCTGAGTGCCGTGACCGGATTGGTCGCGTGGAGGATCACCGCGATGCCGTCACGCGCAATCGCAACGCCGTGAAGGTCGGCCTCGTCGGGTCTGAGTGCGCGCGAGACCATGCCGATGTCCGCCAAACCGCTGCGCGCATCGGCGACGCCGCGCGATGAGCCGCCAGTCTGCACGTCGATACGCACCCCCGGGTGCTGCGACTCGAAACGCTTGCCGATCTCGGCGACCAGCGGTGCGACCGTGCTCGATCCGGTGATGGCCAGCTTGCCCTGCGGCCCCGCATGCTCTGCCGAATTCTGCTGCGGCGGACGCCCGCATGCGCTCAGCACCAGGGCCGCAGCGCACAACAACATGGTGCGCGCGCAGGGCCTCGGGCTCGGCACCGAAGACCAGCGCAGCCAAGGCTTCACGACTCCGGCATTCAATGCCGCCGAGTGAACCCGCATGCGGGCGTTCACGGTCATGGACTGCGACGGTCCGTGTTGAGCCTCCAGTCATAGGACAGGTGCTCGATGCGGAACCTGCCGCTGCGCAAGGTCTGCGCATCGGCGTCGTTGTCGGCGAGCAGCGCCGCCTGGCTGGCCAGCCAGTCCTGCAGCGTGCGCCCCTGGTCGGTGAAGTCATCGCCGTACCAGCGAAAGATCTGCGACAGATACAGCACGCCGTCCGCGGCGTTGTAGCGGTTGCGGCTGCGGTCGGACAGGAAGCGGCGCCGCTGGTCGTCGAGCTGCGCGTGCAGACGTGCGGCCACAAAGGGCTCCGGTCGCAGCGCCGGACAGCCGATCGACGCGCAATTCACGGCGAAGTGGATGCGCGCATCGCGATAGCGCGGACGCAGGGTCTCGTGCTCGATCCAGTCGAGCGTGCGCCGCTCGCCGAGCAGGCGGAAGAACGGCTGCTTCCACGGCGAGCGCAGCAGCGAGCCGAGATCGCGGATCGATTGGAGATCGGGATACTTGCCGAGAATCAGCTCCAGCGTGAAGCCGTTGTAGGCGTTGATCAGAAACGCCATTTGCTGCTCGCGGCTCCAGCCCTCGAACGCGGCCGGCGCGACCGCGGAGAATTCGGCGAGCGCCGCCGTCAGCGGTGCGCGGTCGCGCTTGAGTCCGGCGTAGTCGACGACGCTGCTGTGCCCGTTCGCGGTCCAGCGCACATGCGCCTGCAGCGCACGACCGAATTCGGCATAGCTGTGGTCGAAGGCCGACACCGGGCCGGCGGCGGTCAGCGAGATGACCATCAGCAGTCTCCTGATCCAGTTGCTCATCGTGGGGATCTCTTGTTCATCAGGCTCGCATCCACCGGTGATAGCGCTCGATCAGCCGCAGCAGGCCTTCGGGCTTGTGCGCCTGCTTCCACTGTCCGGCGGCGTACTTGTTGGCCTCGGCCAAGGTCGGGTAGATGTGGATCGTGCCGAGCAGCTTGTTGAGGCCGATGCCGTGGCGCATCGCCAGCACGTACTCGGCGATCAGGTCGCCGGCATGCTCGCCGACGATGGTCACGCCGAGGATGCGGTCCTTGCCCGGCACGGTGAGCACCTTGACCATGCCGTGGGCCTCGCCGTCGGCAATCGCGCGATCCAGCTCGGCGAGATCGAAGGTCGTGACTTCGTGGGCGATGCCCTTCTCCTTCGCCTCCAGCTCGTTGAGCCCGACGCGCGCGACCTCGGGCTCGGTGAAGGTCGCCCAGGGAATGACCGAGTAGTCCACCTTGAAGCGTCCGCCGCGCAGCGCGAGCAGCGGCCCGAACAGGCTGTTGACGGCCGCATACCAGGCCATGTGCGCCGCGGTGTGCGTGAACTGGTAGGGCCCGGCAACATCGCCGGCGGCGTAGATGTTGGGGAAATTGGTCTGCAGGAATTCGTTGACCTCGAGCGTGCGCGCCGTCTTCACGCCAAGCTCCTCCAGCCCGTAGCCCTGGAGCCGCGCCACGCGCCCAACCGCAACGAGGATCTGGTCGAAGCCGATGCGCAGCTCGGTGCCGCCGCCCTGCGAGTCTTGGGTCGTCGCATCGGACGATGATTCGCAGACCAGGACCTTCTCGCCGTTTTCGACGCGCACGGCCTTGGCCTTGGTCGCGAGGCGCACGTCGATGCCCTCGGCGACGAAGCGCTTGCGCACGGCCTCGGACACCTCGGGGTCTTCGCGCATCAGCAGGCGCGGCAGCATTTCGACCTGCGTGACCTGGCTGCCCAGACGCGCGAAGGCCTGGGCCAGCTCGCTGCCGATCGGCCCGCCGCCAAGCACGAGCAGCCGGCGCGGCAGCTCGCGTAGTTGCCACAAGGTGTCGGAGGTCAGATAGCCGGCCTCTTGGAGGCCCGGAATCGGCGGCACGAAGGGCTCGGCGCCGGCGGCGATGATGATCGAGCGCGCGCTCAGGCGCTGGGTGCCGCCGTCGTTGCGGCGGATCTCGACCGTCCACGGGTCGACCAGCCGGGCACTGCCCGCGACGACGTCGACCCCGAGTTCGGTGTAGCGCTCGACCGAGTCGTGCGGTTCGATGTCGCGGATGACGCCGTGCACGCGGTCCATGACCTTGGCGAAGTCCGGGGTGCCGGAGACGTTCTCGAAACCGAACTCGCCGGCGCGGCGCAGATGGCTGGCGAACTTCGCCGAGCGGATCAGGGCCTTGGACGGCACGCAGCCGGTGTTCAGGCAGTCGCCGCCCATCCGGTGCTGCTCGATCAGCGTGACCCTGGCCTTGACTGCGGCGGCGATGTAGGCGCTGACCAGCCCGGCGCTGCCGCCGCCGATGACGATCAGATTGCGGTCGAAGCGCGCCGGCCGGCGGTAGGGCGCGTAAACGCGCCGCGCCTTGACCACGTCGACGAGCTTGCGCGCGAGCAGCGGAAAGATGCCGAGCAGCACGAAGGCGCCGATCAGGCCCGGCGACAGGATGCCGCCGAGCGAGCTCAGCTGCGCGAGCTGGGTGCCGGCATTCACGTAGACGAGCGTGCCGGCGAGCATGCCGAGCTGGCTGACCCAGAAGAAGGTCCACGCGCGCATTTGCGTCAGGCCCAGCAGCAGGTTGATCAGGAAGAACGGGATCACCGGCACCAGGCGCAAGGTGAACAGGTAGAACGCGCCGTCGCGGGCGATGCCGGCGTTGATCGCCTTGAGCCGCTCGCCGTAGCGCCGCTCGATGCCGTCGCGCAACAGGTAGCGCGCGAACAGGAAGGCGCCGGTGGCACCGACCGTCGATGCGAACGACACCAGCACCGTGCCCCAGATCAGGCCGAAGATCGCGCCGGCGGCGAGCGTGAGCACCGCAGCACCCGGAATCGACAGCGCGGTGACCAGCACGTAGATGGCGAAGAACGCGACCGTGACCAGCAGCGGCTGCGCATCGCGGTAGGCGATCAGCGCACCGCGCTGGGCCTGCAGCACCTCCAGCGAGAAATAGCGGTCCAGGCCGAGCGCGAAGAACGCGCCGATCAGCCCGGCCAGCAGCAGCAGCACGACGATGCGCTGGATCATCTCGGCCTCAGATGCCGGCGCGATCGAGCGCGGCAATGAACGCTGCCGGTTCCGGACGGATGCGGTAGTTCTCGGTCAGATCGCTGTAGACGATGCGGCCGCCGGCGGCGGTGATGAAGACCGTCGGCATCGGCACGTCCGCGTCGTAGCCCAGCAACTGCATGCCGAGCGGCAGGCCGTTCTCGGCGAGGATGCCCAGACTGGCCGCAGCGCGATTGTCACGATCGGTCAGAAAGCGCATCGGCACGTCGAAGCGCCGCGCCAGCTCGCGCGAATGATCCTGCGGCTGCGGGCTGATCAGCAGCACGTCGACGCCGCGCGCCGCCAGCGTGCGGTACTGCGCCGCGACCTCGCGGATCTGGGCCATGCACAGCGGGCACCAGTTGCCGCGGAAGAACATCCACAGCGCCGGCGCTTGCGTGAGCGCATCGGTGCGCAACACACGCCCTTCGGTGTCCTCCAGCTCGATGGACGGCAGGCTGCTACCCGGCGCCAGCGGGCCGGGCGCCCGGCGCTCGAATCGGGAGTACCACCGCGTGTAGAGCAGCGTCAGCGCGGCCAGCGCGAGCGCCGCCGCCGAGGTAGGCCCGAAGCCACCGAGCGTCGCAGCCACCACGGCCCCGGCGACACCCGATAACGGCATCCACCAGAGCGACGCGCCGGTGCGCGCGACCGGCGCGAGGAACAGGCGCAGGAAGAACGCCCTCGGCACCACGGCGGCGAGCACCGTGCCCCACCAGGCGAATTCTGCCGGGGACTGGAGCAGGCGCCAGACCGACAGGCCCAGCGCCACAACCAGAGTCATCATGAATACGGAGATGAAGATCGATTTGAGCAGATTCATGCTGCGCTTCTTCAGGTCGTGGCGCCGCCACAGGAGGAGCCTGCGCCGGCCGTGCAGCCGTAGCAGTGGTTGCCGACGCGGATGCGGCGCCCGAGCAGGGTCTGCGGGTCGAAGTCGAAGATCGTCAGCGGGCGTTCGTCGCGCCCAATCGCCAAGCCGAGCTGCTGATTGAAGTCGCAGTCGTAGAGCGTGCCGTCCGGGCCGACGCTGATCAGGCTGCGGCACATGACGTGCTCCGCCGCCGACGGGTTGAAGGCGCCGACGAGCTTGTCCATGTATTGCTCGTACTGACCGGCCTTGCGCAGGTGCAGCGCAAAGCGGTTGATCGGCATGTTGGTGATCGTGAACAGGCGATTGAAGACGATGCCGAACTGGGCCGACAGCACACGCTTGTAGTCGGCCTCGAGCGCCGCCTGCGGCGCCGGCAGGTAGGGCCCGACCGGGTTGAACACCAGATCGAGCATCAGCCCACTGTCGTCGACGCCGTAGCCCAGTGCGTTGAGACGCTGCAGGCCGGCGATGCTCTTCTTGAACACGCCGCTGCCGCGCTGCTTGTCGGTGAACAGTTCCTGGTAGTACGGCAGCGACGACACCACCTCGACGCGGTGACGCGCAAAGAACTCGGGCAGATAAGCCTTGCTCTCGCCGGTCTGCGGATTGCCGTCGAAGGTCACGGTCAGGTTGTGGCGGACCATGACCCGCCGATGCAGCGCAGTGGCGCGCTCGACCAGCCAGTCGAAATCCGGGTGCAGCTCCGGGGCGCCGCCGGTCAGGTCCAGCACCCGGATCTGCGGATGCGCGTCAAGGATGGCCGCGATGCGCTCGATGCCCTCACGCGACAGCACCTCGGTGCGCGCCGGCGAGGCGTCGACGTGGCAATGCCGGCAGGCCTGATTGCACAGCTTGGTCAGGTTGACCTGCAGGGTGTCGATGGCCAGCGGCGCGAGGCTGACGCGACGCTCGGACAGCGAGTGCGCGAAGCTGTGGCGCGCGCGCGCCGGCTCCGCGGCTTCGACGACCAGTGGAATGACGGCGTTCATCGGACTCAGCAGCAGCCGGCCGGGGCGCCGGCATCGCCGCTACGCATCGTCGCCGGGGTGCCGCAGTCGAACAGACCGAAGTGCGTGGAGCGGTCTCCGGTGACGCGGAAGTGCGGCGCGTAGCGGGTTCGCCGCAGCATGTCGGCGGTGTTGCCGCAGACCGGCATCGGCCGCCCGCGCTCGAAGCGATGATGATCATCGAGGACGAAGGCATGCGGATGTTCCGGCAGCGTGCCGAGATAGCTCGCGACCTCGCCGAAGTCCTCGCATCGATCCTCGAGCGACAGCTTGAACGCGCGGATGGTCGTCGACTGGAAGCGCACGAAGCCGATGCGGCGCTCGATGTCCGGATTGTTGATCGCCAGCGGCGCGCTGGAGACCACGCGCGCATCCAGGCAGCCGACCTGCGCCAGCAGGCGGCGGAAATCCTCGACGTACAGCGCGCCGCCAAGGCACTCGCCCAGCAGCACCGGGTCCTGGGCGAGAGGCGCCGGTATGCGGCGATCGGCGAAGACATCGGAGAAGTACAGCTCGCCGCCCGGCTTGAGCACGCGGAAGATCTCGCGGAACACGCGGCCCTTGTCCGGTGACAGGTTCAGCACGCAGTTGGAGACGACGACGTCGACCGAGGCATCGGCGACGCCGGCCGCTGCCAGGTCCTCGATATAGCCCTGGCGGAACTCGACGTTGGCGTAGCCGTACTTCTCTGCGTGGTAATCGGCGTGACGGCGTGCGACGGCCAGCTGCTCGTCGGTCATGTCGACACCGATCACAAAGCCCTGCGCGCCGACCAGTCGCGACAGCAGATAGCAGTCGCGGCCGGAGCCGCAGCCCAGATCCAGCACCGTGGCGCCGTCGAGCGCCGGCGGCAGCGGCGAGCCGCAGCCGTAGAAGCGGTCGCGGACCTCCGGATGGATGTCAGCCAGCAGCGCAGTCAGATGCCGGGGCATCGTCTCGGCCAGGCAGCAGGCCGAGGTCTGCAGGTCTGCCGACGACTTCAGCACCTCGCCGTAGTAGCGCCGTACCGCATCCAGTGAGTCCTGCGCGCCCGCCATGGCATCCGCTCCGCGTTCGTGTCGAATACGGTGATACTAGGTGGTCGCACCCACCCCCTGAACAGCCCGGAGTCCGTGTTTCATGTCCGAAAGTCCAGAGGACGATCTGCTGTCGTCGGTCCTGAACGCCTACCAGCTGCGCGCCGGCGTCTATGGCCATCCTCGGCTCTGCGGCATCTGGCAGATGGGCACCTCCGGCCACAAGCGCGCTGCTTTTCACCTGGTCGGGCGCGGCAACTGCTGGCTGCACCTGCGCGGGGACCGTGCTCCGGAGCCGCTGCAGGGTGGCGATCTCGTCGTGTTTCCGCACGACACCTGGCACATGCTCAGCGGCACGCCGACGCTGCAGGGCGAGGAAAACCTGATGCCCGAAGCCGCCGAGGGGCCGTTCACGACCCTGGTGTGCGGCTACTTCGAGTTCCAGGCGGGTGACAAGAACCCGATTCTCGACGCGCTGCCGGAAGTCATCGTCGTCCGACGCGAGCAGGCGGGACGCCACCTGGAGATCATCGGTCAGCTCCTGCTCGAGGAAGCACAGGGCGAGAGCATCGGCACCCGCACCGTGCTCGACAAGCTCGCGGACACCCTGTTCGTGATGGTTGTCCGTCAGTACATCAGCCAGATGAGCGATCAGCGCGGTCTGCTTGCGGCACTGGCCGATGCACGGCTGCGCAAGGCGCTGGCCGCCGTCCATCGCGACCTGGCCACACCGTGGACGCTCGAAGGCCTCGCGCAAATCGCGGGTATGTCCAGGGCCAGCTTCGCGCAGAAATTCTCCGAGCTCGTCGGCACCACACCGATCGACTACCTCACCCGATGGCGCATGACCCAGGCAGAACTGATGCTGCGCGACCCGCAGATCTCGGTTGCGAGCGCCGCCGAACGCGTCGGCTACGAAACGGAGGCTGCGTTTCGGAAGGCCTTCAAGCGCGTGCATGGCGTCGGACCCGGGTCGATCCGTCGCTGGTTTCGCGGGAAGCTGAATAGCGCTCACTGACTCTCAGTCAACGGACAATCGTGTCCACGCATACATTGCGTAGGGAAAGGCCCCAACTTCCGGGCAATCTTGCGGTTACCACGTCGAGTCAGGTAGCGGGCGACTCATAAGTCGCGATGGAGATTGGTGGCGAAGGCGAATTGGTCCGGGCCACCCGGCACTTGGCGGGCGCGTAGATTGACTGTGAGCCGTTGCGACGCACTGCCTGGCGCCCCTTGGGGAACTGGCAAAGGCAAGTCGAAGATTGCGACCTTTGGCGGGGGACCGCAACAAATTCCGCCTTCTTATCGATCAGCCCCATGTGGACCGCCGATCATTTCATCCGCGATCTGCAGCAACTCCTGTACGCCGACGGACGGGTCGATTACCGTGTCCAGATCGGTGCGAAAGCGCTTGGCATCGATCCGAGCCGCGTGCGCGGCGGCCTCGACGATGACCGCCCGGGGCACAAATCGACGCGGCTGGACAGGGCGCAATTCGGCAATGGGCACGCCGTTGCGGGTCACGATGACGGTCTGCCCCGTCTGGACTTCACGCAGTACCTTGCAGAGGCGTTACGGAGTTCTCGTTGGTTGTTGGTGTTCATGGGGAACAGATGTAGCAAACGTCCCACCTTGTAGCAAACCCTGATGTCCAAACGACTGCGGAAGTCCACCCGGCTCAACGCGCTGGACCTGCCCGCCGCCGCCGGCAAGACCGCCTGCCGGACATCAAACCCTGCGAATGGGACCGGGATACCGGGCCACGATCTCGTCCGTGGTCAGGAGCAACGCCCCTTCGGATTCCGCCTGGGCGACGAGCACGCGGTCGAACGGATCCTTGTGAATGGGCGGCAGATGGGCGGTGGCCATGGCGTGTTCGCTGGTGATCGGGAGTTCGGCGTAACCGTTTTCCACCAGGCCGCGACGAAGCAGGTTGGGATCCACGCGGAAATCGGGCCGCCCCAGCCCGCGCTTGATCGTGATTTCCCAGAGGCTGGCGGCGCTGAAGCAGAGTTCGTTGCGTGGCGCCGCGATCATGCGGCGCGCTTCCTGCGACAGCCGGTCCGGCTGGCCTGCGGCCCAAAGCAGGAGGTGCGTGTCGAGCAGCAGGATCACCCTTCGATCCCGAAGGCTTGCGCGATTTCCGCTTCGCCCATGCGGTCGAAGTCGTCGGGCACTTCGATCTCCCCGGTCAGGAATCCAAGCCGCTGGCCCTGGCCCGGGTCTGGAGCGTCCACGGCAATCACCTTGGCGATGGGATGGCCTGCCTTGGCGATGATGAAGGGTTTCCCGCGGCTCACCTGCTCCAGCAGCCTGGACAGATGGGTCTTGGCCTCGTGAATGTTGACGATTTCCATGACGTGTTCACGTCTGCACGGAGGTATGAGTCCAGCGGACTTAGTTTAGTAGCACATATGGGGATGTCAATGCCGGATGGACGAGGCGTTCGAGCGGGCGCGAGGGTTCGCGGAGAAGTCGCGGGAGCTGAAGGACGGGCCGCTCAGGGAAGTTGCGGATCGCCTGCGGCAGGTGAGCGGCGCGGAGCGGCCATCAGTGGCGGCGCGGATGCGCGGCGGGGGTTGCGCGACGACGGCTGACGATCCTCCACGGCCTGCCGTGTTCACTCCGGCATCCGTACCGGAACCATCTGCCGGCTGTGGCGGCGATAAACGCGGAAATCGGTGTCGGTCGTCAGGAGCGTGGACTCGGCCAGCAGCTCGGTCATGCGCACCAGGCAGGCGTCAGCCAGGCTCATCGGCACGTGGGCGTACTTGTGCATGAGCCGCAGCACCGGCTCCACATGCTCGCCCAGCCCGAAGCCGATGCGCAGCAAGCCGCGCGCAAGCATGGCGCGCAGGGCCGGAGCGCCGCGCGGGCCGAGCAGGTGAAACGCTTCGGACAACGCCGCTTCGCAGGTTTCCCACGGCGGCGCGTAATTCGCCGTCTGCGCGGCCGCCCATTCGTGATGGCCGTCGCGGCGGCTCAGCAGTGCGACGAGGAAGCCGGCGTCAACGAGGACGCTTGCGGCCATAGTCCGTGGCGCGAAGGTAATGCTTCTTGCGGTTGCTCAGATCACGCGGCAAGCCGTCCACCGAGCCGATCAGGTCCGCGATCATCGGCGGCGCCGCCGTGCTTCGGTCCGCACGGCCGGCCTGCTCGAGGCGCTCACGGATGACGTCGGACTTCGAGATCTTGCGCCCACGCGATTCCGCCTCGATGGAAGCGGCCAGGGCTTCCGGCAAGCGTACGGTCACACTCTTCATGTCCGGCAGCGTAATACGCGGGTGCCACCTATGCAAGACAAGTGCGGATGGCATGGTAAAGTACCGGCGCGCATCCGACGAGTCTCAGCATCAAGGGAGCCCCCGCGTAACTGCCCATGCCCAGCGACGCGCCCACGCAACACGAGCTGCCACTGCCCTTCCCGGAGCTGACTGGCGACCAGCCGTTGCTGCCGGCGCGCATGATCAACGAGTACGTGTACTGCCCTCGCCTTTCCTATCTCGAATGGGTGCAGGGCGAATGGGCGGATTCGAGCGATACGGTCGAAGGCCGGTACCGGCACAGGCGCGTGGACACGCCCGGCGGCGCACTGCCGTCGCCGGAGGAGGCCGACGCCGGCGAACGTATCCATGCGCGCTCCATCACCGTCTCGTCGAACCGGCTCGGGCTCATTGCCAGGATGGATCTGATCGAGGTCGAGGACGGGCGCGTGCAGCCGGTCGACTACAAGCGCGGCAAGCGCCCGCACGTGGCCCGCGGCGCATACGACCCGGAGCGGGTGCAGCTGTGCGTGCAGGGGCTGCTGCTGGAGGATCAGGGCTATACCTGCGATTCCGGCGTTCTCTACTTCGCACAGTCGCGCGAGCGCGTCGCCGTCCCCTTCGACGCAGAGCTGCGCGATCTGACGCTCTCGGCCATCCACGGCCTGCGCGGCATCGCCCTGGGTGGGCGCATCCCGGCTCCGCTGGAGGATTCTCCGAAGTGCCCGCGCTGCTCGCTGGTGGGCATCTGCCTGCCGGACGAAGTGAATTTCCTCAAGCGCCAGGAGACGCCGCCGCGTCCGCTTGCGGTGGGCATCGCCGAATCCCTGCCCGTGTACGTGCAGGCCAACAAGGCGAAGGTTGCCAAGGACGGCGAAAACCTGGAGATCACGGTGGATGAAAAGCTGGTCGCCCGGCCACGGCTCGCGGAAGTGTCGCAGGTCGTTCTGCAAGGCAACGTGTACATGACGACGCCGACGCTGCACGAGCTGATGCGTCGCGAGATACCCGTCGTCTGGCAAAGCTTCGGCGGCTGGTTCCTCGGCTACACGGCCGGCGTGGGCCACAAGAACGTGGAGCTGCGGATTGCGCAGCATCGCGCCGCAGAAGACCAGACCGTGTGCCTGGCACTGGCCAAAGGCTGGGTGCGTGCCAAGCTCGTCAACAGCCGCGTGATGCTGCGCCGCAACTGGCGCGGCGAGCAGCCGGTGGAGCCGCTGCTGGATCAGCTGGACCATGCAATCAAGACAGCGGTGCGTGCGCGGAGCCTTGCAGAGCTGCTGGGTATCGAAGGAAATGGCGCTTCGATCTACTTCGGTGCGTTCGCCAATCTGCTCAAACGCGACCCGGGTGCGGCCAGCTTCTCCTTCGACTTCACCCAGCGCAATCGCCGCCCACCCGCGGACCCGGTCAACGCGCTGCTGTCGTTTGCATACAGCATGCTGACACGCAGCTTCACGGTCACCGCGGCCAGCGTCGGCTTCGATGCGTACCGCGGTTTCTACCACCAGCCGCGTTATGGAAGGCCCGCGCTGGCACTCGACATGATGGAGCCGTTCAGACCCTTGATCGCGGACTCGGCCGTCATCCAGGCCATCAACAACGGCGAGATCCGCCCGACCGACTTCGTGGGCGGCGCGGGCCGCGTGAATCTGTCGGAGGAAGGGCGCAAGCGGTTCATCGGCACGTTCGAGCGGCGCCTGGCGCACGAAATCACGCATCCGCTGTTCGGATACAAAGTCAGCTACCGGCGGCTGATCGAGCTGCAGCTGCGGCTGCTGAGCCGCTTCCTGCTCGGCGAGCTGCCGGAGAATCCAAACTTCACGACGCGTTGAACGCACCGGGAGGGCACATGGCGACGGCCGCCTTTGAGCATCTGTACATCGTCAGCTACGACATCTCCGACCAGAAGCGCTGGCGGCGGATCTTCCAGATCATGAACGGTTACGGCGAATGGCTACAGCTTTCGGTATTCCAGTGCCGGCTTTCGCCGCGGCGCCAAGCGGAACTGCTGGCCCTACTGGACGGCATCATCGTCGAAGGGCACGATCACGTCGTCATGCTCGACCTCGGCCCGGCAGACACGGTCAAGCCGCGCGTGATCAGCTTGGGAAAGAGCTTCAGCCCGGTGCGACGGGAGCCGACGATCGTCTGACGGGTCTATGTAACATCGGTCCAGGGCACGGTCCGCCTCAGACCAGCGAGCGGTCCTTTGACGAACCGTAGACCAAGAAGCGCTCGCAACGCCGTTGTTCTTTAACAATCCGACAGTTGTAGCGGCAGACAAGGCCCTCGTCCCCCTTGTCTGCCGCGCGCCCTGCCCTCAAAATCGGCAGCGCTCGCAGAACGACACTGCGGGCGTGTTGCGTCATGGAGTTGGGTAAGGGCAGTTTTCCGCGGTGAAGAACCGCGGCCTCATTGAAGCAACATCGAATTCTGCGGCCCGATCAGCGTCATCGCCACGTTTTCCGCGGTGAAGAACCGCGGCCTCATTGAAGCGCATGCACACCGCTCCCTCGTACCGCCCCGCGACCCGTTTTCCGCGGTGAAGAACCGCGGCCTCATTGAAGCATACCATCGGTACCCGACCCGTAGGCAATCACCAGTGTGTTTTCCGCGGTGAAGAACCGCGGCCTCATTGAAGCCGGCCGTGCCCCCGTCGGCGAGCGGCACCGGCGACCGGGTTTTCCGCGGTGAAGAACCGCGGCCTCATTGAAGCAGATCACTCGACGTTTTGACATCTAGATTAGTGAAGGTTTTCCGCGGTGAAGAACCGCGGCCTCATTGAAGCACGCCAGCCATTCAGCGAAATCACCTACTAACGAGTTTTCCGCGGTGAAGAACCGCGGCCTCATTGAAGCTTTCATAAAATTTGCCTCACGCAAAGGGTGGGAAGGGTTTTCCGCGGTGAAGAACCGCGGCCTCATTGAAGCAGCGTTGCCGATGACGACGGGTTTCACACCGCCCCCGTTTTCCGCGGTGAAGAACCGCGGCCTCATTGAAGCGCCGCGGGCCTGGCCGAGCGCCACATCCCACGCAGCGTTTTCCGCGGTGAAGAACCGCGGCCTCATTGAAGCGGCGAGCACGACTGCATCGCCTGCCGGCGCATCGCGTTTTCCGCGGTGAAGAACCGCGGCCTCATTGAAGCCGCCAGGAAGCGGTCGTATTGCGACGCCCGGAACGTGGTTTTCCGCGGTGAAGAACCGCGGCCTCATTGAAGCGGCAGGAGCACTCCGATGTGCGTTGAAGTGTGCGTGTTTTCCGCGGTGAAGAACCGCGGCCTCATTGAAGCACGGTTCCATCTTCCCTTCGCACATCGCGCGCTCCTTGTTTTCCGCGGTGAAGAACCGCGGCCTCATTGAAGCAAGAGCGACGAAGACCGGCCGCTGGGCGTGCGCCCGTTTTCCGCGGTGAAGAACCGCGGCCTCATTGAAGCGGGCCACTCTCGCCGCCAGAGATCACCCAGTCGACGCGTTTTCCGCGGTGAAGAACCGCGGCCTCATTGAAGCCCTTGTCGCAGCGCTTCTGGTGCCACCCATCTGCTTGTTTTCCGCGGTGAAGAACCGCGGCCTCATTGAAGCGTCCCGTCCCGGCCTTCGACCATCACATCCATCTGGTTTTCCGCGGTGAAGAACCGCGGCCTCATTGAAGCATGCGCGCGGCGATGCGCTCGGCGTCTTCGGTGTCCTGTTTTCCGCGGTGAAGAACCGCGGCCTCATTGAAGCGGAGGCGCGTTCAGTTATCTGGACACGGAGTATCTGGGTTTTCCGCGGTGAAGAACCGCGGCCTCATTGAAGCGGGCACAAAACGCGCAAATCGTGCATCGCAACAGCTCGTTTTCCGCGGTGAAGAACCGCGGCCTCATTGAAGCCTGGTGCAGGGCGATCCGGCCACCTCGCCGACGCCGGTTTTCCGCGGTGAAGAACCGCGGCCTCATTGAAGCCGGTACAACTGTTTGATTGCGTCGCCGTTAAGGCGCGTGTTTTCCGCGGTGAAGAACCGCGGCCTCATTGAAGCTGACAGCTCTATCGGCGGCGACACCGCATGCGGCTCGTTTTCCGCGGTGAAGAACCGCGGCCTCATTGAAGCAATGAGACGCGTGAGCAGTTCCTGAAGTCGACGGCAGTTTTCCGCGGTGAAGAACCGCGGCCTCATTGAAGCCGACCCTCGAGGGCGATGGTATCAAGGGCTCGCCCGGTTTTCCGCGGTGAAGAACCGCGGCCTCATTGAAGCGCATCGTCCGCCTGTGGCACTATCGACACCGCGCGGGGTTTTCCGCGGTGAAGAACCGCGGCCTCATTGAAGCATGAAACAGCTGCCCGATAGCGGCAGGCGCACCAGCAGTTTTCCGCGGTGAAGAACCGCGGCCTCATTGAAGCGAGAAGATAGGATAATCATCTCCTGTTTCACGTGGTGTTTTCCGCGGTGAAGAACCGCGGCCTCATTGAAGCATCGTCTTTGATCAAAGTTACGCAATCCTTGGCTCCTGTTTTCCGCGGTGAAGAACCGCGGCCTCATTGAAGCCCGGCATGATCTGCATTACACCGATAGCACCGGAGCGTTTTCCGCGGTGAAGAACCGCGGCCTCATTGAAGCTTTGCCGAGCAGGCGATCGAGGCGGTCGGTGACGGGTTTTCCGCGGTGAAGAACCGCGGCCTCATTGAAGCCGCTTGATCGTCGGCTCGATGACGACGCGATCAACGTTTTCCGCGGTGAAGAACCGCGGCCTCATTGAAGCATCGGCACGCGCGGTGGGGTGCTCAAGTATCAAGACGTTTTCCGCGGTGAAGAACCGCGGCCTCATTGAAGCGCCAGCGCGTAGGCGTCGAACTTGGTGAACGCCCGCGTTTTCCGCGGTGAAGAACCGCGGCCTCATTGAAGCGCAAGAAGGTGCGGCATCAACCTCAGTTCGCGCTCATACGGTTTTCCGCGGTGAAGAACCGCGGCCTCATTGAAGCAGGGCATCAGTCGGATCGAGCAGCTGTGGAGTGAATGTTTTCCGCGGTGAAGAACCGCGGCCTCATTGAAGCATCGGCCTGTGGAACCGTGCCCTCGCGGCTACCGTGGTTTTCCGCGGTGAAGAACCGCGGCCTCATTGAAGCTCGGCAAGCGGCGACCGGCCGCCGGGCTGCCGGAATGTTTTCCGCGGTGAAGAACCGCGGCCTCATTGAAGCTTGATTCCTCATCCACGGCGGTACGTTACCGGCAGGCGTTTTCCGCGGTGAAGAACCGCGGCCTCATTGAAGCGAGGTGTTCGCGCGAAAAATCCGCAGCAACGTCGAGGTTTTCCGCGGTGAAGAACCGCGGCCTCATTGAAGCGCCGAGCCGCTGGTGCTGAACACGCCATTGTCGCCGTGTTTTCCGCGGTGAAGAACCGCGGCCTCATTGAAGCCGGAGCAGCCACCGGGAACAGGCCGATGCCCATGCCGGTTTTCCGCGGTGAAGAACCGCGGCCTCATTGAAGCCTCGAAGGCCGTGACGCTCGAAGCGGCGCACCAGCGCGTTTTCCGCGGTGAAGAACCGCGGCCTCATTGAAGCCAGGAGGAAGGCCGGCCGGCCTGTCTCGCAAATAGCGCGTTTTCCGCGGTGAAGAACCGCGGCCTCATTGAAGCCGGGGCGAACAGTTTCCCCGGCTGTTCACGTGAGCTGGTTTTCCGCGGTGAAGAACCGCGGCCTCATTGAAGCCCGGCGGGCCAGTGGCCGCGGCCGTCGCGGCGCAGCGTTTTCCGCGGTGAAGAACCGCGGCCTCATTGAAGCGCCTCGGCCACGTACCCGGTGCGCGGCGAATACAGCCGTTTTCCGCGGTGAAGAACCGCGGCCTCATTGAAGCTGAAAGCCGGCCTTCGTCAGCGCTTCGTCGACGAGTTTTCCGCGGTGAAGAACCGCGGCCTCATTGAAGCGGCTACCTGCCGGGGGCATCCACCGCAGCACACGCATGTTTTCCGCGGTGAAGAACCGCGGCCTCATTGAAGCCTGGACGCGAGCCGTGCCAACTTTGCATCCTCCGGGTTTTCCGCGGTGAAGAACCGCGGCCTCATTGAAGCACCGCGGCATCCTCGGCCGTCACCCAACGGTGCCGGTTTTCCGCGGTGAAGAACCGCGGCCTCATTGAAGCCTGCCGGACGGCGTCCACCAGCTCGCGCAGCGCCTTGTTTTCCGCGGTGAAGAACCGCGGCCTCATTGAAGCCGGGCGCGAATACAAAGCCCGGAGGTGTAGGTTACCCGTTTTCCGCGGTGAAGAACCGCGGCCTCATTGAAGCAACAGCACCGGTCTTGGGGATGAATACTATCCCATCGTTTTCCGCGGTGAAGAACCGCGGCCTCATTGAAGCATCGCATGGCAATGGACACGACGCGACGATGTAGTAGTTTTCCGCGGTGAAGAACCGCGGCCTCATTGAAGCGCGGCAGACGCGCAGCCCGCGGTGATCCGCGTCCGCGTTTTCCGCGGTGAAGAACCGCGGCCTCATTGAAGCATGGTACCTATCTCCATCTGCCGCCACACGTGGGCGGTTTTCCGCGGTGAAGAACCGCGGCCTCATTGAAGCGGCGGTCGTGCCGTCGGTAATCAGCCCCAGTGCCGCGTTTTCCGCGGTGAAGAACCGCGGCCTCATTGAAGCCTGGAAGCACGCGGAGCGTATACGCCTGCGTCTGCCGTTTTCCGCGGTGAAGAACCGCGGCCTCATTGAAGCGTCGATCCGCTGCTCAGTTCCCGATGCCGTTCCGGCAGTTTTCCGCGGTGAAGAACCGCGGCCTCATTGAAGCCGATTGTCAGCGACGTCATCTCAGGATTCCTTGGGGTTTTCCGCGGTGAAGAACCGCGGCCTCATTGAAGCCCTACCGAGTAATTCGCTTCCCACTGCTCCTTCAGTCGTTTTCCGCGGTGAAGAACCGCGGCCTCATTGAAGCGCACCGGCAACGAGAGAGATGTTTCCGGTGACGACGTAGTTTTCCGCGGTGAAGAACCGCGGCCTCATTGAAGCGGCAAGGGCGGACGCCATGTGCTCGGCAGGAAGAGCGTTTTCCGCGGTGAAGAACCGCGGCCTCATTGAAGCCGCCGCCCCCACGGTCAAGCCGCGCGGTCGGCGAGCGCGTTTTCCGCGGTGAAGAACCGCGGCCTCATTGAAGCAGGTGTTCCGGCCGGCACATTTCCAGCAGGATCAGCCGTTTTCCGCGGTGAAGAACCGCGGCCTCATTGAAGCCCGGCCTGCAGACTGAACAGACCAGGCTGACGATCGGTTTTCCGCGGTGAAGAACCGCGGCCTCATTGAAGCCCGGTATAATCTGGAACATGGACGATTTGACAAACGGTTTTCCGCGGTGAAGAACCGCGGCCTCATTGAAGCCCCGTGCTCGGAGTTCCTGCGGCGAGAGCGCGCCCGTGTTTTCCGCGGTGAAGAACCGCGGCCTCATTGAAGCGTATATTACTGGTCGGGGCCGGTTGCGCTACACTGTAGTTTTCCGCGGTGAAGAACCGCGGCCTCATTGAAGCCACGGCGGCCTCGCCGTGCGCGAAGTCCTCGTCCGGTTTTCCGCGGTGAAGAACCGCGGCCTCATTGAAGCGACGACGTGCCGTTCGGCGGCCAGCTGCCAATCGTGCGTTTTCCGCGGTGAAGAACCGCGGCCTCATTGAAGCGTCTGGTGGTAGCGCCCACATCCTGCGCTTGGTGTGTTTTCCGCGGTGAAGAACCGCGGCCTCATTGAAGCTCACCGTACACCGCAATTATCCGCTCAACCATATCCATGTTTTCCGCGGTGAAGAACCGCGGCCTCATTGAAGCCGCCTGTTCGGAATTCTCCAGGCCCAGCGCGCCCTTGTTTTCCGCGGTGAAGAACCGCGGCCTCATTGAAGCCCATCAACTGCGTGATCGGTCAGAAGAAGAAGAAGCGTTTTCCGCGGTGAAGAACCGCGGCCTCATTGAAGCCCGAAGCGGGTTTGAGCAACCAGCACTTCAGTGGGGGTTTTCCGCGGTGAAGAACCGCGGCCTCATTGAAGCCGTGGTCAAAGGTTCTTCGTCCGGCGCCGGACGCCTGGTTTTCCGCGGTGAAGAACCGCGGCCTCATTGAAGCTGCTGCGTGAGGTCTCGAACGAGTACGTCATCAGCGGTTTTCCGCGGTGAAGAACCGCGGCCTCATTGAAGCGTTCAGCATGACCCTACGCCGCCGTAGTCGCGCCGACGTTTTCCGCGGTGAAGAACCGCGGCCTCATTGAAGCGGCGTAAATCCACCACCCATGCAAGCCATCCCCGGAACGTTTTCCGCGGTGAAGAACCGCGGCCTCATTGAAGCATGCCGTCCGCCGCCCCTGGTTCCGCTCAGGCGTGCGCGTTTTCCGCGGTGAAGAACCGCGGCCTCATTGAAGCAGCACCAACTTGCGTGGGCCATGGCTCTTGTCGACGTTTTCCGCGGTGAAGAACCGCGGCCTCATTGAAGCCCTGCGGGAGCCCCGCCGAGTGCCGACATCACCGACGTTTTCCGCGGTGAAGAACCGCGGCCTCATTGAAGCCCCAGGTCCACGACATCAGCACGGACTCACAGCTCGGTTTTCCGCGGTGAAGAACCGCGGCCTCATTGAAGCGTGCAGGACATGGAACCACGTCTCGGCGTCATCGTCGTTTTCCGCGGTGAAGAACCGCGGCCTCATTGAAGCTCCCGAAACCACCGCTCGACCTCATCCCGAAACCAGTTTTCCGCGGTGAAGAACCGCGGCCTCATTGAAGCGAGCTGGAGAGTCCGAGCGATCTGGTGCACTGACGGCGTTTTCCGCGGTGAAGAACCGCGGCCTCATTGAAGCCCGGTCGACAGGGCGACTTCCCAGGTATCCGGCGCCGTTTTCCGCGGTGAAGAACCGCGGCCTCATTGAAGCTTCAGTGTGGTGTCGAACTCGACTTGGAACGCGCCGGGTTTTCCGCGGTGAAGAACCGCGGCCTCATTGAAGCGAGCAGCACTGCCGCACCGCGAAGGCGATGCTCGTCAGTTTTCCGCGGTGAAGAACCGCGGCCTCATTGAAGCCGGGCGGCGTCGCTGGTCACGACGACAGCGCAGCCGGTTTTCCGCGGTGAAGAACCGCGGCCTCATTGAAGCAAGACCCGCCGCACTTTCCCACACGGCCCCCGCTTGGTTTTCCGCGGTGAAGAACCGCGGCCTCATTGAAGCGGGAAACGGAGGGAACGATCGTTCCCACCAATTCCCAGTTTTCCGCGGTGAAGAACCGCGGCCTCATTGAAGCCCGCGAACACCTCGGCCGATCCAGGGGTGTAGGCCGTTTTCCGCGGTGAAGAACCGCGGCCTCATTGAAGCGAAACGATGGAAGCGGCGTGCGACGTGTGCCGCGAGGGTTTTCCGCGGTGAAGAACCGCGGCCTCATTGAAGCGCGGCGCTCCGCATCCTGCATCGCGGCCTCTGCGCTGTTTTCCGCGGTGAAGAACCGCGGCCTCATTGAAGCCGCCCGCTCGATCGTCTCAGGGTCGAGCGTGACGAGCAGTTTTCCGCGGTGAAGAACCGCGGCCTCATTGAAGCGTCCGTAGCCGTTGTGCCGGTGGCGTCTTCCTTAAGGTTTTCCGCGGTGAAGAACCGCGGCCTCATTGAAGCTGAGTCGATCACCTGCTGCTACCCATACGCCGGTTGGTTTTCCGCGGTGAAGAACCGCGGCCTCATTGAAGCTGCGGCCGTTCCATCGCAGGCGGGCAGTCCTGTGCGGTTTTCCGCGGTGAAGAACCGCGGCCTCATTGAAGCGGCGCCGCTGTTGGCGTTTACCAAGCGAACGTGGGAGTTTTCCGCGGTGAAGAACCGCGGCCTCATTGAAGCCTGAACGAGCCGTGGATGCGCAAGCAGATCGGCGACGTTTTCCGCGGTGAAGAACCGCGGCCTCATTGAAGCAGAACAAATTCCCCGCCGCGGATCGCGACATTTGAAAGTTTTCCGCGGTGAAGAACCGCGGCCTCATTGAAGCTCAACTTTGCGCGTCGTGTCTCGCCTCGACAGCCATGTTTTCCGCGGTGAAGAACCGCGGCCTCATTGAAGCGTCGTTACTGCGGTCGGACTCGTCGCGCCCTTCCGGTTTTCCGCGGTGAAGAACCGCGGCCTCATTGAAGCCCGGCCCAGGTACCGGATGGGCGGGTGCGCATCGAGGTTTTCCGCGGTGAAGAACCGCGGCCTCATTGAAGCCGCGCGACCGCCGCGCGCTTGCCGGCACCGCCGTCGGTTTTCCGCGGTGAAGAACCGCGGCCTCATTGAAGCCAGACGCTCGGGACTGCGGCCGGTGCGGCAATCGCGAGTTTTCCGCGGTGAAGAACCGCGGCCTCATTGAAGCATGATTGCGCGCTGCTTCTTGGCCTCTAGCACAAGCTCGTTTTCCGCGGTGAAGAACCGCGGCCTCATTGAAGCTCATGTCGCCGCCGAGCGGAACGACAATGCCCGGATGTTTTCCGCGGTGAAGAACCGCGGCCTCATTGAAGCACATATCGAATAATGTGCTTCATCAGCTTCTTCCTCGTTTTCCGCGGTGAAGAACCGCGGCCTCATTGAAGCAAGCGGCCCGGCGGCAAGCTAGAAAAGCTGCAGGCCCGTTTTCCGCGGTGAAGAACCGCGGCCTCATTGAAGCCAGAATGCGGCCCGAGATTGTGAACAGGCGCTGTGCCAGCTCACGGGAGGACTTCCACCTCCAAGATCGCGCCCGTGCCGGGCGCACCAAAAGAAAACCCCGGAGCGATGCTCCGGGGCTTCCGTATTTAAGACCCTGGCAGTGTCCTACTTTCGCATGGCAGCTGCCACACTATCATCGGCGCTGAGTCGTTTCACTTCCGTGTTCGGGATGGGAACGGGTGGTTCCAACTCGCTATTGCCGCCAGGGAAACTGGCAGGCGCCCTGGTTGTTCGGAGAACCCCGATATGGAAGTCGGGCAATCCTCTGCAGGACGCACATATTGGTTTGTAGTGAACACAGAAGTTCTCAACGCCTTCAGCACTCAACGTCAAAAATGTTTGAGCGTTATATGGTCAAGCCGCACGAGCAATTAGTACACGTTAGCTTCATACATTGCTGCACTTCCACACCGTGCCTATCAACCTTGTCGTCTACAAGGGCTCTTCAGGAGGCTTAAGCCTCGCGAGATCTCATCTTGAGGTGGGCTTCCCGCTTAGATGCTTTCAGCGGTTATCCCGTCCGTACATAGCTACCCAGCGATGCCACTGGCGTGACAACTGGAACACCAGAGGTACGTTCCACCCGGTCCTCTCGTACTAAGGTGAACTCCCCTCAAATCTCGAACGCCCACGGCAGATAGGGACCGAACTGTCTCACGACGTTCTGAACCCAGCTCGCGTACCACTTTAATCGGCGAACAGCCGAACCCTTGGGACCGACTACAGCCCCAGGATGTGATGAGCCGACATCGAGGTGCCAAACACTGCCGTCGATATGGACTCTTGGGCAGTATCAGCCTGTTATCCCCGGAGTACCTTTTATCCGTTGAGCGATGGCCCTTCCATACAGAACCACCGGATCACTTAGACCTACTTTCGTACCTGCTCGACTTGTTTGTCTCGCAGTCAGGCCAGCTTATGCCTATGCACTCAAAAGCGCGATTTCCGACCGCGCTGAGCTGACCTTCGCACTCCTCCGTTACTCTTTGGGAGGAGACCGCCCCAGTCAAACTACCCGCCATACAATGTCCCTGACCCGGATAACGGGCCGAGGTTAGAATTTCGAGTTTACCAGGGTGGTATTTCAAGGACGCCTCCACGCAAGCTAGCGCCTGCGCTTCAAAGGCTCCCACCTATCCTACACAAGCAAACTCAAAATCCAGTGTAAAGTTGTAGTAAAGGTTCACGGGGTCTTTCCGTCTTGCCGCGGGAACACTGCATCGTCACAGCGATTTCAATTTCACTGAGCCTCGGATGGAGACAGTGGGGCGATCGTTACGCCATTCGTGCAGGTCGGAACTTACCCGACAAGGAATTTCGCTACCTTAGGACCGTTATAGTTACGGCCGCCGTTTACTGGGGCTTCGATCAAGAGCTTTACCTTTCGGCTGACCCCATCACTTAACCTTCCAGCACCGGGCAGGCGTCAGACCCTATACGTCCACTTTCGTGTTTGCAGAGTCCTGTGTTTTTGATAAACAGTCGCCACCCCCTCTTCACTGCGGCCCGCTCGCGCGGGCGTGCCTTCTCCCGAAGTTACGGCACTATTTTGCCGAGTTCCTTCATCCGAGTTGTCTCAAACGCCTGAGGATACTCTCCTCGCCCACCTGTGTCGGTTTAGGGTACGGATCACTTATGCCTGAAGCTTAGAGGTTTTTCTTGGAAGCAGGGCATCAGGTACTTCGCCGCCGAAGCGGCTCGTCATCACCTTTCAGAATTGGCCCCCCGGATTTGCCTAAGGGACCTTCCTACGGGCTTAAACTACCATCCAACAGGTAGCTACCCTAGCCTTCTCCGTCACCCCATCGCAGCATAAGCAAGTGCAGGAATATTAGCCTGCTTTCCATCGACTACGCCTCTCGGCCTCGCCTTAGGATCCGACTCACCCGACGCCGATTACCGTTGCGTCGGAACCCTTGGGCTTACGGCGAACGGGTTTTTCACCCGTATTGTCGTTACTCATGTCAGCATTCGCACTTCCGATACCTCCAGCAGACCTTACGATCCACCTTCACAGGCTTACGGAACGCTCCTCTACCGCGCACACTTGCGTGTGCACCCACAGCTTCGGTACATCGCTTGAGCCCCGTTACATCTTCCGCGCGGGCCGACTCGACCAGTGAGCTATTACGCTTTCTTTAAATGATGGCTGCTTCTAAGCCAACATCCTGGCTGTCTTAGCCTTCCCACATCGTTCACCACTTAGCGATGATTTTGGGACCTTAGCTGGTGGTCAGGGCTGTTTCCCTTTTCACGACGAAATTTAGCTCCCGCCGTGTGTCTCCCGTGATTGCACTTGTAGGTATTCGGAGTTTGCATCAGTTGGGTAGGGACTTGTGTCCCCCCCAGACCGAAACAGTGCTCTACCCCCTACAGTGATACACGAGGCGCTACCTAAATAGCTTTCGAGGAGAACCAGCTATCACCCGCCTTGATTAGCCTTTCACTCCTATCCACAGCTCATCTCCGTCTTTTTCAACAGACGTGAGTTCGGGCCTCCAAGTGGTGTTACCCACTCTTCACCCTGGCCATGGATAGATCGACGGGTTTCGGGTCTACAGCCTGCAACTAAGCGCCCTATTCAGACTCGGTTTCCCTGCGCCTCCCCTATACGGTTAGGCTCGCTACAGACTAGTAAGTCGCTGACCCATTATACAAAAGGTACGCCATCACCCTTTCGGGCTCTGACTGCTTGTACGCATCCGGTTTCAGGTTCTATTTCACTCCCCTCGCCGGGGTTCTTTTCGCCTTTCCCTCACGGTACTGGTTCACTATCGGTCGGCAACGAGTATTTAGCCTTGGAGGATGGTCCCCCCATGTTCAGACAAGGTTTCACGTGCCTCGCCTTACTCGATTTCACTTCCCATGCCTTTTCGCATACGGGGCTATCACCCACTATGGCCGGTCTTTCCAGGACCGTTCTGCTAAAGCATGAAAAGCTTAAGGGCTACTCCGCGTTCGCTCGCCACTACTTGCGGAATCTCGGTTGATTTCTTTTCCTCCGGGTACTTAGATGTTTCAGTTCCCCGGGTTCGCCTCCACAGCCTATGTATTCAGCTGCAGATAACCCTTGCGGGCTGGGTTGCCCCATTCGGAAATCCACGGATCAAAGCTCGTTTGCCAGCTCCCCGTGGCTTATCGCAGGCTACTACGTCCTTCATCGCCTGTTGCCGCCAAGGCATCCACCAGATGCGCTTGGTCACTTGACCATATAACCTCAAACATTCTTGCGAACGTCATTGGTTACAAGTTTTGCAACCTCATAACAACATTTACGCCGTCAAGCACCTTAGGCATTGAGTCTGATTAACTTGCGTCAATCAGCAATGTCTTACAGTGTTCAACTACAAACCTTATTGTTAAAGAGCAGATCCACGTACGTGGACTCAAGGAAATCCGCTTGGCATACGGACTTCATTGAATCGACTGGTGGAGCCAGTCGGGATCGAACCGACGACCTCCTGCTTGCAAAGCAGGCGCTCTCCCAGCTGAGCTATGGCCCCGGCAACACTTCCCGACTTGAGTCTGCGGCGGATGATGGTGGGTCTGGCTGGATTTGAACCAGCGACCCCACGCTTATCAAGCGTGTGCTCTAACCAGCTGAGCTACAGACCCCAGGACGACTAGACCTGTTTCGGGCGAGCCGCTGTAGCGCCCATGACCCGGCCGCGACTCTGACTGTGTAGCAAGTGACTTGTGTGGGCGCTCCCGTGGCGCTTGGAAGCGTACTTGAAAGGAGGTGATCCAGCCGCAGGTTCCCCTACGGCTACCTTGTTACGACTTCACCCCAGTCATCGGCCACACCGTGGTAGGCGCCCTCCTTGCGGTTAGACTACCCACTTCTGGTGCAACAGACTTCCATGGTGTGACGGGCGGTGTGTACAAGGCCCGGGAACGTATTCACCGCCGCAAATGCTGATCGGCGATTACTAGCGATTCCGACTTCACGGAGTCGAGTTGCAGACTCCGATCCGGACTGAGATCGGCTTTCTGGGATTAGCTCCCCCTCGCGGGTTGGCAACCCTCTGTACCGACCATTGTAGTACGTGTGTAGCCCTGGCCATAAGGGCCATGATGACTTGACGTCATCCCCACCTTCCTCCGGTTTGTCACCGGCGGTCCCCTTAGAGTGCTCAACTGAATGGGGGCAACTAAGGGCAAGGGTTGCGCTCGTTGCGGGACTTAACCCAACATCTCACGACACGAGCTGACGACAGCCATGCAGCACCTGTGTCTAGGTTCCCTTGCGGGCACTCCCACATCTCTGCAGGATTCCTAGCATGTCAAGGCCAGGTAAGGTTCTTCGCGTTGCATCGAATTAAACCACATGCTCCACCGCTTGTGCGGGCCCCCGTCAATTCCTTTGAGTTTCAACCTTGCGGCCGTACTCCCCAGGCGGGGTACTTATCGCGTTAGCTGCGACACCGACACGCAGAGCATGCCGACGTCAAGTACCCATCGTTTACGGCGTGGACTACCAGGGTATCTAATCCTGTTTGATCCCCACGCTTTCGTGTCTCAGCGTCAGTACAGGCCCAGGCGGCTGCCTTCGCCATTGGTGTTCCTTCCGATATCTACGCATTTCACCGCTACACCGGAAATTCCACCGCCCTCTACCGTACTCTAGCCGCTCAGTCTCGGAAGCAATTCCCAGGTTGAGCCCGGGGATTTCACAACCGACTTGAACGGCCGCCTACACACGCTTTACGCCCAGTAAATCCGATTAACGCTCGCACCCTCTGTATTACCGCGGCTGCTGGCACAGAGTTAGCCGGTGCTTATTCTCCAGGTACCGTCAAGGCTCGACGTATTAGGCCGAGCTTTTTCTTCCCTGGCTAAAGTGCTTTACAACCCGAAGGCCTTCTTCACACACGCGGCATTGCTGGATCAGGCTTTCGCCCATTGTCCAATATTCCCCACTGCTGCCTCCCGTAGGAGTCCGGACCGTGTCTCAGTTCCGGTGTGACTGATCGTCCTCTCAGACCAGTTACTGATCGTCGCCTTGGTGGGCCGTTACCCCGCCAACTAGCTAATCAGACGTAGGCTCCTCTCAGAGCGCAAGGCCTTGCGGTCCCCTGCTTTGCTCCTCGGAGATCATGCGGTATTAATCCGGGTTTCCCCGGGCTATCCCCCACTCTGAGGCAGATTCCTACGTATTCCTCACCCGTCCGCCACTAGGGTATTGCTACCCTCGTTCGACTTGCATGTGTTAGGCATGCCGCCAGCGTTCAATCTGAGCCAGGATCAAACTCTCCACTTTAAAGGTGTAAAGCTTAGATCCAATACGCCTCGACGTGGCTAAACGTCTCGGCGTTGAAGAGATATCTTCGAAGCTCAATTAACTTGGCTACGTTGATACTCTCGTGTTACGTGGCTTCGCCACGCTCACGGGAGCACCCACACAAATCACTTGCTCTGCTTCTTAAGGAACTGGCTGTCGGCGCTTCGATTTCTTCGTCGTCGCCGTCAGCGGGGAGGCGAATAATAGGGCTTTTTCGAGGGGCGTCAACGCGCCTTCCGCGAGAATCCATCAACCACATGAAATACAACGTTTTTTAGTTTGATCGCCGCCCCTTGCGGATGCCGGGGCGCGCGACAATTGGGCAGTTTGTGCCCAATTCTTGCGTACGGTTTGACCAGTGTGCGCCGCCGGAGTTCCGCCGGGTACGAAAAAGGCGGCACGAAGGCCGCCTCTGGCACGCCAGCCGCCGGCCGTTCATTCGGCGGACGGCACGAGTGTGGCCCGCGCGTACCGGCGGGAGCCGACCTGCAGCAGGTAGCTTGCACCGGGCAGCAGGACCAGGCCGCGATCCTCGACGCGCTGCTGGTCGACGCGCACCGCACGCTGCTCGACCATGCGGCCGCCTTCGGCGTTGCTCGCGACCAGGCCGGCCTCGCGCAGCACGCGCGCGATCGGCAGCCCGGCTGCCGGCGTCGGAATGCGCACCTCCGGGATGTCTTCGGGCAAGGCGCCGCGCGAGAACTGCGCGAGGAACTCTTGCTGCGCTGTCCGGGCGGCGCCAGCGCCGTGGAAACGCGAGACCAGCTCGGAGGCGAGCTCGAGCTTGATGTCGCGCGGGTTCGCGCCACCGTCCACGCTCGCGCGCAGGCGGCCGATCTCGGCGAGGGGACGGAACGACAGCAGTTCGTAATATCGCCACATCAGTGTGTCGGAGATCGACATGAGCTTGCCGAACATCTCCTTCGGCGGGTCGTTGACGCCGATGTAGTTGCCGAGGCTCTTCGACATCTTCTGCACGCCGTCGAGGCCCTCGAGAATCGGCACGGTCATGATGCACTGCGGCTTCTGCCCGTACGCCTGCTGCAGATGACGGCCGACGAGCAGGTTGAACTTCTGGTCGGTGCCGCCGAGCTCGACATCGGCCTTGAGCGCGACCGAGTCGTAGCCTTGCAGCAGTGGGTAGAGGAACTCGTGGATCGCGATCGGCTGACCGGACGCGTAGCGCTTGGCGAAGTCGTCGCGCTCGAGCATGCGCGCAACCGTGTGCTGGGCCGCGACGCGGATCAGCCCCTCGGCGCCCAGTGCGTCGAGCCAACGGCTGTTGAGCTCGATCGTGGTCTTGTCCGGATCGAGGATCTTGAACACCTGCTCCTTGTAGGTCTGCGCGTTCTCCTCGACCTGCTCGCGCGTCAGCGGCTTGCGCGTCTCGTTCTTGCCGGTGGGATCGCCGATCATGCCGGTGAAGTCGCCGATCAGGAAGATCGCCTCGTGACCGGCCTCCTGGAACGCGCGCAGTTTGTTCAGCAGCAGCGTATGCCCGAGGTGCAGATCCTTGGCGGTCGGATCGAAGCCGGCCTTGATGCGCAGCCGCGTGCCGGCATCGCGCGCGGCGCGGACACGCTGGCGGAATTCGGCCAGCGGCAGAATCTCGTCGGTGCCGCGCTCCAGCTCGGCGAATTCGGTGCTCATGAGAGTGGACAGGTCCTGAAGGCGGCGGGCACTGGCCCCACCGGACTGACATAGGGCTGTTATTACCAGACAGAAATACTTGCCAAGGCGTACGGAACTGTGTTTTCTTACGCGTTACCAGCGCGTTAAACCATAACGACGACAGACGCCCAGGGTGAGGACCGCACGGATTCGTGCGGCCGTTGGTCGTTCTTCGGGTCAACGATGAGATTTGATTATAGCCCAGCCGAGGCGGCGCCCCGCCGCTCGGCCCAACGAGCTGTTTTGGTTGCGAGTCTGTGCGTCATCCTGCTGGCTGCGGTAGCCACCCGCGAGGGTGTCGCCAAGCGCCGCAGCGCCGTGCCGACCGCCGATCTGCCGTCCGAGCTCGCCGCCGCACTCGACACGACGAACTCGATCGCCTTCGAGGAAGCGGTGCAGGCGGCGCTCGCCGACCCGCTGCCGGCGCCGCAGGCCAGCGAGTGGCTCACGATCGAAGTGGGCCGCGGCCAGACGCTCTCCGAGATCTTCGAGGCGCAGGGCCTGGGCTTTTCCGAGGCCATCGCGGTCGTTCAGCTGAGCCGCGATGCGGCGCGGCTGAAGAACCTGCGCGCCGGCGACAAGCTGCTGCTGCGCAAAACGCCGGAAGACCGTCTCGAAGAGCTGCGCTTCGATCTCGACGAAGCGAACACGCTGCACGTGCGGCGCACGCCCGACGAGACGCTCGAGGCGATCACGATCGCTGCCGCGCTGGAGCGCCGCCAGACACAGGTCGCCGGTCTGATCGAGAACTCGCTGTTCCTCGACGGTCAGCGCGCGGGCTTGTCGAACCGCCTGCTGATGCAGATGGCGGAGCTGTTCGGCTATGACATCGACTTTGCGCTGGATCTGCGCATCGGCGACCGCTTCGCGGTGATCTACGAGGAGTTGTACAAGGACGGCAAGAAGCTGCGCGACGGCGACATCGTCGCCGCCGAGTTCGTCAACCGCGGGCGCAGCTTCCGTGCCGTGCGCTACGTCGACGCCGACGGCAACGTCGCGTTCTACACGCCCGAGGGTGAATCGCTGCGCAAGGCCTTCCTGCGTACGCCGGTGGATTTCGCGCGCGTGAGCTCGGGATTCAACCTGCGCCGCCGGCACCCGATCCTCAACACCATCCGCGCGCACAAGGGCGTCGATTACGCCGCCGGCACCGGCACGCCGATCAAGGCCACCGGCGACGGCAAGGTCGAGTTCATCGGCGTCAAAGGCGGCTACGGCCGCGTCATCATTCTCAAGCACGGCTCGCAGTACACGACGCTGTACGCGCACATGTCGAAGTACCGCTCCGGCCTCAGGGTCGGCTCGCGCGTCAAGCAGGGGCAGGTCATCGGTTACGTCGGCGCCACCGGCCTTGCGACGGCACCACACCTGCACTATGAATTCCGCATCAACGGCGTTCACAAGAATCCGATCACGGTCGCGCTGCCACGCGCCAATCCGCTGCCGCGGTCGGTGATCGCGCGCTGGCGCGCCGACAACGCGCACGTCGTCGCACAGCTCGACGCGATCGCGGCGAGCCAGATGGCGCGGGCGCAGAGCAGCCAGGCGCGCCTGAACCCGTAACCCGCCGCTCGTCCATGCGGTGCATCGGCCTGATGTCGGGCACCAGCGTGGACGCCGTGGATGCGGCGCTGTGCCGCATCGAGCGCGGCCGTGTCGTCGCTGTCGAGGCCGTCTACCGCCATGAATACGAGGCCTCGCTGCGGGAGCGGCTGTTGGCGGTGCAGCAGGCGCCCGACACTCCGCTGAGTCTGCGCGGGCTCGCGGCGCTCGACCACGGCATCGCCGAGGCCTTTGCCAATGCTGCGCTGGGCGTGCTAGGCGCCGGCGGACGCGGCAGCGCAGACATCGGCGCGATCGGCTCGCACGGCCAGACCGTGCTCCACGACCCCTCGCTGGGCAACACGCTGCAGCTCGGCGACCCCAGCCTCATCGCGGCCCGGACCGGGATCGCGGTCGTCGCCGACTTCCGGCGCGCCGATATCGCCCGCGGCGGACAGGGCGCGCCGCTGGTGCCGCTCTTCCACCGGACCTGCTTCGGCCGCTTCGCGCCCTGCGCGGTGCTCAACCTCGGCGGCATCGCCAATCTGACGGTGCTGTCCGGCGACGGCGCGGTGACCGGGTTCGACACCGGACCCGCGAACGGCCTCATGGACGCCTGGATCGAACGCGCGCAGCAGCGCCGCTACGATGCGGACGGGCGCTGGGCGGCCAACGGCAAGATCGACGACGAGCTTCTGCGTGCCTGCCTCGCCGACCCGTACTTCGCACGGCCGCCGCCGAAGAGCACCGGCCGCGACCACTTCAACCTGGGCTGGCTCGAGCGCCGGTTTGCGCGCGTTTCGACGCTGCCGGCCGCGGATGTTCAGCGCAGCCTGTGCGCGCTCAGCGCACGCTCGATCGCCATGCAGCTGCAGCGCTTCGCGCCGCAGGCCAGCCGCCTCATCGTCTGCGGCGGCGGCCGGCTCAATCCCCTGCTGATGGGCGATTTGCGCGCGGCACTGCCGGGCGTCCGCGTGCAGACGACGGAGGAGGCCGCGGGGATCGACGGCGGCGTCATCGAGGCCGCCGCCTTCGCCTGGCTCGCCTGGCGGCGGATCAGGAAGCTGCCGGGCAGTTTGCCGAGCGTCACCGGCGCCGCGCGGCCGGCGATCCTGGGCGGGCTCTATCTGCCGTAGTGCGCGTCCTGCGCAAACCGGCGCCATCCCTGGCCCCGACTTTCAAAACAAGCTTGGTGCGCGTCCTGCGCCAGCCGGGGCCATCCCTGGCCCCGACTTTCAAAACAAGCTTTTTATACCGAGAACGAGTTGCCGCAGCCGCAGCTGGTGGTCGCGTTGGGATTGCGGATCACGAACTGCGCGCCCTCGACGCTTTCCTTGTAGTCGATCTCGGCGCCCTGCAGGTACTGCAGACTCATCGGGTCGACGAGCAGCGTGACGCCGCTGCGCACCACGCGCGTATCGTCGCTGTCTGCCTGCTTCTCGAAGCGGAATCCGTACTGGAAACCCGAGCAGCCGCCGCCGGTGACGAACACCCGTAGCATCTGCTCCGGATCTTCCTCTTCCTGAAGCAGCGAGAAGACCTTCTCCGCGGCCGCTGCGGTAAAGATCACCGGATCCTCGGACACCATGCTTTCCATAGACTTCAACCGTTGACAATTCCTTTGACCCGCCGCGCCTCGCTCAGTTCGTCGGTCGTCAGGCCGAGCTCGGCCGGCTTTTGCGCACCGCCGCTGAAGTTCTCGACGCTGCCGCTGCCGTCATCGTGCACCATCTGGCCATTGACCTGCGCGCCGCCCTCTATCTCGACAATGCGGTAGAAGACGTTGCCGTTGACGCGCGCCTTGGTCGCGAGCGTGAGTTTCTGCGATGCATGCACATCGCCGGTTACCGCCCCGTTGAGGACGACGTTCGGCACCCGTACGTCGCCTTCAATGGAGCCGTGCTCGCTCACCGATAGCGCCGAGGACTTGTCCGCCGCGGCGATGACCTTGCCCTTGATCTTGCCGTCGACGTGCAGACCGCCGGTGAAGCGCACGTCGCCGAGGATCTCGGTCTGCCTGCCGATCAAGGTGTCGACACCGACGCTGGCTTTCGAGCTGCTCTTGCTGCTGCTGCCTCCAAACATCGTCATGCTCCTCCTTTCAGGACCCGATCCCAGTCAAAAGACTCTTCCACGCGCGGTGCGCCGTTGCCGTCGGGGATCAAGGTGACCTCGATACGCGCTGGCTCGAAGTCCTGCGGGACGCGGATCTCGCCCGAGAACTCCTCAAAGTACTTCAGGGAAAATAGCAGATTCTGTGCCATATCACCCGCCTGGATCGACGCCCACGGCAGCCGCGCCTCGTCGCCGCCGCGCTGCCCGACCAGCTCCAGTGCGATGCGCCCGGCGACGCGCTTGTCGTGGCGCACCGACTGGATCAGCACCAGCTCGTAGCGGTAGCGGTCGGCTTCGGCGCCCGGCAGCAGCTTCAGCTCGTAGACGCGCACGCCGGCGCGCGACTGCTCCGGCGCGACGATGCCGCGGTAGAACGCCAGCTGCTCGCGCAGATCGGAAGCCTCGGCCTGCACTTGCGCCAGCGACGCCTGCACCGCGCTGCACGCCTGCCGGTCGATGTCCTGCGAGCGCTGCACGTAGACGACCTGCTCTTCGAGGTGCTTGATCTCGTCGCGCGCCGCCCGCAGGTCGCGCGCCAGCGTGCGCCGCTCCTCACGCAGCGCTTCCACTTCGAGCCGTGCGCGCTCGAAGTCGCTGACGGTCGACGCGCGGGTATAGGCATACAGCGCCCAGGCGGCGACGGCCAGCGCGAAACTGCCGCCGCCGATCAGCGCCGGCTTGAGCCACGGTCGATGGCGCGTGATGACGATGCGGTGCCGCATCGCGCCCCGGCTACGGCGCGACCGGCGGCGCGTTCAGCGCCAGGCGCTCGTCGAGCCCGAACATCAGATTGAAGTTCTGCACCGCCTGGCCGGAGGCGCCTTTGACGAGGTTGTCGATGACGCTGAGCACGATCGCGTGCCGCCCGTCCGGCGACTTGTGCACGGCGATCCGGCACAGGTTGGACGCACGCACGCCGCGCGTTTCCGGATGGTCGCCGGCCGGCGCCACGTCGACGAAGGGCTCGCCGGCATAGCGCTGCTCGAACAGCGTCTGCAGATCGACGTCGCGGTCGCGCAGCCGCGCATACAGCGTGGCATGGATGCCGCGGATCATCGGCACCAGATGGGGCACGAAGCTGACGCCCACGGCGTGTCCGGCGGCGCGGCCGAGGCCTTGCACGATCTCCGGCAGGTGCCGGTGACCCGGCACGCCGTAGGCCTTGAACGAGTCGCCGGCCTCGCAGTACAGCGAGCCGGTCCTGGCTTCGCGCCCGGCGCCGCTGACGCCCGACTTGCAGTCGGCGATCAGCCCGTCGGTCTCGATGACGCCGGCTTCGAGCAGCGGCAGATAGCCGAGCTGCACCGCCGTCGGATAGCAGCCGGGATTGCCGACGACCCGCGCCGAACGAACGCGCGCGCGCTCGACCTCCGGCAGGCCGTAGACGGCCTCCGCGAGCAGCTCCGGACAGGCGTGATCGAGACCGTACCAGCGCTTGAACTCGGCGGCGTCCTGCAAACGGAAGTCGGCCGACAGATCGATCACGCGCACGCCGGCCGCCACCAGCGCCGGCGCCATCTGCATCGCCGTGCCATGCGGCGTGGCGAAGAACACCGCGTCACAGGCGCTCAGGCGCGCAGGATCGGGCGCCTCGAACGCCAGCTCGCAGTGCCCGCGCAGATGCGCAAACAGCTGGTCGGCGCGCAGCCCGGCCTCCTTGCGCGAGGTCAGCACGACGACTTGGGCGTGCGGATGCTGCGCCAGGAGGCGCAACAGCTCGGCGCCGGTGTAGCCGGTGCCGCCGACAATACCTACTTTGATCACGGCGATCAAAAAACGGGAAACCGAAAGCGGAATTCTACCGCGTGGTCATGGCTTACACTGACCGCCCGCTCCCCCGATCGCCACCGCATGCTCTGGATCAAGGCGTTCCACGTGGTCTTCGTCGTCAGCTGGTTCGCCGGGCTGTTCTATCTGCCCAGGCTGTTCGTCTACCACGCCGACACGCGCGATGCCCCCGGCCACGAGCGCTTCTGCATCATGGAGCGGCGTCTCTACGGCATCACGACGATCGGCCTCGTCGGCACCTGGATCTTCGGCCTGTGGCTGGTCGCGCTCACACCCGGTTTTGTGAAGATGGGCTGGCTGCACGCCAAGCTGGCGCTCGTGCTGCTGCTGTCCGCCTATCACGGCTGGTTGAAGACGCGGATACGCGCGTTTGCCGAAAATCGCAACGACAAGAGCGCGCGCTATTACCGCATCGCCAACGAACTGCCGGCGCTGGCGCTGGTCGCGATCGTGATCCTCGTGATCGTCAAACCGTTCTGAAGATCAGCTCTCGTCGATCTCGGCGGCGGCGTACTGGACGTAGTTCTCCAGACCCATCCGCGCGATCAGGCCCAGCTGCGTCTCGATCCAGTCGATGTGCTCTTCCTCGCTCTTCTGGATGTGCACCAACAGCTCGCGGCTGACGTAATCGCGCACGCTTTCGCAGTAGGCGATCGCATCCTGGTACATCGGATGCGCTTCCTTCTCGCGCTTGAGATCGCATTCGAGCGCGTCCTTGACGTCCTCGCCGATATAGAGCTTGCCGAGGTCCTGCAGGTTGGGCAGGCCTTCGAGGAAAAGAATCCGCTCGATCAGCTTGTCGGCATGCTTCATCTCGTCGATCGACTCATCGTACTCGCGCTTGCCGAGACCCTTCATGCCCCAGTTGTCGAACATGCGGGCATGCAGGAAATACTGGTTGATCGACGTGAGCTCGTTCTTCAGCGCCTGATTCAGATGCTCGATGACTTTGGCGTCGCCACGCATCGTGCTGCTCCGTTGTTGGTTGTGCGCCCAGTATAGGCAAGCACTCGCAGCGACGACGAAAAGGCGAGAAGAGATGTAGCGCGTCGGATTCTCAGTCGCAGGCCGGGCGCCTGCGCGCGCTCAGGCCGCCGACGCCTGGGCGTAGCCGAAGCCGCCGTGCGGCGGCGCGCCGGCAGACGCCGCTCTCAGCTCCTGCTCCAGCAGCGCGCGCGCCGCCGGCACGCACTTGCCGCAACAGGTGCCGACACCGTGGATGCGCGACAGCTCGCGCAAGGAAACGACACCCTCCTCGCGGATGGCACGGCGCGCGGTGCGCTCGGGGACGGCTTTGCAGACACAGAGGTACATGGGCGCCTATTACAATCGTAATGAGAATAATTGTCAATAGTACTCGCGCTCTCTACAATAGCCGCGGGGATATCGCCCGAACCAACCACAAAGGGGTTCCATGAGTAGTAGCCTGAAGCACTTACTTCCTGCCGCCGTCCTGGCCACGCTCGCCGCCACAACCGTGCAGGCCGGTGACGCCGCCGAGGCAGAGATCGGAGAGGCGATCCAGCGCCTGCAGCGACAGATCGACGCGCTGAAGCAGCAACTCGCCGAACAGCAGAAGCAATCCAGGGAGCAGAGCGAAGCGCAGCAGGCTCGGCTGGAAGCGCTTGCCGAACAGGCCGAAAAAGGTGCGGAGCGCGCATCGAAAGTCACGCTCGGCGGTTACGGGGAGCTGCACTACAACAATCTCGACAGCAAGCGGGAAATCGATTTCCATCGTTTCGTGCTCTTCGCCGGGTATGACTTCAGCGACAGTATTCGCTTCGTATCCGAGATCGAGCTCGAGCATGCGCTCGCGGGCGAATCCAAGCCCGGAGAGATCGAGCTCGAGCAGGCGTACATCGAGTTCGATCTGCCTGCGCGACAGCGCGCACGGGGCGGCCTGTTTCTGGTCCCGGTAGGCATCCTCAACGAGACCCACGAGCCGACCACGTTCTACGGCGTGGAGCGAAACATCGTGGAGAGCGCGATCATCCCCACGACATGGTGGGAAGCTGGGGGCGCGATCGGCGGGCCGATCGGTGCGAGCGGGCTGGCCTACGACCTCGCGGTGCACAGCGGTCTGAAACTGCCGACTGAAGGCGGCAGTGCGTACCTGATCCGATCGGGCCGGCAGAAAGTCGCTCAGGCGCGCGCAGACGATCTCGCCTACAGCGCGCGGCTGCGGTATACGGGAGTCCCGGGGCTGGAACTGGCCGGCGCCGTCCAGTACCAGGCCGATGCCACGCAGGCGACCGATGCGGAAACCGTGTCGGCGCTGCTGACCGAAGCCCACGTCGTGATCGAGAAGGGCCCTTTCAGCGCGCGCGCGCTGTGGGCGTCCTGGGATCTGGACGGCGATGGACCCAAGGCCGTCAACCGCGACCGCCAGGAAGGTTACTTCGGTGAAGTCGCCTATCGCGTGCTGCCGCAGGCGGGCGTGTTCGCGCGCTACAGCAGCGTGGACAACGGCGGCACGGCGGCGGAAACCAAGATCCGCCAGACCGACGTCGGCGTCAACTGGTGGCCGCACAAAGACGTCGTGATCAAGGCCGACTACCAAGACCAGGACAATGCCGCGGATACCGATGGCTACAATCTCGGCATCGGCTACCGCTTCTAGCGGAGGCCGTTCCGCCGCGCGCGTGCCACGCCGATGCGGCCCTTCGGCGTGGCGCTTCGCGTTGGCCGCCGCCATGATCTGCGCCGTGGCGCCGGGCGTCGGCGCCGCAGACGTCTATCAACCGCCGGAGCAGTTCGTCGCCGAGTCCTTCGACGGCGCAGCACCGGCACCACAGGTCCTCTGGCTGGCCGGCACGCTGCGCGCGGACGCGGAACAGGTGCTTGGCCATCCGCCGGAAGCTCTGCGCACGCGCTACTGGCGCCGTGGCACGCGCACCGCCTGGGTGCTCGAGGAGATCGGCAAAGAGGAGCCGATCACGGCCGGCTTCGTGGTCGACGACGGCGCGCTGAAAAAGGTGCGCGTGCTGATCTACCGCGAGTCGCGCGGCTGGGAAGTGCGCCACGACTTCTTCACGCGCCAGTTCGACGGCGCCCGGCTGACCGCACAGCGGGGCCTCGACAGTCGCATCGACAACATTTCCGGCGCCACGCTGTCGGTCGACGCCTTGCAACGCATGGCCCGGCTGGCGCTGCTGCTGCATCATCATGTGACCGCTGATGCGGCGGCGTCGTAGGCGGCGCCTGTCGCTGTACGTGGCGCACCGCTGGCTCGGTGCGGCCGTGGCGCTGCTGGTTCTGGTCGTCGCCGCGACCGGCCTCGTGCTCAATCACGCCGTGGACTGGGGACTCGACCGCAGGCCCGTGCGGCTGGCGGTCCTGCAGGCGGCCTACGGAGTCGACGCGCCTGCGCCCACCCACGGCTATTCCGTCGGCGGCGGGCACTGGCTCAGCTCGACTGCGGAGCGCAGTTACTGGGACACGCGCATGCTGGCCGAAACCGGCGAACTGCTCGGTGTCGCCGACAGCGGCGAATGGATCCTCGCCGTCGGCCGCCGCGCGGCGTTGCTGCTCGATCGCGGCGGCACCCTCGTCGAGCAGCGGACGGACGTCGCCGGCTGGCCGGGACCGATCAGCGCACTGTACTCCGACGGCTCCAGCTTCATCATCGACACGCCCCAAGGGCGTTTCCGGGCGGATCCGGAGCTGCTCGCCTGGACCCCGCACGGCAGCGAGGCGCTGCCACTGCCGGTTGCGCGCGAGCCGCTACCGCCGGCACTGGGGGAAGCTGTGCGCGCAGATGCGCGGGCGCGCCTGCTCAACTGGGAACGCGTGCTGCTCGACATCCATAGCGGTCGGCTGCCCGGCCGCGCCGGGATCATCGCCACCGACCTGCTCGCGCTGGCGCTGATCGGTCTCGCCGTGAGCGGACTGTGGCTATGGGTCCGCCATCTGCGGCGCCAGCGCTCACGCCGCTGAGCCCGAGGCGGTTTCTGCGCTCTCGGCGATCGCCTCTCGGCGCAGCGGCTCGCGCGGCTCGACGCCGAGCAGCGGCGCGAGCTCGTTGAGCGCGCAGCGGTACACGTCGCGCTTGAAGTCGACGACTTCTTCGAGCGGACGCCAGTAGTCCACCCAGCGCCAGCCGTCGAACTCCGGCTTGTGCGTGGCGTCCAGCCGCACCTCGCTCTCCGGGGCGATCAGGCGCAGCGCGAACCATTTCTGCTTCTGGCCGATGCAGACGCGGCCGCGGCTGCGGCGCAGATAGCGGCTCGGCAGGCGGTAGCGCAGCCAGCCGGCGGTGACGCCGAGGATGCGCACGTGCTCGGCCGTCAGTCCCAGCTCTTCATGGAGCTCGCGCAGCACGGCATCCCGCGGGGTTTCGCCGCGCTTGATCCCGCCCTGCGGAAACTGCCAGGCGTCCTGGTTGACGCGCTTGGCCCACAGAAGCTGCCCGCTCGCGCTGCAGAGCACGATCCCGACGTTCGGGCGAAAACCGTCCAGATCAATCACTTGGGATGGTCCTGCGCGCCTTCATGGAGCGATTCTTTCACAGCGCCGCAAGGCCGGGCAATTCTTGCCCGGCGAGCTGCTATCCTGCGCGACCCTCCGCGCCGCACCGGGCCCGCCATGCAGCTCGCCGTCTTCGACCTCGACAACACGCTCCTCGCCGGAGACAGCGACTATCTGTGGGGACGCTTCCTCGTCGAGCACGGCATCGTCGACGCCGAGCACTACGCGCGCGAGAACGAGCGCTTCTACCGCGAGTACCAGGCCGGCACGCTGGATATCCATCGCTACGCGGCCTTCGTGCTGCGGCCGCTCGTGGACCACGCGCCCGGGCGCATGCAGGAGCTGCGCAGGCGCTTCGTCGCCGAGCGGGTGGCACCGATCGTCGCCGGCGGTACCCGAACCTTGCTCGACCGCCATCGCGCTGCCGGCGACACGCTGATCATCACCACTGCAACCAACCGCTTCGTCGTCGAGCCCATCGCCGAGCTGCTCGGCATCGAGCACCTGCTGGCCACCGATCCCGAGCTCGTCGACGGCCGCTACACCGGCCGCATTGCCGGCGTGCCGAACTACCAGGCCGGCAAGGTCGTGCGCCTGCGCCAATGGATGGCCGAGCGCGGAAACCCGTGGACTCGGCTCGCCTGCTACAGCGACTCGCACAACGACATCCCGCTGCTGGAGATGGCCGACGAGCCGGTCGCCGTCGATCCGGACCCGGTGCTCGCCGCGCTGGCGGCGCATCGCGGCTGGAAAATCATCAGCCTGCGCTGAGAGTCGAGGCCTGCGCCGCAGCGGGCTTCGGCGTTCGCGTTCGCCTGCGCCCTGCCCCTGCGCAGCCGCCGGAGTCGCCCGCCCGGGGCGCCGGACGCGGGATCAGGGGTCCGGCGCCAGCCCCGCGAACGCCCCATGCAGGCGTCCGTTGGTGGCGAGCACCGTGCGCGTCTCCAGCGACAAGGGCGCACCGCCGAGATCGGTGAAGCGACCGCCGGCTTCGCGCACGACGACGGCGAGCGCGGCGATGTCGAGGATGTTGACGTCGGATTCGACGACCGCGTCGATCTTGCCCGCCGCCAGATAGTGGTAGTGCAGAAAGTCGCCGTAGCCGCGGATGCGGTGCAGCTGCGGAATCAGCCGGCCGAGCTCGGCCCATTGCGGTGAGCGTGCCAGCGTCGCCAGATTGCCGGTCGACAGCGTCGCCTTGTCGAGGCGGTCGACCGCCGACACCTGCAGGCGCTCGAACGCGTCGAGCGGCGTGTCGAGCAGTCCGCGCCAGGCCCCCTGCCCGCTTTCGGCCCAGACCAGCTCGCCGAGATCCTCGTTCCAGCACGGCGCACAGGAGACGCCGAGCTCGAGCTCGCCGCCGCGCATCAGCGCGATCTGCACCGAGAAGATCGGGTAGCCGCGCACGAAGGCCTTGGTGCCGTCGATGGGATCGACCAGCCACAGCGAGCCCGCATCGGCGGCGTCCTGGTCTGCGCCGCCGCGTTCCGCGCCACGGTCCATACCGGTTTCCTCGCCGTAAAAACCGTAGTCCGGAAAATGCGTGCGCAGCACGGTCTTGATCGCACGCTCGGCAGCGACGTCGACTTCCGTCACCGGACTCGCGTCGGCCTTGTACTGCACGTCGAAATTGCCGCGGTAGGCCTTGCGGATGATCGCGGCGGCGGCGCGCGCGGCTTCGAGGGCGGCGGACAAATGGGCGCTGGTCATGGCAGTGATCCTGCAGCAGCCTGGGCGCGCAATGATAGCGGCTGCCGGCGGAGTTGCCGTGACAGGCGCGTACAATCGGCGCACCATGGGACACCGACTCAGCAAGATTGCAACGCGCACCGGCGACACCGGCACCAGCGGGCTCGCCACCGGCGAGCGCCTGCCGAAGACCGACGCGCGCTTCGCCGCGATGGGCGACCTCGACGAGCTCAACAGCCAGGTCGGCGTGCTGCTCGCACTCGATCCGCTGCCGCGTTTCGCCGACCCGCTCGCCGAGATCCAGCACCGGCTGTTCGACATCGGCGGCGAGCTGGCGCTGCCCGCGCATCGCGCGATCGGCGAAGAACAGGTCGCCCGGCTCGACGACTGGCTCGCCACCTTCAACGCCGATCTGCCGCCGCTCAAGGAGTTCGTGCTGCCCGGCGGCGGGCCGCTGGCGGCACAGGCGCACCTCGCCCGCGCCGTCGCCCGGCGCGCCGAGCGCAGCCTGTGGCGCGTGCACGAGGCGAGCCCGCTCAACGCCGACGCGCTGCGCTACCTGAACCGGCTGTCGGATCTGTTGTTCGTGTTTGCGCGGCACTTCGCGCGCATGCACGGCAACGAAGTCACCTGGCGCCGCTGCTGAGCGCGGCGCGCACGCGGTCCAGACCGGCGCACAGCTGCGCGACACCTTCGAGTACCCGTGGCGACTGCCGCGTGAGCGTGCCGGCGTCGACGACGACGCGGTGCCGCGGATCCTGCGGTGCCAGTCCCTTCAGGCGCGCCCAATAGGCTGCAATCGCCGCGGCATTCTCCTGCGCCGCGTGCACGACGACCTGCGGGCGGGCGGCGATCACCGCTTCGGTGCCGACCGGCGCCGCCAGCGTCCGCAGATCGGCGAAGACGTTGTCGGCACCGCACAGATCGAGCGCCTCGTGGATCGGGCTGCGGCGGCTGATGCTGAACGCCGGGTCCGTCTCGATCTGGTAGAACACGCGCAGCCGCTCGCGGCCACGGTACTCGGCGCGCAGTGCCGCGAGCCGCTCGCGAAAGCGCCGCGCCGCAGCCTGGCCCGCAGCGTCGGCGTCCGCGAGCGCGCCGACCGTCGCGAGCGCACCGGCGATCTCCTCGAGTCCGCGCACGGCCACCGCCTCCACGCGCAGGCCCAATCGCCGCAGCCGCGAGATCGTCGCCGGCGGCGTGCCCCCGTCCCAGGCCAGCACCAGGTCCGGCTGCAGCCGGACGACGGCCTCGAGGTTGACGTTGAAGGCATCGCCGATCTGCGGCCGCTGCGCCGCTTGCGGCGGCGCATCGGTGTAGGCGGCGACGCCGGCGAGTGCGTCGCAGCGGCCGACCGCGCACACCAGCTCGGCGAGATGCGGTGCGAGCGTGACGATGCGCTCGGCGGCGGCCGCGGCGCTGCAGACCAGCGCGAGG
>JBFMCQ010000008.1:0-89800 GCA_040754295.1 Pseudomonadota bacterium | reverse complement strand
GAAGCGCGTGTTCTCGGCGATCGAATCGTCGTCGAGATCGAGCTCCTGCGGATCGCAGTCCTCAATGCGCCTGCCCGGCAGCGGCGGCACGTTCTCGATGATCGTGCCCGGCTTGGACAGCGCCGCGGCGATCACCGGCTCGGCGTCCTTGTCGAGGTGGATCAGCTTGGCGTAGCAGCCGTCCTCGAGATTGCACAGGCCGTTGTCCGACCAGATCGTCTCGTCGTCCCCGATGAGGCGGCGCGCGGGATCGGCGGACAGCGTCGTCTTGCCGGTGCCGGACAGGCCGAACAGGATCGCGGCATCGCCGTTGGGGCCGACGTTGGCCGAGCAGTGCATCGACAGGCGGCCGTCGAGCGGCAGCAGGAAATTGCCGACCGTGAAGATCGTCTTCTTGACCACGCCGCAGTAGTCGGCGCGGCCGGCGACCAGGCAGATGCGGTTGCGCGTGTCGATCACGACCGCGGCTTCGGCGCGGCAGCCGTCGCGCTCGGGCTCGCACATGAAGCTCGGGATGTTGAGCATCGTCCAGCGGCGCGCAGCGGCGTCCTTCACGCCGACCAAGTCCTTGGGGAACATGTTGTGGGCGAACATCGCGTGCGTGGCGTACTCGCCGACGAAGCGGTAGGGCACCGCGAAGTCGGGATCGGCGCCCATGAACACGTCCTGCACATACAGCGAGGCCTGCTTGGCGTTGAGGTGCTCGACCACACGCCTGAGCAGGCCCTGGTACTGGGCCGGATCGTAGGGATTGAGATCGGCCTTGAACCAGATCTGGTCGGCGACTTCCGGCCATTTCACCGCATAGGTGTCCTTCGTCCGGCGGCCGGTGCAATCGGGATCGGTGTAATAGACCAGCGGACCTTTTGCCCCGAGCTTGGTGGGGAAGGCCTTTTGTGCGTCCGAGGGGCCGTTGCGGCGGACGCGGCCGCGGTCATTCGCGATCGCCTCGTGGAACAGCTCTTCTTTCGAGAGGTTGTATTTATAAGTGACTGTTTTCAGTCCGAAGAGCTTTTCGAGATCAGCCTGGAAGGTCATGCAAATACCTCAAATGGCGGGCAATTCGGCGTCAAGCCGGCCCCAAAAGGAGGGCAAATGGTAAGGAGGGGGGGGCGGCGAGGCAAGCCGCGCACCCGCCGGCAGCATGCACGGGGTTGGCTGCATCCCGGCTGAACTGTACGCCAACGGCCGGCCCCGCCCGGTTGACGGCCACCTCGTGATCGGCGAGCGCACCGACCGAGATCAGCCCAGGTTGTCCTCCGGCAGCTTGAAGCCGGCGACCGACTCGCGCAGCTTCTGCGAGAGCACGTTGAGCTCTTCGACCGCGTTGGCGGTCTGGCTGGCGGAGCCGGAGGTTTCGACGGCGATGTCGCGGATGACCTGCATCGTGCCGGCGATCTTCGTAGCGGCCGCCGACTGATTGCGCGCCGACGACGAGATCTCGGTGATCAGCTTGGCCAGCTCCTGCGACGAGGTTTCGACCTTGGTCAGGGCCTGGCCGGCTTCTTCGGCGCTCTTCGCGCCGACGACCACGTTTTGCGTCGAGCGCTCCATCGAGATGATGGCCTCGTTGGTGTCGGCCTGAATCGTCTTGACCAGCGTTTCCACCTGGCGCGTCGCGTTGGCGGCGCGCTCGGCCAGCCGCTGCACTTCGTCGGCGACGACGGCGAAGCCGCGGCCCGCTTCGCCGGCCATCGCCGCCTGGATCGAGGCATTGAGCGCCAGCGTGTTGGTCTGCTCGGCGATGTCGTTGATGAATTCGATGATGTTGCCGATTTCCTGCGACGACTCGCCGAGGCGCTTGATGCGCTTGGACGTGTCCTGGATCTGCTCGCGCAGCGCGGTCATGCCCAGGATCGTGCGGTTCACGGTCTCGGCGCCGTTGTGCGCCACCTGCACCGACTGCTGCGCCTGGCTCGCCAGCTTCTCGGCGCTCGCGGCCACCTGCTGCATCGACTGCGAGGTGGTCGCGATCGTGTTCGTGACCGCGGCGATCTCCTTGGCCTGGCGCTCCGAGGCCTCGTTCATGCGGATCGCCGTTTCCTTCGTGCTCGATGCCGCGCCGGCGATCTCGACCGAGGTCGTGTTGATCGTGCCGACCAGATTGCGCATGTTCTGCACGGTGTAGTTGATCGAGTCCGCGATCGCGCCGGTGAAATCCTCGGTCACGGTGACGTCGACGGTCAGATCGCCGTCGGCGAGGTTGGTGATTTCGTCGAGCAGCGACAGAATCGCCTGCTGCTGCTTGGCGTCGCGCTCTTCGGCGAACTTCAGGCGCGACTGCGTGTTGCGCACGGTGATGACGATGAACACGACGAGCAGCACGATCGCCAGGCCGCCGGAGACGGCGACGACGATCGGCAGGATCACCTGGCGCGCGCGCGTGTCGAGCAGCCCTTGCTCCAGTGCCTTGGCGGTGGCGACGACATTCGCCGCGGCGCCTTGCAGCTGCCCCGCGGCGGCCTGCAGGCGGTCGACGGCCGCGGCGCTCTCGGTCAGCGCCTGCGTCGCTTCGGCGATCGGCGTGAAGCGCTCGCTGACCGTGCGCGCCAGTGCGCCGGCTTCGGAAATCGCGCGCAGCTGCTGGTTGACCTCGGTGAAGCGCGCCACTTCGGCGGCGAGCGCCTGCACGGTCTGTGCCGCGCCGCGGCCGCGGATCAGCACGCTCCGGGCCTCGCTGGCGATACGTTCCAGGCGCACCAGCTGGCCGATGGCCGGATTCTGCCCGCCGCGACCGCCGAGCGCCTCGGCCATGCGCTCGTAGACACTGAACACGTCCTCGCCGCTTTCGGCGTGGATCGCCGAGACGATCGTGCGCGTGGCCGCCGCCGAGCGGCGCCAGGCCTGCTCGCCGTCGAGCACGATCCGTACCGTGCCCTTCATCTCGTTCCAGGCCGCGGAGAGTTCCGCGACTTCATCCCGGACCGCGCCGGGCAGCGGCTCGATGCCGGCATCCGGATCGCCCTGTGCCAGCGCGCTGACGTGAACATCAAGCTCTTCGACGCGCGCCGCGAGCGTGCGGAAATCAGGCGTCAGGCCGCGAGTCGCGGGTTCGCCGAGGTCGACGATTTCGCCGACGTCGCCGGCGACGGTGCGCGTGAGCTCAACCCAGGTTTCGTCGCGCGTGTCGGCGCGCTGGATCGAATAGAAGCCGCCCATCGCGACGGCGATCAGGATCACCGCAAGGATGAGCGGTGCAAGCTCGCGCCGTGCCCCCCGGACTCTTCTCTGTTCGGCCATGCATTCCCCTGAAGTGACGGTGTTCGCTAGCTGCCGAGCACCGCATTGATCTTGGCCAGCAGATCGGCTTCCTTGATCGGTTTGACCAGGTATTCCCGCGCGCCCTGGCGCAGCGCCCAGACGCGATCGGTTTCCTGGCTCTTGCTGCTGACGACGATCACTGGAATGTGTGCCGTCGTCGGGTCCTTGGACAGCGTGCGTGTCGCCTGGAAGCCGTTCACGCCGGGCATGACCACGTCCATGATGACCACGTCCGGCTTCTCCGTGCGCACGCGGTTGAGCGCCTCTTCCGCCGCCGACGCGTCCGATACGACGTGACCGGCCTTCTGCAACAGATTACGCATGTTCTGAACGTCGGTCGGCGAATCGTCCACGATCAGTACACGTGCCATAGCTTTCTCACAATCCGCCGCAGCGGACGCCTCCCGGCAAACCAGCAATTAGAGATTGCGGACTTTATACCAAGCGCAGATCGACTGCGGCGAAAGCGCACGGGCGGGCGCGGCTTGACGCCGGCTGCATCACGCGGCCGCCGCCGCGTAAACCTCGATCCCCGCATGGAAGGTCCGCAGCACACGGCCGCGCAGGCGGCGGCCGTCGAACGGCGTGTTGCGGCCGCGGCTGAGCAGCTGCTCGCTGCGCAGCGTCCATTCCGCGTCCGGGTCGACGAGTGCGAGCTGTGCCGCCTGTCCCGGCTCGACGCGCCCGGCCGCGATGCCCGCGATCGCTGCCGGCCCGCTGGTGAGCCGGGCGACGGCGTCCAGCGGCGCGAGCAGACCGTCGTCGACCAGCGCGAGCGTCAGCGGCAACAGCGTTTCCAGGCCGGAGATGCCCGGCTCGGTCAGTGGAAACGGATTGATCTTGGCGTCGGCCTCGTGCGGCTGGTGGTCGGAACAGACCGCGCCGATCACCCCGCCGGCGACCGCGGCGCGCAGGGCGTCGCGGTCGGCCGCCGAGCGCAGCGGTGGCAGCACGTGGCAGCGCGCGTCGAAGCCGTCGACGTCGACGTCGCTCAGATGCAGTTGGTGCACGGCGACGTCGGCGGACACCGGCAGACCGCGGCTGCGCGCCAGCTCGATCAGCTCGGTGCCGCGCGCCGTGGACAGCCGGCAGAAGTGCACGCGCGCACCAGTGTCCTCGACCAGCGAGATCCAGAAGCGCAGCGCCGCAACCTCGGCGGCCACCGGGATCGCCGGCAGGCCGAGGCGCGTGGCGACCGCGCCTTCATGAGCGCAGCCGCCGGCGGCGAGCTCGGCATCCTGGGCGAAGACGTGCACCGGAAGCTCGAGGCCGTGCGCGTACTCGAGCGCGCGCCGTGCAATGCGCGAGTCGCGGATCGGTGCGTAGGCATTGCAGGCACCGACGGCACCGGCGGCCTTGAGAGCGGACAGCTCGGCGAGCGCTTCGCCACCGAGCTCGCGGGTCAATGCGCACAGGCCGTGGACGCTCAGCCCGCCGGTCTGCCGTGCGATGCGCTGCAGGCGGATCATCATCGCCGGCGTGTCGATGACGGGCAGCGTGTCGGGCGGGATCAGCACGTCGGTGATGCCGCCGGCCTGCGCCGCCCGGGTTTCGCTGGCGATCGTCGCCTTGTGCGTATGCCCGGGCTCCCGAAAACGGACCGAGAGGTCGACGATGCCGGGAATCAGCCACAGTCCGCGCGCGTCGAGCGTGCGAGCGCCGTCGGCGGAGCGCAGCGCCGGGTCGATTGTCGTGACGCGGCCGCCGCGGATCAGCACGGACGTCGTCGTGTCCGTGCCGCTCGCCGGGTCGAGCAGGCGCACGTCGCGGATCAGCAGGTCTGCGTCCGCGCGCACGTGGCCGCCGGCGGCCCACTCCTTCACCTCGGACGGCCGCTTCACGCCGGGCTCCGCGAGCGGCGGCGCCGCGTGGCGCGGCCGTCCTGTCGCGCCGCGCCGGCCTGGCCGAGAATCATGGCCATGACCGCCATGCGCACGGCGATGCCGTGGGTGACCTGCTGCAGGATCAGCGACTGCGGACCGTAGGCGACCTCGCCTTCGATCTCCACACCGCGGTTGATCGGCCCCGGATGCATGACGATCGCGTCCTTGCGCATCGCCTCCATGCGCTTGCGCGTCAGCCCGTAGTCGCGGTGGAATTCGCCCATCGACGGCAGGTAGGCGCCGAGCATGCGCTCCTGCTGCAGCCGCAGCAGGATCACCACGTCGACCCCGTCGAGGCCTTCCTCGATGCGGTGACAGACGCGCACGCCGAGCTGCTCGACGCCGGCGGGGATCAGCGTCGGCGGCGCGACGACGCGAATGTCGCGGGTGCCGAGCGCGCGCAGGCCGTGGATGTCCGAGCGCGCGACGCGTGAGTGCAGCACATCGCCGACGATGGCTACGCGCAGCTTGCGGAAGCAGTCGATATCGGGACCCTTGTAGCGGCGGATCGTGAACAGATCGAGCAGGCCCTGCGTCGGGTGCGCGTGGCGGCCGTCGCCGGCATTGAGGATCGCCACGCCCGGCGCCGCGTGCTGCGCGAAGAAATGCGCCGCCCCGGAGGCTTCGTGGCGGATCACGAACATGTCCGCCTGCATCGCCTCGAGCGTCTTGAGGGTGTCGAACAGGGTTTCGCCCTTCGACGTGCTCGACGCCGCCATCTGCAGGTTCAGCACGTCGGCGGAAAGGCGCTTGGCAGCGAGCTCGAAGGTCGTGCGCGTGCGCGTGCTCGGCTCGAAGAACAGGTTGACGATCGTGCGCCCGCGCAGCAGCGGCAGTTTCTTGTCCGGCCCGCGCAGCGACGCGTCCAGCGCCTCGGCGGTATCGAGGATCTCCGTCAACAGCTTCGCGCTCAGGCCCTCGAGCGTGAGGAGGTGGCGCAGGCGGCCGCGGCTGTCGAGTTGGAGCTCTGGACTCATGGCTGGGCGCGTATTCTGGGCTGTCGGCGGGTCCGAGGCAAAAGCGCGGCCTGCGGTGCACGCCATCCGGCCTTGAGCGCGAGCCTTGCGGTGTTAGCGGTGGTCGTCCAGCCACTGCTGCAGGATCACGCGTGCCGCCTGCGCGTCGCGGTCGCCCTTGCGCACGCGGCGGGTCATCCGGCCGCTGGCGCGCGCCGCGCGCAGCCAGTCGTCGGCGGCGCGCGAGCTGTAGCGCTCGTCAGCGAGGTGCACCGGCAGCAGCAGCTGCTCGCCGAGCTGCAGGGCGAAGCGGCGCGCCGCGGCGCTCGTCGCCTGCTCGGAGCCGTCCTCGTTGAGCGGCAGACCGACGATCAGCGCGGTCGGACGCCAGTCGGCAACCAGCTTCGCGATGGCTTTCCAGTCGCCGCCGGCGATCGAGGACAGCGGCCGCGCCGAGCGCGTGACGTCGTCGCCGACGGCGGTGCCAATGCGCTTTTCGCCGTAGTCGAACGCGAGGTATAGCATCAGTTTCCAGTTTCCAGTTTCCAGTTTCCAGTCAAAGACGCGCCGCGCCTCGGGAAACTGGAAACTGGAAACCGCTACGCGTGTCCGGCGTCGCCGGCGAGCTGGATCACGTCGACGCCGAGCAGCTTCGTCGCCGCCTGCCAGCGTTGCTGCGCCGGCGTGCGGAACAGGATCTGCTGGTCGAGCGGGGTGTTGAGCCAGGAGTTGTGCAGGATCTCGCTTTCGAGCTGGCCCGCGCCCCAGCCGGCGTAGCCGAGCACGACGAAGTACTCCGACGGACCTTCGCCCACGCCGATCGCGCGCAGGATGTCGCGCGAGGTCGTGATGTACAGCCCGCGTTCCAGGCTCATGCACGATTCCCAGCCCCCGGGATCGCGGTGGACCACGAAGCCGCGCTCCGGCTGCACCGGCCCGCCCCAGTAGACGATCGTCTCCCGGTCGATCTCGCCGTGCTCCAGATCCATCTGCGCCATCATGTCGACGAGCCGCAGATCGGTCGGGCGGTTGATCACCAGTCCGATCGCACCCTCGTCGCTGTGCTCGCACAGCAGTGACACCGTATGGCTGAAGTTCTCGTCCTCGAGCGTGGGCATCGCGACGAGGAACTGGTTCTTCAGCGAGGCACTGGATTCGCTCATGAGCCCAGTATCGGCCGCTCGGGCGCCGAGTCAAGAGCGGCCGGCTTCGGCCGGCCGAGCGGTAGCGGCGCCGCCGACGGGGGGCAGGCGGCGCAGCACCGACTGTGCCGCCGCTCCGGTGACGATCCCGAACAGCAGCGCTGCGGTCATCAGCAGCGGCAGCAGCCGCAGCAGGCCGGGGTGCGGCACGAACAGGCCGTAGGCCACCGCGAACTGGCCGCTCATGTGGGCGAGGGGGGCCGCCACCGACAGCCCGATCGCCGACAGCGGTGCACGCGGCAGCAGCCGGTTCCAGCCCGAGCCCGCGCACAGCGCGACCAGACTCGCCGCGGTGCCGGCGAGCGACAGCCAGAAACCCGGCGCGAGGAAGCTGCCGACGAGCAGGCTGCCGACGAGCACGCGCAGCAGCGCGACCCAGACCGCCAGGCGCAGCGAATGGCGCAGCAGCACGATCAGCGTGACGACGTTGGCAAGGCCGGGCTTGACGCCGGGTACCGGGGACGGCAGCCCGGCTTCGAGCACATGAATGACGATCGCCAGCGCGGCGAAGCCCGCGACCAGGCGATCTTCGGCGTCGGGTCTGAGGCTGGCTGCCTGCATCAGAAGCCCACGGCGTCGAGTCCGGCGCCGGCGTCACCCGACAGGGCGATGCTGACCCGGTTCGGCAGGCAGGCGGCGGCGTCGCCGCTGTGCTGCAGCCAGCCGGCGTGAACGCAGACCTTGTTGCGACAGGGGCTTGCTGCGAAGCGCACGCGGCCGTTCTCGACCTTGATCCGCGACAGGCCCAGGCGTCCGTCGACGAGCAGGCTGCGGTCGATGTCCAGCGGATAGCGGCCGACCGGCTTGCCGGCGACGCGGATCTCGAAGCGCGTGGCGTCGACCGGCGGCTGCCACAGCGATGCATAGAGGAGGCCGATGAGCCCGGCACCGAGGGCGACCGCGGCGATGTCCGCGCGCGTCACGGCACGGTCTCGGCGCGCACACCGTCGGCGAAATGCACGCGTTGCGCCAGTGCCTCGGTGATCTGCACGCGGCCGTCGCGATCGACGACGAAGGCCTGGTCGATGCCCAGCGCACGCGCGGTGTCGCGCCAGGCGTCCGCGCCGGCGACGAACAGCGCCGTGCTCGCGGCATCGGCGAGCGCGCCCTCGGAAGCGATCACGGTGACCGTCTGCAGTCCGCTGGCCGGGTAGCCGGTGTGCGGATCGAGCAGATGATGGTAGCGGCGGCCGCCGTGCTCGAAGTAACGCTCGTAGTCGCCGCTGGTGATCACCGCTTCGTCGTCGCCGGTCTCGATCGTCGCCAGCAGCTGCCGGCCGGTATCCGGACGCGGATGGCGGATGCCGATGCGCCACCGTCGCTCGCCGCGGCGGCCGGCGGTGCGCAGATTGCCGCCCAGATTGACGATGCCGTTCGCGAACCCGGCCGCGCGCAGGCGCTCGACCGCGAGGTCGGTCGCGTCCCCCTTGGCGATCGCACCGAAGTCGAGCCACACCTGCGGCGCCGGACCGTAGCGTCCGGCGCCCGGCACGAGCGGCGGTGCGGCGGCGAGCGCATCGACGATCCCGCGGATCGCCTGTGGCTCCGGCGGTGCGCTGCGAAAGTGCGTTGCGTCGTGGAAGCCCCAGAGCTCGACGAGGCGGCCCAGGCGCACGTCGAAGCGGCCCCCGCTCGCCGCACTCAGCGCCGCAGCGCGCGCGAACAGGCGCGTCATCGCCGGCGGGATCGGCACCGCCTCGCCTTGCGCGAGACGCCCGTTGAGTTGCGCCAGCTCGCCGTCGCCCCAGGCGCGCCAGCGCCGCTCGTACGCGCGCAGAAATGCCTCCACATCCCGCAGCGCCGCCTCGGCCACCGCACGCTCCTGATTTTCGTCGAGATACAGCGAAAGCGACACCAGCGTGCCCAGCGCCAGAAACTCGCGCTCGACCAGGCGCGCATCCGTGCCTGGCTGCGGGCGCAGCGCCAGCCAGGCGAACAGCCCGGCCAGCCCGATACCGAGGAGTAGACGGCGCAGGAACAGGCGCAGATGCGGCGAGTCGGGCAGTTTCATTCGAGAGAAGCGGTTGCGGGTTGCGAGCCGCGGTTTGCAGACAGCGCGCCGCCTCTGCAGCCCGCACCTGCAGCCGCCATCATTCCAAGCGTCGCTCGATCGCCGCGAGCACCTCGCTGCCGATGTCCAGTCCGCAGCCGGCGTCGAGCTCGCGCGCGCAGGTCGGCGAGGTGACGTTGATCTCGGTGAGGTAGTCACCGATGACATCGAGGCCGACGAACAGCAGCCCCATTTCGCGCAGCCTCGGGCCCACCTGCGCGGCGATCCAGCGGTCGCGCTCCGACAGCGGCCGCGGCTCGCCGCGCCCGCCGGCGGCGAGATTGCCGCGCGTTTCGCCGGCGAGCGGGATGCGTGCGAGCGCAAACGGCACCGGCTCGCCGTCGACCATCAGCACGCGCTTGTCGCCGTGCACGATCTCGGGGATGTAGCGCTGCGCCATGACGTGGCGGCGGCCGTAGTCGGTCAGCGCCTCGATCACGGCGCCGAGATTCATGCCGTCGGCCTGGATGCGGAAGATGCCGGCACCGCCCATGCCGTCGAGCGGCTTGTAGATGACATCACCGTGCTCGGCATGGAACGCGCGCAGCGTCGCGGCATCGCGCGCGATGAGGGTTGGCGCGCAGCACTGGGCGAACCAGCTGATGAAGACTTTCTCGTTGGCGTCGCGCAGCGCGCGCGGGCGGTTGACGACGAGCGCGCCCTGTTCCTCGGCGCGCTCGAGGATGTAGGTCGCGGCGACGTACTCCAGATCGAACGGCGGGTCCTTGCGCATCAGCACCGCGTCGAACGCGCCGAGCGGCTGCTCGGCCGGCGCGCCGAGCTCGAACCAGCGCCTGGAGTCGTCGAAGACCGTGACCGGCCGCGCGCGGCCCAGCGCCACGCCGTCGCGCAGCCACAGATCCTGCATTTCGAGATAGCGCAGCGCCCAGCCGCGCTTCTGCGCGGCGAGCAGCAGCGCCAGCGTCGTGTCCTTGTAGGGCTTGATGGACCCGATGGGGTCCATGACCACCGCCAATGTCCGATTCATGGCCTGCGACGCTGGCAAGACCTAGGCCGCCTGCGGTGCCGTCGCCAGCGAGCGGGCGGCTTCGATTTCGCGCGCCGCAGCGAGCGCCGCCATGCGCGCGACGACCCCGTAGGCGTAGAAGCGGTTGGGGCGCTCGTCGGGGCCGCAGGCCGGATTCGGATGGCTGCAGCACTCGTCGAAGGCCAGCGGCTCGAAGCGCATGCCCGGGGCGTTGAGGTTTTCCTGGTTGCCGCGCTGCGAGTTCAGGCGGTAGAAGCCGCCGACGACGAACTGGTCGATCATGTAGACCACCGGCTCGGCCGTCGCACCGTCCGCGCCGAGCTTCTCGAAGGTATACACGCCTTCCTGGATGATCGCGCCGGTCACCTCGCGGCCTTCCTTGGCGCTCGCCATGTGCGTGCGCGCCTTGCGGTTCATGTTGCGGACGTCCTCGACGCTGCGTGCGGTCATCACGCCCATGCCGTAGGTGCCGGCCTCCGACTTGACGATGACGAACGGCTGCTCGCTGATGCCGTACTCCTTGTACTTGGCGGCGATGTCGTCGAGCAGCAGGGCGACGTTGGCTTCCAGACATTCCTGGCCTTCGCGCTTCTGGAAGTTGATCTGGCCGCAGTTGCGGAACAGCGGATCCACCAGCCACGGGTCAAGGCCGAGCAGGCTGCCGAGCTCCTTGGCGACTTCGCGGTAGAAACCGAAATGGTCAGACTTCTGCCGCGCGTGCCAGCCGAGGTCGAGCGGCGGGATGATGTCCTGCTCGACGTCGCGCAGGATCGGCGGCACGCCGCCGGAGAGGTCGTTGTTGAGCAGCACCGCGCACGGATCGAGGTCGGCGACGTGCAGGCGGTCGCCGCTGCGCTGCAGCGGCTCCAGGCGCAGCGTCCGGCCGGAGATCTCCAGCTTCAGGTCGAGCGGCGCGCGCAGATCGGCGATCAGCGAGCCGATGCGCACGTGGAATCCGGCCTTGCCGATCAGCTCGACCAGGGTCGCGACGTTCTCCAGATAGAACTTGTTGCGCGTATGGCTCTCCGGGATCAGCAGCAGCCGCTTCGCCGTCGGGCAGACGCGCTGGATCGCCGTCTGCAGCGCGTGCACGCACAGCGGCTCGAATGCCGGATTGAGGTTGTTGAAGCCGCCGGGGAAGAGATTGGTATCGACCGGCGCGAGCTTGAAGCCGGCGTTGCGCAGGTCGACGGAGCTGTAGAACGGCGGCACGGTTTTCAGCCACTGCTCGCGGAACCAGGCTTCGATGTCGGCCGAGCGTCGCAATAGCGTCGACTCCAGCGTCAGCAGGGGGCCGGTCTGCGCCGTGGTCAGGTGGGGAACGGGACTTTGCATGGTGGGCTCGAACGCATTGATCGGTGGCACGCGCGCCACGGCGCGACCTGGCGCGCATGGTAGCGCATGGATGTCTGCAGGCGCCGTGCCGGTGCACGCCCGGCGGGGTGACGCTGTTAACCCGCCCTGCGACTATGCTAAAACCGCGAAAGTTCACGCATCGTGAGTTTTCAGGGAGAACTGAGTGTCGACGCAGCCGGCTGTCAAGGTCATGGTCATCGATGACAGTCAGACGATCCGGCGTACCGCCGAGACGCTGCTGGCACGCGAGGGATACGAGGTGGTGACGGCGCAGGACGGTTTCGAGGCCCTGGCCAAGATCGCCGAGCAGTCGCCGGATCTGATTTTCATCGACATCATGATGCCGCGGCTCGACGGCTATCAGGCCTGCGCGCTGATCAAGGGCAATCCGCGCTTCGCGCGCACGCCGGTGATCATGCTGTCGTCGAAGGACGGCTTGTTCGACCGGGCGCGCGGCCGCATCGTCGGCTCGGACGAGTATCTGACCAAGCCCTTCACGAAGGACGAGCTGCTGGGCGCGGTTCGTGCACATACCAAGAAGTAGGACAGGGCGGGGGAGACCGAAGGCATGCCGGCAGACCTGAGAGCCATGCGCGATGACCCTTTCGGGCAGCTGGTGGAGCTCGAAGGCCGCTTGCGCGCCGCGCGCGTGGACGCGGTCGCCGGCGAGGCGCAGACCTGGACCGGGCTCGGCTTCCGCGTCGGCCAGACCTGGCTGGTCGCCCCGCGCGACGACGTCCGTGAGGTGATCCCGCCGCCGCCGGCGACACGCGTGCCCAATGCGCGCGGTTGGGTGCGGGGTGTCGCCAACGTGCGCGGCGAGCTGCTCGCCATTGTCGATCTGCCTGCCCTGCTCGGCCTGCCGGAGTCCGAGCCTCATCGCATGCAGCGCGTGCTCGTGTTCAACTCCCGGCGCACGCCGGCGGGCATGCTGGTCGACGAAGTCGCCGGTTATCGCCAGTTCACACCGGGCGAGCAGCGCGGCGAGATCGCCGCGCAAGCGCAGCCATTCACGCCGTACCTGCTCGGCGCCTTCGTGCGCGAGGGGCAGCCGTGGCTCGCGTTCTCGCTGCACAAGCTGGCGCAGAGCGATCTGTTCAGATCGGCAGCGCTATGAACGAGCGACCGCGTCCGCAGCTGATCGCCGGCATCCACTGGGTGCGCGGCGAGATCGAGCAGAGCCTGGCGCGCGCGCGCGCGCTGATCGACCACTACGCCGAAAGCGGCGGCGAGGCGCTGCAGTTGCAGCAGGCCTACGTCGAGCTGCACCAGGTGCGCGGCACCGCCGCGATGATCCAGTGCTACGGTCTTGCCGCCGTCGCCGGCGAGATGGCCGCAGGTCTGCACGACCTCACGCAGAACCGCATCGAGGAGCCGGTGCCGCTGTATTCGGCGCTGCTCGGCGGCACGATCCAGCTCGCCGACTACATCCAGGCGCTTGCCGACGGCACGCCGGATTGCGCGCTGATCATGCAGCCGGCGATCAACGAGCTGCGGCTCGCGCGCGGCCAGCCGGTGCTGACCGAGAGCGACATCTTCGTCGCGCAGATGCAGGCGCTCGGCACCGAGCTGCCGCCGCCCGAGGACCAGGCCGGACTCGCCGGCGCCGCGCAGCAGCAGGCGCAGCGCCTGCTGCCGGTGTTCCAGTCTTCGCTGCTGGCCTGGATTCGCGGCGGCGCCGATGCACAGAGGGGCGCGGCGCGCGCCGGCAAGGTCGCCGAGCAGATCGCGCAGCACGCCACGCATGCCGGCGTCCATCAGCTCTGGCGCGTCGCGGCGGCCGCGAGCGAGGCCTTCCTCGCGCGCGGCATCGGCAACGTGCTCGAGCTCAAGCGCCTGTTCGGCCGCCTCGCCGCGCAGCTCAAGCTGCTCGCCGAGGCCGGCGAGGACGCGGCGGCCGCGCGGGCCGGCGACCTGTCGCTGCAGCTGCTGTTCCTCGCCGGCCGTTCGACGGCGCACGGCGCGCGCGTCGAGTCGCTGCGCGAGGCTTTCGATCTGGACGAGTACCTGCCGGACGCGGCGACGCTCGATCATCTGCGGCGGCGCATCCACGGGCCGAGCACCACGCTGCTGGCCAAGGTGTCCGACGAGATCCGCGCCGACTTCACCCGGGTCAAGGATCAGATCGACCTGATGGTGCGCACCGGCGGCGGCGATGCCGCGCACACCGCCGAGGCGCTCAAGCGCATCGGCGACACGCTCGCAGCGCTCGGACTCGTGCGCCTGCAACAGCTGGTGACCAACCAGATGCGGCTGCTCGGCGGTGCCGGCGCCGACGCGGCGGTGTGGATGGAGCTGGCGACGTCGATCCTGCGCGTCGAGAACGACCTCGAAGAGGCGCTGTTCCGGCAGATGCAGCGCCGCCACGACGGCGATGTCGAAGAGGTCACGGTCGATGTCCCGGCCTCGCGCGATCTGGCCGAGGGGCGCGAAGCGCTGTACCGTGAGTTTCTCGTCAATCTGGCGCGGATCAAGTCGGCGGTCGATGTCTACTTTCGCAGCGGCAGCAGCGCCGGGCTGACCGAGGCTGTGCTCCTCATCGACGAGATCGGCTCGGGTTTCGAGATCCTCTCGCAGGCGCGCGCCGCCGAGCTGTGCCGGCGCCTGCGTCGCTTCGTGTCCGGAACGGGTTTCTCCGCTCTGCGCGAGGACGGCAGTCGTGCCGAACGCTTCGCCGACGCCGTCGCCGCGATCGAGTACTACATCGAGGCGCTGCGCGCCGGCCTGCCGACCGCCGCGGGCATTCTCGACGACCTGACGCATGCGCTCGATCTGCTCGAGGCGACGCTCGGCGAGGGCGTGGCCGAGACCCAGGCGATCGCCGAAGCGGGCCCGGTGCCGGAGCCCGAGGCGATGGAGGTGGCGCTGCCGGCTGCGCCGGTCGCTCTCGCTGCGGCCGCCGCCGAGGACCCGGAGATCCGCGAGATCTTCCTCGATGAAGCCGCGGAGGTCATGGAGACGCTGCAGTCGGCGTTCGCGCGCTGGAGCCGCGATCCGCAGGATCGCGATGCGCTGACGACGCTGCGCCGCGCGTTCCACACGCTCAAGGGCAGCGGTCGCACCGTCGGTGCCGCGGAGATCGGCGAGTTCGGCTGGGCGCTGGAGAACATGCTCAACAAGTGCCTCGACGGCTCGATCTCCACGAGCCCGGGCGTGGTCGGGACCGTCAGCCGCGCGCTGGCGGCGCTGCCGGCGCTGATCGACGCGTTCCGCGAGCACCGCAGCGCGCCGCCGGATGCCGGTGCGATCATGCACGACGCCGCCGAATATGCGGCCGGACGCAGCCCCGGTGCCGTGCCCGAGCCCGACATGGTGCAGGTGTTCCGTGACGATGCGGTGAGCAAGCTGGCGGCGGTCGAAGCCTGGCTGCAGGCGCACTCAGACTCGGCGGAGGCCGCCGTGGACCGCGAGGCAGTGCGCGCGTTTCATACCGTGCGCGGCGCTGCGCGCGTCGTCGAAGCGGCGGCGATCAGCGAGCTCGCCGGCGCGCTCGAAGCCTATCTCGACGCGACGACCGAGGCGCAGCTGCGCCTCGACGCCGACGGACTCGCGCTGCTGCGCGACGCGACCGCGCGACTGCAGGCGTGGATCGGCGAGGTCGGCACCGCCGCCGCGGCGGTCCAGGACGCCGCGCCGTGGCTGGAGCGCATCGAGCAGCTGCGGCGCAAGCTGCCAGCGGTCGCGGCACAGGCCAGCAGTCCGCGCGAGCTGGCGGAGATTTTCGCCGGTGAGGCCTTCGATCTGATCTCGAAGATCGAGGATCAGGTGCGCGGCTGGTCGCAGGCGCCGGACAGCCGGCGCGCGGCGCAGGAGCTCAAGGCGCTCAGCCATACGCTGCTCGGCGCGGCGCAGATGTCGGAGAGCGGGCCGATCGCGGCCGTTGCCGGTGCGCTCAACCGCGCCTTCGACGGTGCGGCGTCGAAGGCGCTGGTGCCCGACGCGGCCGTGTACGAGAGCCTGCTGGCCGTCTGCGAGGGGCTGTTCCAGTACCTGGACCGCTTCCGCGAAGGCACACTCCACGAAGACGACCAGGACTGGGCCGGCCGTGTCGACCGCCTCGGCTGGGCCGAGGCGGCGGCGACGCTGCCGTACAGGCCGGCGCCCGCCGCGGCGGAGCCGGCGCCCGCGCAGCCCGGCGGGTTCGCCGACGTGTCACTGGACAGTTTCGATCTGAGCCTCGACGAGGAGGCCGTCGCACCGCTGCCCGCGGCCCAGAGTGCCGACCAAACGGCAGCGGCCGCCGAACTGCCCGCCGGGTCGCCGGCAGAGCTGCCTGCGGAGACAGTCGTGCTCAGCGGTGACCTCGCCGAGCCGGCGGAAGCGGCGCCGGCCGCAGAGGCCGAGCCGGCCGAAGCCGATGAAGTCCTGGAAATGCCCCCGGTCGAGGAGCTGGAGCCCAGCGAGGTCGACCCCGAGCTGCTGCGGATCTTCCAGAGCGAAGCCGAGGAGCTGCTCGAAGGCCTCGACCAGAGCGTGGCCGCGCTCGAGCGCGACCCGCGCAACCAGGCGCCGCTGGGCGAGATCAAGCGTCTGCTGCACACGTTCAAGGGCAGCGCGCGCGTAACCGGGCTGCGCACGCTCGGCGAGGTTACGCACTGCCTGGAGTCGCAGTTCGAGGACCTCGAGCTGGGCCGGGCGCGGCCCGGCACGAACTTCTTCTCGCGCGTACAGAACGCGCTCGACGGCTTGCACCTGGCGCTCGACGATCTCAAGCGCGGGGTCATCCCGGATCCGCTGGTGCTGCTCGAAGAGCTGTCGCAGCCGCTGGTGGCGGATATTGCGGCTGCGGACAGCGCGCCGGCCGCGCCGCCGCCGCCCGCTATGCCGGCGCCGGCGCAATCGCTCGATCGGGAGCTGGTCCAGACCTTCGCCGGCGAGGCCGAAGAGCTGATGGAGATGATCGAGCAGGCGCTGCCGCGCTGGCAAGCGCTGCCCGGCGACTTCTCGCCGGCGCGCGACATGCTGCGTGCGCTGCACACCTACAAGGGTGGCGCACGCATGGCCGGTCTCACGGTCCTCGGCGACGCCGCGCATGAGCTCGAATCGCTGATCGAGGGACTCGAATACGCCGGCGAGCTCGACGCCGGGGCGCTGCGCGTCGTCGCCGGAGCGGTTGCCGAGCTGCGCCGCCTGACCGATCGCCTCGAGCGCGGTGAATACGGCGTGCTGAGCGGCGCTGAGGTCGGCGAAGAGGAGCCGCCGGAGGTTACCGCCGAGCCGTTGCCCGCCGCACCGGCAGTGCCCGCTGCACGCGGGCCGTACGAGCCGCTGCTGCCCGGACCGGCGCCGGCGCCGGCGTCCGAGGCGCCGCCGGACGGGATGTGGGATCCGGCGCTGTTCTGGCGCCCCGAGGAAGAGCTGGACGGCTTGGCCGCGCAACGCCGCGAAACCGCCCGCGTGCCGGTCGAGGCGCTGGACCGCATGCTCAACGAAGCCGGCGAGATCTCGATCTACCGCTCGCGCATGGACGAGCACAACGCCGCGGTGCAGGCGCAGCTCGACGACATGGCGCAGGCGATCCAGCGCGTGCGCGAGCAGTTGCGCCAGCTCGATATCGAAACCGATGCGCAAATCGCCGCACGCGGCCTGACCACCGGCGAGAACATCGATCGCTACGGCACCGAGTTCGACCCGCTGGAAATGGATCGGTACACGCGCATGCAGGAGCTGTCGCGCGCGCTGACCGAGTCGATCGGCGATCTGGCTGCCGTGCACGCGTCGATCGACCAGCTCGCGAGCGAGGCGACGACGATCCTGCTGCAGCAGGAACGCATCACCACCGAAGTGCAGCAGGGCCTGATGCGCACGCTGATGGTGCCGTTCTCGCGCCAGGTCGCGCGGCTGCAGCGCGTCGTGCAGCAGACCGCGCTGGAGCACGGCAAGCGCGCCGAAATCGCCTTCGAAGGCGTCGAGGCCGAGCTCGACCGCAACGTGCTGGAGCGCATGACCGCACCGCTGGAGCATTTGCTGCGCAACGCGGTGATCCATGGCATCGAGCTGCCGTCCGACCGGCGTGCTGCCGGCAAACCGCCCGCCGGGCAGCTGCGCGTCGTGCTGTGGCGCGAGGGCAGCCAGCTGTTCATCGAGCTTGCCGACGACGGCCGCGGACTCGATCTGGGCGCGATCCGCGAAACCGCGATCCGCCGCGGCTTGATGCCGCCGGACGCCGAGGTGTCCGATGACGAGGCTGCCCAGTTCATCTTCATGCCCGGCTTCTCGACGGCGAAGCAGCTGACCCAGGATGCCGGCCGCGGCGTCGGCATGGACGTGGTCGCTGCCGAAGTCAAGCAGCTCGGCGGCAGCCTGGAGCTGGCGTCCGAAGCCGGCAAGGGCGCGCGCTTCAAGATCCGTCTGCCGCTGACGCTGGCGATGTCGCAATCGCTGCTCTTCGCCGTCGGCCACGAGCTGTATGCGACGCCGCTGCCCAGCGTCGAGGGCATCACGCGGATCGCGCGCGACGAGCTCGACCGCTACCTCGCCGAGGACGGCCCCGAGCTGAGCTACGGCGGCCAGCAGTACCGCGTGCGTCATCTCGCCGACCTCGTCGGTTTGCCGCGCGAGACGCCGGCGGATCTCAAGACCGTGCACGCGATCCTCGTGCGCATGCCCGAAGGCATCGGCGGCGAGGAGCGGCGCGTGGCCGTCGTTGTCGATCAGCTGCGCGGCAGCAGCCAGATCGTCTCCAAGGCGGTCGGACCGCAGATCAGCACCGTGCCCGGCATCAGCGGCGCGACGATCCTCGCCGACGGCCGCGTCGTGCTGATTCTCGATATCGCCGAACTCGTCCAGGACCGCACGCGCCGCGTGCTGCGCACGCAGGCGGCGGCCAGTGGCATCGCCCGCGAGCTGCCGTCCGAAGCCAGGCGCGACGTCATCATGGTCGTCGACGACTCGATCACGATCCGCCGCGTCACCGAGCGCCTGCTCGCCAAGCACGGCTTCGCCGTCATCACCGCCAAGGACGGCCTCGACGCGATGGCACAGCTGCAGACCGAGCGGCCGGCGGCGATCCTGCTCGACATCGAGATGCCGCGTGCCGACGGTTTCGAGGTCGCCGCCTTCGTGCGCAACACGGCGGCAATCACCGACACGCCGATCCTGATGATCACGTCGCGCTCCGGTGAGAAGCATCGCAGCCGCGCCGCGGCGATCGGCGTCGACCGTTACCTGATCAAGCCGTATCAGGAGGATCAGCTGCTCGCCGAGCTGAACAGCGTTCTCAAGGAGCGTCGCGCATGAATCGCGAGCAGCTGTACGCGGTGCTGATGACGCTCCACGGCGACACGGTGCTTTTGCCCAATGCGGCGGTCGCCGAAGTGCTTTCGCGCGACGCGCTGCAGCGCGGCGAGCGCGGTCCGCCGTGGCTGCTCGGTCATTGCGAATGGAGCAGCCGCCAAGTGCCGGTGATCTCGTTCGAGCAGCTCAACGGCCGCGCGGCCGGCGACGATCCGCGGCGCGAGCGCATCGTCGTGCTCAACTCGGTCGGCCGGCATCTGCCCGCCGGCAATCTGGCGATGATCGCGCAGGGCTATCCGCACCTGGTCACGCTCAGCCGCGCGGCGCTGCGGCCGATCGAGCTCGACAGCACCGATCGTCAGGATCTGGTGCTCTCGCGCGTGCGCATCGCCAGCCAGGTCGCGCTGATCCCGGACCTGGAAACCGTCGAGGCGGAGATCGCACGCGCGCAGCTGACGTAGGAACAAAGCGCGCGGCCGCGATCGCTTCCGCCTTCCTGCACAATCCGCGCATGAATGTCCGCGGCTGGTTCAAGGACGCCTCTCCGACCGCGTTCGCGTGGCTGTCGATCGCCGCGGCGCTGGCGACGATGGCGCTCAAGCTGCTCGCGTGGCGGCTGACCGGCTCGGTCGGGCTGCTGTCCGATGCAATGGAGAGCGTCGTCAATCTGAGCGCGGCCCTCGTCGCATTGTGGACGCTGCGCCTGGCGCTGAGCCCGCCCGACGAGGAACACGCCTACGGACATGGCAAGGCGGAGTATTTCGCCGGCGGCTTCGAAGGCGCGATGATCGCCGTGGCCGCGATTTCGATCGCCTGGGCGGCATGGCCGCGACTGTTCGATCCGCAGCCGCTGCAGCAGACCGGCGCGGGGCTCACGGTGTGCGCGCTGGCGGCGCTGGTCAACTGGACGGTTGCGCGAGTGCTGCTCGCCGCCGGCAGGCGCCACCGCTCGGTGGCGCTCACAGCCGACGGTCACCATCTGATGACCGATGTCTGGACTTCGGCCGGTGTCATCGGCGGTGTGGCGCTGGTGAGCGCGAGCGGCTGGCTGATCCTCGATCCGCTGCTCGGCCTCGCCATTGCGGCGAACATCCTCCGCACCGGCTGGCGGCTGTTGCGTGAATCGGCGGCCGGCCTGATGGACGCGGCCTGGCCGGAGGCCGAGCGTGCGCAGCTCGAGGCGATCCTCGCCGCCTTCCGCGGCGACGGCGTCGATTTCCATGCAGTGCGCACGCGCCGCTCCGGCGCCCGCCGCTTCGTTTCGTTTCACGTGCTCGTGCCCGGACGCTGGAGCGTGCAGCAGGCGCACGATCTCGTCGAGCGCATCGAGGGCCGCATCGCCGCCGAGCTGACGCCGGTGGGCGTGCTCACGCATCTGGAGCCGATCGAAGACCCGCTGTCGCACGCCGACCTCGCGCTCGACCGCCCGCCGCCCGCAGGCGACGCACAGCCGCCGCCCGGGCCTCCCTGACCCGCGGCCGGGCGGCAGCGGGTAGCCTGCCGAACGGCTTTGCCGAGGCCTCGCCGGCAGTGTTATATCTACACGTGTAGATAAAAGCTGCCGTGCCCTTGGGGACGGCGCTGCGGGGTTCGGGCCGATGTGCGCGCCAGCGCCAGGCCGGCGGTCGGGGCTTTGGAGGGTGCGGTGGACATCGTCGAGCGGGATCTCAAGGACGTCGATCGGCTGGTCGAGTCGTTTTACGCAGCGGCGTTTCATTGCGTCTGGCAGGAATTCCGGCCGCAGGCGCTGCAGCGGCTGTGCGAGTGGTGCGGGGCCGTGTCGGCTGCCTGGCTGACGCGCGCCGCGACCGATCTGGCCGGCGAGTACGCCGCATGGCCGGCGGAATCCGTCGCGCAGCGTGACGCCGTCGCGGCGATCGCGTTCGCTCCGGGCAGCCGCGAGCGCGAGCTGCGGCCGGTGCCGGCGCCGCTGCGGCTGGCCCAGGGGAACGCCGCCGCGTGGGCGTTGGCGCTGAACGTGATGCACCGCGATTCGCCGATGCGCAGCACGCTCTGCGTCGTGTTTGCGGACGAGCGCCCGCTCCACCGCGAGAACCTGCGCCGTGCCGTCGGTCATCTGGCGCAGGCCGGCTCGCTGTCGCTGTCGCAATTCATCCAGCGCGACGAGTGGCTGCAGGCGCTCGGCCGCGCGTCGCGTGGCTGCGCTGCGCTGATCGACGCCGACGGCGGCATCTATGTGGCGAGCCGGCGCTTCCAGGCGCTGATCCTGGATCAGTTCGGCGTCGGGGATAGCGCCCGGCTGCCGTTCGCGCTGCCGCCGGCCGTCGTCGACGCCGCGCACGGCGACTTCGACATCGGTCCGCTGCACTTCCGCCTCGCTCCGGAGGGCGGGCTTTACCTGCTGCACGCACGCCGGCCGCATCCGCTCGATGTGCTGTCGCCCCGCGAGCAGGAGATCGCGCTGGCGCTCGCCGCCGGCAAGACGTTCAAGAGCGTCGCCCGCGAATGCGATATCGCGATCAGCACCGTCGCCAACCACGCGTCGCGGATCTACAAGAAGCTCGGCATTTACCGCCGCGAGGAGCTCGTGGGCATGCTGCGCGCCGCCGCCTCGCCGCGGGCGTCGGTGGCAGCGTAGGCAGCGCTGACGGCGGTCGCGGCTGCGCGGGTTTGCCGCCGCCGGCAGCGGGCACCGGCTTTTGCGCGTGCGCACAATCCGCGAGAATGCGCCGCCATGGCCACGATCCTGTCCGTCCACGGGCTGCGCAAGCAGTACCCCAAAGTCAACGCGGTCGACGGAATCAGCTTTGAGGTCGCCGAGGGTGTCTGCTTCGGGCTGCTCGGACCCAACGGCGCCGGCAAGAGCACCACGGTCGAGATGCTCGAAGGCATTCTCAGGCCCAGCGCCGGCGAGATCCGCTTCCGCGGCCAGCGGATCGGCGCCCGTTACCGCGAGCGCATCGGCATCCAGTTCCAGACCACGGCGCTGCAGGACTTTCTCACGGTACGCGAGAACCTGCGCTTGTTCCGTGCGCTGTACGCGCGCGGCGCCGACATCGACGAGCTGATCGCGGTCTGCCGGCTCGGCGAGTTCCTGGACCGTGATACGCGCAAGCTCTCCGGCGGCCAGCGCCAGCGGCTGCTGCTGGCGATCGCGCTGGTCAACGATCCGGAGCTGCTGTTCCTCGACGAGCCGACGACCGGACTCGACCCGCAGGCGCGCCGCAACTTCTGGGAGCTGGTGCGCAGCGTCAAGGCGCGCGGCAAGACCATCGTCCTGACAACGCATTACATGGAAGAAGCGTACCTGCTGTGCGACGACATCGCGATCATGGACCACGGCCGCATCATCGCGCGCGGCTCGCCGCAGCGGCTGCTCGCCGAGCATTTCGACGACAGCGTCCTGGAGCTGCCGCTGGCCGCGCTGCAGGACCGCCCCGTCGACCTGCAGGTGCTGCGCAAGGGCGAGATGGCCGAGATCATGACCGCCGACGTCAACGGCGTGGTGCGCCAGCTGCTCGCGGCCGACGTGCCGCTGGACCGGCTGCGCATCCGCCCGCGCACGCTCGAAGACCTGTTCCTGCAGTTGACCGGCAGCGAGCTCAGGGCGTAGTTAGTGATGAGACGCAGATTCCATCCGCAGCGGACGGCGCGCAGCGCCATCGGGCAACGGAAATGAATCTCCGGCGCCTGCTTGCGGTGCTCAACGCGCGCTCGCTGGAGTTCGTGCGCGACGTCTCCGCGCTCGGCTGGAACCTGCTGTTGCCGGTGTTCATGGTCGCCGGGATGGGCTTCATCTTCTCCGGGCCCGGGCGGCCGATGTTCACCGTGGGCGTTGTCGGCGGCGCGCCGCTGGAGGCTGGCACGCATCCGTTTCTCGGCCTCGAGCAGATCCGCTTCTACCGCGAGGCCGACACGGCCGTGGCCGTGCCCAAGGTGGAGCGCCACCGCATCGACATGCTGATCGACCTGTCGCAGCAGCCGGCGCGCTACTGGATCAACACCGAGTCGGCCAAGGGCCGTCTGCTGGCAAGGCTGCTGCGTGCGGAAGACCCGGGCGCGCAGGCACAGACCGTCAGCGGCGCGCAGATCCGCTACGTCGACTGGCTCGCGCCCGGCATTCTCGGCATGAACATGATGTTCTCGTGCCTGTTCGGCGTCGGCTACGTCATCGTGCGCTACCGCAAGTCGGGATATCTCAAGCGCCTCAACGCGACGCCGCTGCGCGCGATCGAGTTCATCCTCGCACAGCTGCTGTCGCGGCTCGGGCTGATCCTGCTGATCACCGTCGCGGTGTTCGCCGGCTGCAACCTGTTCCTGCACTTCCGCATGGAGGGCAGCTACTTCGACCTGTTCCTGGTGACGGTGCTGGGCGCGATGTCGATGATCGCGATGGGGCTCATCGTGTCGGCGCGATTCACCAGCGAAGAGCTCGCCGGCGGCCTGCTCAACATGCTGTCGTGGCCGATGATGGTCGTCTCCGGCGTGTTCTTCTCGATCGAGGGCGCCCCCGAAGCCGTGCAATGGCTCGCGCGGCTGTTTCCGCTGACGCACCTGCTCGACGCCGCGCGCGCGATCATGCTCGACGGCGCGCAGCTGTCCGACCTGAAGACGCCGATTCTCGTCCTCGTCGGCATGACCGTGGCGTTTCTCGCGCTCGGCTCGGCGCTGTTCCGCTGGCGGCCGGAGTAGATAATGAACGCCGGGGAGCGCGGAGGACGCAGAGCGACGGGGCCGTATCCGCATCTCCTGCGTTCCCCGCGTTCTCCACGGTGAATCCGGCCCATGCTCTCGACCCGCTGCACGATATGACGACTCCGATGATCTCCCTTCCCCCTGTCCTCGAATACGAGCACGGCATCACCTGCGTCGACACGCTGCAGGAACGCCCCGGTCTGGCGTGCTGCTACCTGGTGCAGCGCGGCGACGACTACGCGTTCATCGACACCGGCACGGCGCCCGGCGTGCCGCGGCTGCTGGCGCTGCTCGAGGCGCGCGGCATCGCGCGCGCGCAGCTGCGCTACGTGATTCCGACGCATGTGCACCTCGACCACGCCGGCGGTGCCGGCGCACTGTTGCAGGCGCTGCCGGCGGCGCAGCTCGTTGCGCATCCGCGCGGCGCGCGCCATCTGATCGATCCGGCCAAGCTGATCGCCGGTGCGCAGGCGGTGTACGGCAGCGAGGCCGTGCAGCGCATGTACGGCGAGATCGTGCCGGTGCCGGAAGCGCGCGTGATCGTCGCCGACGACGGGCGGCGGCTGCCGTTCGGCGACGGCGAGCTGCTGTTCGTCGATACGCCGGGCCATGCACGCCATCACTTCTGCGTCTGGGACGCGGTGTCGCACAGCTTCTTCACCGGCGACAGCTTCGGCCTCTCGTACCGCGACTTCGACGGTCCCGGCGGCGCGTTTCTGATTCCGACGACGACGCCGGTGCAGTTCGAGCCGGACGCCTGGCTGCAGACGCTGCAGCGCCTGCTGTCGTTCTCGCCGCAGCGCATGTTCCTGACCCACTTCGGCGGCGTCGGCGAGGTGCCACGGCTCGCCGCGGTGCTGCGCGACGCGATCGAGCGCTACCGCGACCTGGCGCAGCGCTACGCGCAGGCGCCGGACCGTCACGCCAAGCTGGTCAATGCGCTGACCGCCGATGCGCTGGCCGAGCTGCAGCGGCTGCGCGCGCCGGTCGGCGAGGCGCGCAGCCGCGAGCTGCTCGCGTTCGACATGGAGCTCAATGCGCAGGGGCTCGAGGTCTGGCTGGATCGCTGATGCCGGACCGGGCTCGATCCCGGCGCCCGCCGTGTCGAGATTCGCCCTGCCGATCCTTGCTGCCGCCGTGACGCTGGGTGGCTGCGCGCAGCTGGGCTATTACGCCCATCTCGCCGGCGGCCAGCTGCAACTGCTCAAGGCGCGCCGGCCGATCGCCGAGATCGTCGCCGAGCCGGGTGCGGACGCGGCGCTGAAGAATCGGCTGCAGCAGGTGCTCGAGGCGCGCACCTGGGCGGTCGCGCAGCTGCGCCTGCCCGACAACGGCAGCTACACGCTGTACGCCGATCTCGGCCGGCCCTACGTCGTCTGGAACGTGTTCGCGACGCCCGAGTTCTCGCTGGAACCGGTCGAGCAGTGCTTCCTGCTCGCCGGCTGCCTCGCCTATCAGGGCTTCTATTCGCGCGAGCGTGCCGAGCAGCGCGCCGCCGAGCTGCGCGCGCGGGGCTACGACGTGCATATCGGCGGCGTGCCGGCGTATTCGACGCTCGGCTGGTTCAGCGACCCGGTGCTCAGCACGATGATGCGCTGGGACGACGCGACGCTGGTCGGCACCGTGTTCCACGAGCTCGCGCACCAGAAGCTCTACGTGCGCGACGACACCCGCTTCAACGAGTCCTACGCGGCTTTCGTCGAGCGCGAGGGATTGAGTGCGTATCTGTCCGCGCACCCGCAGCTGAAGGCTGGCGACCCGGCCCTGCGCGGACGGCGCACGCAGCTGGTGCGCCTGATACTCGCCACGCGCCGGCGGCTCGAGGATCTGTACGCGCAGCCGCTGGACGCGGAAACGATGCGCCGGCGCAAAGCCGGGGAGTTCGCCCGGCTGAAAGCCGAGTACGAGCGCCTGCGCGACAGTGCGTGGAACGGCGACGCGCGCTACGACGGCTGGTTCGCTGAAGCCGAGCCCAACAACGCGCGTTTGCTGCCGTTCGGTCTCTACGACGAGTACGTGCCGGCGTTCGCCGCACTGTTCGAGCAGTGCGCGCGCGACTGGAGCTGCTTCCACGGCGAGGCGCGGCGGCTGTCGCAGCTGCCGCGCGAGAAGCGCGACGCGCGGCTGGAGAGCCTGCTCCGCCGGCGTCTTCCGGAGGCCGGCTGACACGGTTCGCTGCGCCCACCGCATCCTACGAGGTGCACCGCAGGATGTGGTGAGTCGACGGCCAAGCGCATCGATCAACCCAGCGCGCGCGTCTCGCCGTGCTGCAGCACCCAGAAGTCGTCGTGCGCGATACCCGCCTCGTCGAGCGCGCGCCGCAGGCGGTGCGGCGGCTCGTCGAGCGGCTCTTCGGTGAGGCGGAAGGTGCCCCAGTGCATCGCCACCGAGCGGCGGCTGCCGACGTCGCGGTGGATCTTCACCGCCTCCTCCGGGCAGACGTGCATCGCGTGCATGAACCAGCGCGGCTCGTAGGCGCCGATCGGCAGCAGCGACAGGTCGATGGGCGCGAAGCGGGCGCCGATCTCGGCGAAGTCCGGCGAGTAGCCGGTGTCGCCGGCGAAGTAGAGTCGCCGCCCCTGCGCTTCGACGACGAAGCCGCACCACAGCGTGACGTTGCGGTCGTGCGCGTTGCGGCCGGAGAAGTGCTGCGCCGGCACGGCGTGCACGCGCAGCCCGGCGATCTCCGCGCTCTGCCACCAGTCGAGCTCGACGACGCGCTCGATACCGCGCCGGCCGAACCAGCGCTTCAGCCCGAGCGGCACGACGAAGAGCAGCTCAGGACGATCCTTCGCCAGCCGGCGCACGGTCGGCTCGTCGAGGTGATCGTAGTGATTGTGCGAGATCAGCGCGACGTCGAGCGGCGGCAGCGCGCCATGCTGCAGCGCCGGCGGCGTGTAGCGCAGCGGACCGACAAAGGACAGCGGCGACGCGCGCGCGCTCAGATGCGGATCGGTGATCAGCCAGCGGCCGCCCCAGCGCAGCACGAAAGTCGAGTGTCCGACCCAGGTCAGCCGATCGTGCGTGCCGGTACACAGGCTCTCGGCGCTCGGCCGGTGGACCGGAAACGCGACCTTGCGATACGGCTTGAGCAGGAAGCCCGGCAGCCAGACGAGTGCGTCGAGACCGCCGTGGCGGTCGGTGCTGTAGTTGTTGCGAAAGCCGGTCGCGGTGTGGTGCCGCGGTCGCGACGTCGAGTCGGCCATGGTCGACGGATGCCTGCCAAGGGGCTTCAGTGTACTGCGCGCGTCGCGCCGTCGGGCTGAAGAAGCCGGCTCAAGCCCGGCCTGCCGCCGCCGTGCGCTATCCTTCGCGCACTTTTCGCCACTGCCCGCATCATGCAGCTCCACAACACGCTTACCGGCCGCAAGGAAGACTTCGTACCGCTCGATCCACAGCGCGTGACGATGTACGTCTGTGGGCCCACGGTCTACAGCTACGCGCACATCGGCAACGCGCGCCCGGCGGTGGTGTTCGACGTGCTCGCGCGCGTGCTGCGGCGGCGCTACGCAGGCGTGGTCTATGTTCGCAACATCACCGACATCGACGACAAGATCAACGCCGCTGCGGCCAAGGAAGGCGTCGACATCCGCGTGATCACCGATCGCTACGCCGCGATCTATCACGAGGACATGGCGGCGCTCGGCGTGCTGCCGCCGGACTACGCGCCGCGCGTGACCGAGCACCTGCCGCAGATCGTCGCGATGATCGAGCGCCTGATTGCCACTGGCCACGCCTACGAGGCGGAAGGGCACGTGCTGTTCCATACGCCGAGCTTCCACGACTACGGCAAGCTTTCCGGCCGCGACGAGCAGGCGCTGATGGCCGGTGCGCGCGTCGAGGTGGCGCCGTACAAGAAGCATCCCGGCGATTTCGTGCTGTGGAAGCCGTCCACGCCCGAGCAGCCCGGCTGGGCGTCGCCCTGGGGCCGCGGCCGCCCCGGCTGGCACATCGAGTGCTCGGCGATGGCCGAGGCGCTGCTCGGCGAGACCATCGACATCCATGGCGGCGGTCACGATCTGATCTTCCCGCACCACGAGAACGAGATCGCACAGTCGACCTGCGCGCACGGCGGCAGGACCTTCGCGCGCTACTGGGTGCACAACGGCTTCCTCAACGTCGACCACCAGAAGATGTCGAAGTCGATCGGCAACGTGCTGCTGGTGCACGAGCTGCTCAAGCACCTGCCGGGCGAGGCGATCCGCATGGTGCTGCTGACCGGACACTACCGCCAGCCGGTCGACTGGACCGAGGACGTCGTCACCGAAGCGCGCAGGAAGCTCGACCGCCTCTACGGCGCACTGCGCGATCTGGGCGACATCGAGCCCGCGCCCGGCATCGCGGCGCCGGATGCCTTTGTTGCCGCACTCGAGGACGACCTCAACACGCCGATGGCGCTCGCCGAGCTGTTCGAGCTGGCGCGCGCCGCGAACAAGGCGGAAAGCGTCGATGACAAGGCCAAGCTCAAGGCGCAGATCCTCGACGCAGGCAGCCTGCTCGGTCTGCTGCAGCAGAAGCCCGCCGACTGGTTCGCCTTCGCACCGCAGATCGACGGCCGGCCGTCGGCAGAGGAGATCGACACACTGCTCGCGCAGCGCGCCCAAGCGCGCAAGAACAAGCAGTGGGCCGAATCCGATCGCATCCGCGACGATCTGAAGTCGCGCGGCGTGCTCGTCGAAGACTCGAAGGACGGCCAGCGCTGGCGGTACGCCTGAGAAACCTTCGTCCCCCGCGTGACGTGCAAAACGCTATGGGGTCACGCCCGTCCGCGTCGGTGCCTTCGACGCGCGACAGCTGCCAGCAGCCACAGCACCAATACACGTCCGAACGACCCGCCGCCAGCGTTGCTCTCGTTGGGCGCTGGTGAAGCATCCGGCGACGGGATCGGGGTGGCTGTCGGCGCTGGCGTGGCTGCGGCTGTCGGCGTGGGTGCTGGCTCCGGTGCTGGGGTTGGAGCCGTTGTCGGTACCGGCGCAAAAGTGGCGGTGGCAGTAGGCGTCGGCGTCGGCGTGGGCGTACCGGTGGGCATTGGCGTGGCGAGCGGGCTTGGCGTGGGAGAGGCGGGCGGCGTCGACGTTGGTGTGGGCGTAGCCGTCGGAGCCGGAGCGTCGTTATCGGTGATGGTTACGACGAGGTGAGACGGAGAGGCTACGACCGCAGAGCCTGCTTCAGAAATCCTGATCCCGATGTCCTCGTCCGTTTCGACTTCGTCGTCAGCGAGGATGACGAGGGGAAACGTTTTTTCACCCAGCTCGCCATCGGCCCACGTCAGCTGCTCCGAGACAGGCTCGTAGTCGGCACCCGCCGCGGCGGCCCGGCCGTAGTTGTAGGACTCCACGGTCACGATCAGCTGACCGCAGGATTCGCCGGAGCGCAGGACGCCCAGGGTCGTCGCCGTCCCCTTGCCGCCGCTGTCCTCTTCCGGGAGCGAGCGGGAAGGGGGCTCAACGAACGACACCTCGCCCGCGTAACACGCTGTCGTCGCCTCGCTCTCCTGGACCGGGGCTCCGTTTTGAGCGCGGTCCGCGGTCGCAAGCGTCGTGATCGTGCCGGACGTTTCCGGAAGCAGGAAGTCGATCGAAACCGCGGTGGTCTGCCCAGCCGAAAGCGGCGTGGATTTCGTACATCCCGAACCGTTGCACGACCAGTCCGGATTCCCGCCGCTGACGAACGTGGCCTGCGGCTCGCCTGGTGGCCAGCTGTAGGCGAGTCTCAGCTTCGACGCAGCGCCGGCCGCGGGATTCGGCGAGGCCGCGCTGCGGTTCTCGATCTCCGCAGTCAAGGTGAATCGCCTGTTGCCGGCATCGTTCACGGGGTCCGGGTTGTCCGATAGCGAGAGTGCGACGGGGACGATCGCCGGACCGGCGACCACGGCACCGCCGGCCAGTACGCCGTCGCCGTCTGGATCGACGGCAGGCGGGCCGCTGTAAGGAATCTCGTCGCTGATCGGTCGCGAGTTTGCATCGAAGTACTGACTGCGCCTGCGTTGCACGTTGTTCCCAAGCGTGAGCCGCCAGCTCATGAGGATGGGCAGGTCGTTATCCGAGATGCTGCCGATCGCCGCGGTGACCTGATCGATGGCGCGTTCGTTGGGCTGCCCTGCGCGGTGGAGCACCGAGCATCCGAGGCCGCCGGGGTTCGCAACCGAGAACGTCGCGGTGCGGAAGAGGTTTGGGCCGCTTCCGCCAAATACCGCGATCGCGTAGCCCTGGCGATTGCTGGCGAGGAACACTGCGTCGCCTTCATACGGGCAATCGATCGCTTTTGGAGACGAGCGTGCGACGCCGTTCGCGTCGTAGCTGAGCCAGTACATGGTCAGGTCGGAGCCCGCCACTTGCGGATCGTCGACGTTCGATTGCCAGGCAATCACCATGTTCCCGGCATCGTCGACGACGACCGGCACGATCTGCTGGCGTGGTCCCACTTTGCCGAATCCCTCGTTGGCGACGATCTCGCTGCCCACCTTGCGGCCACTTGAGTCGAAGCGTTGTAAAACGACATCGGCAGGGGAGCCGCTCTTCCAGGTGACGACGAAGTTTCCGTTGGAATCCATAGCAACAAACGGATAGGTCTGATCTCCCGCGGTCGTCGTATTCACGCGGAACTCGTTTCCCTTCGGCGTACCGGACGCGTCGAACAACCGTGCGTAAAGGTCGGGGCTCGCGCCGGCAGCCGCCGCCTGCTGCCAGACGACGACGAAGTTGCCGGCAGCGTCTGAGGCGACCCAGGGCAGTGAGCGAGCGGCCGCCGCGGCGCTGTTCGCGGCAAATGGCTCGATCTTCCGCACGCCGAACGGATCGAGCATCCTCACGTTGATGTCACTGCCGCTGGCGGACACCGCGACGATGTCGCCATTGTTGCTGACCGCGACGCTGTCGCTGGCTTCTATGCTCGAGATCACCGTTCCTGCGGTGCCCGCGATCGAGGCATCGCTCGCGATCAGGCAAGCAAGCACGAGGCCAGCGGACGCGACAACAGCGATAGTCTTCATGATGTGCTCCAAGGGTGGTGGAGCGCATCGTGTGGGCGTGACGCGACAGACGGTGTCGTTTCAGTCGGGGTCCACTGCGACCTGAACCGCACGTCCCGTTTTGCTGCGCCGGTGAACTTCCTATGGATCCGTGTGCGTCGGATGCCGCCCGACAGTACCTGTCGTTCGGACACCGGATGATGCTGCAGGACCTAGTGAGGAAATCGGCGATGGGCCTGCTTCGGGATATTTACTCGGTGGAAAGTGCGCGGCGCGTCACCATCTCATGGACGGCGTTCGGTGGACTCGCCGCTGAATGCCTGTCTGCAGCCATTGATGACCACGATAGTGCCGTCGCCGACCGCCTGACGCGGCCGCTCGCGACATTCGATGATGTTGCCCTACTGCAGGGCCCCTCGGTCGACGTGTCGATGCTGGTGGTGTCGAGCGATCGGCCCTCCAGCGTCGACATCCTCCAACGCTTTTTGCACACGCCCAGTGCTTCGCGAGGCTCGGACGAAAACGCCCGCGACGTCCGTCCGATCCGCCTGGCGTGGCTGCTGCAGCGCGGGGATGGAATCTCGCTGACCTCAGTCGCGCAGGCGCTGCTCGAACATGGCTTCACGGTGTTCGGCGATGTCGGGCAGGGGCAACTCGCGGTTCGCGGGGCGATGCTGGGAATCGTCGGAGCGCTGTGGACGCCCGGGCTGGTTTGCGTGGACTTCATGGATATCCTGACGCTGCTGACTCGACGCCGCGGAATGACCGGCGGAGTCGTCACGGGTTATGAATCAGGGATCGCGGCCGCACTGCGTCGCCGGATCGGCGGCCAGCGCCAGTGCCGTACCGGCGGAGTCCTGGTCACGATCTTCGGGGATTCGGCGCTGACGATGGAGACTGTCGAGCGGATCAATCTGGCGGTCGCCGGTCTGATTCCGGGCAACTGGGACGCGAAGTGCTTCGTCCTTCCCAGGCCCGAAGGCGATGCCTGGCTGGATGGCCGCAGTCACCGAGCGATCGTGCTGTGGTCGCAGGAGCGCGATCTGGATGCGTTGACCTGCTCGAAGGTCGCTGATGCTCCTGTTTGTTGACACCGAATTCACCTCGCTCGCCGACCCGCGCCTGATCTCGTTTGCCGCGGTCGATTCGCGGGGCGACACCTTCTATGCCGTGCTGACGGACTATCCGCATCAGGCCTGCACAGCCTTCGTGCGCGAGCGCGTTCTGCCTGTGCTCGATGCCCATCCCGCCGACGCCCGCGGCACGCAGAGGGCCGTAGACGCTGCTTTCCGTCGATGGATCGAGCACGTCCAAGGTAATGACGACAGCTTGGAGATCGTCGTTGATGACGAGTGCGACCAGTATCTGCTGCACGAGCTCACCGGAGCGCATCCCTTGGGCATACATGGCATCCACGCGCGATGGGTGCTGGCGCCGCTGGCGACGAACGCTGGGACGCTGCAGCGGTTCGAACGCTACTTCAGGGAGGCACCGGACCGACACCGACACAACGCGCTCGACGACGCCCTCGCTTTGCGCTTCGCACTCGCCGGCCGGCAAGATGACAATAGATGTCGCATAGCTGACTACACTGACGATCATCCGGCAAATACAGGGGGTCCATGATGCGAAAGAAAGCAAGGCGTGGCGACGCCGACGAGCAGTCGTTCAGGTTCCGTGACACGGCGATGCGCTATCTGGCGATGGCCCAGCTGATCCCGCGCGAGCCGCAGAAGCTCAGCGCGCAGGAGATTGCCGATCGGCTGAAGGATCGCGGCTACAAGGGCGGGAAGCGCACGATCGAGCGCGATCTCGCCAAGCTCAGCGAGATCTTCATGTACACCTATGAAGCGGACGGACGCAGCCATCGCTGGTTCTATCCGCGCAATGAGCGGCTCTTCGAGCTGCCGGGAATGAGTTCGGCCTGTGCGCTGGCGTTGTTGATGGCGCGCGACTATCTCGTGCCGCTGCTGCCCGCAGTGACGCTGGATCTGGTCAAGCCCTATTTCTTGCGCGCCGAGTCCGTCCTACAGGGCGAGCTGACGCAGCCGCTCGCCGGCTGGCTGCAGCGCATTCGCGTGATCACGCCGGGGCTGCCGCTCGATGCGCCGAAGGTCTCCCCCGAGGTACAGGACGCCGTGTACCGGGCCGTGCTGGAAGGAAAGCAGCTGCAGGTCGAGTACAAAGGCCGCGGCGCCGCGGCGCCGAGCAATCAGCTGTTGCATCCGCAGGGCCTCGTATTGCGCGACGGTGTGGTCTATCTCGTCGCCGCCGCCTGGAGTTACGAGCATCCGGTTCATTACGCGCTGCACCGCTTCCGCCACGCAGAGTGCCTGGCCGAGAGCAGCCGGACACTGAGGAGCTTCGACTTCGCGACCTACGTCGAGCAGGAATTCCGTTATCCGGTCAGCCCGGGAAGCCTGCACCTGCAACTGCGCGTCGATCCGGAAATCGCGGCGCATCTGGAGGAACGACCGCTCGGCAAGGATCAGCGCGTCCAAGGCCCTGACGACGGAGGCGCCTTCGTCAGCGCGACGGTCGCCGACACCGACGAGCTGCGCTGGTGGCTGCTGAGCTTCGGCGCCAAGCTCGAAGTGCTCAAGCCGCTGAAGCTGCGCCGGGAGCTGGCCCGAACCACGGCAGCCATGGCCGCGCAGTACGCACCCGCAACGAGCGGAGCGGCCGCATGAACCTGTCCAAGAGCAAGATCCTCTCGTACCGCCAGTGCCCGAAGCGGCTGTGGCTGGAGCGTTACCAACCGCAGCTTGCCGAGACGAGCGACGAAGCCGATGCCTCGTTCACGCGTGGGCATCTCGTCGGCGAAGTGGCGCGCCAGCTCTACGGGCCCGGCGAGCTCCTGTTCGATCAGGGGCAGCCGGACTATGAAGCCGCGCTCGGACGGACGCGTGCGCACCTCACGGCGCGAAAGCCGCAAACCCTGTTCGAAGCCGCCTTCGTAGCCGACAAGGTCTACGTGATGGCGGATGTGCTGCGCCTTACCGCCGCCGGTGCGGCGATTACCGAGGTCAAGTCCAGCGGCGAGGTCAAGGACTACCACCTCGAGGACTGCGCAACCCAGCGCCATGTGATCGAGCGCGCCGGCCTGAAGGTGCGCAGGATGTATTTGGCGCATATCAACAAGCACTTCGTCTATCGCGGAGACGGCGACTACCGTGGCTTGCTGACCCAGGTGAACATCGCCGCGCGTCTCAAGCCACTGCAGGAGCTGGCGCCGAAGTGGATCGCCGGCGCCAAGCGCACACTCAACGCAGACAAGCCCGACATTGCGCCCGGCCCGCAGTGCACCGAGCCGTTCGAGTGCCCGTTCCACGCACACTGCAACAAGGCTGCGGACGGCTATCCCGTCGGAATCCTTCCGCGTATCAGCCGCAAGCGGATCGAAGACTTTGCCGCACGCGGGATCACCGACCTGCGCCAGATCCCGAACGGCGAGCTGCGCAACGAAGCTCACGAGCGGATACGGGTCGCGTCCGTACGGGGTAAAGCGGTCTTCGATCGCGGCGCCGCGGCACCGCTTGCCGGACTTCCGTATCCGCGGTTCTACCTTGATTTCGAAACGATCAATCCCGCCGTTCCTGTCTGGGCCGGCACGCGGCCGTTTCAGCAGATCCCGTTTCAGTGGTCGCTGCACATCCAGACCGGCGCAGGACGCCGCCTGGAGCATGCGGAGTTCCTCGACCTCTCCGGCGCAGACCCCGCCCGTGCCGCGATGACCCAGCTGCTCGCCGCCGTGGGCCGCAAAGGACCAGTGTTCGTTTACAGCGACTTCGAGGCGCGCGTCCTCAGGGACATGTCCATGCTTCTGCCCGATCTCGCCCCGCGCCTCGAAGCGTTGCGCAAGCGGCTCGTCGACCTGCTTCCGATCACCAAAGTCGCGTACTACCACCCGGGCATGATGGGCTCGTGGTCGATCAAGGCCGTGTTGCCCACCGTCGCTCCGGACCTGTCGTATGAGAATCTCGGAGAAGTTCAGGACGGCGGCGGCGCCCAGCGCGCATTCGAAGAGGCCACCGATCCGGCAACAACGCCAGCAAGGCGCGCAGAGCTGCGCAGCGCGCTGCTGCGCTACTGTGGTCAGGACTCGCTGGCGATGGTCCGGCTCGCGCAGTTCCTGCAGCGGCGCGCGCGCTGATGATCATCAGCTTCCGGCAGGCGACGGTGTTGCAGCGGATTGAACGCTCCGCAGCCGAAATCGGCTGTCGCGTCTAAAGGCCATAATGACTTCATGCTCCTGACGATCTCGACGACGGCAGAACCCGCCACCGATCTCGGCTATCTGCTGCACAAGCATCCTTCGCGCGTCCATCGGTTTGAGCTGCGTTTCGGGCAGGCGTCGGTGTTCTATCCGGAGGCCGAAGCGACGCGCTGCACCGCCTGTCTGCTGCTGGACATCGATCCCATATCCCTGGTGCGCAATCGCTCCGGCCCGTCGGGTGACGGCGGGCAGCTGGCGCAGTACGTCAACGATCGACCCTACGTGGCTTCGTCCTTCCTCAGTGTCGCGCTCGCGGAGGTGTTCGGCACGGCGATGGCCGGGCGCTGCAAGGACCGGCCGGGGCTGGCAGCTACACCGATCCCGGTCGAAGCGGCAATCCCTGTGCTGCCCAGCCGTGGTGGAGAGGCGCTGATCCGTTCGCTGTTCGAGCCACTGGGGTATGACATCCACACCGAGCGCCTGCCTTTGGATGTGCAGTTCCCCGAGTGGGGACCCAGCCGCTATTACCGGCTGAGGATTCGCGGCCAGCAGCGGCTGCAGACGCTGCTGGAGCATCTCTACGTGCTGATTCCCGTGCTCGACGACGAAAAGCACTACTGGGTTGGCGATGACGAAGTGGACAAGCTCATCCGCCGTGGCGGTGACTGGCTGCCGCAACATCCCGCCCGCGACCAGATTGCCCGGCGCTATCTGAAGTACCGCAGAAGCCTCGCGCGGGTCGCGATCGAGCGGCTGACTCAGGCAGAGGAGGGCGACGAGGCAGCGCAGGTAGCTGCGCCCAAAGTCGCCGGACGCGAGGAAGCGCTGGAAGCCGGCATCAGCCTCAACGAGCAGCGGCTGCAGCAGGTCGTTGAGCTCGTGCGCTCGTCGGGTGCGAAGTCGGTCCTCGATCTCGGCTGCGGCGAAGGCAGACTGCTGCGCGAGCTGCTCAAGCTCCGCCAGCTGGAGCGCATCGTCGGTCTGGACGTGTCCTTGCGCGCTCTGGATATCGCCGCGCAACGGCTCGATCTGGATCAGCTCGCACCCGCGGTGCGCAGCCGGATCAGCTTGCTCCACGGCTCGCTGATGTACCGCGACCGGCGGCTCTCAGGCTTCGACATCGCCACCGTCATCGAGGTGATCGAGCATCTCGACGCTGCACGCCTCAAAGCCTTCGAGCGCGTGCTGTTCGAGCACGCGCGTCCCGGCGCCGTGATCGTTACGACGCCGAACGCCGAGTACAACAGCAAGTTCCAGAATCTGGCTGCGGGGCAGTTTCGGCATCCCGACCACCGTTTCGAATGGTCGCGTGCAGAGTTCGAGACCTGGGCAAACGCGACGGCAGAACGCTTCGGTTACAACGTGCGCTTCGAGGCGGTCGGCATGGCCGATCCGGTTCTTGGTCCGCCAACACAGATGGCAATCTTCGGGGCCCGCTGATCATGGAGATCAGAATTCCCGAGCTTGCGCTGGTCGTGCTGATCGGCCCTTCCGGCTCCGGCAAGTCGACGCTTGCGCGGGCACACTTCAAACCGACCGAAATCCTGTCTTCGGATCACTGCCGCGGCCTCGTATCGGACGACGAGAGCGATCAAGCCGCGACCAATGACGCTTTCGACGTCCTGCACTTCATCGCCGCCAAGCGCCTCAAGGCGGGCAAGCTGACCGTCATCGACGCCACCAACGTCCAGCCCGAGGCGCGCACGCCGCTCATCGCGCTCGCGCGCGAATATCACTGCCTGCCCGTGGCGCTCGTGCTCGACATGCCGGAGCGCTTGTGCCGCGATCGCAATGCCAGCCGCGCAGACCGAGCCTTCGGTGATCACGTGATCCGCAACCAGCGGAGCCAGCTGCACCGCTCGATGCGCAGCCTCGATCGCGAGGGTTTCCGCCACGTCCATGTTTTCCGCTCCGTCGAGGAGCTCGCCGGGCTGAGCATCCGGCGCGAGCCGCTCTGGAACAACAAGAAGCCGGAAAGGGGGCCGTTCGACATCATCGGCGACGTCCACGGCTGTTTCGATGAACTGGTGCAGCTGATTGGCCTGCTCGGCTACCGGCTCACTGAACGCGAAGGCCGTTTCTCCGCCGATCATCCGGACGGACGCAAGCTCGTCTTCGTCGGCGACCTCGTCGATCGCGGCCCCGACACGCCGGCTGTTGTCCGCCTGGTATCCGATGCGGTCACGGCAGGTGCCGCGTTCTGCGTCGCCGGCAACCACGATGTGAAGCTCTCGCGTGCCCTACGCGGACGTGATGTCAAGCGCACGCACGGCCTTGCCGAGTCGCTTGAGCAATTCGGCCAGCAGCCCGAAGAGCTCGGTCAGTCTGCCGCGAAGTTCCTCGACGGGCTCGTGAGCCACTGCGTGTTCGATGACGGCAGGCTCGTCGTCGCGCACGCCGGTCTGCGCGAAGAGATGCACGGCCGAGGCTCCGCCGCGGTGCGGCAGTTCGCGATGTACGGGGAAACCACCGGCGAGACCGACGAGTATGGACTCCCGGTGCGACACAACTGGGCAGCGGACTACCGCGGCAAGGCGACGGTTGTCTACGGACATACCCCCGTGCCCGAGCCGGAATGGCTGAACAACACCATCTGCCTCGATACCGGCTGCGTGTTCGGCGGCAAGCTCACGGCGCTGCGGTACCCGGAGCGCGAGCTGGTCTCCGTGCCGGCAAAGCGAACTTACTACGAGCCGATCAAGCCGCTGCGCGCAGCGGTCGATTCCACGCTGAGCGCGCAGCAGCAGCACGACGATCTGCTGGATCTCGAAGATGTCAGCGGCAAGCGCCTGATCGACACGCGGCTCTACCGCAGCATCACCATCCGGGAGGAGAACGCGGTTGCGGCCCTGGAGGTCATGAGCCGCTTCGCCGCCAATCCCAAGTGGCTCATCTACCTGCCGCCGACGATGTCGCCGAGCGAAACGAGTCGCAGGCCCGAGCTGCTCGAGCACCCGGAAGAGGCGCTCGACTATTACCGCAAGAACGGTGTGAGCACCGTCGTCTGCGAGGAAAAGCACATGGGCTCACGCGCGGTGATCGTGATCTGTAGCGACGAGCACGCTGCAAGCCAGCGCTTCGGAGTCGAAGGAGAAGGGCGGGGCATCGTCTACACCCGCACGGGCCGGCGGTTCTTCAGCGAGACGACATTCGAGCAAGCGGTGCTCGACCGGCTCGGTGCGGCGCTCGATCGGGCCGGCTTCTGGGAGCGTTTCGATACCCGCTGGTTCTGCTTCGACTGCGAGATCATGCCGTGGTCGGTGAAAGCCAAAGACCTGCTACGCAGCCAATACGCACCCACCGGCACGGCGGCAACCGCTGGGATCAACGCGGCGCGCATGGCCATTGAGCAGGCGCTTGCGCGCGGGCTCGACCTGGGCGACGTAGCCGCGTCGCTCGATCAGCGCGCCACTCTCACCTCGCGCTATGTGGATGCGTATCGTCGCTACTGCTGGCCGGTCAGCCGCGTGGAGGACATGAAGCTTGCACCCTTTCACCTCCTCGCCACCGAGGGCAGCGTTCACGTGGACAAGACCCACGTCTGGCACATGGAAACGCTGGCCGAGCTGAGCCGCGCCGACCCGGATTTCCTCGTCGCGACACCGATGCGCGTCGTTGACTTGGCAGACCAAGACGCCACTCGGAGCCTGATCGAATGGTGGGAAGCGCTCACTGCCGGTGGCGGTGAGGGCATCGTCGTCAAGCCGCTCGACTTCGTCGCGTTCGGCGGCCGCGGCCTCCTACAGCCCGCCATCAAGTCCCGCGGCCCCGAATACCTGCGCATCATCTACGGGCCGGAGTACAACAAGCCGGAAGCGCTGGAACGCCTGCGTGAGCGCAGCGTGGCGGCCAAGCGCAGCCTCGCGTTGCGGGAGTTCGCCTTCGGCGTTGAAGGGCTGGAGCGGTTTGTGCGCCGCGAGCCGTTGCGGCGGGTGCACGAATGTGTGTTTGGCGCGTTGGCGATGGAGAGTGAGGCCGTGGATCCTCGCCTATGAGCAAGTCATGCCGATTCGTGACGAAAACCAGAATCTATTGGAGAGGCTTCAAGCCATGGCACTTCGAAGTTTCGCCAAAGCTTTCCTTTTGTCGCCGCCAAAATGAGCTTGATCCGCAAGGGCGTCACCCAAAGAGGCCTTGACCAACTGTCTCACCACTTCTCGTAGCTTATCGAGCGTGGTATTTAGCCCGACCTTCCGCCAGTGCTCGTGCCTAGCTCGCTCGGTATCAATTGTTCCGCCCAATCTAATCTTTAACTTATGGTCCGTGCCGGTACTCAGCTCATACGACTGCTCAATATACAGATACATCCACCCTGATTTTCCTGCGAATCGCATTTGGGACCAAACAAATAACGAGCCACCAGAGATGCTCCTTCTTGGAAGATACACCTCATCGTAGTCGTCCAATTCTTTCGCTAGCAATTTCATCCCAGTCTTATTGATCCAGGGAAGGGAAGTGAACCTGGTAAATGGACGGTTACCAAATGCGACGGCTCCGTATTGTTCATAGAAGGAGTCGCCGAGCACTGCGGCATTCGCAAGAATCTGCTGAAGCGCATCTGTTGTCCGCTCGTATGTCGCGCCTGAAAAGAGCTTTCCAAGGCCAGCGGCTTGGGGGAATCCACAGGTCTGTGCAATCAGCGCCTTTACGTCCTGAGCGTCTATGTTTTGCGTGAACACGTAGCCCTCCTCGCGCAGAAAGTCCATCAAAAGTTGTGCTGTGTGGTTGCCGCGCAATCCCTTGTTCGCGTGGAGCGCTTGAAAAAGATCGCCGTATGTATATGCCCGGTGCCCTGCTTGTTGCACCTTCCACTTGTCTTCGTGTTTAGGCGCGTGCTTCGTAAGGTAAACAAACGCAAGCCCAGACTGCCGTTCAACAAGATCAAGGTAGTCCTTGAGCTGGGCTCCAGTGGAATCCAACTTGTGGTCTTCGTACTTAATCTCCGCGAGCGCCACTAGCTGCCGATCCTTCTTCTTCAGTACTACCAGATCTGCGCGCCGACCTTTATCCTTGCCAGGAAAGACCCATTCGGCTGTGACGGCGTGGTGGCGCGGGTCTATAGAAATTCCCCAGAGTGTCTTCGCTATGCCTGGTTCGGCATTGATGCACTCTGCAAGCACTGCCCCGAGATAGCGCCCACCGAAGTCCTGCTTCAGATGACTCTTGAATCGGCCAAAGAAGCTCTTTTTCACGAGACAGCCCCCCGAGCATCGCACCGCCCGTGAGCTTATTGGATCAAGAGCGCGTCGCACAAGACGAGCTGCCTCCCTATTGATCCGCGACACCGCGTGTCGCACACCGATTACATGATGTCTCCAGAAAACTGGAGATCATCATGCCCCGCCCCCGCGACTATCGCACGCTGTATAGCGAGACGGACCCATTCGAGCTCGGCGTACTTCTCACGTACGTCGACAATCTTCGGCGCCGCGCGCCGACGCTGGGAATCCCGGAGAGCAGGCTGAAAGCCGCGCTTGGGTCGGCGCTGGACTTGAATGCATCGGGCGTTCGGGACGACTGGCAGGACGGGCAGCCTGAAGCGGAAGCCGACGCACCAAGTCTCGCGGAGCTTGTCAGCCTCCTGAAGAAGATGCGTGCCGAGCTGCGGTCGCTGGCGCTGCCGGTTTGCAGCAGCATGCAGGCGCATGTCAATGCGCTTGCGCAGTTCTTCTCGCTCGATGCGCATACCGCGGCTTTGTACGGACTGATCCTGCGCCTGACGATGTGCGACAAGGTGTCGGCGCTCTGGAAGGCCTGCTATTTGTATGACGATCCGGACCTCAAGCCGCGGTCTCTGGCGTGGCTCCTTGCAGTGGCCGGCGTGCCGCGGAGTTGCGCAGAGGCGCTGTCGCCGAATGGGGTCCTGGTCAGCGCCGGTCTGTGCTCAGTCGACTGCACCGGAGATATCGCCGTGCCGGAAGCGGTCAAGCGTCTGGTTCACGCCTATCCGACGCCGCCTGCCGATCTCACCGAGCATCTGATCGGGCGCACACAGCGCGCCGAGCTGGACTGGGACAGCTTCTCGCACCTGGGCGATGCGCGGGAGCTGTTGGCGCGCTTGATGGGCCGAAGCAATGGCGCGTGTGGCGATGGCCTGCACGTTCTGCTGTACGGTCCACCGGGGACCGGAAAGACCGAGTTTGCGAAGACACTGGCCGGGCAGATCGGGCTACCGCTGGTCGCTCTCGGCGAAACCGACGAGGAGGGCGACGAGCCCGACCGCAGCGAACGCCTGGCGACGCTGCGGCGCGCGTCCTACATGCTTCGGCGTCGCAAACGCAAGATCGTGCTGATGGTGGACGAAGCCGAGGATCTCGTCTGCGGCGAGGAGTCGTTCGACTTCGCCGGCCGACGTCTGTCCAGACCACCGGGCTCGAAGGTCTACTTGCACCGGCTGATGGAAAGTCTGCCGGTGCCGGTGATCTGGATCGTCAACGATCCGTGGCGCGTGCCGAGCACGGTGATCCGGCGCATGACGTATGCCATGGAGCTGAGGTGTCCCGGCGCCGCGGTGCGGCGCCGCATCTGGGACAAGGCACTGGCCACATCGGGCGTGACCGCCTCGGACGCGGAGCTCGACGCGCTCGCGCGCGACCTGGTTACAGTGCCCGCGATCGCGTCTGCGGCGGCGCGTGCTGCGACACTGGCGGGCGGCGGGGTCGCCGAGGCTCGCGAAGTGGCGGAGAGCCTGCTCAAGGCGATGAATGGCGGCAAGGCTACGCCTCCTCGCCCGCGAATGACCGACGACTATCTGCCGTCTCTGCTCAACGCCGATCGGCGATCGCTGCACGTTCTGGAGCAGGTTGCGCGTCCTTCGAGCAGCCGAACGCCGTTCTCGCTATGCCTCTATGGCCCGCCGGGAACCGGCAAGAGCGCTTACGCGCGTCACCTGGCAAGGTCAATGGGCATCGAGGTCATTCAGAAGCGGACGTCCGACCTGCTCGGCATGTGGGTTGGCGAAACCGAGAAGAACATTGCCGATGCCTTCCGCGAGGCACGAAGCGAAGGCGCGATGCTGATCTTCGACGAGGCGGATTCGCTGCTGCGCTCTCGCGAGCATGCGCGCGCCCATTGGGAGATCTCGCAAGTCAACGAGATGCTGACATGGATGGAATCGCATCCCTTGCCCTTCGTCTGCACGACGAACTTCATGGACGCGCTCGATGGTGCGTCGCTCCGGCGCTTCATGTTCAAGTTGAGAGTCGAGTACCTGGACCGCGAGCGTGCGCGCCTTGCTTTCGTCCACTTCTTCGGCCGGCCGGCACCGCATGAGCTGGACGAGCTGGACTTGCTGACGCCGGCGGATTTCGCGCTGGTCCGCAAGCGGGCGGAGCTTGGCGGATTCCTTGGCGACGATGCAGTTTTGATTGGCTTGCTGCGCGACGAGATGCGGGTCAAGCCGGATTGCAGGCGCGGGATCGGGTTTCAGGCAGTGTGACCGGTGAACGCGGTCTGGGTGATTCCCCTTAAGGAATTCCCCTACATGATTCGTTAACCGAAGCATGTCAGCCTTGCCGCGCCAAACCGGATCGAGAAATCCGGCCCATTCGGTGCGACAAGGAGAGAACGATGCTTCATACCTGCCTCGGCAGGGCGACGGCGGCTGTCGCCTTGCTGCTCGTCAGTGTTTCCGCGCAAGCGGCACCCTGCCTGATCTTCGTGCACGGCAAGCAGACCGACACCGGCACGTACACGAACTGGTCGACGGCTCGCAATTACTGGAAGAGCGGCACGCGCGACTTCATCAAGGAAGCGACCAAGAACTTCGCGAGCTCGTATTACGTGATCGGCTACAACGGCTCGCGACCGTACTGGGACGCGCAGGCGGCCGGCGAGGTCGCCAACGAGATCGTCAATGCGACCAACGGTGGCGCCGACGGCGGCGGCAACCGCTGTGCGCAGACGTACGCGCAGGGTGGGACGTTCTGGGTCGTCGCGCACTCGATGGGCGGCACCGTCATGGACTTCATCCTCGGCAACAACGACAGCTCGGATCCGAACTACAACTACAACGGGCCGTACAGCACCGTTGCCAGCCGCATCGGCCTCGCGGTCACGACCGGTGGCGCGCACCGCGGCTCGCAGGGCGCCGATGCGGTCTGCGGCGATTCGAACTGGGCCTGCAACTGGGCCGGCTCGTGGATTCAGGACTGCGACGATCCGACCTGGTGGCTGCGCAGCGCCGACGACGTGCAGGTGCGCACCTATTCGAACGCGCCGGCGAAGAACGTCTATCTGACCGGCGGCTACGAGGCGATCTTCGGTGCCAGCGCCTGCCTCTCCGGCGAGGACGACGGGGTCGTGCAGTACGCGTCGATTTTCGCCTGCAGCGGCTCGGCCGGCACCAGCTACGACAACTCGAACGTCTGCGGCAATTCGTCGAAGCAGGAGGGCAGCGGCTTTCGCAATCTCGACGCCTCGCACGAGAACCACGACGACGAGCGCAACGACGCCGACCGCGACGTGCGCAAGGCGATCCCCGGCGGCATCTGGACCTGCAGCGGCTCGCCGTGCGCGCCGGGCACGACGGTGCAGAGCTCGATGAGCACCGGCCAGTTCATCGGCATCCTGTACTGAAGAGAGGACAACGCCATGCACAGCACGATTCATCGCAGCCTCTCGATCGCCGCGCTCGCGGCCATCATCGCGCCGCTCGCGCAGGCCGCAGAGCTGCAGCGCCCGCTCGCGCTCGACGCCGCGGCGAGCTACCGCGAAGCCGCGCGCTATCCCGAGTGGTCGCGCCCGGTGCGCGAAGGCATGCCGGATCCGATCGTCGCGCAGCGCACGCCGACGCGGCAGGTGCTGCGCGGACGCCAGCACTCGGAGCGTCAGCTCGCCGTCTGGGCGTCCGGCATCGCGTTCGAGGCCGGACAGAACGTGGATCTGTATGCGAGCCTCGAAGACGCCGCGCCGCGCAGCCTGCGCGAGGCGCTCACTCGCGGCCAGGCGCTGACGATCACGGCGACGCTGGTCGACGAGGCCGGCCGCACGCTCGCCGAGCTCGACTACGCCGACGACGGCCGTGGCGCCGACGTGCTGCGTGGCGACGGCGTCTACAGTGTGCGCTACCGGCTTGCGCCGGAGCACGCGCCGGCGCCCGGCCATGCGAAGAGCATCATGGTCAAGCTGCGTGCGCTCGCGGCCGACGGCGAGAGTTTCGCCGGCAGCGGCGGTTTCCAGTACAGCAGCCCCGGCGCGCGCCTGACCGGCGTATTCGACAACGCGCTGCGCGACGGCAGCCTGGTGCTGCGCGCGCAGGCCGAAGTGCTCGCTGCCGGGCGTTACCACCTCGCGGCGACGCTGAGCGATCTCGCCGGCCGGCCGATTGCCGAGGCGCAGAGCGCGCATGATCTGAAGCCGGGCGTACAGGAGATCGAGCTGACGTTCTACGGGCTCGCGCTGCACGAGCGCGGCGCCGCCGGGCCGTTGCGCGTCGGCTCGATCACACTGACCTCCGCGCTGGGCGTGCCCAATGCGCTGGGGCCGGTGCTGAGCAACGTCGCGCTCATCCCTGCGCGGCCGCTGTCGGCGTATACCGACCGCGCGTTCGGACGGCCGGATCTGCTGGAGGCGGCGCGGCGGCTGGAGGTCGACGCGCTGCAGCGCTAAGCGCCGTCGTTTGTCCTGACCCTGCGCTCGTGGGCCGGGCTTCAGGCCGACATTCGAGCCCGCTGTCGGGCTCAAGCGGCTCAAGCCCGACCTACGCAGCGCAGCCGTCGCTGGCGTCGCGCTACGCGCGTCGCCGCAGACGATCCGTTCATAGGCCCCGCAGCTGCGCCGCGGGGCGGCCGCGGCTATCGTTGCGCTTACGCTTTTCGTCCGGCGCTCGGGCCGATATGTCGCCATGCTGTTCTGCAGATTGAGTGCGCTGTGCGCACGGCAGCGGAGCTTGCTGCCGGCGGCGCTGGCGGTCTGCCTCGCGCTGCTTGCCGGCACCGCGACGGCGGCGGCCGTGCCGATCCAGGCCGAGCACTGGACCGGTGCCGGCAGTCCGCGCGCAGACGCTCCGTCCGCGGACGGCTTCGTCGCCTTCGATCCGGCGCGCCTCAACCGGTTCCCGCGCAACCCGGACGGCGCCTGGCTGCGCATCCAGCCGCGCGAGGGCCGCTGGCCGGCCGGACCGCTGGTGCTGCAGGTGCATCGCGTCGTCTTCGGTGCGGTGACGCTGCACATCCCCGGGCGTGACGCGCCGCTGCGCGGCGACGTTCTCGCAGCGGCGGCGACCGGTCTGTCCGGCTACGGCGCACCGGTCTTCGAGCTGCCCGCCGATCTGCCGCCGGCGGCGCCGCTGCTGCTGCGGCTGGAGCCTTATCCGACGCTCGCCCCGGGCGTGACGATCACGGTCGAGCCGCTATCCGACTATCTGCAGACAAATGCGCTGTGGGTCGCGCTGACCAGCGCCAGCCTCGGCGCAATGCTGGCAATGGCGCTGACCGCGATCGTCTTCCTGCTGATCCTGCGCGACCGCGCGTATCTGTGGTACGCGCTCTATCTCGCCTGCTTCGTCGTGCTGCAGGCGATCGTAAGCGGCTATCTGTTCACCGTGCTGCGCCTGCAGGCGTGGGCCCCGGCGGCCGGCACGATCGGCAAAGCCGCGACGATCGTGAGCGTGATCAGCGCCTACCTGTTTCTCGTCGACTTCGCGCGCATGCAGCACACCGCGCCGCGGATGCGCTGGCTGATGCTGGGTTACGTGGCGCTGTTCGCGTCGGTCGTCGGTGCCGGACTGGTGCCGGCGGCGGCGCCGGCGGCCGTGGCGCGTGCCGCGATCAACCCGCTGCTCGCGCTCGGCGCTCTGCTGCTGCCGGTCGCGGCGCTGGTCGCCTGGATCAAGGGCTCGCGCTACGGCGCCTATTTTCTGCTCGGCTGGCTGCCGCTGATGGCGGTGACCTTCATGACCTCGATGCAGGTCGCCGGCGCATTCGCCGACTGGCCGTGGCTGGACGATGTGATGCCGGTCGCCGGCAGCTTCGAGGCGGTCGTGCTGGCGATCGGTCTGGCAGACCGCGCGCTCGCGCATCGCCGCCGTTTCCATTTCACCGAGCAGTTGTCGATGACCGACGCGCTGACCGGGCTGCTCAACCGCCGCGCCTGGGAACAGCGCTTCCCGGTGCTCGCGGCGGAAGCGCAGCGGCAGGGGCGGCGGTTGTACGTGCTGTTCTGCGACCTCGACCGCTTCAAGGCGCTGAACGACGAGCTGGGCCACCGTGCCGGTGACGACGCGCTGTCCGCGGTCGCCACGACGCTGCGCCGCATCGTGCCGGCGGACAGCCTGGTGTGCCGCTATGGCGGCGAGGAGTTCGTCATCGCACTGTGTGTCGATTCCAGTGCCCAAGCACATACCACCGCGGAAACCCTGCGTGCGGCGGTCGCGTCACGCGGGATCCCGGTGGATCACGCCGGCGGCACGCTGACGCTGAGCATCGGGCTCGCGCGGCACCGAGCCGGCGATGCGATGAGCACGACGATCGAGCAGGCCGACCGTGCGATGTATCGCGCGAAGGGCGGCGGGCGTAACCGCGTGATCGAGCTGGAGGCCTGAGGGCTCATACCGTGGCCCGCCGCCGCGCGTGCAGCGGCAGCGGCGCGCCGGACGGGTGCTGATACCAGGCGGTTTCCGCGGCGCGCTGCAGCGCTTCGAGAAAAGCCTCGGCGCGCTGGTCGGCGCGCAGCACGAATGCGTTGACACCGCAGCGTGACAGTTGCGCGGCCTGATCGATCACCACTGCGGCGCCGCTGGCGCGCAGCTCGCCGTTGAAGCCGTAGCGCTCGCGCAGCAGGCGCGCCTGGCTGTAGGCGCGGCCGTCACCGAAGGCCGGGAACTGCACTTCGATCAGCGGCCGGTCGCAGAGCTGCGGCCAAACCTCGGCGAGATCCGCCGTGTTGGGGATGCGCACGCCGATCGTCAGGCCGCTGCGCTCTAGCGTCTCGCGCTCGGCGCTCCAGCGCTCGAGCGAGACGATGACCTTTCCCGCCGGCGGCAGCGGCGCGTCGTCGGCGAGCGAGGCGTAGTCGTCCTCGACGAGGTGCCGGTCGCGAATCAGCGCGCTCATGCCGCGGTCTCCTCGGCGTACAGCCGCTCCTTGAACGGCGCCATGCCGATGCGGCGGTAGCACTGCAGGAAGGTTTCGTCGTCGTCGCGGCGCCGCTCGAGATAGACCTCGACGATGCGCTCGACGGCGTCGGCGATCTCGTCGCGGCTGAACGACGGCCCGGTGCGGTCGCCGAGGCTGGCGTCGTTCTCGGCGCTGCCGCCGAGCGTCACCTGGTACCACTCCTCGCCCTTCTTGTCGACGCCGAGAATGCCGATGTGGCCGACGCTGTGATGGCCACAGCCGTTCATGCAGCCCGACATTTTGATCTTGATCTCGCCGATGTCGTAGAGGTGATCGAGCGAGTCGAAGCGGTCGTTGATCTCGGCGGCGACGCCGATCGAGCCGGCGTTGGCGAGCGAGCAGAAGTCGAGGCCGGGGCAGCAGATCAGGTCGGTCAGAAGACCGATGTTCGGCGTGGCCAGCCCGGCCGCGCGCAGCGTCTGCCAGACCGTGTACACGTCCTTCTGCTGCACGTCGGTGAGGACCAGATTCTGGTCATGCGTCGCGCGCACTTCGCCGAAGCTGTAGCGCTCGGCGAGATCGGCGACGAGGTCCATCTGCGCCGCGGTGATGTCGCCGGGGGCGATGTCCGGTGCCTTGAGCGAGACGAACACCGCCTTGTAGCCGGGCGCGCGGTGCTCGCGCAGGTTGCGCCGCACGAAGGCTGCGAACGCACTGTCGTTCGCGAGCGCGGTGTCGAAGCTGTTGTCGGCCGCCGCTTGCGGATCGTAGGGGTGCGGCGTGAAATGCGCCTTCATCCGCTCCAGATCCTCGGCGGTCAACGCGAACGCAGCGCGGTCGATCTGCGCCCACTCCGCCTCGACCATCTCGGCGAACTTGGCCGGACCCTTGTCCTTGACCAGGATCTTGATGCGCGCGCGGTGGATGTTGTCGCGACGGCCGAGGCGGTTGTAGACGCGCAGGATCGCTTCGAGGTACGAGAGCAGATCGGCCTCGGGCAGGAATTCGCGGATCCTGTGCGCGAGCATCGGCATGCGGCCGAGACCGCCGCCGACGTAGATGCTGTAGCCGAGCGCGCCGGTAGCGTCGCGGACGATATGCACGCCGATGTCGTGCACCTGCGTGGCGGCACGGTCGGTCGTCGACGCCGAGAACGCGATCTTGAACTTGCGCGGCAGCCAGTTGAACTCGGGGTGGAAGGTCGCCCACTGCCGGGTGAGCTCGCAGTACGGCCGCGGATCGACGAGCTCGTCGCCTGCGACGCCGGCGAGATGGTCGGTCGTGATGTTACGGATGCAGTTGCCGGAGGTCTGGATCGCGTGCATCTCGACCCGGGCGAGGTCGGCGAGGATGTCCGGCACCTGTTCGAGCCGGGGCCAGTTGAACTGGATGTTCTGGCGCGTCGTGAAGTGGCCGTAGCCCTTGTCGTAGGTGCGCGCGATGTGCGCGAGCATGCGCAGCTGCTTCGACGACAGCAGCCCGTACGGCACCGAGATGCGCAGCATCGGCGCGAAGCGCTGGATGTACAGCCCGTTGCGCAGGCGCAGCGGGCGGAATTCATCGTCCGGCAGCTCGCCGGCGAGGTAGCGTCGGGTCTGATCGCGGAACTCGGCGACGCGCTGGTCTACGAGACGCTGGTCGTATTGGTCGTAGCGGTACATGGAGGCGCCTTTCGAAAGCGCGTGCAGCGTAACAGGGCTGCCCTGCGCGCCGAAGGCGGTGCGCGAGCTAAGGTCAGAACCAAGCGTTATTACAGCTGGCTGTCGGGAATTCTGGGGATGCGCTCGCGTACCCGCCGGCGGCGCTCTTCGGCATCGACGATTGCCGCCAGCTCTTCGACCAGCTCGCGCGTCAGATGCGGTGCGAACTGGTGCAGGAAGTCGTACATGTAGCCACGCAGGAACAGGCCGCGGCGGAAGCCGATGTGGGTGACGCTGGGCTCGAACAGGTGGTCGGCCGGAAGGCGCACGAGGTCGCGGTCGGCGAGCGCGTCGTAGGCCATGTTGGCGACGATGCCGATGCCCAGGCCCAGGCGCACGTAGGTCTTGATCACGTCCGCATCCACGGCGGTGAGCACGACGTCGGGCTTGAGTCCGTGCGCGGCGAAGGCCTGGTCCAGCTTGGACCGTCCGGTGAAGCCGAAGGTGTAGGTGACGATCGGATACTGCGCGACATCGCTCAGCTGCAGCTGCTGGACCCGGCTCAGCGGATGCTCGGGCCGTACCAGCACGCAGCGGTTCCAGCGGTAGCACGGCAGCATCACCAGGCTGTCGAAGTGATGCATCGCCTCGGTCGCGATCGCGAAGTCGGCCTGGCCCTCCGCGGCCAGCTTGGCGATCTGCGGCGGCGAGCCCTGGTGCAGGTGCAGAGTGACCTTCGGGTACTTCCTGCGGAAGGCCTGGATCACCGGCGGCAGCGCGTAGCGCGCCTGCGTATGCGTCGTCGCGATCGCGAGGTCGCCACGATCGGTGTCATGGAACTCGGCGGCGACGCGCTCGATGTTCTCGACCTCGGCGAGCAGGCGGCGCGTGTACTCGAGGATGCGCTGGCCGGCCGGCGTGATTTCCGACAGATGCTTGCCGCTGCGCACGAAGATGTCGACGCCCAGCTCCTCCTCGAGCAGGCGGATCTGCTTGCTGACGCCCGGCTGCGAGGTGAACAGGGCCTCGGCGGCGGCGGTGACGTTGAGGCCCCGCTGCGCGACTTCGTGGATGTACCGCAGTTGACGGAGTTTCATCGGCCGCCACGATGGTATTGGGCACGGTTTTTGGAAAAGTATAAGAAATTATCGTTATATGCCATGAGCGATCGGCTAGGCTGCCGGCGATGAGCGCAAAGATCTGGCCTTACTACCCGGTATTTCTCCGCCTGCACGGCCGGCGCGTGCTCGTTGTCGGCGGCGGCGAGATTGCCGCGCGCAAGCTGCGGCTGCTGCTGCGCGCCGGGCCGCGGCTGGAGGTCGTGGCCGCTGCGCTCAATGCCGAGGTCGCGGCCCTGTGCGCCGAGGGCCGCGTGCGCCACGTCGCCGCCGAGTTCTCCCCGCAGCAGCTGCAGGGCTGCACGCTGGTCGTCGCGGCAACCAACGACGCACTGCTCAATCGCCGCGTCGCCGAAGCCGCGCAGGCGGCCGACCTGCCGGTCAATGTCGTCGACGACGTCGGACTGTCGAGCTTCGTCACGCCGTCGATCGTCGACCGCTCGCCGCTGCTGGTCGCGATCTCGACCGGCGCGGCCGCACCGGTGCTCGCGCGGCGCCTGCGCGAGCGCCTGGAAACGATGCTGCCGGCCGCGTACGGGCGACTCGCGGCCTTCATGCACCGCTGGCGTGCGCACGTCGAGCAAACCGTCGACGCGCCGGCGCGGCGCGGGTTCTGGGAGGCGTTTCTCGACAGTCCGGCGGCCGAGCGTGTGCTCGCCGGCGACGAGGCCGGCGCCGCCGACGATCTGCAAAAGCTCGCAGCGGGGACTGCGATCACCGGCGAGGTTTATCTGGTCGGCGCCGGTCCGGGCGATCCGGATCTGCTGACCTTCAAGGCGCTGCGCCTGATGCAGCAATGCGACGTCGTGCTCTACGACCGCCTCGTCGCACCGGAGATTCTCGAGAGGGTGCGGCGCGACGCGCGGCGCCTGTTCGTCGGCAAGGCGCGCAGCCGGCATGCCGTGCCGCAGGACGAGATCAACGCCGAGCTGGTGCGCCTGGCCAAGGCCGGGCAGCGCGTGCTGCGCCTCAAGGGCGGCGACCCGTTCATCTTCGGTCGCGGCGGCGAGGAGATCGACTCGCTGATGGCCGAGGGCATTCCGTTCCAGGTGGTGCCCGGCATCACTGCGGCGAGCGGCTGCGCCGCCTACGCCGGCATTCCGCTGACGCACCGCGATTACGCGCAGTCCGTCGTCTTCGTGACCGGACACGCCCGCGCCGACGGCGAGCTGGCGCTGCACTGGGACCAGCTGGCGCGGCGCGGCCAGACGCTCGTCGTCTACATGGGTCTCAACACGCTGCCGATGCTGTGCGCACGTCTGATCGAGCACGGTCTGGCGCCTTGCTTCCCGGCGGCGATGATCGAGCAGGGCACCTCGCCGGATCAGCGCGTCGTCGTCGGCACGCTCGCCGATCTGCCGGGCAAGGTCGCCGAAGCGGGTTTTTCGCGCGCCAGCCTGCTGATCGTCGGCGAGGTCGTGCGCCTGCGCGGCAGGCTGGCGTGGCGGCCCGATGCCCCGTAGGCAGTGAATCGCAGCTTGCAGGCTCAGCCCACCTGCGCGCTGCTCGGGCGGTCCAGGTCGCGCGAGCGCAGGCGCTTCTGGATCGCGCGCTGGATGCCGGCGGTGTCGAGGCCGCAGGCGCTGAGCAGCTCTTCGCGCGTGCCGTGCTCGATGAAGTGGTCGGGCAGGCCGAGGTTGAGCACCGGCACGACGTGGTGCTGCGCGAGCAGGATCTCGTTGACGCCGGAGCCGGCGCCGCCCAGGCGCGCATTGTCTTCGACGGTGACCAGCAGATCGCTCTCGTTGGCGAGCTCGAGGATCAGCTCGGTGTCGAGCGGCTTGACGAAGCGCATGTCGGCGACGACGGCGTCGAAGATCTCGGCGGCTTCGAGCGCCGGCTGCACCATCGCGCCGAACGCGAGGATGGCGACGCGCGGGCGGCGGCGGCCGTGCGATTCGCGCAGGACGCGGCCCTTGCCGACGGCGAGCGGCTTGGCCTCCGGCTCGCAGGCGACGCCGGTGCCGCTGCCGCGCGGATAGCGCACGGCGCTCGGCTGGCTCAGCGTCAGGCCGGTGCTGAGCATGCGCCGGCACTCGTTTTCGTCCGACGGCGCCATCACCACCAGGTTGGGGATGCAGCGCAGGTACGAGAGGTCGAAGGCGCCGTGGTGCGTCGCGCCGTCCGCGCCGACCAGCCCGCCGCGATCGAGCGCGAACAGCACCGGCAGGTTCTGGATCGCGACGTCGTGGATCAGCTGGTCGTAGGCGCGCTGGAGGAAGGTCGAGTAGATCGCGCAGACCGGCTTGAGCCCTTCGCAGGCAAGGCCGGCGGATAGCGTCACCGCGTGCTGCTCGGCGATGCCGACGTCGAAATAGCGCTCGGGGAAGCGCTGCGCAAACTCGACGAGCCCGGAGCCTTCGCGCATCGCCGGCGTGATCGCGACGACTGCCGGATCGGCGTCCGCCGCCTGGCACAGCCAGTCGCCGAAGACCTGCGTGTAGCTCGGCCGGCCGCCGGGCTTCTTGGGCGGAAACGTGCCGGTCACCGGGTCGAACTGGGTGACGCCGTGGTATTTGATCGGGTCGGCTTCGGCCGGGTCGAAGCCCTTGCCCTTGACCGTGACCACGTGCAGCAGCTGCGGGCCCTTGGCGTCCTTGAGGCGCTGCAGCGCTTGGGTCAGCGCGCCGAGGTCGTGACCGTCGATCGGGCCGTGATACGCGAAGCCGAGCGTCTCGAACAGCGCACCCGGCTCGTCGAGGTGCGCTTCGTTGTGCTCTTCGGCGAGCGGACGCGCCAGATGCGGTGCGGCCATGCCGAGCCTCTTGAGCAGGCGCGCCGTATGATCGCGCAGCGCGCCGACGTTCTCGGAGATCGACATGTCGTTGTCGTTGTAGACGACGAGCAGGTCGAGCTTGAGGTGGCCGGCGTGGTTGAGCGCCTCGAAGGCCATACCGGCAGTCATGCCGCCGTCGCCGATCACGGCGACGACGCGGCGCTGCTCGTTCTTGACTCGCGCGGCCGCGGACATGCCGGCGGCGGCAGAGATCGATGTCGACGAATGGCCGACGCCGAAGGTGTCGTACTCGCTTTCCTCGCGGTGGCAGAACGGCGCCAGGCCACCGAGGCGGCGGATCGTCTCCAGACGCGCGCGGCGCTCGGTGAGCATCTTGTGCGGATAGGCCTGGTGGCCGACGTCCCACACCAGGCGGTCGTGGGGCGTGTCGAAGCAGCGATGCAGCGCGATCGACAGCTCCACGGTACCGAGATTGGCGGCGAAATGCCCGCCGATGCGGCCGAGCGTCTCGATCAGATAGCGGCGCATCTCCACCGCCAGCGGCGGCAGATCCTCGAACGGCAGCCGGCGCAGGTCGGCCGGGGTGTTGACGCCACCGAGGAGGGCATAGCCGGGGATTTCGGTCATGGGCAGTGAGTGTGCGGACTGCGCCGGAGTGGTGCGTAGCGAGTCAAAAGAGGTCACCGGAAAGACCATCGATTATCCGCCAAATGCTGCGGGGCGCAAAAGGGTTTTGCCTGGAAGCCCAGCCAACGGACTGCAACCCGGCGATCAGCGATCGCGACCGCGGATCTGGTCCGCCAGCGCCAGCAGCGGCTGCGCGGCATCGGCGAAGACGGCCAGCGCAGCATAGGCCTGCTCGAACAGGTCGTTTGCCCGCGCGCGCGCCGCCGCTATGCCGAGCAGGGCGGGGTAGGTCGACTTGCCGTTCGCGTGGTCCTTGCCGGCGGCCTTGCCGAGCGCCGCCGCGCTGCCTTCGACGTCGAGCAGATCGTCCTGGATCTGGAACGCCAGGCCGAGGCACTTGCCGTAGCGGTCCAGCGCCTCGCGCTGCTGCGGCTCGAGCGTGGCCGCGGCGGCGCAGGCCATGCGCAGGCAGGCGCGGATCAGCGCTCCGGTCTTGTGGATGTGCAGCGCCTCGAGCTCGGCGATGCTCAAGTGCCGGTGCTCTGATTCCAGGTCGACCGCCTGCCCGCCGACCATGCCGCGCGAGCCGGCGGCTTCGGCGAGAATCGCGCTCATCTGCAGCCGCTGCGCCGCGCTCAGTCCGGACGGCGCGTCGTCGGCGAGTACCTGGAACGCCAGCGTTTGTAGCGCGTCGCCGACGAGAATCGCCGTGGCCTCGTCATAGGCCTTGTGGGTCGTCGGCCGGCCGCGGCGCAGGTCGTCGTCGTCCATCGCCGGCAAATCGTCGTGCACCAGCGAATACGCGTGGATCAGCTCGACCGCGCAGGCCGGTGCATCGAGCGCGCGCGCGTCGATGCACAGGGTTTCGCCGGCGGCGTACACCAACAGCGCGCGCAGGCGCTTGCCGCCGCTGCAGGCGTAGCGCATCGCTTCGTGCAGGCGCGCCGGATACAGGGTCGCCGGCGGCAGCCAGCGCTCGAGGACGCTGTCCAGCCGCTCGCGGTATGCGGCAATGCGCGAGGGGAACGGCGCGCTCACGGCGTATCGGCGGGCGAGGGCCCGAGGAGATTGCGGACCTTGAGTTCCGCGGCATCGAGCGCCGCGCGGCATTGCTGGGCCAGCGCCACGCCGCGCTCGAACAGCCTGAGCCCTTCGTCGAGCCGCAGCTCGCCGCGCTCCAGGGCCTGGACGATGCCCTCGAGCTCCTTCATCGCGTCCTCGAAGCGCGAAACCGGGTCGCCTTCGGCGGGCATCTGCTCCGCGTTCGACATGAGGTTTCTTCCGTAAACGTTTGTGTGTGTTGATATTTGATAAGACGTGCGGAGGTTTTCGTACGGCCGCTGGCCAGGGGGAGACGGCAGTTTAGCCCGGTTGCTGCCCGGGCACGCATCGGCTAGTGTCCGCCGGCTTTTTCCGATCCCATTCCATGGCCAATTCCAATCAGTACAGCGCCGAAGCGATCGAGGTTCTGCAGGGGCTGGACCCGGTGCGCAAGCGGCCGGGGATGTACACCGACACGACGCGCCCGAACCACCTGGCCCAGGAGGTCATCGACAACGCGGTCGACGAAGCGCTCGCCGGCTATTGCCGCAGCCTGACGGTCATCGTGCACGACGACGGCTCGCTGGAGGTCGCCGACGACGGCCGCGGCATGCCGGTTGACGTGCATCCCGTGCACAAGGTCACCGGCGTCGAGCTGATCCTGACCAGACTGCACTCGGGCGCGAAGTTCTCGAACAAGATGTACCAGTACTCCGGCGGGCTGCATGGCGTCGGCGTCTCGGTCGTCAATGCACTGTCGACCAGGCTCGAAGTGCGCGTGTTCCGCGGTGGGCAGGAGCATCTGATCGAGTTCAAGGACGGCGAGCGCAGCACGCCGCTTCGGGTCGTCGGCACCGTGCCGAAGAACCGCAGCGGCACGACGCTGCGCTTCTGGCCGGATGCGAAGTACTTCGATTCGCCGAAGTTCTCGCTGCCGCGCCTGAAGCAGGTGCTGCGCGCCAAGGCGGTGCTGTGCCCGAATCTGAAAGTCACGCTCGACGACCGCGTCAACGGCGAGCAGACCGTCTGGCAGTACGAGAACGGGCTGCCGGATTATCTGCGCGATGCGCTCGGCGATGCCGAAGTGCTGCCGGCCGAGCCGTTCATCGGCAGCTTCAGGGGCAAGCGCGAGGAAGCCGAGTGGGCGCTGGTCTGGCTCAACCAGGAGGGTGGCCCCGAGGCGGTCGCGGAGAGCTACGTCAATCTGATTCCGACACCGCAGGGTGGCACGCACGTCAACGGCCTGCGCACCGGCCTGACCGAGGCGATCCGCGAGTTCTGCGAGTTCCGCAATCTGCTGCCGCGCGGCGTGAAGCTGACGCCGGAAGACGTCTGGCAGGGCTGCGCCTACGTGCTCTCGGTGAAGATGCACGATCCGCAGTTCGCCGGGCAGACCAAGGAGCGCCTGTCGTCGCGCGAGACCGCGGCTTTCGTCGCCGGCGTCGTGCACGACGCGTTCAGCCTGTGGCTCAACCAGCACCCGGAGCAGGGCGGTCAGATCGCGCAGCTGGTCATCGCCAATGCCAGCGCGCGGCTGAAGCAGGCGAAGACCGTCGTGCGCAAGAAGGTCACGAGCGGCCCGGCGCTGCCGGGCAAGCTCGCCGACTGCGTCTCCAGCGATCCGGCGCGAACCGAGCTGTTCCTCGTCGAGGGCGATTCGGCCGGCGGCAGCGCCAAGCAGGCGCGCGACCGCGAGTTCCAGGCGGTGATGCCGCTGCGCGGCAAGATCCTCAACACCTGGGAGGTCGACTCCAACGAGGCGCTGGCCTCGCAGGAGATCCACGACATCTCGGTCGCGATCGGCGTCGACCCCGGCAGCCCGGACATCAGCGGACTGCGCTACGGCAAGGTCTGCGTGCTCGCCGACGCCGACTCCGACGGCCTGCACATCGCGACGCTCTTGTGCGCGCTGTTCCTCAAGCACTACCGCCCGCTGGTCGAGGCCGGCCACATCTACATCGCGATGCCGCCGCTGTTTCGCATCGACGCCGGCAAGCAGGTGTTCTATGCGCTCGACGAGGCCGAGCGCGACGGCATCCTCGACCGGCTCACGGCCGAGGGCAGCAAGGCCAAGCCCAGCGTCACGCGCTTCAAGGGCCTGGGCGAAATGAACCCGCTGCAGCTGCGCGAAACGACGATGGAGCCGGACACGCGCCGCCTGGTGCAGCTGACGCTGGACGAGCAGCCCTCGGCCGCGCCGGCGCAAAGCGCCGACGCGCTGATGGACATGCTGCTGGCGAAGAAGCGCGCGAGCGATCGCAAGGACTGGCTGGAGCGCGAGGGCGATCGCGCCGAAGTCTGACGGGCGGGGACGGGCGCCCCGGTGTTGGCCAGCAACCGATCGTTGTCATACAATTATGACGATATCTGGTTATGACGACATCTGGAGTTCCGGCGATGAGCGCTTCCGAGATCCGCATTAACGCCCGCCTCACGGGCGAGGACGCGCGCCGCTTCCGCGAGTTGCAGCGGCGCGACCATCGCAGTGCCTCGGACGTGATCCGCGAGGCGGTGCGCGAGTACCACGCGCGCCATGTCAAGCCGCGCAAGAGCGCCTGGGAGATCATGAGCCAAAGCGGCTTTATTGGTTGCGGCGAAGGGCCGGAAGACCTTTCTGCGCGGTACAAGGAGTATCTCGCAGAAGATTTGGAACGCGATTACTTGGCCACGCAGCGCAAGACAAAACCGTGATTCTCGCCGATACCGGCTTCTGGCTTGCGCTGGCCGGGCCGGCCGACATGCACCATGCTCGAGCGCTGCAGGCCGCTCGCGATCTTGCCGAAGAGGATTTCGTCTGCACGTGGCCGGTGATCACGGAGACGGTCTATCTGATCGGCAAGAGGCTCGGTATCGAGGCGCGCCTGCGTTTTATGGCCGAGCTCACGGCTGGCGTCTGCACGATTCAGGCGCTCCCTGATACCGCCTTGCGGCGGATGGAACTGCTGATGCGGCGTTATCGCAATCTGCCGATGGACCTCGCCGACGCTTCGCTCGTCGTGCTGGCCGAGGAGCTCGGCGAGGGCCGCATTCTGTCGACCGATACCCGCGATTTCGGCGCATATCGCTGGAAGAACACCAAGCCGTTCACCAACCTGCTGCTACCGGAACCGACGTGACCGACACTCCCGACACTGAACGCGTCCCGCTGCGCGTCTTCGCCGAGAAGGCGTATCTCGACTACTCGATGTACGTCGTGCTCGACCGCGCGCTGCCGCACGTCGCCGACGGCCTCAAGCCGGTGCAGCGGCGCATCGTCTACGCGATGTCGGAGCTGGGCATCAATGCCACCGCCAAGCACCGCAAGTCGGCGCTGACTGTCGGCGACGTCATCGGCAAATTCCATCCGCACGGCGACTCGGCCTGCTACGAGGCGATGGTGACGATGGCGCAGCCGTTCAACTACCGCCATCCGCTGATCGACGGCCAGGGCAACTGGGGGGCACCGGACGACCCCAAGTCGTTCGCCGCCTACCGCTATACAGAATCGCGGCTCACGCCGTACGCGCAGGCGCTGCTCGCCGAGATCGACCAGGGCACGGTCGACTGGGCGCCGACCTTCGACGGCAGCCGCGACGAGCCCAGGCTCCTGCCGGCACGGCTGCCGAACATCCTCGTCAACGGCAGCACCGGCATCGCCGTGGGCATGGCCACCGACATCCCGCCGCACAACATCGGCGAGCTCGTTGCGGCATGCCTGCACCTGCTCAAGCATCCGAACGCGCACATCGAGAAGCTCTGCGAGCTCGTGCCGGGGCCGGACTTCCCGACGTCCTGCGAGATCGTCAGCGAGCCGGCGGACCTGCTCAAGATCTATCAGACCGGCAACGGCCAGATCCGCGCGCGCGCGCGCTGGGAGAAGGACGAGGACGGCAATCTCGTCGTGACCCATCTGCCGTTCCAGGTGTCGCCGGCCAAGGTGCTGGAGCAGATCGCCGAGCAGATGCGCGCGAAGAAGCTGCCGCTGATCGAGGATCTGCGCGACGAGTCCGACCACGAGAATCCGACGCGGCTGGTCATCGTGCCGCGCTCCAACCGCGTCGACACCGATGCGCTGATGGCGCACTTGTTCGCCACGACTGATCTGGAGCGCAGCTACCGCGTCAACCTCAACATGATCGGCCTCGACGGCCGGCCGAAGGTCAAGAACCTCAAGGACATCCTCAGCGAGTGGCTGACCTATCGCTTCGCGACGGTGACGCGGCGTCTGAACCATCGCCTGTCCAAGGTCAACGAGCGCCTGCACATCCTCGAAGGCCTGCTGATCGCCTACCTCAGCATCGACGAAGTGATCCGCATCATCCGCTTCGAGGACGAGCCCAGGGCGAAACTGATGAGCAGCTTCGCGCTCAGCGAGGTGCAGGCCGACTACATCCTCGACCTCAAGCTGCGGCATCTGCAGAGGATCGAGGAGATCAAGATCAAGGGCGAGCAGGAGGCGCTCGCCGCAGAGCGCGCGAAGCTCGAAGAGCTGCTCGGCGACGACGACAAGCTCAAAAAGCTGATCGGCGAGGAGCTCAAGGAGGACGCCAAGAAGTACGGCGACGCGCGCCGCTGCCCGATCATCGCGCGTCCGCCGCCGCAGGCCCTCGAAGCCACCGAGATCCTGCCGGCCGAGCCGGTCACCGTCGTGCTGTCGAAGGCGGGCTGGATCCGCGCCGGCAAAGGGCATGACCTGGACCCGGTCGCGCTCAGCTACAAGGCCGGCGACGAGTATCTGTGCCACGTGCAGGGCAAGACCAACCAGCTGCTGGTGCTGATCGATCACAGGGGCCGTTGCTATACGCTCAATCCGCGCGAGCTGCCGTCGGCGCGTTCACAGGGCGAGCCGGTGACGAAGTGGCTCGAGCTGCAGGACGGCGGGCGCATCGTCGGCATGATGATGGGCGAGGCCGACGAGCGTTACGTGCTCGGCAGCGACGAGGGCTACGGCTTCGTCGCGCGGCTCGGCGAGCTGGAGTCGAACAAGCGTGCGGGCAAGGCCGTGGTCAACGTCGGTGCCGCGTCGACGGCGCTGCCGCCGCTGCGCAGCTTCGATCCGGCCGCAGACCGCTGCGCGTTGGCGACCGCCGAAGGGCGGCTGCTGCTGTTCCCGCTCGCCGAGCTGCCGGAGCTGGCCAAGGGCAAGGGCAACAAGCTGATCGGCCTCAAGGGCGAGGACCGCATCCTCGCCGCTGCCGTCGTGCCGCCGGCGGCGAGTCTCGAGCTGGTCTGCGGCAAGCGCACGCTCACGCTCAAGCCGTCCGAGCTCGAGCACTACGCCGGCGCGCGCGCGAGCCGCGGCAGCCACCTGCCGCGCGGCTTCCAGCGCGTCGATGCAATGATGGCCCGCGCCGTCGCCAAGCCCGCCGCCTGAACCGAGCCCGGGACTTGAAAACACGGCCGAAGGCCGCATCTGAGGGCACTGGCGGACCGTCCCGTCATTGAACCGTCATCCATGAAAAGAATCGCTCTGTTCCTGCTGACCAACATCGCGGTGCTGCTGGTGCTGTCGGTCGTCGCCAGCGTGCTCGGCGTCGATCGCTATCTGACGCAGGAAGGCCTGAACCTCGAGGCGCTGCTGATCTTCAGCGCGATCTTCGGCATGGGCGGCTCGTTCATTTCGCTGGCGATGTCGAAGTGGATCGCCAAGCGCGCGACCGGGGCCGAGGTGATCACGCAGCCGCGCAACTCGGCGGAGATGTGGCTGCTGCAGACGGTCGAGCGCCAGGCGCGCGCGGCCGGCATCCGCATGCCCGAGGTCGCGATCTACGACGCGCCCGAGCCCAACGCCTTTGCCACCGGCATGAACAAGAACGCCGCGTTGGTGGCCGTCTCCACGGGCCTGCTGCGCGGCATGAATCAGGACGAGGTCGAGGCCGTGCTCGGCCACGAGGTGAGCCACGTCGCCAACGGCGACATGGTCACGCTGGCGCTGATCCAGGGCGTGCTCAACACCTTCGTGATGTTCCTGTCGCGCGTCGTCGGTTACGTGATCGACCGCGCGGTATTCAAGACCGAACGCGGCGTCGGGCCCGGCTACTTCATCACGGTGCTGGTGCTGCAGATGGTCTTCGGCATCCTGGCGTCTGCGGTCGTCGCCTGGTTTTCGCGCTACCGCGAGTTCCGCGCCGACGCCGGCGGCGCACATCTGGCCGGCAAGCGCAAGATGATCGCGGCGCTGCAGCGGCTGCAGGCGGCGCAGGGCGAGTCGGTGCTGCCGGAGCAGATGAAGGCCTTCGGCATCCGAGGCGGGCACTTCTCGCGCATCTTCTCGACGCACCCGCCGCTGGAAGCGCGGATCGCCGCGCTGCAGGCCGGGTAAAGCGGAACAGTTTCCAGTTTCCAGTTTCCAGAAACGGAAGCCGCAGCGGCTTTTGCTGGAAACTGGAAACTACGCACTGGAAACTGCTTCATCACACCCGCACGTCGGCGGAGAGCAGCACCACTTCGGGCTCCTGCACGTGGTAGCCCTGGATGAAGTTCACGCCCATCTGCCACAGGCGCGCCATGACGTTGGCGTCCTCGACGTGCGAGACGATGATCTTGATCTGCTTGTTCTTCGCCAGCTCCATCAGGTTCACCATCTTACGGTGCGTTTCCTTGTCGTTGAAGTTGGCCGTGAACGACGAGTGGAACTTGAGGAACTGCATCGGGATGTGCTCGATCATCTGCGCCGAGTTCGAGCCGACGCCGAAATGCTCGATCGCGATTTGCGCGCCGAGGTCCGCCAGCGCCTTGGTGAGGAAGCGCGCCTTGCGGATGTGGTTCTGGACGATCAGCTCCTGCATTTCGAAGACGATCTCGCCGGGTTTGAGCGCTCGCGACTTCACCTGCTCGGCAAACCATGCGACGAAGCTCTCCGCTTCCCTGAGACTGTCCTGGGAGATTTTGACAAACAGGCTCGAGGCTTCCTGCGCGCTGTCGCGCTTGGCCTGCACCTTGAGCGCGCGCGCCGTCACCCAGCGGTCGATCGGCCGCAGCAGGCCGTGCTTTTCCGCGGCGCCGATGAATTCCGAGGCGTGCAGCTCCTTGCCGTTCTCGTCGATGACGCGAACGAGCACGTCGAAGTGCTGCCGGGTGTCGCCCTCGAGGCTGGCGATGGACTGGTAGGCGAGCTTGAGGCGGTTGTCCGCGAGCGCCTTTTTCACCATCTCCGCCTTGCGCGCTTCGTCGCGCTCCTGTAGCGAGGATTTTGCCGTGGGGCCGAGGTTCGCGAAGCGCGCGCCGCTTTTCGACGACAGCCTGCGCCCTTCGCGCACGAGCTCGCTGGCCAGCGCGCTGACTTCCTCGCTGCCCGAAAACGGGTAGGCGGCGGCCACGAGCGACAGATGCGCCTCGTGGCCGGCGGTGTTGAAGATCTGCTTGGCAGCGTCGCGCACGATGCCTTCGCCGGCTTCCATGATCTGCGCCGCGTCCGCGCGCGTGACGATGGCGGCAATCTCGTGCGTCGAGAACCGGAACAGCTGATCCTGGGGCGTCAGCTGCTTCTGCACCCACTCCAGGCACTGCTCGACCGCCTGCACCGCGTCCTGCAGGCCCAGGCGGTCCTCGGTGGCGGCGAAGTCCTCGACGATGAACAGCATCGCGGCGCGCTGTTCCTTCTGCTGACCGGCGCCGGCGATCGACGCCGCAAGCGCGTCGAAAAACGCCAGTCGGCCGCTCGCCGGCACCGCATGCGGCGCCTGCGCGGCCACCGCCTGCGGCGCTTCCGAGCGGATCAGCATCTCGATCAGATGCTCGCCGTCGATCACGCTCAGCGTCAGCCGCGCACTGATCGCGACCCGGCGGCCGTCCGCGTGCAGCAGGCAGCACTCCAGCGGCTTACCCTCGTTCTTGCCGCGCAGCGACAGCTTGAGATGCTCCTTGACCTTCGGCTGGTGGTCCTCGGCGACGAGGTCCATCAGCGGCAGTCCGGCGAGATCGCCGGGATTCCCGTAGCCCAGCAGCTGCGCGAACGCCGGGTTGATCTGCGAGACGATCCCTTCCTGGATGTGTGCAATCGCGTCGTTGGTTCCGGCGATCAGCTGCTGGTGACGCGATTCGAAGTCGACAAGCCGCTGCCGTGTCGTGCGTAGCTCGCGCAGGTGGCGGTGCTTGGCGATCTCGCGCAGCACCACCAGCTCCAGGTGGCGCATGTGCCGCAGATCCTCGTCGGAGACGAGGTCGCTGGCGCCGGCGGCGAGCGCGGCGACGGTTTCCTCGGGCGTCACCTTGGGGTGCAGCGCCAGCAGCGGCAGATCCGGCATCAGCCGGCGGCCTAGATCGATGACGTCCTTGAGCGGCACCGGATCGAGATTCCCGGCGCAGATCAGCAGATCCGGCGTTCCGCTGCGCAACGCGGCTTCGACGTCTTCGATATCCGTGATCCAGACGCAGCGGACCGGATGGCCGGCGTTGCGCAGATAGCTTTCGATGTGCTTGGCGATGCTTTCCGACTGTGCGACGACCAGAATGACGTGACTGGGCCCCGCATGCCGGGCGGCCTCACTGTTCAGACTTTCCGCTGTGGCTACCATGCGATCGATGTCTTCGACGTTGCGTCCGTTTCCTCCCGGACCAGTCGGGGAAGGAGATATCCCGGCAACTGCGACGCCAGGCCGCGCATCAGATCCCGCGCCGCGCTCTCGCTGACCTCGAAATGGGCCGCTCCCTGCACCCGATCCAGTAGGTGCAGATAGTACGGGAGGATGCCACATTCCGACAGTCGCTCCGACAGCCGGTGCAGCGCCCCCGCGCTGTCGTTGATGCTGCGCAGCAGCACGGACTGGTTCAGCAGCGGAACGCCGAGCGCCCGCAGCGGCTGCAGCGCCGCCGCGACGGTGTCGTCGAGCTCGTTGGCGTGGTTAACGTGCAGCACGATCACTTTTACGAGGCGCCCCCGGGCCAGCCAGGCGAGCAGACGCTCGTCCACGCGTTCGGGCAGCACGATCGGCAGCCGCGTGTGCACGCGCAGGCGGCGCACATGCGGGATCGCATCGAGCGCATCGACGAGCTCGGCGAGCTTGTCGTCGGACAGCGACAGGGGATCGCCGCCGGAGAGAATCACCTCGTGGATCGACGCGTCGCCGGCGATCGTCGCGAGCGCCTCGCGCCAGTGCTCGCGCGCGCCGAGATGGTCGCTGTAGGGGAAATGCCGACGGAAACAGTAGCGGCAGTGAATCGCGCAGGCCCCGGTGGCGACGATCAGCGCCCGCCCGCGGTACTTGTGGATCACGCCGCCGCCGCGCAGCTTGCGCAGGTCGCCGACGGCGTCGACGCTAAAGCCCGGAGCCGCGTCGGCCTCCGCGGGCTGCGGCCAGACCTGCAGGAACAGCGGGTCCTGCGGATCGCCCTTGCGCATGCGTGCGGCAAACCCGCGCGGAACCCGCAGCGGGAAATCGCGCACACGTTCGTAATCGAGCGCAGGTCGATCGGGATCCAGTTCGAGAAAGCGCAGCAGATCGGCAGGCCGCGTGAACGCGTCGCGCAACGCGTGCTGCCAGAGCGCAGCATGCTGACGGGATACGGGGGAAAACGCTATCATTTCACGATTCTACTAAGACATCCCGTTACACACGCGGCCGTCCACCCCCGCGACTTTCAAAACAAGTAATCCCAGAGCTCTCATGGCGACTGTCAGCACCAACGAAATGAAGGCCGGTACGAAGCTCCTCATCGACGGAGATCCGTACTCGGTGATCGATAACGAATACCGCAAGCCCGGCAAGGGACAGGCGACCAACACGCTGAAGATCCGCAATCTGAAGACCGGGCGCGTGCTCGAGCGGACGCTCAAGTCCGGCGACACGCTCGAAGTCGCCGACGTCGAAGACAAGGACATGCAATACCTGTACAGCGACGGCGAGTTCTGGACCTTCATGGATCCGAAGACCTACGAGCAGGTGCAGGCGGGCAAGGAAGCGATGGCCGAGGCCGCGCAGTGGCTCAAGGGCGAGGAGACCGTGCGCATCACGTTCTGGAACGAAGTGCCGCTGGTCGTCTACGCGCCCAACACCGTCGAGCTGACGATCGTCGAGACCGACCCCGGCGTCAAGGGCGATACCGCCACCGGCGGCGCCAAGCCGGCCAAGCTCGAAACCGGCGCCGTGGTGCGCGTGCCCTTGTTCATCCAGCAGGGCGAGCGCATCAAGGTCGACACCCGTACGGGCGAGTACTTGGCGCGCGCCGGCAAGTGAGTCGTCCGTGAGGCGTGAGGCGTGAGGCGTGAGGCGCCGGACTGGCGTCCGTCTGCTCCCCTCGATGTGCTGAAAGCGCGCGCGGAGCTGTATGGCTCCGTCCGTTCTTTCTTTGCGGCCCGCGGTGTGCTCGAGGTCGAAACGCCGATCCTGTCGCAGTATGCGACAGTGGATCGACACATCGACAGCTTCGCAGTGTCGACGCCTCACACCTCACACCTCACGCCTCACGGCTTTCTCCACACCTCCCCCGAATTCGCGATGAAGCGCCTGCTCGCGGCCGGCAGCGGGCCGATCTGGCAGATCGCACGCGTGTTCCGCGCCGGCGAGCAGGGCCGGTATCACAATCCCGAGTTCTCCCTGCTGGAGTGGTACCGCCCCGGCTTCGACCACCATGCGCTGATGGACGAGGTGGCGGCGCTGCTCGCCGCCTGCGGCATCGCCGGACGCTGCGTGCGCCTGAGCTACCGGGAAGCCTTCGTGCTCCACGCCGGCTTCGATCCGTTGGCGCTCGACGCGGCCGACCTGCGTGAGCGCCTGCGTGCGCTCGGCGTGGCCGAGCCGCAGGGCCTCACGGCCCAGGAGATCGGCGATGCCGACTTCTGGCTGGACCTGTGCATGTCGATGGTTGTCGGGCCGCGTCTGGGGGTCGAGGCGCCGGAGTTTGTCTACGACTTCCCGGCGTCGCAGGCGGCGCTGGCGCGCGTGCGTCCCGGCGATCCGCCGCTGGCCGAGCGCTTCGAGCTGTTCTGGCAGGGGGCCGAGCTCGCCAACGGCTTTCACGAGCTGACCGATGCCGACGAGCAGGAACGACGCTTCCAGGCCGACCAGACCTGGCGCGCGGCGCGCGGGCGTGCGGTGCCGCCGTACGACTGCCATCTGCTCGACGCGCTGCAGGCGGGGATGCCGGCGTGCGCCGGCGTCGCGGTCGGCCTCGACCGGCTACTGATGCTCAAGCTCGGCCTTGCGTCCGTCGCCGAGACCCTGGCGTTTGCGGCGGATCGCGCCTGAGGCGGTCGCTGTACTCGCTGCCATCGACGCAGCCGGCAAGAGCCCCGGAGCCGCATCGTGCGGCAAGCCGCAGGCTGAAGCTCCACGCCGCCGCAACACGGGGTTTACAGGATCCTGCTCACGCTCGCCGGAATCTCGAAACGGCGGCCGTCGAGCACCCGGTTGAGCAGCAGCGTGATCCACTGACGGGTCGTGCTCAGCTTGCGGATGACGATGAACACCTTGCTGTCTTCAGTGATCAGCTCGTAGCGCTCGACCGTGATCGTCAGCGGCTCGCGCTCGCCGCGCATCAGCACGTGGACGACGATGCGGCCTTTTGCAGTATCGACCGTGCAGTCGCGCACGTCGCCGTACTCGCCGAACTTGTCGTTGAAGAACGCGCGCAGGCCGACTGCCAGCGCGCCGTCCTTGACCGCCCTGCCGAGTTTGCCGATGACCATGCGCGTTCCTTTTTCGTTAGAGAATGTCCGACGCGTAAGCGGCGAGCCGTGAGCGCTCGCCGCGGGCAAGCGTCACATGACCACCATGCGGCCATCCCTGGAAGCGGTCGACGACATAGGTCAATCCCGAGGTCGTTTCGGTGAGATACGGCGTGTCGATCTGCCCCAGATTGCCGAGGCAAATCATCTTCGAGCCGGGGCCGACGCGCGTGATCAGCGTCTTCATCTGCTTCGCAGTGAGGTTCTGCGCCTCGTCGATGATGATGTAGCGGTTGAGGAAGGTGCGCCCGCGCATGAAGTTGAGCGAACGGATTTTGATGCGCTTGGCAAGCAGGTCGTTGGTCGCCGCGCGCTCCCAGTCGCCGGCCTGGCTGTTCTGGGTCAGCACTTCCAGGTTGTCCATCAGCGCGCCCATCCACGGCGTCATCTTCTCCTCTTCGGTGCCCGGCAGAAAGCCGATGTCTTCGCCCACCGGCACGGTCACGCGCGTCATGATGATCTCGCGATAGCGCTGCTCGTCCATCGTCTGCGCCAGACCGGCGGCCAGCGTCAGCAGCGTCTTGCCGGTGCCGGCGGTGCCGAGGATCGTAACGAAGTCGATCTCCGGATCGAGCAACAGGTTGAGCGCGAAGTTCTGCTCGCGGTTCTTGGCATGGATGCCCCAGACGCTGCTCTTGCCGTGGCCGTAGTCGCGGATGATGCGCAGCTCGGCACCGTCGTCTTCGATCTTGCTGACGACCAGCTCCAGGCCGCGCCCGGTTTCGTCGGGAAGGTAGAGGAACTGGTTGACGTGCCAGTCCCTCACCAGCGGTCCTTTGATGCGGTACGCGGCGCGGCCGCGGCCGTCCTGCCAGCTCTCCATCTTCTCGCCGTGCGTCGACCAGAAATTCGCCGGCAGCTCCCGGTAGCCGGTGTACAGGAGGTCGAGATCGTCGAGGACCTGATCGTTGTGATAGTCCTCGGTGTGGACGCCGACGACGGCGGCCTTGATCCGCAGGTTGATGTCCTTGCTGACCAGCGTGACCTGGCGCGTCGGATGCTGGGTCTGCAGCTCCAGGGCGTTGAGCAGGATGCTGTTGTCCGGCTTGTTGCCGGGGATCAGGCCGGGCAGGGACGCATCGGACGGCCGCGTCTGGAAGAACAGCCGGCCGCTCGCCGGCTTGCCGCCGCGGCCGGAGCCGTGGCCGTTGCCGCTGCGCACTTTCGGCAGCGGCAGGCCCTTCTCGATCTGCGCATGATCGCTGCCATGCATCAGTTCGTCGAAGAAGCGGCTGACCTGGCGCGCATTGCGCGCGACTTCGCTCGTGCCCTTCTTCGAGGCGTCGAGTTCCTCGAGCACCACCATCGGGACGAAAAGGTCGTGTTCTTCGAAACGGTAGAGGCTGGTGGGGTCGTGCAGCAGAACGTTGGTGTCGAGAACGAAGATCTTGCGCTTGCTCATGTGCGAGAGACGATCCCGTGCCCGCGGCTCGCCGCCGCGGGCGGGTGATTGTTGTCGAGGGGGCAGCGGCCGGCCCTTGCGAACGGGGCGCTTCTGCTTGGCGCGCTGGTACGGTGCGTAGTAATTGTCGTCTGTTACGGGCTGATGACGCCGGCCTGCGAGCAGGGTTCGCCTCGAAATCTAGACCAAGCGCGCAGCGGCGAAAAGGGTTTCCGGCTGCCGTAGAGTCGCGCTATGGTGGCACTCCGCGCGCTACAGCGCGCGCACCGCTTCCAACACTTCCTGCGCGTGGTTCCTCACCCTCACGCCGCGCCACTCCCGGCGCAGCACGCCGTTCGCGTCGAACAGGAAGGTGCTGCGGTCCACACCCATGTACTTGCGGCCGTAGAGGCTCTTCTCCTTGATGACGTCGAAGGCCCTGCAGGCGGCCTCTTCGCTGTCGGACAGCAGCGGGAACGGAAACTGGAATTTCGCCGCGAAGTTCTCATGCGAGCGCAGGCTGTCGCGCGAGACGCCGAGGATCGCCGCGCCGGCGGCCTGGAACTCGGCGTACAGATCGCGAAAAGCCTGGCCTTCCTGCGTGCAGCCCGGCGTGTTGTCCTTGGGGTAGAAGTAGATCACCAGCGGTCTGCCCTTGAGCCCGCGCAGGCTGATGTCACGTCCGCCGGTTGCGGGCAGTGTCAGTTCCGGGATCGCGTCCCCAATCGCGAGCTTCTGCGCCTCACCCCTCACGCCTTACTCCTACGTCTTGATCGGATCGAGCATGCCGTCGGCGTTGAGGTCGTCGCACAGATCCATGAACGACTCGCGCAGCGCCTGGGGATGCTGGTTGACTGGGACGTGCAGCACCATCTGCACGCTCGCCATCTCGGCGCCGGTGTAGGTCGACTGGTATTTCTGCGTCGAGATCTCGACGACCAGCACGTCCTGGTGCTGGAAGAACTCGAGGATGTTGACCAGCAGGTTGGAGTCCTGCGGCGCGACGACCTCGGCTGCGTACGGCCGGAACTCGGGATTGAACGGCCGCGCGTCGCAGCGCTCGAAGCGGACCTGCAGCTCCAGCTTCTCGGCAATGCCGGGCAGCGCCGTCTCCAGCCTGCCGAGCGTGCTCCAGTTGCCGGACACCAGCAGATTCGCGGTGAGGCGGTCGCCGATCTGCGCGATGCGGCAGTCCTCGACCTCGCCGCCGCGTTCGCGGATCGCCTTGAACAGCTCCAGCGGGACATTGCCCTTGGGCTTGCCGATCGCGGAGACGGTAAGCAGTGTGTCCGTTTGTGCCATGATCCTGGCCGTGCAAAGGCTTGAAAGTTTAATGCATCCCGGCCCGCGGTGACGGCAACCCGGTCGTCCGCGATGTGCCCGGGTCGATGTTCGGACGGCGCTGCCGCTATACTTCCCGCCCTTTTTTATCGGCGCCAGCGTCCACTACTTTCCATGATCAAGGGCAGCATCGTCGCCATCGTCACGCCCATGTTTCCGGACGGCGCCGTCGACTGGGACAGCCTCGCGGCGCTCGTGGAGTGGCATATCGCCGAAGGCACCGACGCCATCGTCGCGGTCGGCACGACCGGTGAGTCCGCGACGCTGGACTTCGACGAGCACATGGACGTCATCCGCCGCGTGATCGCGCTCAGCAGGGGCCGCATTCCGGTGATCGCCGGCACCGGATCGAACTCCACGCGCGAGGCGATCGACCAGACGCGCGCGGCCAGGGACGCCGGTGCCGACGCGGCGCTGCTGGTCACGCCTTACTACAACAAGCCGCCGCAGGAAGGCCTGTACCAGCACTTCAAGGTCGTTGCCGAGGCGGTCGACGACCTGCCGCAGATTCTCTACAACGTGCCCGGCCGCACCGGCTGCGACATGCTGCCGGCGACCGTCGCGCGCCTGGCCAGGATTCCGAACATCGTCGGCATCAAGGAGGCCAAGGGCGAGCTGTCGCGCATCCGCGAGCTGCTGGCGCTGGATCTCGGCGCCGATTTCGCGGTCTACTCGGGCGATGACGCGACCGCCTGCGAATCGATCCTGGCCGGCGGCCACGGCGATATCTCGGTTACGGCCAACGTGGCGCCGCGCAAGATGCACCAGATGTGCGCGGCGGCGCTCGCCGGCGACCGTGCGACCGCGGAGCGCATCGACGGCGAGCTGCGCGCGCTGCACAGGGATCTCTTCGTCGAACCCAATCCGATTCCCGTCAAATGGGCACTTTCGCAGATGAACAAGATTCAGAACGGCCTGCGCCTGCCGCTGGTGCCGCTCGACTCCGCGCACCACGCAACGGTGCGCGCCGCGCTGCGCGCGGCGGGGGCGCTCGCATGAGGGCCGGTCTGCTCGTGGCGTCGTCGGCCGCACTCCTGCTGCTGTCCGCTTGCGGCGGCGTCAGCCGGCATTGCGTCGGCGAGCTCGACTACCAGACCGCGCAGACACTGCCGCCGCCGGGCCAGGTGGACAATCTCACGGTGCCGGAGTCGCCGTCGGCGTTGCGCATCCCGCCGCCGCCGCAAGATCCGGTACCGTTCGCACGCGAGGTCGCCGATCCGGAAGACCCCGCCAAGACGCACATTGAGTGCCTCGACATCCCGCCGCCGCTGGCCGCGCAGCCGGAGCCGCCGGCGGGCTGAGGGCCGGTATAATGCGCGCGCCCCTGCGCACGACATCGGAGAGATGTCCGAGTGGTTGAAGGAGCACGCCTGGAAAGCGTGTATACGGTGACAAGCCGTATCGAGGGTTCGAATCCCTCTCTCTCCGCCAAACAAAGAAAGCTGACTCAATGTCAGCTTTCTTTGTTTGGCGCAGTGCACCCCATTTCTCCCACCGCGAACGTCTCGATGCGCTCGGCGCGGTCGATCCTGGTGCGCTGTAGTCGTCCAGGTCGAGCAGCATGGCGCGTCGTGATTCGGTCCGAATCTCAGCTGCTCTTCGTCATGCCCGGCCCGCGCAGGCGGGCATCCAGTGCCGACAAGGGCGTTCTTCGCACCACTGGATTCCCGCATTCGCGGGAATGACGAGCCCCGGATTGCGCCCAGCCGAGATTCGAGCCCAATCACGTGGCGCGTTGCGCAGGTGGCAGCAGCGTCATCGGCTGCTTCAACCTAGACCGGTAGCGCCGCATCTCCAGCGCTTCCCGCGCTTCGGGCGTCATCCAGCCTCTGGCGACCAATGTCGCATGAGGCTCGCATGGCTAGCACTTGGCTAGCACAATGGGACAGATGTCCTATTTCGGCGCCATGCGGATCGCGCCGTCGAGGCGGATCGTCTCGCCGTTGAGCATCGGGTTCTCGACGATCGACTGCACCAGCTGCGCGAACTCTTCCGGCTGTCCGAGCCGCGCCGGGAATGGCACCTGGGCGGCCAGCGAATCCTGCGCTTCCTTGGGCAGGCCGTGCATCATCGGCGTCATGAACAGGCCCGGCGCGATGGTGACGACGCGAATGCCGGTGCGCGCGAACTCGCGGGCCAGCGGCAGCGTCATGCCGACGACGCCGGCCTTCGACGCCGCATACGCCGGCTGCCCGATCTGGCCGTCGAAGGCGGCGACCGAGGCCGTGTTGACGATCACGCCGCGCTCGCCGCCGGCGTTGGGCGCCTGCTGCTGCATCGCCGCGGCGGCGATGCGGATCATGTTGAAGGTGCCGATGAGATTGACGCGGATCACCTTGTCGAACTGCTCCAGCGGCAGCGGTCCGTCCTTGCCGACGGCTTTCGCCGGCGTACCGATGCCGGCGCAATTGACGAGAACGTCGACACGGCCGAAGGCCTGCTGCGCGGCGGCGATCGCGCTCTTCGCGTCGGCGTCCTGTGTGACGTCGCAGCGCACGAAGCGCGCGCCGAGCTCGCTTGCGAGCGCTTCGCCGCGCTCGGCGTTCATGTCGGCGATTACCGCCTTGCCGCCGTTTGCCACCGCGCGCCGTACCGTTGCTTCGCCCAGCCCGGAAGCGCCGCCGCTGACGACAAACACGCGATCCCTGATGTCCATCGGCTTTCCCTCTCCAAAAAAAGGTCGTTGACCGAGCGGCATTATAGGAGCGCCGCGGCGGCGGGTGGCCGTTGGAGGCCGGCTGCAGCTGGACGGCCACGACATCGAAGGTGAGCTTCGTCGGCGACCTGGTCTTCCTGCTGGTCGGCCGCTGTTCGTGCTCGAAGAACTCCGCGTGCCGCTGCTCGAGTCGGTAGCGGTGCAGCCGCAGACTGACGCAGCGGCGTCAGTCGACGCCGGTCAGCAGACGCTGTATTGCGGGGACTTCGCGTCCGGTCAGCGTTTTTGGAATCTCGGCGATGACGCGCTCGGCGACTTCATGTGTGAGCTTGCTGCGCAGCACGCCGAGCGCGGACGGTGGCGCGATGACAATCAGCTGCTCCAGCCGGCCATCGAGCAGGCTGCGGTGCAGCGCCGCGGCGACCGTCGCGGCGAAGCGGTCTTCGCCCAGCTCGTGCCAGTCGGTTTCGTCGAGCGCGGTGCGATGCCCCGACCAGCCGCCGGTGCGGCGCCCCGGACGATCTGCGCCCTGGTCGCGTGTCGCCGGGTTCTCCTGCTTGAGCACCCGCTCGGTTTCGAGCCGCGGATCGTTCGCCGTGCCGCGATTGCGCAGGAACAGGGCTTTGCGCCCGTCACCCACCAATACGACGGCACCGGCAGGGACGCGGGTCGCTTCCATCTGCGCTCTCCTGTCTGGCCTGCCCATGCAAAAGTCTGGGTGCAGCGCAGCGAACCGCACCTGAACGCGGCGCCCGCGATGCGGCTTCGGCGGGCTGCAGTGGCATCCCCTCCGTCACCCGTCGCCGGGCTTCGTGCACGAAGCTTGCTGGCACGGGGGCAGATCCTGCGGGAGCCGCAGAGGAGGGCCGCACCATGAGCCGAGCCGGAGCCAGGCGTGGAAAATCGAGCGAGCAGCTGCGCGACGCGATCGATCGCGGCGCGACTGGCAGCAAGCTGCCGTACCCCGATCCCGCGGCGGCGCCGCTGGGCACCGACGACGAAGCCGCCGGCTTTCCGCCCGACCCTGATGCAGTGCGCGAGGCGTATCGCCAGGAAACCGGCACCCCGGCGGCCCGCGATCCGGGCGGCCGCGACTCTTGCGGCGTCGGTATGCCGCGGCCGCGACGATTGCGGTACCGGTGGGGGGTCGCCGCGGTGGCGGCGCTCGCGGTGCTGACCGCACTCGCCGTACTGATGTACTGATCGCCTGACTCCCGGTGCCGGCACGGGACGCTGACGCTGCGCGGATCCCCACGGGGGTTCCCCTTCGCGCCGAGACCGCGGAGCGGCTCGACAGCGCGCTGCGCGCGATCTGTCTGGTGTTCAAGCCACGGCCGCGAGGAAGTCGCGCACTTCCCGCAACAGTGCGTCGTACCACGGCGCTTGCGGCGGCGCCGCGTGCAGCAGCGTTTCGGGCCAGCCGGTCGGCGCCGGCAGCAGGCGCTCCTGGACCGTGACACCGGCTGTGCGCAGGCGCGCACCATAGCTCCGCGCTTCGTCATGCAGCGGGTCGTCGGATGCAGTGATCAGCAGCGTCGGTGGCAGGCCGCTCTGCCGCAGCGCCGAGGCCGGCACCGCGTACGGATGATCGACGTCGGCCGGGTTGGCGAGATACTGGGCCCAGCCATCGGCCCACTTGCAGCCAACGGGGCCGGCGCGCGTGCGCCGCAGCGACGCGGTGCCGACGCAGGGGTCGAGCATCGGGCACAGCAGAATGGTGCCCGAGAGTTTCGGTTCGAGGCGATCGCGCGCCATCAATGCGGCGGCGGCGGCGAGGTTGCCGCCAGCCTCCTCGCCGGCGACCAGCAAGGCCGAGCGGCAGCCGGTCAGCGCGACGCGCTCGCGCTTGAGCCAGCACAAGGCGGCATGGCCCGCTTCGACGGCTTGTGGAAACGGATGCGCCGGCGCGAGCGGGTAGTCGATGGCGACGACGACGGCACCGGCCGCGTGTAGCGCGCGGACGAGCGCCGTCGGCGCTGCGCCGCTGCCGCGGGTGAACGCACCGCCGTGGAAGTAGAGCACGACCGGTGCGCCGTGACGCGTTCGCGGCTGCTCGTGAATGCGCAGCCCCACCGTGCCGGCGCCGCAGACTTCGACGCTGGCTTGCCTGCTGTCGTCCGGGTGCGGCGGTGTCGGACGCATCGTCATCGTCTGCAGTGTAGCGGAGCGCGGTATGACGTCCCGTCGCGGCTCACAGGCTGTGCGTGATGAACAGGCTGCCCCAGAGCAGCTCGCGGTCGCCGGGCCCCTCGCGCAGCTCCGAAGTTTGGTAGCGCATGACCCAGGAGAGGTGCAGCGAGCGGCCGAGCTGCGCGGTCGCGCCGGCCCAGGCTTCCGCGACCAGCGGGCGCAGGTCGCCGTGGTCGTAGCGGAGATCGCTGTCGCGGAACTGACCCTGCAGAAACGCGTTGTAGATCGGTGTTTTGAGTTTTGCGCCGGCCCAGAGGAACAGCTCGCGTGTTCCCGGGGAGCGGACCACCGGCACCGGCTCGGAGATGTAGTTCACGCGCTCCGGCGGAAAACTCCACCACGGCGTACCGATGCGGCCCCAGCGCAGCGATAGCGCCGCGTTGGTTTCGGTGGTATAGCCGAGGCTTGCGCCAACCGTGCTCTTGAAGTCGTAGTCGCCCCAGGCGCCGCCGCGGCGGCTGGCGAACAAGTCCTGCCGCGATAGCGTGTAGCGCAACGTCGGCTCGCCGCCGTCGGAGATCTGATGTGCCCAGCCGCGCGGCTCGGATACGCCGATGACCGCGTGCAGCGCGCGCTGCAGCTCGGGAACGGCTTCGAGCCCGAGCATGCCGATCGAGACGCTGCTGTGGTATGCGGCGCGCTGCGCCTCGCGCAGATACATGCGCCCGGCGGCCCAGTACAGCAGGCTGGCGTATGGCCGGTCGCCGGGAATCACTTCGGCGACGTCGACCTCGGCCGGCGTGAACGCGATCGCGCCCAGCTGTGCGCTGTGCAGCTCGAAGACGCCGTCGCGTCCCGCCAGCGCGAGGGCCTGGTCGACGAGCCCGAGCACGGGGTCGATCGAGACCGGCCACTCCCGGGTGCGCCGGCCGGCGAGCGTGATCGCGAGTCCGCCGGTGTAGTCCTCGTCGCGTTGCGCCGCCGAGAGCGCGTCATTGTCGAGGTACACGATCGACCCGGTCGCGTAGGGCTCGCGCCCGTCACCGTCGAGCTGAATGCCGGCCGGCGCGGCGCGCGAGGTTCCCAGCCAGACCACCAGCGCCGCCATGAGCGCCCTGCAGCCCAACCGACCGATCCACGATCTCAGCGCCCGTACGTCCATTTCTTGGATCCTTGGCGTTTAGAGCGAACGTGGTGGCGACAGATGGGTAAATAAGAACGTCGTTTGTGGAAACTTTGTTTCTGTCGGTGAAATAATCAGCCATGGATCATCTTCAGGCCATTCGCGTCTTCGCCCGGGTCGTCGAGGCGGGGAGCTTCACCAAGGCGGCGGATTCTCTGGGCATGCCCAAGCCGACCGTGACCAAGCTCGTACAGAGCCTGGAGGCGCGCCTGCAGACCAAGCTGCTGAACCGGACGACGCGGCGCGTCTCGGTCACGTCGGACGGCGCGGCGTACTACGAGCGCACCGGACGGCTGCTCAACGAGCTCGACGAGATCGAAGCCGGCATCGGCAACGCGCGTGTCAACCCGCGGGGGCGCCTGCGCATCGACGTCGCGTCCTCCGTCGCCAACATGATCGTTGTGCCGTCGCTGCCGGGATTCATCGCCCGTTATCCGGACGTGCACATCGAGCTGGGGATCGACGACCGCTCGGTGGATCTGATCGGCGACAACGTCGACTGCGCCATCCGCGCCGGTGTGCTCGGCGACTCCTCGCTGGTCGCACGCCGCGTCGGCGAGCTGGGCTGGGTGACCTGCGCCGCGCCGGCCTATCTCGAGCGCGCAGGCCTGCCGGAGCATCCCCGGGAACTCGAAGCCCCGCCGCACGCCGCGGTTGGTTACGCAACCGCGCAGAGCGGGCGCCGCGCGCCGCTCGGCTTCCGGCGCGGTGGGGAGAGCGTCGACGTGCAGCCGCGTTGCGCACTGACCGTGAATGAAGGCTACGCCGGCGTCGTCGCCGCGATCGCCGGGCTCGGTGTCGTGCAGACCGCCCGCTTCATGGCGCAGCGCCATATCGACGAGGGCAGCCTCGTGCCGATCCTCACCGACTGGGACCTGGAGCCCTATCCGGTCTACGCGGTTTATCCGCAGAACCGCCACCTCAGCGCCAAGCTGCGCGTGTTCGTCAACTGGGTCGCCGCGCTCTTCGCGCAGCATCCGTACGTGCGAGGCCGCTGACGCGGCTCGGTTTTTTGCGCTGGTGAGCGCAGTCGCGCCGGTGCTCGGGAAGTGCGCAGGCGGCTTGCAGCGGACGCTCTCCGCCCACGACGCTGGGGGAGTTCGGCGCGGCGGCACCTCAACGCAGCAGCATCGCGGCGAGCGCGTACAGCGCCGCCGCGGCCAGCAGCACGCTCTGAAAACCGAAGTGCATCGCGAGCAGGCTCGCGAGCACGGCTGCGCAGACGGACATGCAGCCGTTGATGCCCCAGGCCCAGGGCAGAAGCTGCGGCGCTTGCACAGACACGCGCTTCAGGCCGAGCGGAAACGGCAGGCCCATGCACGCGGCCAGCGGCGCGAGCGCGAGCACGGCGGCGAGCGCGCGCAGCGGCAGCGGCCAGACGGCGGCGGCGTCGACGAGCCGTGGCCAGAGCGCCTCGAGCAGCAGCAGCCAGAGGATCAGCGCGCCGGCCGCGGCGGCGATCGCGTGTCGCGGCAGGCGCGCCTGCCAGCGCTCCGCGGCCGCGCTGCCGGCGCCGGCGAACAGCAGAAAGGCGCTCAGGCCCGCAGACGCGGCCAGCAGCGGATGTCCGAGCAGCAGCACCAGCCGGTGCAGCCAGACGATCTCGATGAACAGGAATGCCAGGCCGAGCGCCGCGAAGTACAGGCCGGTGCGCCAGCGCGGGTCGCCGGCGGCGCCGCGCAGCCACAGCAGCGGCAGGCCGATCAGCAGCAGCGAGTACAGCAGCGCCTGCACCGCGGTCGCGACAACCAGCAGATAACCGACGTCGAGCAGCGCGACGCCGCCCTGCGCACGCAGGCCGAGCAGCTCCGGCAGCGTGCGCCAGCGGAAGAACTGAAAGAAGAACGGCCGGTCGTCGCGCGCCGGCGCGACGTCGAACTTGTAGTCCCCGATGTAGGCGTCGGCCTGCGGCGAGAGCAGCGCCTGCGCGGCTTCGTAGAGGTAGGGGCGCGCCGTGCGGTGGAAGCGGTTGGCCTCGGCCGCTTCCATGCGCGGCAGATACGCCAGATCGAAGCCCAGCCGCGCGCAGAACGCGCGGATCGCGGACTGCTCGCGCGCATCGAGCGCGCCGTTCTTGACGATCAGCGTGCTCGTCTGCCAGCTGCGGATCATCGCCAGCCGGGCGCCGGGCGCGGCGACGCCGCGCTCGCGCAGCGCCGCGATCACGGTCGCGAGCAGTTTCACGCTCTCGCGCGGCGGCAGGCGCTCCCACTGCGTGTACGCGAGCAAGCCGCCGTCGGCGAGGCGATCCAGCGCGTCGCCGACCGCTTCCACCGTGTACAGATAGGCCTCGGCGCCAGCGAGCGCGCCCGCGCCGCTGCCGGCGAAGGACTGCGCCGGCGGCAGCTGGATCAGCGCGTAGCGCGCGCGGTCGCGGCGCAGAAATGCGCGCGGGTCCGCGGCCACGGCGCGCACGCGCGGGCCGGTGTAGACCGCGCCGCCGGCATCACGATAGCCGTCGCGCACCAGCGCGAACCGCTGCGGGTTCGGCTCCACCGCGGTCACGGCCACGGCGCCGAGCGCGAAGGCCTGGCGCACCGCCTCCCCGCCGCCGCTGTCCAGCACGAGCACGCGCGGCGCCGCGCGCAGGGCGTAGGGCAGCGCCGAGGTCATCTGCGCGAGATAGCGCAGGTCGCCGGGCGCGGTGATCACCGTCATCGCATCGCCATCGGTGAACAGCGCGAGCTGCGGCGGCGGCTCGGCGCTCGCCTGCAGCGACAGCCCCGGCGCGTGGCGCAGCGGCACGCGCGGGCTGGCGACGACGCTGAGCGTGCCGTAAGGGCTGGAGCGCTGCTCCAGCCGCCGCGCGCCGATGACCGCGAGCAGCTGCTGCTCGCCCTTGTACGGCGACGGCTTTGGTGCGATCCAGGATTCCGGCACGAGCAGCACCGCGCCGGCCAAGAGCGCGAGGGCATAGGGCTGCAGGCGGCCGGCCGGGCGCTGCGCGTGCGGATGCAGCGGCCGCAGTGCCGCGCCGAGCGCCGCGAGCAGCGCGACGAGCCGCAGCATCGTCTGCGGTGAAGCCCACCAGAGCAGCAGCGTGAGCCCGGCGGCGCCGAGCGCCGCGCCGGCGAGATCGGCGGCATAGACGCGCGCAATGTCGCGACCCCGTGCGATGAACGCGAGGCCGAAGCACGCGGCCGCGAAGAAGAACGGCAGCGCGAGCAGGCCGTAGACCGCCGCGAGCCGCGGCCATTGCGCGGCGTCCCAGGCGAGCTCCAGCGCATTGAACGGCAACCGCTGTGCGAGTGCGAAGCACAGCGGCGCGGCGAGCGCGAAACACGCGGCGCCGGCGACGTACAGCGGCGGCGCGAGCGCGGCGGCGCGGCCGCGCAGCAGCGCCAGCGCGGTGCCCGAGGCGCCGTGGCCGAGCAGCGCGAGACTGACGACGGTGCCGGCGAGCATCGACCACTGCACGATCGCCAGCAGGCGCAGCAGCAACAGCTGATACGCCAGCGCCGCCGCCGAGAGCAGCCCGACCGACAGGTACAGGCGCAGGCCGGCGCTCACCGTGCCGGCACGCCGCTACGGGCTCTGGCCGGTCAGGGGTACGAAGCGCACCGGCAGAATCTCGCGACTGCGCACCATGCCGTCGTCGTCCTTCTCGACGAGCATCAGCGTCTGCGCAAAGAACGCCGAGCCGACCGGAATCACCATGCGCCCGCCGGGCCGGAGCTGCCGGATCAGCGGCGGCGGAATCTGCGCCGCCGCGGCGGTGACGACGATGCCGTCGAACGGCGCGTGTTCGGGCCAGCCGTGATAGCCGTCGGCGATGCGCGTCTCGATGTTCTTGTAGCCCAGCTGCGCCAGCCGTTCGCGGGCCTGCTCGCCGAGCGGCGCGATGATCTCGATCGTGTAGACCTTGCGCACCAGCTCGGCGAGCACCGCCGCCTGGTAGCCCGAGCCGGTGCCGATCTCCAGCACCACGTCGTCCGGCTGCGGCTGCAGCAGGTCGGTCATCAAGGCGACGATGTACGGCTGCGAGATCGTCTGGCCGTGGCCGATCGGCAGCGGCCGGTTGTCGTAGGCGCTGTCGCGCAGCGCCGAAGGCACGAACAGCTGCCGCGGCAGCCGTCCGAGCACCTCGAGCACGCGCCGATCCAGCTGCGCGCGCCCGGTCTCGCGCGCGGTCTGCGTCACGGTGCGCTCGATCTCGCGCAGCAGCGCCGCACGCTCGCGCGCGTACTCATCGCTCTGCGCCGCGGCGATCGCCGTCGTCGCGGCGAGCAGCGCGGCGGAAATCCGCAAGGCACTCATTGCCGTCACTCCGCCTCGCACTATACCGCCGGCGCTGCCTATGATGAGCTTGCTCCCGCGAGCGCCGGGCGCCGGCCCGGCAGGATCAACGGCGATGCATCCGAACCACGAAGACAAATTGAGACAGAGGGTCACACAGGCGGCCGCTGCTGCCTTGGCGCGCCAAGCTTACGTCAGCGCGCTGGATGTGCTGCTTGGTATCGGCTGGCTCGATCCGTCGAATCACAAGCGCTGGCGAACCGGCCAGGTGGCGTGCCTGGAAGACGTGCTCCAGACCAATCTGTCGCGGATCTCGGCGGCGATGAAGATGCTCCACATCTGGGCGCGCGAGCAAGGTTTGCGGCCCAGCGAAACAGCCTATGTCGCGCGCACGCCGCAGCGGTCTGCGCTGCGCTTCAGCAAGACCGGCGACGCCGAGATCGAGCGCGCCTATCGCACGCACTGGCTGTCGCCCACGCTGTCCGAGAAGAAGCGCCAGCGGTTGCAGGCCGAGGCGGCGCAGCCGGAGCTGGTGGTCATCGAGCCGACCGGCGACTGGAAGTGCCACCGCTGCGGCGGCAGCGGCGCATTCCTGGTCATGGAGCCGCCAGGACCGGCGTGTCTGCGCTGCGTGGGGCTGGGCGACCTCGAGTTCCTGCCAGCGGGCGACGCTCTCGTAAGCCGTCGCGCCAAAGCCCTGAGCCCGATACACGCCGTCGTCATGCGCTTCAGCCGCAGCCGCAAGCGTTACCAGCGGCAGGGCATCCTGGTGAAGCCGGACGCGCTGCGCGCGGCGCTCGCCAGCCGCGCCTGAATGCGCAATGGTGGAGAGGGTGGGATTCGAACCCACGGAACCTTTCGGTTCAACGGTTTTCAAGACCGCCGCATTCGACCGCTCTGCCACCTCTCCAAAGAATGCAGCCATATGCCGTCCCTGGTGCCACCCCGCGCCTCTCGGCCGGCCCCTGGCCGGCCATCCGTGGCCGGTCGTGGACGCCGCGCGTGCCACCGGCACTGGCGAAGCGTGTCCTTTCACCCCTGCGCGAGCCGGGGCCGACCGTGCCCGCGACTTTCAAAACAAGCAGAAGCGGGCGCGATTCTAGCGGAAGCTCGCCGATCGGGCTGACCGCTGCGAGTCGGTTCCGCTAAAATTCAGTTCCTTTGCCGGAGCATTCCGGCTTCCTGTTGGACCAGATCGCGGAGCGGAGAGTTATGAACGAGCAGGTATTGCACGAGACCGCCAAGGCCATGGTGGCCGAAGGCCGCGGCATTCTCGCGGCCGACGAGAGCACGGGCACGATCGAGAAGCGCTTCAAAAGCATCAATCTGGAGAACACCGAGCCGAACCGCCGCGCCTATCGCGACATGCTGTTCACGACGCCGGGCTTCGAGCAGTACATCAGCGGCGTGATCCTGTTCGAGGAGACGCTGTTCCAGTCGTCGCTCGACGGCACGCCGTTTCCGAAGCTGCTGGCGTCCAAGGGCATCGTGCCGGGTATCAAGGTCGACAAGGGCGCCAAGCCGCTCGCCGGCGCGCCGGGCGAGACGATCACCGAAGGGCTGGACGGCCTGCGCGAGCGCCTCGTGAAGTACAAGGAAGCCGGTGCGCGCTTCGCCAAGTGGCGCGCGGTGATCACGATCGGTGACGGCATTCCCAGCGACTACTGCATCGACACGAACGCGCACGCGCTCGCGCGCTACGCCGCGCTGTGCCAGGAAGCCGACCTCGTGCCGATCGTCGAGCCGGAAGTGCTGATGGACGCCGACAACACGATCGAGGTCTGCGAGGAGGTCACCAATCGCACGCTCGCCGCGGTGTTCGACCAGTTGTTCCGCCAGCGCATCGTGCTCGAAGGCATGGTGCTCAAGCCGAACATGGTGATCTCGGGCAAGAAGTGTCCGGTGCAGGCGGATCACGAAACGGTGGCGAAGGCGACGCTGCGAACGCTCAGGCGCCACGTGCCCCCGGCAGTGCCGGGTATCGCGTTTCTCTCGGGCGGCCAATCGGATCTCGATGCGACGATCCACCTCGACATCATGAACAAGCTGGGCCCGCACCCGTGGCGCCTGACGTACTCCTACGGCCGCGCGCTGCAGGCCGCGGCGCTGAAGGCCTGGAATGGCTCGAACGTCGAGGCCGGCAAGAAGGCGCATCTGCACCGCGCGAAGATGAACGGGCTGGCCACGCAGGGTAAGTGGAGCGAGGCGCTGGAAAAGGCGGCCTGAGCCTCCTGACCGTCGGCGCCGCGTTTGGGCCGCGGCGCTTCGGGCGCACCTTGGATCGATGCGGTCCGCCAGCGGTGCGCGCAGCGAACCGCATCGCGGCGACTCTTGAATAGCGCAACAACGTCCCCACCCCCAGCCGCGGGGTCCGTTTCCAGCACGTCATGACAAGCGAAAAGAGAGAGTTCCAGGCCGAGGTGCGGCAGTTGCTGCACCTGATGATCCACTCGCTGTACTCCAACCGCGAGATCTTCCTGCGCGAGCTGATTTCGAACGCTTCCGACGCCTGCGACAAGCTGCGCTTTCTGGCGATCGACAAACCGGAGCTGCTCGGCGGCGACGAGCTGGCGATCGAGCTCGTCCCGGACCCGGCCAGCGGCACGCTGACGGTCAAGGACAACGGTGTCGGCATGTCGCGCGACGAGGTGATCGACAACCTCGGCACGATCGCACGCTCCGGCACGCGGCGCTTCCTCGACGCGATGACCGGCGACCAGAAAAAGGACGCGCAGCTGATCGGCCAGTTCGGCGTCGGTTTCTATTCGGCGTTCATCGTCGCCGACAAGGTCACGGTGCTGAGCAAGCGTGCCGGCGACGACGAGGCCGTGCGCTGGGAGTCGGACGGGCAGGGCGAGTTCACGGTCGAGCCGTCGTTCAAGACCGACCGCGGCACCGAGGTGATCCTGCATCTGCGCGACGACGCGCGCGAATTCCTCGAGGACTACCGCCTGCGCGCGATCGTGCGCCGCTACTCCGACCACATCGGTGTGCCGATCCGGCTGAGGAAAGAGAAGGGCGAGCCGGAAACGCTGAATCAGGCGCGCGCGTTCTGGACGCGGCCGAAAACCGAGCTCAAGGACGAGGACTACAAGCAGTTCTATCAGCATCTGGCGCACGGCTTCGACGAGCCGTTGGCCTGGGCCCATCACCGCGTCGAGGGCACGCTCGAATACACCTCGCTGCTCTACATCCCGACGCAGGCGCCGTTCGATCTATGGGACCGCGAGCACACGCGCGGCGTGCAGCTCTACGTCAAGCGTGTGTTCATCATGGACAAGGCGGCGGAGCTGCTGCCGGCGTATCTGCGCTTCGTGCGCGGCCTGGTCGACACCGCGGATCTGCCGCTCAACGTGTCGCGCGAGATCCTGCAGAACAACCGCACGGTCGAGAAGATCCGCTCGGCGCTGACCAAGCGGGTGCTCGATCTGCTCGACGAGCTGGCGTCGACGCGCCCCGAGGACTATGCGAAGTTCTGGGCGACCTTCGGCCCGGTGTTCAAGGAGGGGCTGGTCGAGGACGCGGGCAATCGCGAGCGCATCGCCAGGCTGTGTCGCTTCCATTCGACGACGCAGACGGACAAGCCCGAGGCGACGCTGGACGCCTACCTCGGCCGCATGGCGGCGGGGCAGGACAAGATCTACTACCTCACCGCGGAGACACTGGCTGCGGCGCGCAGCAGCCCGCATCTCGAAGGCTTCCGCGCCAAGGGCTACGAGGTGCTGCTGCTCGTCGACCGCATCGACGAGTGGGTCGTGGCGCATCTGGCCGAGTATCAGGGCAAGCCGCTGGAGTCGGTCGCGCGTGCGTCCAAGGACGTCGAGAGCAAGATCGAAACGCCGGAGAAGGCACGCCTCGAAGGCGAGTACCGCGAGGTACTGGAGCGCGCGCAGAAGCTGCTGGGCGCACGCGTCGAAGCGGTGCGCCTGTCACCGCGGCTGACCGAATCGCCATCCTGTCTCGTCGCCAGCGAGCACGGCCTGTCGCGCCGGCTCGAGGAGCTACTCAAGCGCGCCGGCGAGCACGTGCCGGCGTCCAAGCCGATCCTCGAGCTCAACGGCGGACATCCGCTGGTCGAGCGTCTCAAGGAGGCCGCCGACGATGCGGCCTTCGGCGATCTGGTCGAGCTGCTCTACGGCCAGGCGGTGCTCGCCGAGGGCGGGCAGCTGGAAGACCCGGCGGCGTTCGTCAAGCGGCTCAATGCGCTGGTGCTCGGCGGGCTCGGCGAAAAACCGCGCATCATCGTGTAGTGCGCGTCCTGCGCAAGCGGGGCCATGCGTGGCCCCGACTCTCAAAACAAGCGGACGTCTCGGTGATCCGTAGGATGCGGTGAGCGTAGCGAACCGCATCAATCCGCCACCCGCACTGCGTCGACGAAGTGCTTCTTCCAGTACGGCAGATCGACGCCGGCGACGATGACCGCGCGTCCGCTCGCCGGCGCATGGATCGCCTGACCGTCGCCGAGATAGATCGCGACGTGGTCGATCTTGCGGCCGTTGAAGCGGTAGAACAGCAGATCGCCCGGCTCGATCTCGTCGACATCGACGCGCTCGCCCGCTTCGTGCTGTTCGCGCGTGGTGCGCGGTAGCGCGATGCCGGCCTGCGCGAAGACGTATTGCACGAGGCCGCTGCAGTCGAAGCCCTCCGGCGTCGTGCCGCCGCTGCGATAGGGTCGGCCGACCTGACCCAGCGCTTCGAGCACGATGCGGTGCCGCGTCTGGGGATCCACCGCGACCGTGCGCGGCGCCGCGCAGGCGTGGAGCAGCGCCACGAGCATCAGCAGTGCGAGCGGGCGCCCGCTCACGCGGCCGGCGGCGCCGTCTGCTGCATCGACGGCCGTTGCGAGAACGCGCTGTGCCAGTCGCCGAGCGCGCGGGCGGTTTTGCGCCATTCCAGATACGGTAGGCGGAAATCGAGATACGAGAGCGCGACCGCCGCGGTGATGTCGGCCGCGCCCGGCGTCTCGCGCGCGAGCGCGTTGACTTCGAGCTCCAGCACCTCGAGCGCACGCCGGATCGCCGCGGCCTGACGGTCGAGATAGGGCGCGTAGACGATGCTTTCCGGCCGCCGCTTCTCGACCACCGTCGCCACGGCGGCGTCGATCACGCCCTCGGCGAGCTGGCGCAGGCGCAGCATCGCCCAGCGCTGGCTGCCGCGCGGCAGCGGCGCCAGTCCGGCGTAGCGCGACTGCAGGTAGTCGAGGATCAGATTCGAGTCGGGCAGGGCTTCGCCGCGGTCGGTGATCAGCGTGGGGATCTTCGACAACGGGTTCGCCGCGAGTAGCTCCGGCGGCGGCTCGAACGGATCGACGAGCACTTCCTCGACCTGATCGGCGGCGTTCTGCTCGATCAGCGCGACGCGCACCTTGCGCGCGTACGGCGAGGTGAGGCTCATGTACAGACGCATGCGGCGATTCCTTCAAGCAAGAATGCGGTCAGCCACGGATGAGCACGGAAGCACACGGATTTGCAGGATGGTTTGCCAGTGATTCTTCTTCATCCGTGTAATCCGTGGCCAATGTGCTTCCTGATTAATCCGGCGGCCGCGGCCCGCCCGCGCGGAAGCGCCCGGCGATCGCGGCCACGCGGCTGCCGAGCAGCTGTGCAGTCTGTAGATCGCGCACCGGCGGATTGGTTTCCGACACCGGCGCGTCGAGCGATTCGCTCATCACGCCCAGATAGCTGCCGGCGCGGTTGAGGCTATCGGGCTGGCCGCTGTAGACGACGTCGCTGCCGACCCAGATCATGCCATGCTGCGCGGCGAAGACCGCCAGCGAAACCAGCGTCTGCAGTTTGTCGCCCGACGGCGCGCCGGAATTGGTGAAGGCGGCGGCGATCTTATCGCGCCAACGCTGCTTCAGCCAGCGGCTGCCGGTGGCATCCATGAACGCTTTGAACGGCGCGCTGACGCCGCCCATGTAGGTCGGGCAGCCGAAGATCAGCGCGTCGGCGTCGTCGAGCAGCGGCCAGCGGTCGTCGATGTCGTCGACGGGAACGCGGTGCACGCTGGTGCCTGCAACCGCTGCAGCGCCGGCCGCGACGGCGTCGGCGACGCGCGCGGTGTGGCCCCACGCGCTGTGGTAGACGACGGCGATGCGGATGACGGCCGGCATGTGCCTATGAGAGCACAGGCCGGCCGTGGTCCGCGATCAGCCGAGCTTGTCCAGATAGCGCTCGGCGTCGAGCGCGGCCTGGCAGCCCGTGCCGGCCGAGGTGATCGCCTGGCGGTAGACGTGGTCCATGACGTCACCGGCGGCGAAGACGCCGGGCACGCTCGTCGCCGTTGCGTCGCCCTCCAGGCCGCCCTTGACCTTGATGTAGCCGCCCGCCATTTCGAGCTGACCCTCGAACATCGCCGTATTCGGCTGATGGCCGATCGCGATGAATACGCCTTTGACCGCGATCTCGCGGCTGGCGCCGGTTTTGACGTTCTTGATGCGCACGCCGGTGACGCCGCTCGCATCGCCGAGCACTTCGTCGAGCGTCGAATCCCAGACGATCTCGACCTTGCCTTCCTCGGCGCGCTTGAACAGCTTGTCGTGCAGGATCTTCTCGCCCTTGAACTTGTCGCGACGGTGCACGATCGTCACGCGGTTGGCGATGTTGGCGAGATATAGCGCCTCCTCGACCGCGGTATTGCCGCCGCCGATGACAGCCACATCCTGGCCCTTGTAGAAGAAGCCGTCGCAGGTCGCGCAGGCCGAGACGCCCTTGCCGCGGAACGCCTGCTCGCTCTGGATGCCCAGATACTTCGCACTGGCGCCGGTCGAGATGATCAGCGCGTCGCAGCTGTACTCGCCCTGGTCGCCCTTGAGGCAGAACGGTCGCGTCTTCAGATCCACCGACTGGATGTGGTCGTAGATCATCTGGGTATCGAAGCGCTCGGCGTGCTTCTGCATGCGCGCCATCAGATCGGGGCCGAGCAGGCCTTCGACGTCGCCCGGCCAGTTGTCGACCTCCGTCGTGGTCATCAGCTGACCGCCGACCTCGAGGCCGGTGATCAGCGCCGGCCTGAGATTGGCGCGCGCCGCGTAGACCGCAGCGGTATAGCCGGCGGGGCCGGAGCCGAGAATGATGAGGCGGTGGTGGGTCATGGTCGTAAGGCGTGAGGGGTGAGGCGTGCGGGATTATGCGAGGCGCAAGGGGCGAGGCCGAAGCTGTTTCGCCTCACGCCTCACCCCTTCCGCCTCACGGCTTTTACAGCTTCGCCGCGTGCTTCGCCAGATACTCGGCGACGCCCTCGGTCGAGGCCTTCATGCCGGCGTCGCCTTTCTTCCAGCCTGCAGGACAGACTTCGCCGTGCTCTTCGGTGAACTGCAGCGCGTCGATCAGGCGCAGTGCTTCGTCGACGTTGCGGCCCAGCGGCAGGTTGTTGATCGTTTCGTGCTGCACGACGCCGTTCCTGTCGATCAGGAAGCTGGCGCGGAACGCGACGCTGTCCTGGTGCTCGACGCCGTAGGCACGGGTGATCTCGTGGGTGACATCGGCAACCAGCGGGAACTTGATCGGACCGATGCCGCCCTTCTCGACCGGCGTGTTGCGCCAGGCGAAGTGCGAGAAGTGGCTGTCGATCGAGACGCCGATCACCTGCACGTTGCGCGCCTCAAACTCCTTGATGCGGTGATCGTGCGCGATGATTTCGGACGGACACACGAAGGTGAAGTCGAGCGGGTAGAAGAACAACAGGACATACTTGCCCTGATAGTCGGAAAGCTTGACCTCCTTGAAGCTGCCGTCCGCCATCACGGCCGTGGCCTTGAAGTCGGGCGCAGGTCGGTTGACGAGAGTGCTCATCGGTAAGTGTCCTCTTGGCTTGGGGTTGGTTCTGGGTGGCCCCCGCAGCCGATGCTGCACTGCGGGAACGGGAAGCATCCTACGAGCCGGTGATCAATAGGTCAAAACATTTTTCTTGATTCTCGCCATAGGCGACATCAATCATGCCCGCGGCCCGCCCGGACAGACGCGCTGTCACAGAGCCTTCATCTATTGTTCATATGCTCCGCATTGTTTTCTAATGAGATCATGCTGATGCAAGGGAAGTTCATCCTTGTCGTCGAAGACGAGGCGCCGATTCGCGAAATGCTGCGCTTCGCCCTGACGCGCGCGGAGTTCCGCGTTGCCGAAGCGGCTTCCGCGCAGGAAGCGCGCCTGCGCATCGCCGACGAACGCCCGGATCTGATCCTCATGGACTGGATGATGCCGGGGCTTTCGGGCATCGAGTTCACGCGCGAGCTCAAGTCGCGGCCGACGACCCGCGATATCTCGGTGATCATGGTCACCGCCCGCACCGAGGAGGAAGACAAGATCCGCGGACTCAACCTTGGCTGCGACGACTACGTGTCCAAGCCGTTCTCGTACCCCGAGCTGATCGCGCGCATCCAGGCGGTGCTGCGCCGGGCGATGCCGGGCGGCGAGGACGAGCGCGTTGCGGTCAACGGTCTGGAGGTCGATGCCGCGAGCCAGCGCGTGACCGCGCGTGGCCAGGCGGTCAAGCTCGGTCCGACCGAGTACCGCCTGCTGCATTTCTTCGTCAGTCATCCGGAACGCGTCTACACCCGCGAGCAGGTGCTTGACCGGGTCTGGGGGCAGAACGTTTATGTCGAGGAGCGTACGGTCGACGTGCACATCCGCCGCCTGCGCAAGGCGCTCGAGCCCTTCGGCTACGACGCGATGATCCAGACGGTGCGCGGATCCGGCTACCGGTTCTCCGAGAAGATCTGAGGGATGGACGCCCGGCCCGAGATTGCGCGGCCGGACGCCGGCGCGGCGGCCGCAGCCACCCCCAACGTGGAGTCGCGGGCCGGCCCGAGCGCCGCGGCACTGTGGCGCCGTCAGCTCGCGCGGGTAGCGCTGGCGGCGCTGGTCGGAGCCGGCGGCGGCTGGCTCGTCGAACAGCCGCTCGCAGGTCTGGCGCTCGCACTGGGGCTGTTCGTGCTCGCGCAGGAGCGCCACCTGATCCGCCTGCGCCTGTGGCTGCAGCGGCCCAAGCGACGCGAGCTGCCGGAGCCCGGCGGCTTGTGGGGCGAGGTATTCGACGGTCTGCTCGATCTGCAGCGCAAGAACCGCAAGAAGAAGAAGCGGCTCGCGGCGATGCTCAGCGAGTTCCAGGCGTCGACCGCGGCGCTGCCGGACGGCGCCGTCGTGCTCGGCGAGCGCGGCGAGATCGCCTGGTTCAACAGTGCCGCGCGGCGGCTGCTGGGCCTGCGCCTGCCGCAGGACATCGGCATCCGCGTGCCCAATCTGGTCCGCCATCCGGCGTTCACCGACTATTTCGACCGCGGCAGTTTCGAGGGCGAGTGCGAGGTCCCGTCGCCGGTCAACCGAGCGCGCACGCTGTCGCTGCGCGTGATTCCGTACGGGCGCAACCAGAAGCTGCTGATCGTGCGCGACATCTCGGAGCGGCTGATGCTGGAGGCGGCGCGCCGCGACTTCGTCGCCAACGCTTCGCACGAGCTGCGCACGCCGCTGACGGTGCTGCGCGGCTATCTCGACCTGATGGAGATGGAGGCGCAGGGCAGCGGCGTGCTCGCGCCCTGGCACGCGCCGGTGACCGAGATGCGCACGCAGGCGCTGCGCATGGACGCACTGGTCAACGACATGCTCAAGCTCGCGCGCCTGGAGTCCAGCCGCACGCAGATGCGCGAGGAGCGACTCGACGCACCGGGTCTGATCCGGCGTGCCGTCGACGATGCGAAGCAGCTGTCCAGGGGACAGCACCGTTTCGAGCTGCAGATCGATGCCACGCTGACCGTCAGCGGCGGCGAGGCCGAGCTGCACAGCATCTTTAGCAACCTGGTGACCAATGCGGTGCGCTACACGCCGCCGGGCGGCGCGATCCGCGTCAGCTGGGCGCAAACCGCCGAGGGCGCGCGTTTCTCCGTCGCGGATACCGGCATCGGCATCGCCCAGCAGGACATTCCGCGTCTGACCGAGCGCTTCTACCGCGTCGACGTCGGCCGTTCGCGCGCCAGCGGCGGCACCGGGCTGGGGCTGTCGATCGTCAAGCACGCGCTCGAAGCCTTCGACAGTCACCTGGAAATCGAAAGCGAGGTCGGCGTCGGCAGTACATTCAGCTGCCTGTTCCCGCCCCACCGGACGGTCCGCGCGACCGAGCCGGTGCAGGGTGCTGCGCCTCCGGCAGCCGGATGAGCGGCTGTAACAATACCGTCATCTCATCTTCATATTCTGTTCACTCCCGGCGCACAGACTCCCCGCGCTTGAAAGAACCTATTCACCACCGAGGAAGAGTGATGAAATTCAAAGCGATTGCCGCTGCGCTGGGGCTTGCCGCCGGCGTCTGCACGGGCGCTGCGTCCGCCGCCGTCGATCCTGCGCTGCCGGAATACACTCCGGTGCCTGGCGTTTCCGGAAACTTCTCGAGCGTCGGCTCGGACACGCTCAACAATCTGATGACGCTGTGGGCCGAGGCGTTCCAGAAGTACTACCCGAACGTCAACATCCAGATTCAGGGCGCGGGCTCGTCGACGGCGCCGCCGGCGCTGACCGAGGGCACCGCCAACTTCGGCCCGATGTCGCGGCCGATGAAGGATCAGGAAATTCAGGCCTTCGAGCAGAAGTACGGCTACAAGCCGACCGGCATCGGCGTTGCCATCGACGCGCTCGCCGTGTTCGTCAACAAGGACAATCCGATCAAGGGTCTGTCGATTCCCCAGGTCGACGCGATTTTTTCGGCCACGCGCAAGTGCGGCGCCGCGAAGGATGCCACACGTTGGGGCGATGTCGGCCTGACCGGCGAGTGGGCCAGCAAGCCGATCCAGCTCTACGGCCGCAACTCGGTGTCCGGCACCTACGGCTACTTCAAGGAAAAGGCGCTGTGCAAGGGCGATTACAAGGCCAACGTCAACGAGCAGCCGGGCTCCGCCTCGGTCGTGCAGTCGGTTTCGACCGGGCTCAACGCGATCGGCTACTCGGGCATCGGCTACAAGACCTCCGGCGTGCGCGCATTGCCGCTGTCGAAGAAGGACGGTGGCGAGTTCGTCGAGGCGACGCCTGAGAACGCGACGAGCGGCGCCTATCCGCTGTCCCGCGTGCTCTACGTCTACGTCAACAAGGCGCCGAACAAGCCGCTGTCGCCGATGGAACGCGAGTTTGTCAAGATGGTGCTCTCGAAGCAGGGCCAGGAAGTCGTCGAGAAGGACGGCTACGTGCCGCTGCCGGCGAAGGTTGCCGCGAAGTACCGCGCCGACCTCGGTATCGAGTAGGCAGGCTTCGTGCGC
>JBFMCQ010000007.1:37172-90245 GCA_040754295.1 Pseudomonadota bacterium | reverse complement strand
GCGCGCCGCGCAGGCGCAGCGCATTGCCGATCACCGACACCGACGACAGGCTCATCGCCGCGCTGGCGATGATCGGCGACAGCAGCAGTCCGAACACCGGATACAGCACGCCGGCGGCGACCGGCACGCCGAGTGCGTTGTAGACGAAGGCGAAGAACAGGTTCTGGCGGATGTTGCCCATCGTCCGCCGCGACAGGCGCACGGCCTTGACGATGCCGCGCAGGTCGCCCTTGACCAGGGTGACGCCGGCCGACTCCATCGCCACGTCGGTGCCGGTGCCCATCGCGATGCCGACCTGCGCCTGCGCCAGCGCCGGCGCGTCGTTGACGCCGTCGCCGGCCATCGCGACGAAGCGACCTTCGGCCTGCAGCTTCTTCACGATCGCCGCCTTGTCCTGCGGCAGCACATCGGCAACGACGTCGTCGAGCCCCAGCTGCGCGCCGACCGCCTTGGCCGTGCGCGCGTCGTCGCCGGTGAGCATGATCACGCGGATGCCTTCGTCCTTGAGCGCCTGCACGGCTTCGGCCGTCGTCGGCTTGATGGCGTCGGCGATGATCAGCAGGCCGGCGAGCGCGCCGTCGACGATCACGTAGACCGCGGTCGCGCCCTGCGCGCGCTCGGCGTCGGCGGCGGAAGCGAGCGCACCGGGATCGAGCTTCTGCTCCTGTACCAGACGCAGATTGCCGACGAGCACGCGACGCTGGTCGACGGTGCCCCAGACGCCGCGGCCCGGGTCCGAGCCGAAGCCGGCGACGGGGGGCAGCGTCAGGCCGCGGGCTTTCGCGCCGTCGACGATCGAGCGCGCGAGCGGGTGCTCGCTGCTCGACTCGACCGCGGCGGCGAGGCGCAGCAGCTCGGTTTCGTCGAAGCCGGCCGCGGGCAGCACCTTGCGCAACGACGGCTTGCCCTCGGTCAGCGTGCCGGTCTTGTCGACGACGATCGTGTCGACCTTTTCCAGGGTTTCCAGTGCGGCGGCGTCGCGGATCAGCACGCCTTCCTGCGCACCGCGGCCGACACCGACCATGATCGACATCGGCGTCGCCAGGCCGAGCGCGCAGGGGCAGGCGATGATCAGCACCGAGACGGCGACGACCAGCGCATGCGCGAGCGCCGGCTGCGGACCGAAGAGCGCCCAGATCAGCGCGGCGACGCCGGCGGTCACGACGACCGCCGGCACGAACCATGCGGACACGACGTCGGCCAGGCGCTGGATCGGCGCGCGCGAGCGCTGCGCCTCGGCGACCATGTGCACGATCTGCGACAGCAGCGTCTCGCTGCCGACATGCTCGGCGAGCATCAGCAGCGTGCCGGTGCCGTTCACCGTGCCGGCGCTCACGGCAGCGCCCTTCTCCTTGCGCACCGGATCGGGCTCGCCGGTCAGCATCGATTCGTCGACGTGGCTGCTGCCTTCGAGCACGCGGCCGTCGACCGGAATCTTCTCGCCGGGCCGCACGCGCAGGCGATCGCCGCGCTGGACCTGCTCGATGTCGATATCGGTCTCGTGCCCGGCGTCGTCGACGCGGTGCGCGGTACGCGGCGCGAGCTGGAGCAGCGCCTTGATTGCACTCGAGGTCTGCGAGCGTGCGCGCAGCTCCAGCACCTGGCCGAGCAGCACCAGGGTGACGATGACCGCGGCGGCCTCGAAGTACAGGGGTGCGCGGCCGTGCTCGAGAAACGCCGCGGGCAGTGCCTGCGGCACGAGCAGACCGACGACGCTGAACAGCCAGGCGGCGCCGGTGCCGATGGCAATCAACGTGAACATGTTGAGGCTGCGGTTGACGATCGATTGCCAGCCGCGGACGAAGAAGGGTGCTCCGCCCCACAGCACCGCCGGCGTGCCGAGCAGCAGCTGTGCCCAGCCGTTCCATGCGCCCTGTAACGGCAGGCCGAGCATCGGGCCCATTGCCAGCAGCAGGGTCAGCGCGGATAGCGGCACGCTGATCCAGAAGCGCCGCGTCATGTCTTGCAGCTCGCTCGTATCCTCTTCAGCCGTCGGTGAAGCCGGCTCCAGCGCCATGCCGCAGATCGGGCAGCTGCCGGGGTGATCCTGGCGGATCTGCGGGTGCATCGGGCAGGTCCAGATCGTCACGCCGGCTGTCGCCGCCGGCTTTGCCGGTACCGGCGCGGCGTGCGCGTGCGCCGTCTCGGCGCCGGACTTGCAGCAGGACGGCGCTGCGGGCTGCGCCGGCTGCCCGTGATGCTGGTGGTGCGCGCCGCAACGGTGCTCGCCGGCGGCGCTCTTGTGGTCCGCGCCGCAGGCGTGCTCGGCGGGTTCTTTGCCGTGATGCGCGCCGCAGCGGTGCTCGCGATGCTTGTCGTTCATTGCAGGTCCTCGCCGTTGAGCGCCGACAGAATCGGGCAGTTGCTGGCTTCCCCGTGTCCGGGGCAGGCGTCGGTGAGCTGGCGCAGGCCGTCGCGGACCCGCTCCAGCTCGTGCAGCTTCTTTTCGACTTCCGCAAGCCGCGTTTGTGCCAGGCGCTTGACTGCCTTGACGCTGGCGCGCCGGTCGGACAGCTCCAGCAGCCCGGTGATCTCCTCGAGCGTGAAGCCGAGCGCCTTCGCGCGGCGGATGAAGCGCAGGCGCGCGATCGCCTGCAACGGATACTCGCGATAGCCGGATGGCCGCCGCGGTGGCTCCGGCAACAGGCCGGCGCGCTCGTAGTAGCGCACCGTGTCGATGCCGACGCCGGCGCGTTCGGCGAGCTGGCTGACTTTCAGACCGGGCATCTCCTGCACTCCGTTAGTGATCCGGTGCGGAGCATGCTAAACCCTGGACTTGGGTCCGGAGTCAAGATTTGGCGAACATCGCCGCCCGCCGCCGGCGATGCCGCCTTCCGATCAACCCTTTGCGGTGTCGCGGGCAAAAGCGGCCGATGGCCGACGCTTGCAGCATCGGTCTCGCGGCGGTCCGCCGCATTGACCTGCATCAGCGGTCGGGTGCGGGTCGCCATCTGGCGCAACGCTGAAAGCCAGGCAGCTCGCGTCAGCCGGCGAGCGCGCGCGGCGTTTCGATCAGCTCACTGAACAGCGCGCGCAGCCCCTTGCGCAGCAGCGCGGCCGCGTACACGGCTCCGAGCAGCAGCAGACTGAGCCATTCGTAGGCCGCGGGCGTGCGCGCTGCAGGCGCGCGCGTGGCGGCGAAGTCGGCCGGGAGCAGCGCGTTGACCAGCAGACCCAGCAGCACCGCACCGGCCGCCGTGGCGGCTGCGAAGCGCAGCGCGGTGGGCGAGCCGTGCAGCGCGCGCAGGATGCCGAACGTGGAGACGTTGGTGGCCGGGCCGGTCAACAGAAATGCGATCGCGGCGCCCGGTGAGACACCGCCGGCGATCAGCACGGCGACGAGCGGCGTCGCCCCCGCGGCGCAGACGTAGATCGGCATGCCGAGCAGCGCGAACAGGAGCACCTCGGCGGCATCGGGCAGCGCCGCCCAGAACAGTGGCTGGATGTAAGGCATCAGCGCAGCGGCGAGCGCGAGACCGATCAGGATCCACGCAAAGCTGTCGTCGACCAGGTCGACGAGTCCGGCGCGCAGTGCGCGCCGCAGACGACCGCCGGCCGGTGTCGGCGGGTGGCCGTTGCAGCAGCCGTTCGCATCGGCCGCGCCCACTGCTGCTACCGGAACGAAGCGGGCGATCGTGAACGCAACTGCGAAGGCGAGCGCGCCGGCCGCGGCGACGCGCAGCAGCGTCAGCTCGAGGCCGAGCAGTGGCAGCGAGACGAACAGGGCGGTCAGCCCGATCTCCGGTGTCGCGATCAGAAACGCCAGGGCCGCGGCGACCGGCAGACCGCGGCGGATCAGCGACTGATATAGCGGCAGCACGCTGCAGCTGCAGACCGGCAGCGGCAGGCCCACGGCCATGCCGCGCAGCGCCTGCGAGGCCGCGCCGCCGCGGCCGATCCAGCGCAGCCAGCGGTCGGGCAGCTCGCTGCCGACCCATCCACCGACCAGATAGGCCAGCAGCAGCGCCGGCGCGGCATCGAGGCTCAGATGCAGCAGCCGCGTGAAGAAGTCGGCGATCGGCGCCTCCGGTGCATGTACCAGCGCCAGCCAGGTCAAGGCGCCGACCGCGATCAGATTGCCCAGGCCCTCGAACGGCGGCGGTGCGGCGTGGTGGTGCGAGTCTTCGTCGAGATGCGGCCGGCCGAAGATCACATGCAGGATCGAGCCGGCGATCAGCGCCTGGAACCAGGCCCAGCCGCGCACGCCGAGCAGCGCACCGAGCTCGATGCCGAACAGGTAGCCGGCGACCGTCGCCGCACCCATCGCCAGCAGCACCAGCGTCGGCAGCCAGGCGCCGAAAACCGAGTACAGCAGCCACCAGACCAGCAGGCCCACCGGCACGCTGTGCACCGCGATCGCCAGCGCCAGCGCCTCCTGATGACGCTCGCCGTTACCGGCCAGCGCGGCGCCGTCGCCGGCGCTGTGCAGCACGAGCCCGAGGATCGCCAGGCCCAGCGCGAGCAGATGCGCCTCGCGCCGCGCGCGTGTCAGCCAGCGCTCGAGCAGCGTCGGCCCGAACAGGCCCAGCAGCAGGAACGGCAGCACCACCAGCCCGCCGCTGTGCACCGCTTCGGGCAGCACCTCGAACAGCACCAGACCGGCGATGCTGACCAGCACGAAGCCGTCGAGCAAGGACAGCAGGCTGGGCCGGCGATGGGCAACGGCGTACAGCAGCGGTCCCGACAGCAAGGCGGCGAGCGTGGCGAGAAGGAAGGTGATGTGCATGGGACTGCCGATGGCGATCCAAAAATTATCCCACGTGCGCGAGCGGGGCTTCGGGCCGCTGCCGCGACCGTGTAGGATTTATTGACCGCACCACCTGCCGCACCTGCAGCCATGTCGATGAAACACTATCCGCCGACCGCCAAAGAGCTGCGCGAGTGGATGGACAAGAAAGGCCTCTCCAACAAAGACGTCGCCAAGGCCTTGCGCCTTTCGGACGGGCGCGTCGTGCGGTTCTGGACACAGAAGGAAAACCCGCGCCAGATTCCGTACCCGAGCTGGTACACCCTGCGGCACAAGTTCGGCAAGTAACTGCCGCACCGCAGCTCACCGCCTCGCCGTTCGTCGCCACTGTTGCGGCGCCTGTAGGATTTTCAATCCTAAAGCGATTGACCTCAGGCATAGGCGCAAATATCCTATCCACCGTCTATTGCAAACAATACGACGGAGGAGGCGGAGATGAACAAACCTCTGTTTCTTTTGGCGGGCTCAGCGCTGCTGCTTGCAGGCTGTGCAGGTGCTCCGGTTCATGGACCCACGCACCGCTGGGTCGCCGAGACCCCGGTACCAAAGCCGGCCTATTTGCGCGACAACGCCGCTTGCGAAGCCCGCTCGGGTTTCGGCGGCAGCGGCACGATCCGGTCCGCGAGCTTCCAGAACTACCGGCAGTGCATGAGCGACGCCGGCTACCGGATGGTTGCGCTGTAGTACGGCACAGCGCCGGGCTCGGTCGGGCACGCTGCTCCCGCCGTAGCCGATGAGCGCTTTGAGCGGATGCCGGACGCTGGCTTTCGCGCGCCGCCGCTGGAACGTTCCTCAAGCCGTCATCTCGCCGTAATCAAGCTGTCATTCTGCGTCCCTAGGCTGCACGCCCATTCGAGGGATCGTTGGGGCGCCACTCTTGGCGGCGTCGCGGCGGTGGCGGCCGGGCCTGCGCACCGCAGGCCACCGAGCATCCCCGCAGTGAGCAAGCCCGTATGCGCGCCTTGTATGGCTGCGAGGCCGGCTGGTCTCGCAGCCCATGCGCGTGCAGCGCCAGCGCCGCGTGCCAGCCGGTCCCCCGTTTGATTTTTGCCGTGCCGCGTGAAAGGACGCGCGCCGAGCCGGCCTTCGCGCAGGTTCTTCAAGGGAAACATGAAAAAAATTGCTGGACGACTGCTGGTCTCGTTTGCGCTGGTCTTCTTCGCTTCTAGCGCCTGGGCCGCGGAGCTGTATCTGACGACGTTTCTGCAGACGAGCCCGTTAAAGGGGCTCGATGTCGAGCTGGACGGACGTCCGGTGGGGGTCACTGGCGAGCGCGGCGATGTCACCGCCGAATTGGCCGCGGGCAGCCACGTGGTCCGTCTGCTGAAGAATGCCGTACCGCTCACGCAGTACAGCTTCAGCGTCAGTGAAGACGAAAGCGCGGAGCTCAGCATCACGTTCTCGGACTTCGAATCCGAGCCGGAAATTTCGATTGAGAAGTTCGGCCCGGGCGAGCAGGACGGCGCGCCCGGCGTGCTCAGCGGCGTGGTCCGCGATGTGGCCGGCAATCCGGTCGCGGGGGCCAGGGTATCGATTCCGCAGACCGGCGCCGAAGTGCTCACCGACGCCGGCGGCGCCTACAGCATCGAGCTGCCGCGCGGCACCTACACGGTGTCGGTCACGCAGCCCGGCTATCGCACGGCGACCAGCGAGAACGTGCGCGTCGTCGCCAACATCGGCGTGGTCGCCGACGTGACGCTGCGCCGCAGCGACGAGATCCCTGGCGGGCCGGCCGCACCGGCGATCGAGGACGTCGTCGTCATCGGCGTCTACAAGCCCTCCGAGCGCGCGGTGGACAAGGAGCGCTTCGCCATCACGATCACGGACGCGATCGACGTCGACGATCTGCTGCGTTTCGGCGACAGCGACGTCGCAGCGGGCCTCAAACGCATCGTCGGCGTAGCGGTCACCGGTGGCAGGTACGCAAACGTGCGTGGGCTGGCGGGCCGCTACATCAGCAGCACACTCAACGGCAGCCTGATGCCGAGCACCGATCCGTTCCGCCGCGACGTACAGCTCGACCTGTTCCCGGCGGAGATTCTCGGCACGATCGAGGTTCAGAAGAGCTTCAGCCCGAATCTGCCGGGTGACACCACCGGCGGTGCCATCCGCATGACGACGCGCGGCCTGCCCGACGAGAACGAGGCTGGCATTTCGCTATCCGTGGGTTACGTCGACGGCACCACTGGCGAGAATTTGCTGACCTACGAGGGCGGCGACAGCGACTGGATGGGCTCGGACGACGGCACGCGCGATCTACCCGGCGCGGTGCGCGGCATCCTCAACCCCGGCGGCGTCGGTCTGAGCGTCAGCCGCACCGAGGCCGGAGACGAGGCGGCGACGCTGCCGGTCATCTACAACACCGAGCGCGAATCGGCGGAGCCGGACTTCGAGCTGGCCGCGAAGTTCGGCCGCCGGCACGAGCGGACCGGCGGCGACCTCGGCTACTACGCCGCGCTGACCTACGGCCAGAAGCACAAATCCCGTCAGGATGCGGAGTTCGAGAACGTCCAGGGCAACGCCGAAGGCGAGATCATCTGGGACAGCTTCGAGGTGGGCGTCAACGGTTACCTGGTCGCCGGCTGGGAGGCGGCCAGCGGCTGGAGCCTGACCAGCAAGACCATGCTGCTGCGCGAAACCGAGGATCGCGCGTCGATCGAGTCCGGCTTCGACCGGACGAATACCGAGGTTTTCCAGGTGGACACCACGCTGGAATGGGTCGAGCGCGAGTTCATCGGTCAGCAACTCGAGGGCGTGATTCCGCTGTTCGGAGAGCACGAGCTGAGCCTGCGGGGCGGGATTGCGCGCACCAGCCGAGAGTCGCCGGATCGCCGCTTCTACCAGTACCGCAATGGTGAGTTCGCGTTCACGCCCTTCGAGCGCAGCTACGCCGACCTGACCGAAGACGCCTGGGAGCTTGGCGCCGACTACGAGTGGCCGATCCGGATCACCGATAGCATCTTCACCGACCTGCGCTTCGGCCTGCTGGCCAATCGCGCTGACCGCGACAACGAGCTGATTCGCCTCGGCGCCAACCGCGGCGCCGAAGCAGACCCCACCGACGATCCCGAGACGCTGCTGTCGGCTGACGCCTTCGAGAGTGGCCGTGTGACGCTGCGCACCTCCACGGCCAGGACCGACTCGTATGACGCGGTGCGTGAGACACAGGCCGCCTATCTGAACACCGAAACCGACTTCGGCGCCAGCTGGAGCCTGGCCGCCGGCGCGCGCTTCGAGGACTACAGCCTCGACCTGGACTACCCCTACTCCGCGCGCGCGGCAGACTCGACCGATTCCGATCGCGACGAGTCCGACGTACTACCTGCGGTCAACCTGACTTATCGCATCGGCGAGGACATCCAGCTGCGCGGCGGCTATAGCCAGACCGTGTCGCGCCCCGACATCACCGAGCTTGCGGCCTCGCGCTTCTACGACGCCGAGGGCCGTCCGTTCCAGGGCTGTCCCACCTGCGTGGATTCGACGATCGACAACTTCGATCTGCGCGCCGAGTACTACTTCAACGACCGGGACAGCGTCACGCTGGCCTTGTTTTACAAGCAGATCGACGAGCCGCTGGAAGTCACGCTGCAGGCCGGCGCCGGCGAGATCCGCAGCTTCGCCAACGGCGAGAGCGCCGAGGTTTCGGGCGTGGAGCTGGACGCCAGCTACTGGCTGCTTGACGGGGCGGACAACGGGCTGTCGCTTGCCGGCAATCTGGCGTGGATCGATTCGGAGATCGAGCTCGAGCAGGAACAGGCGATCATCGAGGGGCGGGAAAAGCGCGAGCTGCAGGGGCAGTCGCCGTTCCTGGCCAATTTGCAACTGGCCTACGACCACTATCCCTTGGACGCGAAGGTCACCCTGGCCGTCAACTACTTCGACGATCGCATCGACACGGTCGTCAAGGGTGCGGCCCTCGAGCCGATCGACGAGAAGGGCCGGGCCGACGTCAATCTCACCGCGGAAAAAGGCTTCGGCGACGGCTCGAAAGTGAGCCTGAAAGTCAGAAACCTGCTGGATGCGCCCATCGAGCGTACCCAGAGCGGGCGTGTGCGCGAAACCTACAAGCTAGGGACTTCGCTGTCTCTGGGGTACTCCCTCAGCTTTTGACCATCCATGTGACGAAAGGAGTAATGCAATGATGCGCAAACTCACCGTATTGGCTGTCGTGGCCGCGCTTTCACTGGGCCTGAGCGCGTGCGACGATGACGATGACAACAACAATCCGTCGCCGTCGCCGTCGCCGTCACCGTCGCCTTCACCGCCGCCGACCAGCAGCGTCTGCGACGAGACCTTCATCGAGTGCAACGGCACTCAAGCGACCATCGTCGGCACCGTGGACAAGGACCTGACGCTGGATCCGGATTTCGAGTGGTTCCTCGGCGACGAGTTCGTCTTCATCGGCGGCGGCGCGGTCGAGATCGCCGACGAAGCCCAGGCGCAGGCGATCCGCGACGCGGGCGTCACGCTGACCGTTCCGGCCGGCACGGAAGTGCGCGCTTCCGGTCCGGACAGCGCGCTGATCGTGACGCGTGGCTCGAAGATCATCGCCGAAGGCACGCCCACCGAGCCGATCACGTTCTGGGCCGGTGAAACGAACATCAACGAGTACGGCCAGTGGGGCGGCGTCGTGCTGCAAGGCTTCGGCGAGTACTACGACGAAGGCGGCGCACCGGTGTGTCACGGCGGCACGCAGAGCTACTGCAACGTCGCGGGCGAGGGCGGAGCCGGCTTCTTCGGCGGCAACGACAACGCCGACGACAGCGGCGTGCTGCGCTATGTGCGCATCGCCAACGGTGGTCTGGTCGCCGGCCCGAACAGCGAGGTCAACGGCCTGACGCTGCAGGGCGTGGGCTACAACACCGAGATCGAGTACGTGCAAGTGCACCGCAACCAGGATGACGGTGTCGAGTGGTTCGGCGGCGCGGTCAACGCCAAGCACCTCGTGCTGACCGGCAACGACGACGACGACATCGACTTCGACACCGGCTGGAAGGGCAACGTGCAGTACGCACTGGCGATCAAGGCGCCGACGCGCTTCTCGTCCGGCAACGATCCGCGCGGCATCGAAGCCAACAGCTCGGACGAAGCCTATCAGCCCGAGACGACCGGCGCGCTGGCCAACATCTCGCTGATCGGCGACGACGCCAGCAACACGCCGTCGGCGGAGCCGGGCATGCGCCTGCGCGGCGCGCTGACCGTGTCCATCTACAACTCGGCGGTGTCGGGCTACGACGACGAGTGCATCCGCATCGACGACGCCGACACGGATGGTCAGGGCACGATCGTGCAGTCGATCGTCACCCTGGTGAACGTGATCGGTACCGGCTGCGCGGAGTTCTTCGGTCATGAGACGCCGGAATCGCAGTCCGGCGGCGGTGCCGTGCCCTTCACCTACGACGGCGCGTTCGCCATCGTCGAGCCGGCGGCCAACGTCGGTGCGACGACGATCGAAGCGGTCGACAACGGCTCGGGCTTCACGTTCGACCAGACCGACTACATCGGTGCAGTCGAGCCGGGCACGGCGGCGGCAGAGGCGTGGTGGGCCGGCTGGACGCTGCCGGGCACCGTGAGCCTGCCCTTGGCCGAAGTGCAGTAACAAGCGCGGTAATCATCACCCGAAAGAGCGTCGGCGCGAGCCGACGCTCTTTTTTGCGCGCCCGGCCGGGCCGCACCGGCTTGGATAGGGCAGTCCTATACGCGCACGGCCGCGCGGCGCCGATCCGGCTCAGGCCGGTGCGGACTCGGGGCGCGGTGGCGGTAGGCGTGCCAGCGCAGCCAGCACGTCTTCGTCCGTGAGCTGACGGAAGTCCTCGTAATAGGCTCCCACGGCACCTTGAAAATGCTCCGGAAGCTGTGCGGCGACGAACGCGTCGACCAGCTTGCCGAAGCGCGCCGCGGTTTCGCGCGGCGCCACGCCGACGGCGACGACGAGGCGCGACGGACCGTCCGCGCGCACTTCGCGGATCGCCGCTTCCAGCGTCAGACCGGTGGCGACGCCGTCGTCGACGAGGATTGCGCACTGTCCCTGTGCCGAGATGCGCGCGCGTCCGCCGCAGTACAGCTGGCGCCGCCGCCGCGCTTCGCGGCGCTCCGCTTCGACTCTGGCCGCGAACCAGTCCGCATCGACGCGGCGCAGCTCGTCTTCGTTGTACACCGGCTCGCCGGTTTCCGTGACCGCGCCGATGGCGTACTCCGGCTGCCACGGATGGCCGAGCTTGCGCGGAATGACGAGGTCCAGCGGCAGTTCGAGCGCGCCCGCGATCACGGCGGCGATGGGTACGCCGCCGCGCGGCAGCGCATAGACGATCGCCGGTTTGCGGATGCACCCTTCGAGCAGGCTCGCCAGCTGCTCTCCGGCGTGCTCGCGATCACGAAAGCGCATGACGCCGGCTACAGGCTCGGGCCGACCGTCGGCAGGTGCAGACGCTCGTACCGGCGCTGGCAGGCCTCGCAGCGCTGCGCCGCGGGATTGGCGTGCAACCGCGCCAGACCAATCTCGTCGCCGCAGTCGCTGCAGGTGCCGTAGCTGCCGTCGACGACACGGCCGAGCGCGGCCTCGATCTCGCGCATCTCGACGATATCGCGGTGCACGTCGGCGAGGTTGATGTCGACGACCAGGTCGGCGAGCGCGGCATCGCCGAAGTCCTGCGTTTCACCGGCGGTGGCCTGGTAGGACTCGGCATCGCTGCGCGCGAGCTCCTTGCGGATGTCGGTCCATAGCGCGCGGTAGCGGCGCCGGAGGCGCGTGGCAAGCTCGCTGCGCTGTTCGGTCGTGAGAGTCTGCGGCATGGGTAATGGATCTGCTGTGGAGGACGCGTCCAGCCTAGGGCCGCCGGTGTCTGTCGACACTGACCTGGATCAGCTGCGCGCGGGCGCGGCGCGCCGGCGCTCGAGGTAGGCGACTGCGTCGTCGAGCGTCTGCAGCTGCGCGTAGTCGGCTTCGGGGATGTCGACGCCCAGGCGCTCGTGCAGCGTCATCAGCAGGTTGAGGAAGTCGACCGAGTCGATGTCGAGCTGCTCGCGCAGGTTGCGCGCGCCGTCGAGCGGCGCGCCGGCCGCTTCCGGAGCGATGCCGGCGAGAGCGTCGAGCACGATGTCGCGGATGCTTTCTTGAGGGGGCATGGTGGTGCTCAGAGTTGTTCGGGAGTCTGCAGCCAGCGCTCGATCGCGGCGAGAAACAGGCCGCCGCGGTGGCCGTCGCTCACGCGGTGGTCGGCGGCGAGCGAGACTTGCACGACCGGGTGCGCCGCGATGCCGCCGTCCGCGGTGACCACGGGTTTTTGCGCAACGCGGCCGAAGCCGACGATCGCGACCTGCGGCGGGTGGATCACCGGGAAAACGGTGTCGACGCCGCGCTCGCCGAGGCTGGTCACGGTGATCGTCGCGTCGGCCATCTCCGAGGCGCGCAAGTGGCCGCTGCGCGCGCGCGTGACCAGGTCCTGGAATGCGGGTCTCTGTGCGTCCAGGGTGTTGCCGTCGGCGTCGTGCAGCGCCGGGGCGACGAGTCCGCCGCCGCGCAGCGCCACCGCCACGCCGACGTGGATGCCCGGGCCGGGCACGAAGGCGCCGTCCTTGTAGAAGCCGTTGAAGTCGGCGAACCCGGTGAGCGCCTTGGCCACGGCCCGTACGAACAGCAGTCCCATGAGCACGCGGCCGGTCACCGGACGTTCGCGGTTGTACTCGGCGAGCCAGAGCGTGGCCTTGTGCAGGTCGACGCCGGTCGCGAGGTAGTAGTGCGGGATCTCGCGCTTGGCGCGCGTCATCGCGGCGGCGATGGTGGCGCGCATGTCGGGCGGCGGTGCCGTGGACCGCGCCGGCGGGGCTGCGCGCGCGACGTCTTCGATCGTGATCACGCCATGCGGGCCGGTGCCGTGCAGGCGCGCGAGGTCGACGCCCAGCTCGGCAGCGTGCCTGCGTGCGGCGGGGGAGGCGCGCACGCGGCCTTCACGCCCTGCAGCGCCGGCCGGGGAGGGTGGAGTCGCGGGCGCAGGCGGGGCAGGGGCAGGGGCCGCGGGAGGCGTGGAGTGCGCGGGCGTACCCGGCGCATCGCTGCGAATCCGCGCGAGCGCGGTGCCGACCGGAATCTTCACGCCGGGCTCGATCAGCAGCGCGTCGACGATACCGCTGTCGAAGCTCTCGATGTCGATGACGCCCTTCGAGGTCTCGATCGCGGCGACGATGTCGCCGCGCTCGACGCGATCTCCGGGCTTGACCCGCCACTCGACGAGGGTCGCCTCGTCCATGTCGGCGCCGAGCGATGGCAGCCGGAGCTCAGCCACGGTTCATCACCGCGTGGACCGCCGCGACGATCTTCGCGGGTTGCGGCAGCGCGGCCTCCTCGAGATGCTTGGCGTAGGGAATCGGCACTTCCTCGCTGCAGACGCGCGCCGGCGCCGCGTCCAGATCGTAGAACGCCTGCTCGACCACGCGCGTGACGATCTCGCCGGCGAGGCTGCCGCTGCGCCAGCCTTCGTCGACGACGACGATCCGCCGCGTGCGCGCGACCGAGGCGATGATCGTCGCATCGTCGATCGGGCGCAGGCTGCGCAGATCGATGACTTCGCAGTCGATGCCATCGGCAGCCAGCGCGTCCGCGGCGGCCAGGGTCTTCGGCAGGCTGCCGCCGTAGGTGACGAGCGTGACGTCCTTGCCGGAGCGCCGGATCGCCGCGCGCTCGATGTCCACGGCGCCGCTGTCCGCCGGCAGCGCGCCTTCGAGGTTGTAGAGCGTGGCGTGCTCGAACATCACCACGGGGTCGGGACAGGCCAGCGCGGTCGGCAGCATGCCGCGGGCGTCCGCGAGCGTCGCCGGCGCGACGACGCGCAGACCGGGGATGTGTGCGTACCAGTTCTCGAGGCTGTGCGAGTGCTGTGCGGCAAGCTGGCGCCCGGCGCCGGTGGCCATGCGGATCACCAGCGGCACGCTGAACTGGCCGCCGGACATGTGGCGGATCGTCGCTGCGTTGTTGAGGATCTGGTCGAGCGCGAGCAGGCTGAAATTGACGGTCATGATCTCGACGATCGGCCGCATCCCGCCGAGCGCGGCGCCGATGCCGGCGCCGGTGAAGGCCGACTCCGACAGCGGTGTGTCGCGGATACGCTCGGGCCCGAATTCTTCGAGCAGGCCGAGGCTGACGGCGTAAGAACCGCCGTAGCGACCCACGTCCTCACCCATCAGGAACACGCGCGGATCGGCGCGCATCGCCTCGCGCAGTGCGCTGCGCAGCGCCTCGCGGTACGTCGTCTGGATCGCGCTGTCGTTCACGCCGGTTCCCAGGGCGTATACACATCGCGCGTCAGCTCGGCAACGGGCTCCCATTCGGAGGCCTCGGCGAAGTCGATGGCCGCCTGAATCTCTTCGGCCACGGTGCGCTCGAGGCCCTCGATGTCCGGCTCGTCGAGCCATCGCTCGTGCTTGGCGCGCGCGATGAAGCGCGTCAGCGGGCCGCCCTTCTTCTTCCACGCCTCGACTTCCGCCTTGTCCCGGTAGCGCTCGGGATCGAACATGGAATGCGCGCGAAAGCGGTAGGTGCGCACCTCCAGCAGCTGGGGTCCGGAACCGCTGCGGATCGCGGTGACGGCGCGCCGTGCGGCGTCCTCGACCGCGAGCACGTCCATGCCGTCGACGACGCTGCCGGGCATGCCGTAGCCGGCCGCCTTTTGGTGCAGCTCGGTCTGCGCCTCGGAGCGCTCGAGCGCGGTGCCCATCGCATAGAGGTTGTTTTCGCACAGGAACAGCACCGGCAGCTTCCACAGCGCTGCCAGATTCATGCTCTCGTGGAACTCGCCTTCGGCGACGGCGCCTTCGCCGAAGACGCAGGCGGTGACGCGGGCGCGCTGCTGCAGCATGTCGGCGAGTGCGAGGCCGGTCGCCAGCGGCAGTCCGCCGGCGACGATCGCGTTGCCGCCGTAGAAGCGCGCCGTGGCATCGAACAGGTGCATCGAGCCGCCGCGGCCGTGCGAACAGCCGCTGGCCTTGCCGTACATCTCGGCCATGATCGCGGTCATCGGGATGCCGCGGGCAAGGGCGTGGCCGTGCTCGCGATACGTTGCCACGACCGCGTCCTCCGGCGTCAGCACCCGCATCAGGCCGACCGCGATCGCTTCCTCGCCGACGTACAGATGCAGGAAACCCCGGATCTTGAGCGCGCCGTAGAGCTCCGCACATTTTTCTTCGAAGCGGCGGATGCGCAGCATGCCGTGGACCAGCTGCAGGGCACGCGCGCGGTCCGAGCCCGCAGGCGCGGCGTCGCCCATGTCCTTGCTCATGCGCTGCCTTCCAGCGTCGACGTGTCCCCTTCGGGCAGCCCCAGCTCGCGTGCCTTGAGCAGGCGGCGCATGATCTTGCCCGAGCGCGTGCGCGGCAGGTGCTCGACGAACGCGATTTCCTTGGGTGCGACCGCCGGGCCCAGACGCGTGCGGGCGAAGCCCAGCAGCGTGCGCCGCATCGCCTCGTCGGCTTCGTGCCCGCTGCGCAGCTCGATGAAGGCCTTGACCAGCTCGCCGGCGACCGCGTCGGGTTTGCCGATGACGCCGGCGCCGGCGACCGCCGGATGCTCCATCAGCGTACTTTCGACTTCGAACGGCCCGATCAGGTGTCCGGCCGACTTGATCACGTCGTCGGCGCGGCCGACGAACCAGTAGTAGCCGTCGGCGTCGCGGCGTGCGAGATCGCCGGTGAGATACCAGCCGTCGGCGAAGCACTGGCGATAACGCGCCTCGTTGTGGAGGTAGGCACGAAACATCGACGGCCAACCGGGACGCAGCGCCAGCTCGCCGTCGACGCCGGGCTCGGTCACTTCGTGTACGTGGCCGCCGGCGTCCCGCCGCACGATCCCGGCGTCGACGCCCGGCAGCGGCTTGCCCATCGAGCCGGGCCGCACGTCCATGCTCGGGTAGTTCGCGATCATGATCGCGCCGGTTTCGGTCTGCCACCAGTTGTCGTGAAACGGGATGCCGAACGTGCGCTGGCCCCAGACGACCGCGTCCGGATTGAGCGGCTCGCCGACGCTGCACAGATGGCGCAGCTGCGACAGATCACAGCCCTGCGCGGCTTCGGCGCCGACCTTCATCAGCATGCGGATCGCGGTCGGCGCCGTGTACCAGACCGTGACTTTCTCGTCCTGCAGCAGCTGGTACCAGCGCCTGGCGTCGAATTCCTCGCGGTCGACGATCAGCGTCACGCCGAGCACCAGCGGCGCGATGATGCCGTAGGACGTGCCGGTGACCCAGCCGGGGTCGGCCGTGCACCAGAAGACATCCTCCTCATGCAGGTCGAGCGCGTAGCGCGCGCTCGCCGCATGTGCGACGACCGCGTCGTGCACGTGCACCACACCCTTGGGCTTGCCGGTCGTGCCGCTGGTGAAGTGCAGCAGCGCCATGTCCTCGGGGCGCGTGTGCACGGCGGCGAAGTCGGCGCGCGCAGCTTCGAGCAGGCGCGACAGGATGTGCACGCCGGGCTGCGCGAGCAGATCCGACGCATCGCCGCCGTCGTCGGCGAGCAGCACGTGGCGCAGGCTCGTCAGCTCGCCACGGACCGGCTGTACCTTGCGCCGATAGAGCGCGGGCGTGGTCACCAGCACGGCGCCGTCACCGAGGCTGACACGTGCCTTGATCGGTTCCGGGCCGAAGGCCGAGAACAGCGGACTGAGCACGGCGCCGACCTTGAGCGTGCCGATCGCCGCGACGTAGAGCTCGGGGATGCGGTCGGCGAGCACGAACACGCGCTCGCCGGGCTGCACGCCGAGCGTGCACAGCGCATCGGCGAAGCGGCTGCTGAGCTCGCGCAGCCGTGCATAGCTGAGCTCGACCGGCGGGCGGTCGCGCGCGAGGCAGCGCAGCGCGGTCTTGTGCGCGAGACGTCCCGCCGCGTGGCGGTCGACGGCCTCGTGCGCGATGTTGAGCCCGCCGTCCGGCAGGCCGTCGAGAAGGCGCCGCGCCGCGTCCCAGCTGAATTCGCGCCGCTCGCGCGCGTAATCCGCGAGATACGGCGTGACGCGCGCGCGGTGCGCAGTCTTGTGGATGACGTCCCAGGGCATCGGCGCACTCCGCGGAAAGGAACTGCCGCCATGCTGGCCGCATGCCCGTGCGCCGGCGATGATCCAGATCAATTCGATCGTCGAGTCGCGATCAGTGTCGCCGGCGCGGGCAGTCCGGAACACCGCTGCACGGTTGCAGCGGGCGAGATGCAATCCAGATCGGCCGACCCCCTACACGGCCGGCGACCCGCACGTATGAAAGCGCCGGCGCGCCGTGTCGTGCGCGCCGTGCGCATTTCGCAGGCCGGGCCAGCGTGATCGGACCTTCTACAGCTGCGCCGGCAGCGCTGCCCGCAATTCGGCAGCACCGGTGCCGGTGAGCCGTTTGCTCACTTCGCCGGCGACGAGCCGGCGTGTCGGCTTGTCCAGCGCTGCGCGCAAGCGACCGAGAAAGTGCGGCTCCGCGACGAGGTAGAGCCGCTCCAGTTCGTTGGCGGCGCGCAGCTCGGCGAGGCGCTGCCCGATCTGCTGTGCGAAGCGCTCGGCTTCGCGCTCGTGCGGCGATGACGGCTGCGTGGGTGAACCCTGCGGATATCCTGCGCCGATACTGAGACCGGGTGCATCGCTCACCAGATCGTGATCGCGTAGACGACTCTGCGGGTGAACCAGTACTTCGGCTTCGATCAGCTCTGAATTGCGGTCGACCCGGTATAGGGTCGCACGCGCACGATCGGCTACGAGCACCGAAACCGCTGGAGACGGCGTGGATGTTCCGGGATAGGTCATAAGTGCTCCGCGTATCGACGGGCGCCATGGCCCGCCCCAATCATGTTGCGCGTCGCCGCGCGCGGCGTTGACCTGGATCAAGCGCCGTCCGCTGCCGGCTGGCCCGAGCGGTCGACGTTCGCGAAGAAAGCCGATGCGTTACAGAACGTTTACTTGAGCGCTCAAGCCAGCTTCAGGGCACGGCGCAGGCGCTCGCGCCCGTCGAACTCGGCGTCGAGCGCGGCCAGCAGCATGAACAGGCCGGTCAGCCGCCGGTGCAGGAACACGATCTCGCGCGGCGGCAGGCGGAAATGCACGGTGAGCGTGCTCGCCGCGGTTGCCAGCGCAGCGCGCTCCGGCAGGTCGGAACGCCCCCAGCGGTATTCGCCGTGCTCGTTCCAGAGCCCGGCCAGCGGACCGCTGCGCTGCGGCTCGGCGAAGGGCTCGACCAGCGCCTCGCACATGCGCGCAAAGCCCTCGAGCACGGACGGCGGAAAATCCTCGCGCAGGATGCCGATGGCCGCCGCACCGCGCAGGATGCGCGCGTGCTCGCCCAGCAGCGCGCCGCGGACGACCTCCGCGTAGGCTTCGACGAAGGCGGGGCGGAAGCGGCGCACCGCGCCGAAATCGAGCAGCACGATGGCGTCGCCGCCGGCACCGTCCGGGCGGAACAGATAGTTGCCGAAGTTGGGGTCGGTCTGCACCATGCCCCATTCGAACAGCTCGGTCAGGAACAGATCGAGCAGCGCATCGGCGTAGCGCTTGCGGCGCGCCTGCGGCAAGCCCTGTATCTGCGGATCGCCGACCGGACGCCCGGCCTCGTAGCTCATCGTCAGCACGCGCAGGCCGCAGTATTCGGGCAGCATCCGCGGTACGAAGAAGCGCGGATCGGCGCCAAGCCGCGCGGCGTAGAGCTGCGTGTAGCGCAGCTCGCGGCGGTAGTCGACCTCCTGGTGCAGCATCTGCCGCAGCTCGTCGAACATCGGCCGCAGGTCCAGACCCCTGGGCATCATCCGGCTCAGGACGAGCAGGCGCGACAGCGTGCGCAGATCGCTGTCGATCGCCTCGGCGACGCCCGGATACTGAATCTTGAGGCAAAGCGCCAGGCCATCGGATTTGCGCCGGGCGCGGTGCACCTGTCCGAGCGAAGCGGCGCCGATCGCGGTTTCGTCGATCTCGATCTGCGCCATTGCAGCGGCGCCGAGGCTGCGCCGCACGGTCGGTTCGAGACTGCGCCATGGCACCGGCTGCGACAGGTCGTGCAACTGCCCGAGAATGCGCACGGCGTCCTCCGGCAGGAAATGGGCGCCATAGAGCGCGAGCAACTGCCCGGCCTTCATCGCGCTACCCTTGAGCTGGCCGAGCTGCTCGACCAGCTTCTGGGCCTGCTCGCGGTAGAAGGCCGCATTCGCCGCGCTGCGGCGGCCGGCGTCGCGGAACAGATTGCGCGCGCTGTGTGCGACGAAGCGCGCGCCGATGCCCGCGCCCATGCGGGCGAGCGCGGCATTGCGCTGCAGCGGGGTGAGCTTGACCCCCGTGAATTTCGCGTCCTGCTCGGGGTCCGCAGCGCTGTCCATGGAATTCTCGCAAGCCTGTGTTGCGACGGCCGGACCGTCTCCTGTCGGCGATGATAGAGCGGCAGCCGTGCGGCCGGCGCTTGCGTCAGAACGTGTAGCGCAGCGACAGAATCAGCAGGCGCTGGTGATCGGTCGGTGTGCCGGTACCGGTCGCCAGCAGATTCGGCACGGTGTCGGGCTCGAGCCCGTCGAGCGACCAGTCGCTATAGTGCAGCGACTGCCAGGCGTAGCCGAGCATCGTCGTCATGCGTTCGCTGAGCGGGTAGCGTGCGTACAGCCGCAGGCTGCGAAAGCGGGAGTCGTTGTCGGGGAAACCGGCGGCCGGCGCGCTGGCGTCGATCTCGACCGATTCGCTGGCGCGCGAATCGCTGTAGTTGAGGCCGAGATCGACTTTGTCGATCGCCTGCTGCCACCGGCCGTCGAAGCCCAGCGTGCGGATCCTGTCATCGCTGCTGCCGTACCAGTCCGGCGTCGAGGCGCGGCGGCTGCCGGCCTGCTGCGATTCGATCCGCTCGAGGCTGGCATAGGCGTGCAGGCTGAGATCGTCGGCCGGCGTCCAGCCCGCGTCGATGGTGCCGATTTTGTCTTCGGCGTGCGTCAGACCGATCTCGGTGTCGTCGTATCGATCCTCGCGCCACTGGAAGTCGGCCCCCAGCGTGACGCCGCGGTGCGGCGAGAACGAGCCCGAGACGGACACGGCGTCGCGCGTGCGTGCCGCGAGGTTGAAGCGCCGCAGCAGCGGATTTTCCAGCGGCAGGCCCTCGACATCGAGCTCGCGCCGCGACGACACCGAGCGCTCCGAGTGCGTGTAGCGCAGGTCGAGGTCAACGCGATCGAGCAGGCTCGTGCGCAACCCGGCCCAGGTCTCGGTGGTGCGGGTACGCGCGACCTCCTGGTAGCTGCGCTCGTAGCGCTGCGCCTCGCCGCCGAGCAGGAACTGCAAGTGCGGGCGCAGGCGGTAGCGGGCCTCGAGCTCGGCGGCCTGGCGCTTGTAGCCGTACGGCAGGTTGATGCGCGATTCGCCGAGATAGGCATCGCTCGGCACCTGCGGGTACTCGGCCATGTCCGTGCGGTTCTTGCGCTGGTCGAGCGTGTACTGCGCCGTCAGCGACAGTCCGCGCGCCGGGCGCGTGCTCAGGCGCACCAGGTGATTGATCGTGTCGATGCGGCCGTCGAGACTGGACTGCGGCAGCGGAACGACGCCGAGCGTGTCGTTGATCGTCGGCTCGATGTAGTTCTGATCCTGGCGTCCGCGGCCATACGACAGGTTGGCCGTGAGCCGCGCCGACGGCAGGAACTGCCAGGCGCCGCTCAGCGAAAGCTGGTTGAAGCCGTTGTCGGGCGCGGTGCTGGCGCGGCCCTCGGTCGCGCCGTCGTAGGCCGTGTACGGGTTGCTCCATTCGAGCGCTTCGACATCCTGCTCGAAATACGATCCGTAGAAGCCGAGCGCGAGCTGCCAGCGCTCGCCGCGCCGCGTGACCGAAGCGTCGACCTGGTGCGTGAGCTGGTCCACCGGCAGCGGCAGCTCGGATGCCGCCGTCAGCACGTTGCCGAAGAGCGTCGAGGTGCCGGTGACACGGTCCTCGCGCAGATCGAAGGCGAAGCGCCAAAGCGAGGCGCGCGGTGTGAAGCTGCCGCCGAGCGCGATACGGCGGCGGCGCGTGTCGAGGTTGAGCCCGTGCAGCGAGTGGTTGAGCGCGCTCATCTGCTCGGTCGCGCCGGCCGTGACCCAGTCTTGCGGCAGGTTCAGGCGCTCGCCGTCGCGCAGAAACGGCGTCTGCCCGCTGTCGTAGCGGAACTGCGGAATCTGCTGCCAGCCGCCGTGCAGCTCGTAGAGCCCCTGGCGGCCGCCGCGCGCGTCGATCCGCCGCGACAGCAGGCCCAACTCGTCGGCCGCGGCATCGAACCACGTGCCGAGCTCGTTGCTGTACGAAGCCTCGCCGCCGGCCAGCAGATAGGCGCCGTCGTCGCGCAGGCCGGTGTATTCGCCGAGGCGGTAGCCGGCCACGCCGGCGTATTCGAGCCCGAGCTCGGCGAATCCGCTCCAGCCGTCATCGAAGCGGCAGAAGCGGCAGTCCCATTGCGAGGTATCGGGCAAGGTATTGGGCCCCTCGGCCGCGATGGCCGCGCCGAGGCCGAGCAGCAGACCCAGCGGGACGACGAGCCAGCCCAGCGGATGCCGATTCATCGCCGCACCGTCAGCGGCTCAGGTCCGCGCCGGAGGGCGCGTTCGAGCCGTGCACGTGGGAATGGCAGTTGATGCAGCTTCCGCCGAGCACGAAGGCCGAGGGGCTGGCGCCGCCGGCGAGTCCGCGCCCGGTGAACGGCAGGCCGGGATGGTCCGCGGCGGAATGACATTGCTGGCACAACTGCGGCGGCCGCCGCGTCAGCAGCGCCGGCCGCGGCGAGCCGTGCGGCACGTGGCAGTTGGCGCAGTCCTCGGCGACCGGCGGGTGCTCCCACAGAAACGGCCCGCGCAGATCGGCGTGGCAGGTGTAGCAGGTCTGGTTGACGGTGGGCTTGCGCAGCATCGACGCGAACATCGAGTCGTGCGCGGCATGGCAGGAGGTGCATTGCATCGCGCCTTCGCGCACCGGGTGCGCCGAGAAGTTCTCGAAGTCGGCGCGGACCGCGCGATGGCATTGCGCGCAGACCTGCGGCTGCGCGCGCGCGCTCATGACCGGATCGTGCTCGGCATGCAGGGTATGACAGCTCACGCAGGCCAGGTCCTCGCGCTCGTGCACGCTGCCCTGCCAGTCGACGCGATGTCCGCCCTCGTGGCAGGCCAGACAGGCGCCGTTGTGCTGCTGGACGCTGGCCGTGGAGTGCTCGCCGAACAGCGGTATCGGCGGCCGTGGATTGCCCGGACGCAGGCGCTGGGCGTGCTCGCCGCCGGGTCCGTGGCAGCTTTCACACTGGGCTTGTGCGAACGGCGTGCGCGCATCGGCGCGGCGGCCGTGCGGCGTGTCGAAGATGCGGTGTACCAGCGGGTCGTCATGACAGCGGAGGCAGGTGTCCGCACCGCGGGGCGAAAAGGCCGGCGCCGCGGCGGCGGCCTCGTCCTGCGCTGCGGCGGCCGCCGACGGCACGGCCCCGGCCGCGGCGAGCGCCAGCACGAGGCCGGCCAGCGCAGGCCCGCGCCGCCGCGCCGGCTTGGCGGCGCGCGATGGCCTCATGGCAGGCCGTGCACGAGCTCGACATCGGCGAGCGCGCCGGGGCCGTGACAGACCGTGCAGCTTTCGGTCGTCGCCGCACTGCGGCCGATCTCGGCGGCGGTGATGCCGAAGCCGCCGCCGTTCTGCTGCATGTGCGTGGTCGCCGCCGGGTCGTCGTGGCAGGCCGAGCAGACCGCGCTGGCCGGCGAGATGCGCCCGTAGGCGGCGATGTCCTCGACCGCGCCGGGCGGCGAAATGGCGCCGTCCACCTTGGTCGCGTGCGTGTCGATCGTCGTGCCGAGCACCGCGGCCGGCAGCGGCAGCGCGTAGCTCGAGGATTCATGGCACTGCGTGCAGTTGGCGACCACGCCGGGATAGCCGACGCCGGAGAAATCGTTGACCGAGCCGCGGAAGCCGTAGACGACATAGGGGCTGCTGCGAACCGAAGCGCCGTGAATCGCGTGAATCATGCGCTTGAAATCGATCGGACGCTGTTCGAGCGCATCGACGGCCGCGGTGTTGACGCCGTTGGCGGTGGCGTCGGGATCGTCCGGACGCACCGCCAGATCGGTCGCGTTCGGCGTATGGCACAGCGTACACAGCTGCACATTGTCGGTGCGGTTGTTGCCGTGCAAGGACAGGCCGTCGTTGACGCCGTGGCAGGCCTGGCACTGGTCGAGGCGGACGACGGTACGGCGCGGCGTAGGCACGGCGTCGGTGATCGCGAAGTCCTGCGTCACGCCGGTCACCGGAACCCGGTCGGAATAGGTGCCGTCACCATCGTAGTCGCCGGCCGGATGACCCTCGATCGCGACCGTGCCCGAGCCGGTGACGTCATACGGCACGGGGACCGGTGAGGTCACGGTATAGCTGCCGTCGCCGTTGGCGATGGCATCGGTGAGCGCGGAGATCCTGACCGGCTGGCCCGGATAGGCGCCGCTGCCGGCGTTGCCGTAATCGGCCGTGCTCCAGGCGATGTCGACGCTCAGCGAGGAGCTGCTGCCGGCCGTGAACGGCGCATCGCCGAGGATGTCGTAAGGCGCATCGCCGTCTTCGGGATTGGTCACCGAGAAGGTCACGCGCGGGTACTGGCCCTGGCCGGTCTGGTCGATGCTCAGAATGTTGTACCGGAAGCGCGCGGCCCACAGCTTGCCGGGAATCCGGTGGGATTCGGGAATGCTGCCGGCCACGCGGTTCTCGGCATGGCAGACCGTGCACTGGCTGTTGTCGGTGACGACACCGCCGGGATGACCACCGGCCGCGCCGGCGGCGAAATCGACATCGTCGTGGCAGCTGCCGCAGGCCTGCAGGGTCGGCCGGTTCATGAAGTTGGCGGCCTGCGGCGTGCTGCTGTCCGCGGGATCGTGGCAGCGGGTGCAGTTGCGCAGGTCCTGCGGGAATTCGACCTCGGAGTAGTCGTGCGGGCGGTCGCCGAAGCCGTAGATCAGGTAGGGTGAGCCGGCGATGACGCTCGGCAGCTCGGCGCCTGCGTGAATCCTGTGGATCATCACCGTGAAGTCGAGCGACTGGCCGCTGCTCGCCTCGACGCTGCCGGGGTTGTGGCAGGTCACGCAGAGCTTGACGTCGCGCCGCGGACCGCCGTGCGCGGACAGCTCGCTGTGACAGGCGTTGCAATTGGCCTGCGCGACCAGGTCGCGCCCCGCGTCCGGTTCGGTGTTGCCGGTGGAAGGCTGCCAGGTATGGACGGCGTTGCTGACCCTGGGCAGCGTCGCCGAGCGCACGGCGATGGCCACACGGTGCGTCAGCGTCGCATCGTATTCCACCGCGCGCGGCTCGGTGACCTGCGTGATGTCGGTGCCGAAGGTATAGGTGTAGCTGCCGTCCTTGTGGTCTTCGAGGCTGCCGCCCGAATCGCGGGTGGCAACGATCGTCGGCTCGGTGCCGGCGCCGTTGCCGTTCGGCTCTTCGGTCTGGTTGATGTAGCTCTGCCACTGGTCCGCATCGCCGTCGGCGCCGGGCATGAGCCTGGCCAGCATGACTTCGAGCGCGCTCACCGGCAGGCCGACATAGGGCAGACCGGATGCGTCGACGAGCGTGAAGTCGACCGTGGAGCTGTCGCCGAGGTTCACGCCGGTGATCGCCAGCGTCAGCTCGCTTTGCCCGTTGCTGACCGGAATCGTCGTGCCGGGTGCGCCGGGCGCGCCCGCGGGGCCGCGTTCGCCGTCGTCCCCATCACATCCCGCCAAGGCCCCGAACAACAGCAGCGAAAGCACTAACAACCCGGCTTTGCCTCGCCGACGGCGATGAAGATGCATGATCGTGACCCCTAGACTGGCAGCGGCGGCAGGTCCCGCCGACGGCTCGCGGTACCTGACCCGCTACGCTTGCTGGTCTTACCATTACAGCATGCGTCGATCGGGGCACGATTGACCTAGATCAATTTCGCGGATGCCCGTATGGCCTAGTCTGCGAACACGTAGACGCCGATGCGGCCCGTCATCCAGAAGCGGTTCGCCCGCTCCAGGCTCGGAGACAAGAATGCGCATCAAATGTTTCGCCACGCTGGTCGTGCTGTCGTTCGCGCTCGGCGGCACCGCCGCCGCCGCAGTGCCGGATGCGGCGACCGGCTGCGCCGCCTGCCACGGCGAAGCAGGCGTCAGCCAGCGTTCCGACATCCCCACGATCGCCGGCTTCTCGGCGTTCTATCTCGAGGGACAGATGCTGGCCTACCAGGAAGGTGATCGCCCCTGCGCGAAGGTCGAGGGCGATGATGGCCAGACGGCCGACATGTGCGAGATCGCCAAGGCGCTGACCGCCGACCAGATCGCCGAGGTCAGTGCCTATTTCGCCGGCCAGGACTTCGTCGCCGCCGATCAGCCCGTCGACGCGACGCTGGCCGCCAAGGGCAAGGCGGTGCACGAGCGGCGTTGCGAGCTCTGCCATACCGAGGGCGGCAGCTTCGCCGACGACGACGCCGGCCTGCTCGCCGGACAGTGGAAGCCCTACCTGCTGGCGACGCTCGCGGAATACCGCAGCGGCAAGCGTCTCGAACCGGAGAAGATGAAGCCGCAGACCGCGGCGCTTTCCGAAGACGAGATCAAGGCCCTGGTCGAGTTCTACGCCAGCCAGAAGTAGGCAGCGCATCGCGTCCAAGGGGAGACGAGCGTGAATCCGGAGCAGGGAGAAGACCATCCGCATCGCAGTCTCGGCGCGCGCCTGTGGCAGCGGCCGCGGCGCTGGTTCCTGCTCGGCATTCCGCTCGGCGGCCTGCTCAGCTTCGTGATCGGCATCGGCGTCGCCGGCGGTTTCGTCGGTGGCCTCCAATACACCGAAACCACGGCCTTCTGCACCTCCTGCCACGAGATGCAGCAACCGTTTGCGGAACTCAAGCAGAGCATCCACCATTCGAACGCCTACGGCATTCAGGCCGGCTGCGCCGACTGCCACGTGCCGCCGACCCCGGTCGCCGGCCTGATGCGGCACCTGCGCGCCAGCATCGAAGTCTGGGGACATCTGACCGGCAAGCTCAGCACCCCGGAAAAATACGAGGCGCATCGCCTGGAGATGGCGCAGAAGGTCTGGGACGAGCTCAAGGCCAACGATTCGGCCGAATGCCGCAGTTGCCACAACCAGGCCGCGATGGACCTCACGCAACAGGACCGGATCGCCGCCCGGCGACACGCGCCGGAGTACATGGCCGAGCGCGGCAAGACCTGCATCGATTGCCACAAGGGTGTTGCCCACACGCTGCCCGAAGGCCTGTAAAGCCCTGGCCGGGGCTGTTCCGCGGTCATGACCGTGCTCGGCAAGGCGGACAAACGAGACTCTTGGCGCGATTTGTGGGTCCGCCTGCTGCTCTACCCCGGCCACACGCTGCCCACTGCCATTGCGCCGGTGCTCATCGGCGCGGGGCTGGCCGTCAAGGACGGGCGGTTCGCGCCGGTGCCGCTGTTGCTGGCCTTCGTCGGGAGCTGGCTGATCCACACGGCCGGCGTGTTCACCGACAACTTCACTCTGCTTCGACGCCATTCGGCGATCCGCGAGCACCCGGAATTGCTCGACGCGGTCGAGCAAGGGAGGCTGCGGTTGCCGGTACTGCGCTGGTGCGCCGCGGGCCTGTTCATCGCCGGAATGCTGTGCGGCCTTCCCTTGCTGGTCGGCGGCGGCTGGCCGGTCGTGGTGCTGGGCGTCGTCGGCGTGGTTTCGGCCTGGGGCTATGCGGGCCGGCCGCTGGCCTACGCGGCGCGCGGACTGGCCGACATCGTGTTCTTCGTGATGTTCGCGGTGGTCGCGCCGCTGGGCACTTATTACATCCAGGCGGCGTGGCATCAGGCACAGGCGGGGCCGTGGTGGGCTGCGCCGGTCGCGCCGCCCGCCCTTGCCTGGTTCGCCGGTGTTTCGGTCGGAGCCCTGGTCGTCGCGGTGCTCGTCATCGACGACATCCGCGACCGGCATTTCGACGCCCGCAAAGGCTGGCGCACGCCGGCGGTGCGGTTCGGGCTGTCGTTCAGCCGGGCCGAATTCGTGACGCTGGCGCTCATCGCCAGCCTCTGGCCGCCCGTGCTATGGCTGGTTCTCGACCTCGGCCCGTGGGTGTTGCTGGCATGGCTGCTGCTGCCGGAGACGCTCGCCGTGGTCCGCGCCGTGCTGCGCCACGACACGACGGCCGAGCTCATCGCCTACACGCCGAGGACGGCGCGACTGTCGGCCCTGCACGCCGCGCTGCTGGCTGTCGGCATCGCGCTGTCGGGGCAGGCTCAAGCGTCCGGCTTGACAAATGTGCATGGCGTCCCGCGCCAGGTCCAAGCCGCCGGGCCACGTCACAGCGCCCAGGTCAATGCGCACCTGCGAAAATAGGGCTGGGTCGGCCAGGCGGCGGAACTCACTTATCGGCGTCCTGGGTCTGCACCAGGCGTTTCATTGCGAACCGCTGTAACTGGCCGGGGCATGGACTGCGTGGGCGATTCAACCCTAGACCCAGCTAGACGAGCCGGTCCGCCAGCGCTTCGGCGTTGCGGGCGCTGAGCCCGTAGATGGTGAGCTGCGGATTGACCCCCAGGCTGGTGGGGAACACCGAGCCGTCGAACACGTAGAGGTTATCCAGGTGGCGGTAGCGGCCCTGGCTGTCCACCAGGCCGTGCTGCTCGTCGCCCAAGGGGCAGCCGCCCATGACGTGGGCGCTGCCCAGGGCCACCTCCAGAGGTTCGTAGGGGAGCATCTCCATGGACTCCCGAGCCTCTGTCCAGGAGCGGTAGAAGGGCGCACGGATGTGGCCGGGCCGCACCGTCCGGGCGCCGGCGGCAAACTGCATCTCCACCTGGGTGAGCAGGCTGCGGCGGACGCCGTCCAGCAGGTAGGCGTTGAGCGGGTAGTCCAGTTGCGGTTCGCCGTTGTCGCGCAGAGTCACGGTGCCGCCGGGGCTGTCGTCGTGGAAGCCGTCGCGCAGCAGCGCGATGGAGGCGGCCAGGTTGGGCAGTTCGCTGATTTGGCGGCGGGCCTCCTCGCCGAAGCCGCCCAGCAGAGCGCCGGTGAGGCCCGGGTGCAGTGGCATCATTTCCAGCTTGTAGCCGATCGGCCCGTCCACGCCGCCGGCGAAGGTGAATTGGTCGGAGTGCAGGGACTGGGGCGCGCCATAGTAAGGCGCCACTTCCTCGTCGTAGCGGCCGAAGGCGAAGCTGGTGACATGCAGGAAGGTGCGTTTGCCTGCCCGCTCGTACGGGTCCGGCACTTCCGAGCGCAGCAGCAGGGCCGGTGTCTGGATGCCGCCGCCGGCGGCGATCACGGTGGGCGCCTTGACGGTGACCACGGAGCCGGTGGGGCGCTTGTTGTAGTCCAGGGGGCGCACTTGCACGGCGCTCACCCGGGTACCGTCATGGATCAGCCGTTCGGCCCTGGCGCTGTGGATCAGGGTGGCGCCGGCGTCCATGGCTGCCGGCAGGGTGGTGATCAGCATCGACTGCTTGGCGTTGGTGGGGCAGCCCATGCCGCAGTAGCCGATGTTCCAGCAGCCGCGCACGTTGCGCGGGATGACCGACCAGTTCCAGCCGAGTTTCTCGCAGCCGCGCCTGATCACGTCGTTGTTGGCGTTGGGCGGCATGGCCCAGGGGCTGACGCCGAGCCGTTCCTCCATGCGCTGGAAGAACGGATCCAGGTCCGCGCGCCCGGTGCCGGCGACGCCGAAACGCTCCCGCCAGTGGTTCAGGGTCTCCTCCGGGGTACGGAAGCTGGAGGTCCAGTTGATCACGGTGGTGCCGCCCACGGTGCAACCCTGCAGAATGGTGATGGCGCCGTCCTTGGTGGCGCGCAGGGCGCCCTCCTGGTAGAGCTGCCGGTAGGCGGCACCCTCGTTCAGGTTGAAGTTCCGGGAGCTGCGCAGCCGGCCGGCCTCGATGAGGATCACCTTGAGGCCCCGCTGGCTGAGGATCTCGGCGCTCACCGCGCCGCCGGCGCCGGTACCGATGATCGCCACGTCCGCCTCCAGGGTGCGGTCGTCGGTTTGTTCGGCGCCATCGATCAGGTTCCACTTTTCCCCGGCGTCGGCCCAGGGGTCGCTGATGTTCTGGATCTTGAGTTTGGAGAGGTCCTGCATGAACGGGTTCCTACGATGCTGGCTGCGCGGCCAGGTTCAGCGGCGGCCCCGGATAACCGGAGCTGCGACCCGCCGCCGGAGTTGCGTACCAAGCCATCACCACGGGTTGCGTGAGCCCCTTGAAGGCCAGCTTGGAAAACCCCTTGCGGCTGCCGGACCATTCCGCCAGCGTGCGCCGGAGTTGCGTCGCATCCTGGTCGGCGAAGTGCGCCCAGGTACCGGTGACCCACCAGCGGGCGGCGCCCAGCTGCAGCAGATCCAGAAGCTGGAACAACTGTCCGCGGGCGCCTTCGGAGCCGCCGGCCAGCAGCCGGTCGAAGGCCGCCAGGGCGTCGTCCGGGCCGGCACCGGGGACGGCGTCGAGCCCGCCGGCGAGCAGCGGCGCCATCAGCGGGCGCAGCAGCTCCAGGTCCCGTTCGCGCAGATACTGGTAGCCCGATGCCGGACCCGGGTCACCGCTGCAGCCGGTGAGCAGGGTGGCGCCGCCGGCGCCCAGGGTCAGGGCGGTGGCGCCCCAGAACCCCAGTTTCAGAAAGCCCCGGCGGCTGACGCCGTCGCGGGAGGAGGACAGACCCGGATCCATGGCGTGCCCTCCATTTGAGAGGAACTTGTAGAGCATTTCGAAGATTCAACGGCGGCAATGATCTCGACGGCGGCGGCGCACACGCTCAGCGCCGTGCAGGGTCAGCGGTTGCGCGTCGCCGTCGAAACGGCTCTGCAGGTAGGCGATGGCCGCCGCTTTACCGTTGAGTACACCGGAGCTGTGCGCACTGGTGTGCGATCCGCTGTGCGCGCCAGCAACATTGCCGCGATGATAACTCACGCGCCCACCTGCCGCATATCATTTCGCCGCGCGTTCATCCATCAGATCGATCGGAACCGGATCATCCTTGATCTCGTGATAGACGCAGGTATACGTTCCCGGCACCTGCGCGGTGCTCAACAGGCTGACCTGGGTGCCCACGGATTGGAAGCCAGGCGTCGCATAGGGATCTTCCGCCGCCACGTAGTCGGCCACGCGAGTGCCGTCTGCGGATGTGCCGTCCGGCGGCTCGCCAGCACAGATGTCCTTGGCCGCCTCCACCAGGCCGGCCCCACGTGGCTCAGGTCTTCCATCGACATCAGCGCCGGGTATTCCCGCGCCATGCCGATCAGCATCGTGAACAGAAGTCGAAGCAGTCCGTTACTCAGAGTGGGAATTACTCCGGAAATTACTCCGACCCCATTTACACTCTACGGTGCGAAGACGGCGAAGGCCGGGCTCGCCCAGCCGCTGCCCGAACCGGTCGGTGCCGGCGGCAGCGCAGTGCCGCCGTAGACGACATTGCCGGCGCCGTCCTGATACGTCAGCCAGGGGATCGTCGGCTGCTGGCTCACACCGGGCTGGGAGAAGTCGCAGACGCCGTCGGGGAACAGGGCCTGCATCTGCGCCCACTGCGCGTCGCTGAAAGCCTGCGGGCCGTAGTCCTCGGCGCGGTTCAGCGGCTTGAGCTGACACTTGTTGGTGTCGGTGCTGATGGCGTCGCCGGCCACCGTGCGCGGCGTGCCGAAGATCGGTACGACGAGTTCGCCGCAGAGCGCATCCGTGAGCTTCTGGCCGACGCCGTCCCAGCAGGCGTCGCCGAGATCGGCCGGCTTGTTGGCGGCGAGCTTCTGCGCCAGCGGCAGCGGGCTTTCGTCCTGCTCGACCGCGGCGAGCCAGCGGTCCATGGCGAGGAAGCTGTTGAGCGCGCAGTCTGTGTCCCCGACGATCAGCAGCGCACCTTCCCAGATGAGCTGATTGTCGTGGTTGCCGTGTTCGCGATCGAGCCGCGCGCGGATCGCGAACGCGCGGTAGGCGTCGTGGAACAGGCCGGGGTCGGGCCCGCGGCAGTCGATGATCGCGGTGCGGTCGAGATTGTTGGCTCCGTTGATCATGCCGCTGCGGTAGGCGTTCGTCAGCGCCGGCTCGGCGGCCGCGGTGCGCGCCACGGTCGAATTGGTGTCCACGTCGAGCCCGCCGATCTTGGCGTTGAGGTCGAGGAACTGCGCCGGCGTGATCCGGCCTTGCTGCAGCACCGAGAGCCCGTACTGCACGCCGATGTTGTCGACGGGAAAGCCGGCAAAACCATGGCCGGCAGCGATTTCCATCGGCGTCCACAGCTCGGGCGGCCGCGGGCCGAAGACGTTGATCGCGGCGTCCTGGATATCGCAGCGCACGCCGCCGGGGTTGCTGTTCGGGTCGTAGCGCGTGTCGGCGTCGCCCGGCACGGGGTCCTCGATGCCGGCGCAGGGATCGGTCGGCACGGCGACGTGGAACTGCGCGCTCTCGCTGACCGTGGCGTTGATCGTGCTCAGAATGCGCCCCATGACCGCCGCCTGCTCGGTGCTGTTCCAGCGGACGCCGTCGCCCCATTGGCTGCGGTCGCCGAAGTAGTCGAGCAGCAGGTGGTAGTCGGCGAACTGTGTGGCCGTGCTCCAGGCGTCGGGGAACGAGCAGGTCGGCAGGATGCCCTGGTAGATGCCGGGATAGGCGTTGGCGAGCCACTGCAACGCCAGCGAGCCGCCCGAGCAACCTTCGCCGATGGTGTAGCGCAGCGTGCCGTACTGCTCGATCAGGTGCTCCTTGGCCATGATCAGGGACTCGACCTGCAGTGCGATGTTGCAGTTGTGGCCACTGTTGTCGAGCGCCGTCGACATCACCGCGAAGCCGGCGCCGAGCGCGTACTGGGTGCTGTCCGGTACCACGACGTCCGGCAGCGAGATGTCGATGCCGACCAGGCCGAGGATGTTGGCGGGCGCATAGCTCAGCACGCTCGGCGCGGTGCCGGTCCGGTACTCCACGCCGCAGCTCGCGCCGTGGTTGATCACCAGCTTGTGGTTGAACTGCGGCTGTGGCTGCGCGGCGCTCCACGGCTGGCCCGGCTGATACAGGACGGCGATCTGGTACTGGTCGCGATCCTGATAACCCGTCTCGACGCGCACGATGAACGGCACCGTGACGCCCTGGTCGGTGGTGGTGTCCGCCACGTCGTTCGGCGGATTCTCCGGGTCGTAGGGCTGGAAGCCGGGCCTGAGCGGATTGCTCGACACATAGACGTAGCTGAAGCTCGGCGGCTGGTTGCACTTCGCGTCGACGGCGCCCTCCTGGCAGGTCCAGGGCTGTAGCTGCGGGCCGGCGATGACCGGCCCGCCGTTGTCGTGATTGACGAGCGTGACTTGCGTGCGCGCGCCGCCGATCCCGGCGACGAAGCCGTTGTCGCCGGGCGCAAGACCGGTGACGAGGCCGCGCAGCCTGCCCTCGGCGCTCGGCGCGAACACGGCGCCGACGTCCTGGCCGTTGAGCGTCAGACTCAGCTCCTCGGCGCTCGCGCCCTCGGGCAGCTGTAGGTCGATGAGCGCATCGCCGCCGCTGATGAGATCGGCGCGATTTGAAAGCACCTCGACCGTCGGGCCTGCGTCCGGCGTCGGATCACTGTCGCCGCAGGCCGCGAGCGCGAAGGTCGCCGACGCCGCGAGCAGCGATTTCACGATGCGATGCATGAATGGTCTCCTCACTGGCGGCGCCTTCGCGGCGCTTGGATTTCTCTTTTCCTTTGGCTCCAGCCGTAGACAAATCGGTGGTTGCCAGAGGTTTACCGTAGCAAACTTTTTGATGGCGCACATCACGACGCCGCCCTCAGCAGTAGACCGGCCACGAGCGCCCGGGTCACAATGCGCCGATGCCGGTGAGGATGCGTCCGATCACCAGCTTCTGGATCTCGGTGGTGCCGTCGGGGATCGGCATCACCTTGGCATTGCTGAAGTGCCCTTCCACCGGGAATTCCTTGGTGACCCCGTTGCCGCCGTGGATCTGCATCGCTACGCCGATGTTCCGCTGGGTCAAACACGTCGGCTCCGCAATCCAAATGGGATTGACAACATCAGCAGGCCCTCGTCCCTACATCGTCGCGACCTTGCGCGGCGTTGACCTGGATCATCTCCGTGCACACCGCTTAGGCGGAGTATGGAACCCGGCCTGATGCTGGTTGCCCGGACGCTTCTACCGGATGTGACTGCTCTCCCTCCCTGCCCGCCGGTTGCCGGGCACCAGTACAGGCCATTACCGCCCCTCCGACATGAATCCCCGACCGATTCCGCACTACGACGTCGTCATCGTCGGCGCCGGTCCCGCGGGCCTGTGCTTCGCGCGCTCGCTGGCCGGCACCGCGCTGCAGATCGCGCTGGTCGAATGCCAGGAGCCGTCGGCGCTGGCCGAGCCGGCCTTCGACGGACGCGAGATCGCGCTGACGCAGCTGTCGGCCCGCCTGCTGCGCGACCTCGACGTCTGGCGGCACATTCCCGCCGCCGAGATTGCACCGCTGCGCATCGCCCAGGTGCGAGACGGCCGCTCGCCCTACGCGCTGCGCTTTGCCCACGAGAGTGGCCAGACAGGCGAACTCGGCCACCTGGTCTCCAACCACCTGATCCGGCGCGCTGCCTTCGAGGCAGTGCGCACACAGCCGCAGGTCGAGCTGATCGCGCCGACGCGGGTCGTGCACGTGCGTAGCCTCGCCGATCGCGCCGAGCTCACCCTCGCCGACGGCCGCTTGCTGACCGCGCGACTCGTGGTGGCCGCCGACAGCCGTTTTTCGGAGACGCGGCGCGCAATGGGCATACCTGCGGCGATGCACGACTTCGGCAAGACCATGCTGGTCTGTCGCATGGCGCACGAGCTGCCGCACGACGGCACCGCCAGCGAGTGGTTCGACTATGGCGCCACGCTGGCGACACTACCGATGAATGGCCAGCGCAGCTCGGTCGTGCTGACCCTGCCCGCACGCGAAATCGACGTGCTGCGCAGAACCGCACCGGCGGACTTTGCGCGCAACATCGAGCAGCGCCTGCAGGGACGCCTCGGCGCGATGGAACTGATCGGCGAACGCTTCGCCTATCCGCTCGTCGCCGTCTGGGCCGAGCGCTTCGTCGCGCAGCGCTATGCGCTGATCGGCGATGCGGCCGTCGGCATGCATCCGGTCACCGCGCACGGTTTCAATCTGGGCCTGCGCGGACAGGACAGCCTCGCGCGCGAAATCCGCATGTCGCTGGCCCGCGGCAGCGACATCGCCGAGGCCGCAGGACTCGCGCGCTATCAGAGCGCCCATCGCCGCGCGAGCCGGCCGCTGTATCTGGCCACCAACGCGATCGTGAAGCTCTACACCGACGATCGCCTGCCGGCACGCCTGGCGCGCAGCGCTGCGCTGCGCATCGGCGGCCGTCTGGCGCCGTTCAGGAGAGCGGTGGTCGCGACCCTGACCGACGCCGCTCCGTAGGTCGGCGACCCCTTGCCGACGGCCTGCTCGCCGAACGGGCGGACGTCGGTACAGGTCTGCGGAAGCGTCGGGCGGCGTACAGGCGCAGGCAAACTGCGACCCGGAACATGGGTGAGGCATCAGCGGGACGATCTTCCCGATCGGCCCCGGCGGGGACAAGCAGATCCCCACCACCAGGAGCAACCATGAAACGCACGACCCTCACCGCTCTGATTTCCGCGACCGTTAGCGTCGCGCTTCCAGCGCTTCCCAGCGTGCATACGCGCTCGCCAGATCCTGCTCGATGGCCGACAGGCGCTGCTCGACGGCGGCGATGCGCTCGCGCGGCTGGTCGTAGAAGCCGGGCGCGCCTATCTCCGCCGCGAGCTTCGTCTGCTCCGCTTCGAGCTGCTCGATGCGCGCCGGCAGGCTGTCGAGCTCACGGCGTTGTTTCGCGCTCAGGCGCTGCGGCGCAGCGGGGACCGGGTCGGGCGCACTGTGCACCCGCGGCGCTGTCGACGGTGCCGGGGTGACGCGCTGGCGCAGCCAGTCGGCATAGCCGCCGACATAGTCGCCGACACGGCCTTCGCCTTCGAAGACGAGACTGCGCGTGACGACGTTGTCGAGGAACTCGCGATCGTGGCTCACCAGTAGAACGGTGCCGCCGTAGTCGATCAGGCGCTCCTCGAGCAGGTCGAGCGTTTCGATGTCGAGGTCGTTGGTCGGCTCGTCGAGCACGAGGAGATTCGATGGCCGGCAGAACAGCTGCGCCAGCATCAGCCGGCTGCGCTCGCCGCCGGAAAGCACCCGCACCGGCACGCGTGCGCGGTCCGGCGTGAACAGGAAGTCCTGCAGATAGCTGATGACGTGGCGACGCGCGCCGTCAATCTCGACGAACGCCTTGCCGTCGCCAACCGCTTCGACGGCGGTCTGGTCTTCGTCCTGCAGTGGGCTGCGCAGCTGATCGAAGTAGGCGATCTCGAGCTTGGTGCCCAGGCGCACGTCGCCGCTGTCGGGGGTTAGCCGGCCGAGGATGATCTCGAGCAGCGTCGTCTTGCCGGCGCCGTTGGGGCCGATGATGCCGACCTTTTCGCCGCGCAGGATCACCGTCGACAGGTGCCGGATCAGCGTGCGCCCGGCGTAGGCGTGGCTGACGTTGTGGAGCTGCGCGACGAGCTTTCCGGATTGCTCCGCCTCCTGCGCGGCGAGCCTCACGTCGCCCTCGCGCGTGCGCCGCTGGCTGAACTGCTCGCGCATCTGCAGCAGCGCCTTGACGCGTCCGGCGCTGCGCGTGCGCCGCGCTTCGACGCCCTTGCGGATCCACGCCTCTTCCTGCGCCAGCTTCTTGTCGAACAGCGCCTGCTCGCGCGCTTCTGCATGCAGCGCCTCGGCCTTGCCCTTGACGTAGGCGTCCCAGCCCCCGGACCAGCTGCTCAGCCGGCCGCGGTCGAGATCGCAGACGCGCGTGGCCAGCCGCCGCACGAAGGCGCGGTCGTGACTGACGAAGACCAGCGCGCCGTTGAAGCCGAGCAGCAGCTCTTCGAGCGCCGTGATGCTGGGAATGTCGAGGTGGTTGGTCGGCTCGTCGAGCAGCAGCACGTCCGGCTCGGAGACGAGCGCCTGGCCGAGCAGCACGCGCCGCTTCTGCCCGCCGGAGAGTTCGGCGAAAAGCGCATCGGCCGGCAGCTGCAGGCGCGTGACGACGGCCTCGATGCGGTTCTCGATCGTCCACGCGCCGCGCGCCTCGATCTCGGCCTGCAGCGCGGCCAGCCCGTGCAGGTCCGGTTGTGCGGCGTGCGCGAGTGCGTGGTAGCGTGCGGCAAGCTGGCCCAGCTCGCCGAGCCCGCCCGCGACGACGTCGTAAACAGTACCCGGTTGCGCGGCCGGCACGTCCTGCTGCAGGCGCGCGAGCTGCAGCCCCTGTGCGCGGACGACCTCGCCGGAATCGGGTGCGAGCTCGCCGGCGAGCACGCGCAGCAGCGTGGACTTGCCGGTGCCGTTGCGACCGACCAGGCAGACCCGCTCGCGCGCTTCCAGCGAGAAGTCGACGCCGTCGAGCAGTGTCGTGCTGGCGATGCGCAGCGAAAGGTTCTTGAGCCCGAGGAGCATGGAAGATTGGTGAAACGGCTGCGCATTGTAGGTCGGCTGTCGGTCTGACTTCAGCCCGACGGCGGAGGCTGCCCGCGGGCTGAACCCACGGAGTGCTCCTACAATGCTGCACTCGGTCAACGGAGACGCGGTGGTGGCCAGTGGGTACGAGGTCGTAGCGATCATCGCGCTGGGCATGGGCCTGATGTTCTGGCTCACCGACCGCGCAAGCCCGACGAGCCGCGCGCTGGCGCTGTTCCTGGGCCTGCTCGGCGTCACCGTCTACGTCAATGCGCTGGGCATGCGCCACTGGTTTGCGCCGGAAATGCCGTGGTGGCTGCGCGGCATCGGGCTGCTCGACGCGCTGACCTTCATCGCCGGCTGCGAGTGGGGCCTGCGCGTCTCGCGCACGGTGCCCGACACGGCCGGTGAGCGCCGCCGCGACGTCCTGATCCGCAGCGCGCAGATCCTCGCGCTCGGCTATGCGGCGCTGGCCGCCGCGCTGCCCGAGCTGCGCTACCACGAGTTGGCGCAGGGCATGGCCGAAGGGCGGCTGCCGGATCCGCGCTTCGGCGTGTTCCTGCTGCCGACCGTGCCCGCGGGCCTGCTGGTGCTGCTCGCCGGTGCGCTGCTGCTGCGCCAGCGTCCGGACCGCGCCGAGCAGGTGCGTATCCTGGGTGCGCTGGCGGCGCTGCCGTTTCTGTCGACGTCACTGGTGCTGCCGGCGTCGGTGGCGCCGCTGATGCTCGCGGTCGGCGAGCTGGTATTTCTGGTCGGCGCGCTGCGCTATTACATGATCCAGGGTGCGCGCGGCATGTACATGGCGCAGTTTCTGTCGCCGCAGGTCGCCGAGCTGGTGCGCGAACGCGGCCTGCGATACGCGATGGCGCGCAAGCGCGTCGACATCGCCGTGGTCTGCTGCGACATCCGCCAGTTCACCGCGCATGCGCAGATGCACAGGCCGGAGCAGGTGATGCGGCTGTTGCGCGCGTTCTACGGCGCGGTCGCCACGGTCTCGCAGGAGTTCGGCGGCACCGTGAAGGATTTGGCCGGCGACGGCGCGCTGATCCTGATCGGCGCGCCGGTGCCGTATGCCGATCGCGCACAGCGCGCGATCCGGCTTGCGCGCAAGCTGCAGCTGCGCGTGCGACCCGTGATCAAGCGCTTCTCGCCGCAGCTGGGGCTGGGCGTCGGCGTGGCGAGCGGCAGTGTCGCCGTCGGCATCGTCGGCGATGGCGGGCGCTACGAGTACATGGCGGTGGGGCCGGCGGTGAACCTGGCCTCGCGGCTCTGCGACAAGGCCGCCGACGGCGAAATCCACATCGACGAAACGACGCTGCTCGAAAGTGGCGAGTCGCTGCCGGCGAAGCGGCGGCGGCGTTACGTCAAGGGAATCGAAGCGCCGGTGACGACCTACGTGCTGCAGGAGTCTTGATGCGGCTCCCCCGGATCGGGTCCTGCATCGCTGCCTGTGGGGTGGCCAGCTAGCGCACCTGCACCGGGCCGCTGAGGCGCTTGCCGAGCTTGCGGCCATTGCGGTCGGAGAGTTCCGGTTGGACGCTGACGGTGTAAATCCCCGGCCTGTCGACCGGGAACAGCAGCATGCGCTTGTTGTTGGCACCGACCTGCCAGCGGCCTTGCATGGCCTTGCCGCCGGGGCCGGTGACGCTCAGGTTGCGGTCCGCCGAGCTTGCGTCGTCGAAGGCGCCGTTGAACATCAGCACGATGGCGCGCGTGTACGCCGCGGAGCCGGCGTAGATGATCGAGAGGCGGGCGGGCGACTCTGGGCCCCACCACTGCGTCAGCTTCGGCGGCGGGCTCTTGCCTGCGGTGGGTCTCGGCGTCGGAAGGCCTGCCGGTGCGGGTGGAGCTGCTTTTGCAGCTTTTGCGGTCGGCTCCGGCGTGGGCTTGGGTGTCGGGACCGGGCTCGGCTCGGGCGTCGGTTCCGGCGCCGGTTCCGGTTCCGGCATTGGCGCGGCCGTCGGGTTGTCGGGCGCGGGTGACGGCATCCGGGACTCGGCGTCCACCAACTCGGTGGCGTTCATCGTCCCGGCATCGGGCGGCGCGAAGTCCTGTGCCGCGAGCTTGCCGGTGGCGTCTTCGGCACTGGCCGCGCCGGTGTCGGCAACCGCGACGCGGCCGGCGAAGATCTCTTCGACGCTGACCAGCGGGCCACTGTCCGGATCGGGCTCGGGCGGCGGGAACGCGGCCTCAAGGCCGAAATACGTGCCGGCAGCGACCGCGACGGCCGCGATGATCATGATCACGCCCTTTGTGCCCATGGATCGTCCCAAGCCTCCCGGAGTATGCTTGTCGAGCGCCAATGCGGCGGAAGATGCGGGCTGCTCCGGCGGCGCCGTCCGCGCGCCCCCCAAGGCGTCGTGGCGCAGGTCCACGTCGCGGAAGGCGGACTATCCCTTCAGACCCCGGTGCACGTCAATGGCGGCGGCGGCGCGTGCAGGCGTGTGCAGTGCCACGGCGGTCTCGCGCCGCGCCTGGGATAATTGCCGCATCACCCGATCGATCAGGAGCAGCGATGAACGATCGCTACCTCGAGTTCACTCAGTCCCCGCTCGGCAAGGCGCTGGCATCGACGCTCGGCCTGCCGATGCCGCCGCGCCTGCGCCGCGCCGATGGCCCATGGTCGGAGCGGCCGCTCGAAGGCAGTTTCGCCATCGTCGGCGGCGACAGTCGCGCGGTGCTGGCCAAGCCGTTACTGAAGGTCTTGAGCGACGCCGGTGCCGGCGTGCGCATCGTGCCCGACCACGCCGGGCTGGCGCCGCTGAAGGCGGCCGCGACCGAGCTCCAGCTGGCGCTGGCCGGCAATCCCGGTGCCGACAGCGGCGAGGTGCGCAGCCGCGCGCTGGTCTTCGACGGCAGCGGTCTGGCGTCCGCCGAGCAGCTGCGTGAGCTGTTCGACTTTTTCCAGCCGCTCGTGCGCAGTCTGCCGGCGAACGGCCGCGTCGTTGTCGTCTCGCGGCATCCCGACGCCTGCGAGGACGTGCCGGGCAAGACCGCGTCCACTGCACTGCGTGGCTTCGTGCGCTCGCTGGCCAAGGAGATCGGCAAGAACGGTTCCACCTGCAATCTCATCGAAGTGCTCGACGGCGGCGAGCGCTGGCTGGACGCGCCGCTGCGCTTCCTGCTGACCGGGCACGCTGCCTACGTGTCCGGACAGTCGCTGGTCGTCGGCAAGGGCACGGGGAATACCGCGGTCGTCCTGCCGGGCAGCCTGCATGGTAAGAGCGCGCTGGTCACCGGCGCGGCACGCGGCATCGGTGCGGCGATCTCGCAGGTGCTGGCGCGCGAGGGCGCCCGGATCATCGGCGTGGATCACCCGTCGCAGGAGGGCGGTCTGGGTGCGACCATGGCCGGCCTCGGCGGCCACGGTCTGGCCCTCGACGTGACCGCGACGGACGCCGCCGAGCGCATCGCTGCGGAGACCGCGCGCTTCGGCGGGCTCGACGTCGTCGTGCACAACGCCGGCATCACCCGCGACAAGATGCTGCGCAACATGAAGCCGGAGCACTGGGATCTGGTGCTGGCGATCAACCTCGGCGCCATCCTGCGCATCACCGATGGCCTGCTGCAGAAGGGCCTGAAGAACGGCGCGCGCTTGGTCTGCATCTCCTCGATCGGCGGTATCGGCGGTAATGCCGGCCAGACCAACTACGGCGCGAGCAAGGCGGGCATCATCGGTTACGTCGGCGCGATGGCGCCGCTGCTCGCGCAGCGCGGCGGGGCGATCAACGCGGTCGCGCCGGGATTCATCGAAACGCAGATGACGGCCGCGATGCCGCTCGGTCCGCGCGAGGTCGGCCGCCGTATCAATTCGCTGTCGCAGGGTGGTTTGCCGGAAGACATCGCCGAAGCGGTCGCCTTCCTGGCTTCGCCCGCGGCCGGCGGCGTCAACGGCCGCACGCTGCGGGTCTGCGGGCAGAACTGGTTCGGCGCGTAGCAACGATGCCGTCACGGCGCTGCCACGTTTCCGGATAAACTGAGCGGGTTGCCCGGCCATCCCCGAGACCTCTTTGTCGAAGCCCCCCCAACTGTTTGAGCTGATTGCCGAATCGCGGCTGCCGACGCCTTACGCGGAGTTCCGGATCGATGTCTTCCAGGGGCAGGACGGCAAGGAGCACGTCGTGCTGGCGCTGGGCGACCTCGGCGGCGAGCCGCCGCTGGTGCGCGTGCATTCCGAATGCCTGACCGGGGACGCGCTGTTCTCGCTGCGCTGCGACTGCGGCGCGCAGCTGCAGGCGGCACTGCAGCGCATCGCCGAAGCGGGCCGCGGCGCCGTGCTCTATCTGCGCCAGGAGGGCCGCGGCATCGGCCTGGGCAACAAGATCCGCGCCTACGCGCTGCAGGATCAGGGTGCGGATACGGTCGAGGCCAATCACCAGCTCGGCTTTCCGGCGGACGCGCGCGAGTACAGCGTCGCCGTGAGCCTGCTGCATCAGCTGGGCCTCAAGAAGATCCGGCTGATGACCAACAACCCGCGCAAGCTCGATGCGCTGCGCGCGGTCGGCATCGAGGTTGTCGAGCGGGTCGCGCTGGTGAGCGGGCGCAATCCGCATAACGAAAAGTATCTGGCCGCGAAGGCGGCGAAGCTCGGACATTGGCTGACGCTGCCCTGACCGCGCCCATGGACGACATCGCGTCCCCCGGCCTGCTGCGCGAGCTGCGCTCGCTCACGGTCTCGACGTACCGGGTGTCACAGGGCTTCGTGCCCTTGCTGCGCGTACTCGGCTCGGAGACCGACGTCACCCGCGATGAACTGGCGGCGGCGATCGATTCGGCCTTCGACGGCCTGTACCGGCATCCACTGCTGCGCAGCACCGAGCGTCTGACGGCGTATTTGCGCGCGCGCCGGCTGATTCCCAACGAGCAGTCCACCGAAGACCTGATCCGCTACATCGTCGAGCAGGCGGTTGCGCGCTCGCCGATGCCCGTGCCCGAGCAGCTGGTGCAGGAGTTCTGGCAATTCTTCAACGAGCTGTTCTCGTCGCCGGAACTCAAGGGGCTGGGCGAGCTGACGCTGGACATGGTGCGGCTGGTGATCCGCACCTACGAGCCGCTGCTGGTCGAGGTCGTCAACATTCTCAAGGCCGGGCGCCGCTTCAACCAGTGGCAGCTCAACGAGATCCTGCGGCGCGCGGCGCTGGTGCGCAGTGACCTGCTGATCGTGCGCCGGCAGATCCGCGCGCTGCGCTACATCAAGCCGTTCTTCCAGACCGATCCGAAGGACTTCAAGGCGCAGGCGCAGCTGATCGCGCGCATGGTCCACGAGTTCGGCCCGTTCTTCGTCAAGATGGCGCAGGTGGCGGCGGCCAATGCGGACTTCCTGCCCGAGGAGATCGCGCGCGAGCTCGCCGTGTTCCACGAAGACGTCCCGCCGATGAGCGCCGACGAGGTCGAGCAGGCCTTCGTCGAGTGCCACGGCAAGCCGCCGCACAAGCTGTACCTGGACTTCGATCCGGCGCAGCCGGTGCGCTCGGGCTCGATCGGCTCGGTCTACCTCGCCAAGAAGCCGTTCGTCGAGGACGGCCGCGAGGTGTTGCGCCCAGTGGTGATCAAGGTGGGGCGCCAGAACATCGACCGCGAGTTCGCGATCGGCAAGATGGTGCTCGGACTCGCGATCATGTCGTCACAGTACTGGGCGCCGCATTCGAAGCTGGCACCGTTCCTGCGCGCGATGCACGAGCAGGTCGATGAGTTCGTGGCCGGCTTCATGGAAGAGCTCGACTTCGACCAGGAGGCGGCGAATCATCTGCGTTTCTACGAGCGCAGCCTGCGCTCGACGATGTGGAAGGTTCCGGAGCTGTACGGGCACTCGCGCCGCATCATCGAGATGGAGTTCCTGTCCGACGCGGCGAGCCTGACGCGCGCGCTGGAGCGTCTGCCGCCCGCGCAGCGCCGCCGCTTCCAGCAGCGCGTGGCCGAGCGCCTGTTGTACACGCTGCTGTATCACGTGTTCGTGCATCGCGAGATGCACGGCGATCTGCACCCCGGAAACATCATGGTCGGATCCGACGGCACGCTGCACCTGATCGACTGGGGCAACGTCGTCGCGCTCGACGGCAAGTGGAGCGCGGTCTGGAATTATCTCGCGGCCGCGGTGACCGCCGACACGGCGATGCTGGCCGACTCGCTGATCGCCTGCAGCACGCAGCCGCAGGCCAACGTCGGGCGGCGCGCACAGATCAAGTCCGCGCTCGACGAGACGCTGCGCAAGAAAGGCGTGACCCCGCTGACCCGGCGCAACTTCGTCTTCGAGCTGCACCGCGGCGGGCTCGAAGGTTTGCATGCTCGCGGCCAGACTGTCTTGCACTTGCTGTCCAATACGCAGCATGCTGGCGTGGTCATTCGACGCGACTACCTGCATCTGTCGCGCGCACTCTTCGCCGCCGCCGGCAGCTTCGGCTCGCTCTACGAGAAAGATCCGAAGGGGCGGCTCGCGGTCGACGTCCTGCGCAGCCTGCTGCGACTGCCGCTGACGCTGATGCAGGACCGGCTGCACGAGGAGATCAGTGCCCTGCGCTATCGGCTGGCGCAGACGCTGCCGTTGCCGCGCGCACTGCGCGCACGCCTGGCGCCCGCACGATTCAGCGCGCTGGCCTGATGTACGGCCTCGCCCGGGACCTGCTGTTCCGGCTCGACGCGGAGCATGCGCACGAGCTGACGCTGGAGACGTTGCGGCGCTTTCCGCGGCTGGCGACGGCGCCGTTCCGGCAACGGGCGGTGCCCGCGGCACCGGTTTCGCTGCTGGGCTTGCGCTTTGCGAACCGCATCGGGCTCGCTGCCGGGCTCGACAAGAACGGGGAGTGTCTGCAGGCCTGGCAGGCGCTCGGCTTCGGCTTCGTGGAGGTCGGCACGGTCACGCCGCGGCCTCAGCCCGGCAATCCGCGGCCGCGGCTGTTCCGGCTGCCGCAGCATCGGGCGCTGATCAACCGCCTCGGCTTCAACAACAAGGGCGTGGACCATCTGCTGGCGCAGGTCGCCGAATCGGGCTACGACGGCGTGCTCGGGATCAACATCGGCAAGAACTTCGATACGCCGATCGAGCGCGCCGACGAGGACTATCTGCACTGCCTGCGCCGAGTCTACGCGGCGGCGTCCTACGTCAGCGTCAACATCTCCTCGCCGAATACGCAGAATCTGCGCGAACTGCAGGAGGAGCCGCGGCTGCGCGCGCTGCTGGCGGCGCTGCACGGCGAGGGCGAGCGTCTGGCGCAGGCGCACGGCCAGCGTCGTCCGATCCTCGTAAAGATCGCGCCGGACGTGTCCGATGCACAGCTCGACGCCATCGCCACCGTGGCGCGCGAGTGCGGCATCGACGGCCTGATTGCGACGAACACGACGATTGCGCGTCCGGGACTCGCGGACGAGCCGCTCGCCGCCGAAGCGGGCGGCCTGTCGGGGGCGCCGCTGCGGCCGCTCGCCGACGATGTGCTGTGGCGTCTGCGGCAGCGAGTAGGCGCGGACTTTCCCCTGATCGGTGTCGGCGGCGTGCTCAGCGGCGCCGACGCGCGGCACAAGCGTGACTGCGGTGCCGATCTCGTGCAGATCTATACCGGGTTCATCTACCGCGGACCGGCGCTGATCGCCGAGTGCGTGCGTGCCTTGCAGACGGCGTAGCCGCCTTACCCCGGGGCTCGACGCCCGGCGGTGCTGCGGTTGCCGCTGCAATCGCGAATCAGTACAGTGCCGGCTACAAGCATAAGCGGTACAACTCTGGGGAATCCTGATGCGCATGAAGCTGATATCGGCTGCGGCTGCGACCGTGTTCTGGATGGGCGCCGCCCACGCGGTGACGGTCGACGACTACGACATTTCGTACGTCGGCGCCGCATTCATCTACGAGCTCAACGACAGCGCCCGCGACTCCGACAACGGCTATGGCGGCGAGGTACATCTAGGCTGGCCGCTGACCGAATTCGGTTACGCGAACTGGGCGGCTGAGCTGACGTTCCACGCCTTGAGCCGCGATCGCGACACCGACGGCCGGAGCGATTACCAGCGCGGCCTGATGCTGGATCTGGTCTACGACTTCGGCCTGTTCGGCTGGGGTGACGGCGCTCCCGTGGCGCCGCGCTTCAAGCCCTTTGTTCTCGGTGGCCTTGGTGTCGTGCAGGACGACGTGCGCGGCTCGGAGCACGAGCACTTCGGCATCAATCTCGGCGGCGGTGCACTGATCCCGCTGAACTGGCACGGCATAGCGGCGCGCCTCGAGGCGCGCGTGCTCGGTCAGGACAACGACAAGTCGGTCGCGGATGAAGACATCCTGATCGATTACCGCATCGGTCTGGGCCTGCAGCTGCCGCTGACGCCGCTGTTCGCGCTACCCCAGCACGAAGCGCCGGAGGTCGCCGAGGAATGCGAGCTGGCCGTGGTCGACCCGATCACCGGTCGCAGCGACTGCGGTACCGATTCGGACGGCGACGGCGTGCTCGACAGCCTCGATCAGTGCCCGGGGACTCCGGCCGGCACACCCGTCGATGGCCGCGGCTGCACAGTGGAGCCGGTAACGACGGCACCGCAGCCGGCGCCGTACGAGGCGCCGACCGAGCAGCCGCTGATCCTCAGGGGCGTGCAGTTTGAGAACGACACGGCCATCCTGACCGCCGAGTCGAAGCAGATCCTCGACGACGTCGCGGCGTCGCTGAAGGGCCAGCCGGGTCTGCGCATCGAGATCGGCGGCCACACCGACAGCATTGGCAACGAGTCCTACAACCACATGCTGTCGCAGCAGCGCGCCGAGGCGGTTCGCCAGTACCTGATCTCGCGCGGCGTTGACGGCGACGGCCTCGTGGCGATGGGCTACGGCGAGTTCAAGCCGGTGGCGTCCAACGAGACGCCGGAAGGCCGCGCCGAGAACCGGCGTGTGGAGCTCAAGCTGATCGCGGACTGACCCGGCGATCAAACCATTCGGAGGGGTTCACCGAGGCGCGATCGTCGCTATGATGGTCGCGCCTCTGTCACGTGCGCCTGCGCCCGGCAGCTGCTCGACTCAGTGAACCACTTCGCACCGTTTCAAGACGTCCCGTCGCCCTGCATCCAGGTCTGCGCGCTCGACGGCAAGGGTGTGTGCACCGGCTGTTTCCGCACGATGGCCGAAATCACCGAATGGCCGACGGCGACGCGCGCCCGCAAAATCGAGATCCGCCGCGCGGCCGAGCTGCGCGGGCGCGTCGCGGCGTATCATCGCCGCTCGCCAAAAGCTCCGTGAGCTTGCAGGACTTGGCCTTTGTCGCCGACGTCCCGACGAACGATCTGAATGTCACAGGCGCAGCTCGCGGAAGGCCTGCGCCGGCGGCGATTGCTCCCACAGCGGATCGAAGCGGCGCAGCTGCAGCTGCGCTTCGAGCGGTGCGTTGCGGAACAGGCGGGATTCGAAGTGGTCGACGCTGTCGCGGCGCCAGACGTGCGCGACGTCGACGATGACGCAGTCGTCGACGATGCCGCGCTGTTCTTCACTCAGCTCGCGGAACTCGAAACGGCTCGGCAGCCTGCGCGCGAGCTCGACGAGCCGGTGTGCGCGGCGCATCGCCAGGTCCGGCTGGTTGACGAGAATGCGCACGCGCACGCGCTCGTGACGCAGGGCGAACGCACGCAGCGCGTCGACGAGGGATTCGGCGCCGTAGAGTGCGGGCTCGAGCCGGTAGCTCAGGATCGCCAGCTCGTTGCGCGCGGCGGCGACCAGGTCCGCAAGAACGGTGACGGCGCCCGCCAGTCCGACGACCGCCTCGGGCGGCGCGGGCTCGCGACTCTGCGCTGTTTCGCTCATCGCGTCCTTTACACCGACTTGGCCTGCTGCGTCGCGTTGCCGATGTAATCGGCCGGAGTCATCGCCAGCAGCCGCTGCTTTTCCGCCTCGGGCAGCTCGAGTTCGGTGACGAATGCGCGGATGGCGTCGCGTCCGATCTTCTGGCCGCGCGTCAGCCGCTTGAGCTGCTCGTAGGGCTCGGGCAGGCCGTAGCGGCGCATCACCGTCTGGATCGCCTCGCCCAGCACCTCCCAGTTCGCGTCGAGGTCCTGCCCCATGCGCCAGGCATCGGCTTCGAGCCTGCCGATGCCCTTGCCGATCGACTGATAGGCGATCAGCGCATGCGCCGCACCGACGCCGAGATTGCGCAGCACCGTGGAGTCGGTGAGATCGCGCTGCAGCCGCGAGATCGGCAGCTTCTCGGCGAGGTGCTGCAGGATCGCGTTGGCGAGGCCGAGGTTGCCTTCGCCGTTCTCGAAGTCGATCGGGTTGACCTTGTGTGGCATCGTCGAGCTGCCGACTTCGCCGGCAACCGTTTTCTGCTTGAAGTAGCCGACCGAGATATACGCCCAGATGTCGCGGCAGAAATCGATCAGGACCGTGTTGATGCGCGACAGCGCGTGGAAATACTCCGCGATGTAGTCATGCGGCTCGATCTGCGTCGTCGCCGGCGATTCGCCGATGCCGAGCGCGGCGATGAAGCGGCGTGCGATGCCAGGCCAGTCGACCTCGGGATACGCGGCGTAGTGCGCGTTCCAGTTGCCGACGGCGCCGTTCATCTTGCCGAGCACCTCGACGGCCGCGAACTGCCGGCGCTGGCGGCGCAGGCGCTGCACGAACACGGCCATCTCCTTGCCGAGCGTGCTCGGCGAGGCGGGCTGGCCGTGCGTGCGCGACAGCATCGGCTGATCCGCATAGGCGCGCGCGAGTACCGCGATGGCCTGGATCAGCCTGTCGATCGCCGGCAGCAGCACCTGCTCGCGCGCATCCTTGAGCATCAGCGCATGCGCGAGGTTGTTGATGTCCTCCGAGGTGCAGGCGAAGTGGATGAACTCCTTGACCCCGCTCAGCTCCGGATGCGAGCTGGTCTTCTCCTTGAGGTAGTACTCGACCGCCTTGACGTCGTGGTTGGTCGTGTCTTCGATGCTCTTGACGCGCTGCGCTTCTTCGAGCGTGAAGCTCTCGACGATGCGATCCAGCTTTTCGCGCGCCGTGGCGGAGAGCGCGGGCACTTCGGCGATCGCCGCCTCGGCGGCGAGCGTTTCGAGCCAGCGGATTTCACAGAGCACGCGGTAGCGCATCAGGCCGTACTCGCTGAAGATGCCGCGCAGCTGCACGGTCTTCTCGGCATAGCGGCCGTCGACGGGAGAGATGGCGGACAGCGAGGTGAGGTTCATGTGTCTCGGGGTCGACCGGGCAGCGGCCGGCTCGGTGGGAACGAGGCATTTTATCGTGCAAGCTTGCACGGGCGCGCGAGGTGCAGCGGGCGGACCGCCCGAGGAGAACGACCATGCCCAAAAACACGAAAGCCGCATTCCGCATCGAGCACGATACGCTCGGCGAGCTCAGGGTGCCCGCCGATGCGCTGTGGGGCGCGCAGACGCAGCGCGCCGTCGAGAACTTCCCGATCTCCCAACGACGCATGCCGCGCGACTTCATCCGCGCGCTGGGTCTGATCAAGGCCTGCGCCGCGGAAGTCAACGGCGCGCTCGGCCTGATCGACGCGCGCTGCGCCGCGGCGATCGCGCAGGCGGCGCTCGAAGTCGCCGAGGGCCTGCACGACGGCCAGTTTCCGGTGGACGTCTTCCAGACCGGCTCCGGCACCTCGAGCAACATGAACGCCAACGAGGTGATCGCGCATCTCGCCTCGGCACGGCTGCGCCGCGCGGTGCATCCCAACGACGAGGTCAACTGCAGCCAATCGTCGAACGACGTGATCCCCAGCGCGATCCACGTCTCGGCGGCGCTGGCGCTGCGCGAGCGGCTGCTGCCGGCGCTCGGGCATCTGGCCGCGACGATCGAGCGCAAAGGGCGCAGCCTCGCGCGTGTGACCAAGACCGGGCGCACGCATCTGATGGACGCGATGCCGCTGCGTTTCGATCAGGAGCTGTCGGGCTGGGCACAGCAGATTCGCAGCGGCCACGCACGGCTGGAGTCGGTGCAGCCGCGCCTGCACGCGCTGGCGCTCGGCGGCACGGCGGTCGGCACCGGCATCAATGCGCATCCGCAGTTCGGCCGGCGCGTGGCTGCGGCACTGCGCCGGCGCACCGGTATCCGCTTCGCCGCGACCGCCAACTGCTTCGAGGCGCTGTCGAGCCAGGACACCGCGGCAGAGCTCTCGGGGCAGCTCAAGGTTGTCGCCTGCGCGCTGATGAAGATCGCCAACGATCTGCGCTGGATGAATTCCGGGCCGCTGGCGGGTCTGGGCGAGATCGAGCTGCCGGCCCTGCAGCCGGGATCCTCGATCATGCCGGGCAAGGTCAATCCGGTGATTCCGGAAGCGGCGTGCATGGTCGCCGCAGAAGTCATCGGCAACGATGCAGCGGTGACGCTCGCGGCGCAGTCGGGCAATTTTCAGCTCAACGTGATGCTGCCGCTGATCGCGGACAAGCTGCTCGACAGCATCGGGCTTTTGGCCAATGCCACGCGCCTGCTCGCCGACAAGGCGATCGCCGGCTTTCGCGTGCGCGGCGACCGGATCGGCGAGGCGCTGGCGCGCAACCCGGTGCTGATCACCGCGGCCAACCGGGTGCTCGGCTACGAGCAGGGCGCTGCGATTGCCAAGCAGGCGTATCGCGAGAACCGGCCGGTGCTCGACGTCGCGGCCGAGGTCAGCGGGCTGCCGCCCGCCGATCTGCACCGGCTGCTCGATCCCGACCGCCTCACGCGGGGCGGCATCCTCGAGGCGCCCGCCCGTCGGCCCCGGACGACCCGTCGCCGGAGCCGGGGATAGGCCCGCATGATGCGGCGCACCGCTGATCGGGCGGCGGCCCACGGTCCGCCGGGCATCGCGCACGGGCGGCCGGAGGCTGTGTACGCTGCACCCCGGGTTCGATAAGGATGGCCGGGCTTATGTTCGATCTCAACTGGCGCAGCCTGCGCCGCCGCGCCGGAGATCCGGCGGTGCCGGTCGGGCAGGCGGCGCCGTTCCTGGCGATCTACGCGCCCGCCGAATGGGGTCTGCGCGACACTGCCCTGCAGCATATCGTGTCGAGCCTGCTGCCGGCGGGGCGCGGCTGTGTGCTGCACAGCATCGATCCGCCGCCGGCCGCGACCGACCCGGTCGCCCCGCTCGCCGAGGAGTTCGCGCTGAGCCTGTTCGTCGACCCGGGCGCGCTCGATCCGCTTGCCGACCGCGTGCTCGCTGCGCGTGACAGCGGCCGTGCTGCGACGCTGATCATCGCCGTCCAGGGTCGCCAGCTGGCGAGCCTCGGCCGCTGGCTGCAGTGGCGCATGCGTCGCGGGCGCCTCGTCGGCCTGCGGCTGATCCTCGCGCACGACACCGAAGACGCGATGCGCCAGCTCACCGAGCGGCTGCGTCACGGCGTCGAGGACAACGCGATCCGCATGCCGATCAACACCGAGGTCGAGCGCCCCGGCTACCGCAGCTTCTACGTCTTCAGCCCCGAGCTGCAGACGCTGGTCGGCCGCATCCGCGCATTTGCCGAGAACGGCATCGCGCGCGCCTACCTGCTCGGCGGACCGGGCAGCGGCAAGGCTTCGCTCGCGTACTTCTACTACCTCACGCGCGCCAAGGGCCGCTTCATCTCGGTCAATCTGGCGGCCGAAAACACCGGCGACAAGAGCGCGGTGAAGTCGCTGCTGTGCGGGCACGTCAGCGGCGCGTTCCCGGGCGCCGGCGCGCGCCACGGTGCGTTCTCGCACGCCCAGGACGGCGTCTGCTTTCTGGACGAGGCGCATGGTGTCAGCGGCGCGGTCATGGAAGTGTTGATGGAAGCGCTCGACAACGGCCAGTATCTGCCGTTCGGTGCATCGGCCAAGCGGTCGCTGGACTGCGCGCTGCTGTTCGCGTCCAACCGTAGCTGGTCGCAGCTGCAGGCCGCGGTCAACATCGACGAGTTCACGCGCCTGGGCGCGGCGGTCCTCGAGGTGCCGGAGCTGCGACGCCGCGAGGAGGACATGATCGCGGTGATCGCGTCGACCTTCGCGCGCATGGGCGAGGGCTGCACCACCTGGAAGGCGCCCGAAGGTCTCGACGACGCGGCCTGGAAACTGATCCGCGAATGCCGCTGGCACGGCAACGTGCGCGCGCTGATCCGTGTGCTCGAAGCGGCGTTCGTCGAGACCGCCGGCAGCAGCGCCGCCTCGCTCGTGCAGTCGGCCGCGATCGAAAATGGCATCGCGCTGTGGGAGCCGGCAACGCACCACAGCTACCGGCTGTACGCAACGGCGTAGCGCGTTTTCCGCTAGGATTCACGGCTGGTGATTTACCCCCAGCCGCGTGTCCTCCATGACCACGATCCGCCAGGACGATTTCATTCAGTCCATCGCCGATGCGTTCCAGTACATCAGCTATTACCACCCGCTGGACTACGTCCGGGCACTCGGCGAAGCCTATGAGCGGGAGAAGAATCCGGCGGCAAAGGACGCGATCGCGCAGATCCTCACCAACTCACGCATGAGCGCCGAAGGGCATCGCCCGATCTGCCAGGACACCGGCATCGCCACCGTGTTCCTCAAGATCGGCATGAACCTGCGCTGGGATGCGACGCTGTCGGTGGAGGAGATGGTCAACGAGGGCGTGCGCCGCGCCTACAACGATCCCGACAACAAGCTGCGCGCCTCGGTGCTGGCCGATCCGGCCGGCAGGCGCACCAACACCCGGGACAACACGCCGGCGGTGATCCACTACGAGATCGTGCCGGGCGAGCACCTCGAGGTGATTTGCGCCGCGAAGGGCGGCGGCTCCGAGGCGAAGGCGAAGATGGCCATGCTCAACCCGTCGGATTCGATCGTCGACTGGGTACTCAAGACGGTGCCGACGATGGGTGCCGGCTGGTGCCCGCCGGGCATTCTCGGCATCGGCATCGGCGGCACGCCGGAGAAGGCGATGCTGCTCGCCAAGGAATCGCTGATGGCGCCGGTCGACATTCACGAGCTGAAGGCGCGCGGACCATCGAACCGCGCCGAAGAGCTGCGCCTGGAGCTGTACGAGAAAGTCAACCGGCTGGGCATCGGCGCACAGGGCCTCGGCGGGTTGACCACGGTCGTCGACGTCAAGGTGCTCGACTATCCGACGCATGCGGCGAATCTGCCGGTGGCGATGATCCCCAACTGCGCGGCGACGCGCCATGTGCACTTCGAGCTCGACGGCTCCGGCCCCGCGGTACTGCCGACGCCGACGCTCGAGGACTGGCCCAAAGTGACCTGGCAGGCCGACGAAAAGCTCGCGACCCGGGTAAACCTCGACACGCTGACGAAGGAAGAGGTTGCACGCTGGCAACCGGGCCAGACCCTGCTGCTCAACGGCCGCATGCTCACCGGCCGCGACGCCGCGCACAAGCGCATCCAGGACATGCTGGCCAAGGGCGAGAAGCTGCCGGTGGATTTCACGAATCGCGTGATCTACTACGTCGGCCCGGTCGATCCGGTGCGCGACGAAGTCGTCGGCCCCGCCGGGCCGACGACGGCGACGCGCATGGACAAGTTCACCGAGATGATGCTCGCGCAGACCGGGCTGATCGCGATGATCGGCAAGTCGGAGCGCGGCCCGGTCGCGATCGAATCGATCAAGAAGCACAAGAGCGCGTATCTGATGGCCGTCGGCGGCGCGGCCTATCTCGTCGCCAAGGCGATCAAGGCGGCGAGGGTCGTCGGCTTCGAGGACCTGGGCATGGAGGCGATCTACGAGTTCGAGGTCAAGGACATGCCGGTGACGGTCGCGGTCGACGCGCAGGGCACTTCCGTGCACGAAACCGGACCGAAACACTGGCAGGCGAAGATTGCGGCGACCATCGGCAGGATTCCGGTCGCGGTCGCCTGAACGATGAACGCCCGATATCCGTCACGCCCGCGCAGGCGGGTATCGTGCGCCTTCGCCCGCGTCGATCGTAGATGCCCGGATTCCCGCCTTCGCGGGAATGACGAGCCGGTATGACATTCAGTTTCCGCTTCCTCGGCTTTCTCGGCTTTCTCGCCTGCGTCGCCGGCATGGCCTTTGCGCTGTACCTGGAGCATTTCCGCAACTACGAGCCGTGCCCGATGTGCATCTTCCAGCGCGTGGCGATGATCGCCGCCGGGCTGGTTTTCCTGGCCGGGGCGCTGCACGGACCCCGGGGCGGCGGACGCTGGGTTTATGCCGGCCTGGCGGCGCTGGCCTCCGCGGCCGGTGCCGCCGTCGCCGGTCGCCACGTCTGGCTGCAGTCGCTGCCGCCCGACCAGGTGCCGGCCTGCGGTCCGACGCTGGACTACCTGCTCGGCATGCTGCCGGTCATGGAAGTGATCACGATGGTCCTCAAGGGCGACGGCAACTGCGCGAAGATCGACGCGCAGTGGCTGGGCATCAGCCTGCCGGGCTGGACCTTGATCGCCTTCGTCGTCCTTGCGCTCTATGCGCTGGCGATGCCCGTCATCGCGCGCGCCGCCCAGCGCCGCTGATGATTCCCGATTCCCCATTCCCGATTCCCCGCTCTTGCCATGACCTACGCGACGACCGACCTCTCAGACGCCCATCCCGAAGCCCAGGTGGCCGAGCCGATCTTCGGCGACTTCGGCGGACGGCTCACCTTCCATGGCCCGATCCGCACCGTGAAAGTGTTCGAAGACAATGCGATGGTGCGCGCGCTGCTCGAAGAGCGCGGCGAGGGCCATGTGCTGGTCGTCGACGGCGGCGGCTCGATGCGCTGCGCGCTGGTCGGCGGCAATCTCGGCCAGCTCGGCGTGGACAACGGCTGGGCCGGCATCGTCGTCTACGGCTGCATCCGCGACTCCGAGGAGATCGCGCAGCAGGACATCGGCGTCAAGGCGCTGGGCACGCATCCGCGCAAGTCGGAGAAGGGCCTGCACGACGGCAAGCGCGAGCGTGAAGTGAGTTTCGCCGGGGTTACCTTCAAACCGGGCGCCTGGCTGTATGCCGACGCCGACGGCATCGTCGTCGCCGATCAGCCGATTCACAAAGATGCCTGAGCACCGATCGCGGCTGCCGTTCCGGTGGCGCC
>JBFMCQ010000007.1:0-37072 GCA_040754295.1 Pseudomonadota bacterium | reverse complement strand
GTTTCGCCGGGGTTACCTTCAAACCGGGCGCCTGGCTGTATGCCGACGCCGACGGCATCGTCGTCGCCGATCAGCCGATTCACAAAGATGCCTGAGCACCGATCGCGGCTGCCGTTCCGGTGGCGCCATACCCGCGCCCGCAAGGAGGTCAGGGAACAGCGCCTCGTAGGTGCAGGCCATGGCCGCGCCGTACCCGCGCGCGCAAGGAGGTCAGGTGTAGTGCTTCGCAATCCATCGAACGTATTCGCGGCGCCTTTTCGCGCCTGGCCGCGTTGCGGCTCCTGGCCATCGTGCCCGCCATGCCTCGTCGCCGCGCCTTACCCGTCACGAAAAGTCGCTAGCGAATCCCGTCCTCTGATGGCCAAGCACTACAGCAGATGCACGCAATGAGCCGAGTTGCGGCAAGCCTGCCACTGCTGCTGGCGCTCGCCGTCCTTGGCGCCTGCAGCAGCGACGACCTGCGGACACCGGCCGGGGTACGGGCTGCAGCGGCAGCGGCGAGCTGCGCTGACGCCTTCGATCCCGCGAAGCTCGCTGCCGGGCAGGATTGCCGTCCCCGCGCCGGCACGTACTGCGAGGCCGGCGACGGGCTCGGTGTGCTGCAGCGCGAGCCGATCCCCTGCGACGGCGTTTTCGTCATGCAGCGCTCGGCCGACGCCGCCGACCTGCACAGCGACTACCTGGTCCTCGGCGCCGACAGCGGCGAGTACGAGGCGATACTCGTGGCCTTGCACTACCTGCAGGCGAATGCCGGCACCTTCGTCAACGTCACGCGCCTGACCGAGATTGCGAAAGCGCGCAAGGCGCTCATCGTCGTGCCGCAGGCGCCGTCGGTGTTCACCAGCGTCGTCGACCTCGGCGTCGGCGGCAACCTGCTGTCGCGCTGGCCGACCGGCTCGCTGGAGCCGATCGACGCCTACGTTGCCCTGGTGAAAGCCGTCGTCGCCGATGCGCGCAGCGCGTTCAACCTGCCCGGCGTCCCGGCATATGCCGCCGGCCTGTCGAACGGCGCGACGATGGCGTATCACCTCGCGTGCCGGGCGCCGGAACAGTTCTCGGCGATTCTGGTCGTCGCCGGCGGACTGGGCGCCGAGATCCTCGACAACTGCCAGCCGGCGCGGCCGGTCGGCACGGTCGTCGTTCACGGCACGGCGGACCTGCTCGCACCCTACGCGGGCCTGCCGCTGCTCTCGGCATCCATTCCCGGGATCCACTCGCGCTTCGAAACGCTCAACGGCTGCAGCGGCAGCGAGTCCACTGCGGCGATGCCGGTTCGGGCGAACGACACGATGGTCGTCGACTTCCGCTACCGCACAAGCTGCACGAGTGGCCGCCGCAGCTATCTCGTCACCGTCGCAAGCGGCGGCCACAACTGGCCTGGTGGGCCGGCGAGCGACTCGCTGCTGGCCACGCTGGGCCTGTTCGGACCGCACACGATGAACTTCGACGCGACCGTACAGGGCTACGATCTGCTGCGGCTGGCGGCCGGACCCTAACTACAGACCGAACCCGCGGCGCGCATTGCCCGACAGAAGCAGTGTCGACGCCTCGTGGTCCGGCCGCGTTCTCCCCCTCGCACCCCGGGTAACAGACTCCGGGGCAGACCGCGCAATGTGCCGGGCCGGGACGCGGGTTCCACGACCGCTTTTTCATTGCGCCGCAGCAGGTGCTTGGCTATAGTTCCGGCCCCGTTTTTTGGGCATCTTCCATCAGTTGGCGAGGTTTAGAGATGAGCGCAGTCAAAGGCGTCGAAATCACCGGCGCGATGAAGCCGGCCTACAAAAAGATCCTGACGCCGGAGGCACTCAAGTTCGTCGCCACGCTGGTGCGCAAGCACGGGCCGACGCGCGAGAAGCTGCTGGCCTACCGCCAGGAGCGCCAGGCGCTCGTCGACGCCAAGAAGCTCAAGCTCGGCTTCCTCAAGGAAACGAAGAAGGTCCGCGACGGCAAATGGAAGATCGCCGGCATTCCCGCCGACCTGCAGGACCGCCGGGTCGAGATCACCGGGCCGGTCGACCGCAAGATGGTCATCAACGCGCTCAACTCGGGCGCCAAGTGCTTCATGGCCGACTTCGAGGACTCGGCAGCGCCGACCTGGGAGCTGATGATGGACGGCCACATCAACCTGATGGACGCCGTCCGCCGCAGGATCAGCTACACCTCGCCCGAAGGCAAGGAATACAGGCTCAATCCGCAGATCGCGACGCTGATCGTGCGTCCGCGCGGCTGGCATCTGCCGGAGAAGCACATCCTCATCGACGGCAAGCCGGCGCCCGGCGCCATTGTCGACTTCGCGCTGTTCTTCTTCCACAACGCGAAGGAACAGCTCAAGCGCGGCACCGGCCCGTACTTCTACCTGCCGAAGATGCAGTCGCATCGCGAGGCGCGGCTGTGGAACGCGATCTTCAAGGACGCGCAGACCCTGCTGAAGATCCCGCAGAAGACGATCAAGGCCACGGTGCTGATCGAGACCATCTGGGCCGCGTTCGAGATGGACGAGATCCTATACGAGCTGCGCGATCACATCGTCGCGCTCAACTGCGGCCGCTGGGACTACATCTTCAGCTTCATCAAGACCTACCGCAACCACGCCGACCGCATCATCCCGGACCGCCACAGCGTCGGCATGGACCGTCACTTCCTCGACAGCTACTCCAAGCTGCTGTGCGAGACCTGCCACAAGCGCGGCGCGCTGGCCATGGGCGGCATGGCGGCCTTCATCCCGATCAAGAACGACCCGGCCAAGAACGAGGAGGTGTTCGCCAAGGTCAGCGCCGACAAGCTGCGCGAGGTCAACAACGGCCACGACGGCACCTGGGTCGCGCATCCGGGCCTGGTGCCGGTGGCGATGAAGGTGTTCGACGACAACATGCCGACGCCGAACCAGGTCGCCAAGCAGTTCGACTACAGGATCAAGGCCTCCGACCTGCTGGAGCTGCCGCAGGGCGAGATCACCGAGGCCGGCCTGCGCAACAACGTCAACGTCGGCGTCCAGTACCTGGAAGCCTGGATCTCCGGCAACGGCTGCGTGCCGCTGCACAACCTGATGGAGGACGCGGCGACCGCCGAGATCTCACGCGTGCAGGTCTGGCAGTGGCTCAAGTACGGCGCCCAGCTCGCGGACGGTCGCACGGTCACCCGCGAGCTGGTGCTGGCGATGATCGACGAGGAGCTGACCGGCATCCGCGCAGCCCTGGGCGACGAGCGCTACTACCGCGGCCGCTACGCCGAAGCGGCGGGTATCTTCGCGCGAATGTCGACTGCGCCACAGTGCGCGGACTTTCTGACGCTGCCGGCCTACGAGTATCTCGACTAAACTGCCCCGGATTGCGCAGGCATCGGAGGGAAGGGCGCGGATACCGCGCCCTTTTCGCATGGCACGCTGGGGTACGCCGAGGGGATGAAACGGGTTCTGGTCGTCTACTACTCGCAGACGGGTCAGCTGCTGCGCGTCGCACGCTCGGTCTGCGGCCCGCTGGAGGCCGCCGGCGATATCGCCGTGGACTGGTGCGAGCTGCGGCCGCAGCGGCCGTATCCGTTCCCGTGGCCGTTCTTCGAGTTCTTCGATCAGTTTCCGGAGACGGTGCATCTCGATCCGCCGGAGCTGCTGCCGCTGCCGGTCGCCGACGATCAGCGCTACGAGCTGATCGTGCTCGCCTACACGGTCTGGTTTCTGTCGCCGTCGCCGCCGGTCGCCGCGTTTCTCAAGTCCGAAGCGGGTCGCCGGCTGCTGCGCGACACGCCGGTCGTCACCCTGGTCGCCTGCCGTAACATGTGGCACATCGCGCAGGAGGAAGTGAAACGGCTGCTGCACGCGGCCGGCGCGCGGCTGTCCGACAACATCGTGCTGACCGACGCCGGCAGCAGCCTCGCGAGCTTCATCACCACGCCGCGCTGGATGCTGACCGGTCGTACCGACCCGATGTGGGGCCTGCTGCCGGCGCCCGGCATCCCCGACCACGCGGTGCGCGCGGCCGCGCGCTTCGGCGTGGCACTCGCGGGCGCCCTGCGCGACGGCCGCCTCGACGGGCGTCGGCCGGTTCTGAACGGACTGGGCGCGGTGGAGGCGAACGTGCGCCTGGTGCCGAGCGAAATGATCGGCCGGCGCAGCTTCCGGGTCTGGGGGCGCCTGCTGCGTGCGCTGGGTCCGCAGGGCAGCCGTGCACGCCGGCCGGTGCTGGCGATTTACGCGGCCTTCCTGGTGACGATGATCGTCACCGTCGTGCCGGTCACGATGCTGCTGCGCACGCTGCTCGGGCCGCTCGCGGCGCGGCGGCTCGCGGCGCAAAAGGCTTATTTCGAGCAACCGTCCGGCTCGGGGCGCGAGCGCCTCGCGGAGCAAAGCAGTGGCTGAGGGGGTTTACGTCACGCGCATCGCCGCGGTGCTGCCGAACGCGCCGATCGACAACGAGCGTATGGAATCCGTGCTCGGCCAGGTCGGCGGCCGGCCGTCGCGGGCACGGGCAGTGGTGCTGCGCAGCAACGGCATCCGCTCGCGGCACTACGCGCTGGACCCCGAGACCGGGGCGCAGACGCACAGCAATGCGCAGCTGACCGCTGCGGCCGTGCGCGCGCTGACCGGCGGGGGTTTCGGCCTCGACGACATCGAGGTGCTGGCCTGCGGCACCAGCTCACCGGACCAGCTGATGCCCAATCACGCCGTCATGGTGCATGGCGAGCTCGGCTCGCGGCCGTGCGAGGTCGTCGCCACGTCCGGCATCTGCGGTTCCGGCGTGACCGCGCTCAAGTACGGCTTTCTGGCGATCGCGGCCGGACAATCGGGCAACGCCGTCGTCACCGGCTCCGAGCTCGCATCCACGTTCATGCGTGCCGGCAACTTCGAAGCGGAGAACGCCGCGCGCATCGCCGCGATGGAGAAGCGGCCGGTCATCGCCTTCGAGAAGGACTTCCTGCGCTGGATGCTCTCCGACGGCGCGGGTGCGATGCTGCTGCAGAACCGGCCGCGCGCCGACCGGCTGTCGCTGCAGCTCGAGTGGATCGATCAGTTTTCCTATGCCGGCGAGCTCGAGCCGTGCATGTACGCCGGCGCCGAGAAAGCGCAAGACGGCCGGCTGCGCGGCTGGCGCGAGTTTGCGTCCGCGACCGAGGTCGCCGAGCGCTCGGTGATGTCGGTCAAGCAGGACGTGCGGCTGCTCGAGGAAGGCATCCGCGTGGCCTCGCGCAAGGCCTTCGCGGCGATGATCGCGCGGCGCGGGCTGCGCGCGGCCGACATCGACTGGTATCTGCCGCACTACTCGTCCGACTACTTCCGCCGCGCGATGTGGGACGTCATGCCGGACGACTGGAAGATCCCGCAGGAGCGCTGGTTCACGAACCTCGACGTCAAGGGCAACGTCGGCGCCGCGTCGATGTATCTGATGCTCGAAGAGCTGTTCAACGGCGGCCGCTTCAAGCCGGGTGACCGCATTCTCTGCTACGTCCCCGAAAGCGGCCGTTTCTCGATCGCTTTCGTCTGCCTGCGCGCAGTCGGTCCGTGAAACGCGACGAGGTGCCGCAGGACCGGCTGGCGCACTACGGCGGCGCGCGCAAGGCGGTCTACGCGCTGGGCAGCGACGGGCACTACGAGACCGTGCCCTCGAGCGGCTGGGAGGTCGAGGCGGTCGTTACGGGCGACGCGGTCGCGGAATACCGCCGGCTCGCCGACGAGGCTCTGCGGCGCGTCCGCGAAGGCCGCGCCTCGCCGCTCGAATACCACATGTACGCACGCCGCATGGACCCGCCGATGCTGGCCCAGATCACCGGCATCTGGCGCTGGCGGCTGCGCCGTCATCTGCGCGCCGACGTGTTCCGCCGTCTGCCCGAGCGGATCCTGCGGCGATACGCCGAAGCGCTTGGGACGTCACTTGAAGAACTAAAGAGAATCGATTGATCATAAAAGACTTCAAGCACAGGCATGCCGGCCATTGCGAGACCGGCGCAACGGCTGCGCTGTTGAGCCACTACGGCCTTGCACTGTCCGAGCCGATGGCTTTGGGCCTTTCGGCCTCGCTGACCTTCGCGCACATCCCGTTCGTCAAGGTCGGCGGCTTTCCGCTGACGACCTACCGCATGCCGCCCGGCAGCGTCTACCAGGGTCTGCGCCGGCCGCTGGGCCTGCAGATGGAGCGCCGGCGTTTCCGCGACCCGGCGACGGCCGAGGCGGCGCTCGATGCCGAACTCGCCGCGGGCCGTCCGGTGGGCCTGCAGACCTCGGTGTACTGGCTGCCGTACTTCCCGCCGGAAATGCGCTTCCACTTCAACGCGCACAACATCGTCGTCTACGGCAAGGACGGCGGCGACTACCTGGTCAGCGATCCGGTGTTCGACCAGCCGCAGCGCTGCGCCGCGGCGGACCTGCGCCGCGCGCGCTTCGCCAAGGGCGTGTTCGCGCCCAGGGGGCTGATGTACCGGCCGCTCGCGCTCGCACGGGACTTCGACCTCGGCGCGGCTGTGCGCCGTGCGGTCGGCAAGACCTGGAAGATGATGCTGCATGCACCGGTCTCGATCGTCGGCGTGCGCGCGATCGAACGGCTCGCCGAGCGCATCGGCCGCCTCGACCGGCAGATTGCCGATGCGCGCCTGCAGCGGCTCTACGTCGGCAACATCGTGCGCATGCAGGAGGAGATCGGCACCGGCGGCGGCGGCTTTCGCTTCATGTACGCGGCGTTTCTGCAGGAGGCCGGCGAAAAGCTCAGGCAGCCGGCGCTGGTCGACGCCTCGCAGCGCATGACGGCGGTCGGCGATACCTGGCGCCAGTTCGCCTTGCTCGGCGCGCAGTTTTCACGCAGGCGAGAGGGCGTGGGTCTGCCGGAGCTGGCGGCGCGGCTGCACGACTGTGCAGCGGGCGAGCGCGAGGTCTACGAGGGTTTGAAGCGCTGGTCGAAGGGCAGCCCGGCCCCGTAGACCGGGCTGAAGCCCGACGGCCCGAGCTACGGTCGAGCCTCAACCGTGAGCAGGTAATACCCGCCGTCGGCCGCGCGCGCGAGATGCAGCAATCCCGGTGCATCGGGCCGCTCGATGAACGCCGCGACCAGGCCGGCGGTTTCACCGCTGCTGTACGACCGCGCCTGCGGCAGCCGCTCGACCGCGCGGCCGAGGCCGGCGGCGTCCGCGTCGCTGCAGCCGCGGCCGGCGACGATGCGCCAGTCGCGCGGCGTTTCGCGCAGCAGGTCGGCGACCTCGGCCGGCGTCTCGCAGCGGGGTGCGGCGTCGACGAGCGCGCGCGGCCGTGCGCAGTCGGCGTCGAAGTAGAACCAGTGGCTGCATTCGGCGAGCGCCGCGCCGGCGGCGAGACCGAGGCGCTCGCGCTGCTCGGACAGCGGCCAGACGCCTTCCTCGACGTAGCCGCACAGCGCGCGGCGATGGCGTGCGCTGTCGAGCTGCAGCAGCTCCACGGCGGCCTCGAGCCCGGCGCTCTTGCGCTGCGTCGCCAGCTGCGGGCCGTTCATGCGCAAGTGCTGCGCGATGTAAAAGCCGGCCATGTTGCCGGAAATGTTCATGAACTCGAACGGCGTCGGCGGACGGCCGTCGACGATCACGCCGCGCAGCGCGCGCACGCAGTCGACGAGCATCGGTGCTTCCGAAACCAGATACAGCGCGGTGTCCGCGCCGACCCCACCGGCGCTGCGACCGCACCGCAGCGCGCCGTAGGTCGCCAGCTCGATGAAGCGGTTGATGCGGCGGAACGACTGGCCGGTCAGTGCCTGCAGTTCTGCGCGCAGATCGGTGGGGCTGTCGTCGAGCAGCTGCTCGTGGTGCAGCACCGCAGCGACGCGCAGCGCGCTCATCGTTCCCGCTCCAGCACCAGCGCGCAGTTGTTGCCGCCGAAACCGAAGGTGTTGAGCAGCACCGGCCCCGGCCGCCAGCGCTCGGCCGCGCGCAGCGGCTCCACGCCGATCTCGGGGTCGGCCTGCTCGAAATGGCGCGTCGCCGGCACTTCGCCGCGATCGAGGCAGGCGGTGAAGGCCAGCGCCTCGAGCAGGCCGCAGGCACCCAGCGTATGGCCGAGCACCGGTTTGATCGTCGAGAACGGCGGCAGGCGATCGCCGAAGGCTGCACGCAGGCCGAGGCCCTCCGACAGGTCGTTGGCGCGCGTGCCGGTGCCGTGCGCCTTGATCGCGCTGATCGCCGCCGCATCGACGCCGGCGTCGGCGAAGGCGAGGTGGATCGTGTGCGCGATCTGTGCCGACGAGGGATTGGTCGGATGGGTCGTGTCGCAGAACGTGCCGCCGCCGCGCAGCCGCCAGACCGGGCCCGACGGCGGCGGCTCGCGGCTGACGATCGCCACGGCCGCAGCTTCGCCGAGCATGATGCCGTCGCGGCGCAGGTCGAACGGCCGCGACAGCGCGCGCGTCGCCAGCAGCAGGCTGTGGAAGCCCTGCTGCGACACCCGGTTCTCGAACTCGATGCCGACGACCAGCGCGTCGTCGAGCCGCCCTTCGCGCACCATCCAGGTCGCGTACAACAGGGCATTCGCCGCGCTGGAGCAGGCGGTACTCAGGGTGTAGCTCGGTCCGCACAGCTCCAGCCGCCGGTGCAGGCGCGTGGCCGGGCGGCTCTGGTCGGGGTTGAAGATCGGCAGCGCGCGCGGGTTCATAGCGCTGGCGACGGCGAAATCGCGCTCGTGCTGGGCGATGCCGCCGGACGAGGTGCCGAGAAACAGCCCCATGCGACGGCGGCGCGCGGCATCGAAGCCGGCGGACTCGACGACCGCGACGGCCAGGTTGCCGAGCCGGCGGTCCGGCGCATCCTCGGCGGCGTCGATACGGAAGTAGGGCAGGCGGATCTCGCTGCCGAGGCTGTTGAACGCGATCTGCGCCGGTGCCGTCGACAGCTGCAGGCAGGCCTGGGCCATCGCCGCAGTACCGCGCCCGGCGGCCGAGAGCGCATCGCCGGCGCGCAGATACACCGGCCGGTGTGTGCGCGCGTTCATCAGCCCGGCTGCAGATAGTCGGCGAGCGTGTTCACGCTGGCCAGCACGCGGCGCATCTCCTTCGGGTCTTCGATGCGCAGGCCGAACTGCATCTGCAGCGCCATCGAGATCTGCAGCCCGTCGACCGAGTCGAGCTCGAGAAACGACTTGGGCCCGAACAGCGGCTGATCGTCCGGCACGCTCGCCGGGTCCACCTGCTTGTCCGTCTCGGTGACGATCAGCTGTTTGAGCCGCGCCTTGAGCGCGGCGTCCTCGGAGCCCTTCATGTCGTCCGGTGTCGTCGTGTATGGCTGCTGCGCAGCAGGATCGCGGCGGCGACGGCGAGGCAGATCACGCCGAACGCACCCAGCGCCAAGGCTTCGGGCAACGCATCGCGCCAGGTCCCCCGGCGCAGCACGATATCCCAAAAGCCTTCGAGGCTCCAGGCCATCGGCGAGACCTGCGTGAGGCGCTGCATCGCCTCGGGCATCACCATCTTCGGCACCATCACGCCGCCGAGCGCGGCGAGGATCAGGCTCAGCGCGCCGCCGGCGACCGTCGCCTGCAGCGTCGTGCGCACGCTCACCGCGACGCACAGCGCGAGCCCGATCGCGGCGATGCTGGTCGCGGTGCCGATCAGCCATAGGCCGAAGGCGCTGTTGCCGAGCGTGAGCGCATCGCCGCCGAGCAGCGGCACGAGCCAGACGCCGATCGCCAGCATGACGATGAGCTGCAGCAGGTTGACGAGGTAGTAGGGCAAGGCCTTCGACGCCAGCAGCAGGCCACTGCCGACGCCGAGTGCACGCAGCCGCAGCAGGCTGCCTTCGCTGCGCTCGACGACGAAGGCCGTGGCCAGCGGAATCACCGCGAAGAACATCGCGAAGATCAGCCACGCCGGAACGCTCTGCTGCACCGAAGTCGGTGCGTCGATGCCGCGGCCGGCGCGGTCGACGAAGCGCTCCGCCACCGGCAGCCGGCGCGGATCGCTGAGAAAGCGTAGGCCGGCGCGCTCCTCCGGCGGATAGCCGACGACGTGCTCCAGCAAGAACTCGGCTTGCACGGCGAGCAGCGTCTGGCGCACCGCGAGACTGACGGCTCCCTTGAGCTGCGGCGGGATGCTCGGCGCGTACTCGAGGTGTAGCAGCATCGGCTCGGGCGCACCGCCGATCAGCTCCTCGACGAACTCGCTGCGCGTCGCCAGCAGCTCCGAGAATCCCGGCTGCAGCAGGATGCGCACGCCGGCCTCGTCGGACGGCGTGAAGCTTCCGTGCGCGAGCAGCCGATCGACGAAGTCGCGTGCCAGGCGCCCGCCGTCGGCATCGACGATCTGCACCGGGATGCTCAGCCCTGCGTCCGGCCGGAACGCATCGCGCAGGGCCAGCGACATCAGCAGGATGAACAGCGCCGGCACCGCGAACAGCACGAGCAGGCCGTGGCGGTCGCGCGACAGCAGCAGCAGCTCCTTGCGGCACAGAGCGAGCAGGCGGCGCATCAGGCGTCCCTCAGCTCCGGGCGCGTCAGGCGCAGGAACACGCCTTCGAGACGCTCGTCAGGATGCCGGCGTAGCGCATCCGGCGTGTCGCAGGCGAGCAGACGCCCGCCGTCGATGATCGCCACGCGGTCGCAGAGGCGCTCGACCTCTTCCATGTAATGCGTGCTGTACAGCACCGTCATGCCTTCGTCGCAGAGCCGGCGCACCGCCGCGAGCAGGAAATTGCGCGACTGCGGATCGACGCCGGCGGTCGGCTCGTCGAGGCACAGCAGGCGCGGCCGGCCGAGCAGTGCGATGGCGAAGTTCAGCCGCCGCTTCAGGCCGCCGGAGAGATGCTCGGCGCGCTTGCGCAGATGGGGCTCGAGATCGGCCACGCGCAGCGCCGCGGCGATGCTCCGGGCGTCGGCATCGGGCGTCAGCGCACCGAACAGCTCGACGTTCTCGCCGACGCTCAGGCCCGGATAGAACGCCAGCTCCTGCGGCGCATAGGCCGTCAGCGCGCGCACCGCCTGGGCCTGTGCGCAGACGTCGTGACCGCCGACGCGCACGCTGCCGGCATCCGGCTGCAGCGTCGTCGTGATGATCGAGATCAGCGTGGTCTTGCCGGCGCCGTTGGGGCCGAGCAGCCCGAATGCGCAGCCGGCGGGGACGTGCAGGCTGAAGCGGTCGAGCGCCGGTTGTGCGCTGCGCGGATAGCGCTTGCAAAGCTCGTCGATCTGAATCACGCGCCCCTACCCGCGCCCGTTCCCTGGTGGCAATGCGACAATGCGCCGATGAGCATCCGGCAAACCTTCATTGTGCCAGTTTGCGTTCTCGCACTGCTGGCCGGCGCGACGGCGGCGGCCCAGCCGCCGCTCGACCGGTCGGTCGTCGACCTGCGGCGCGAGCAGCTGCGCGAGAAGCGCGAGCGCCAGTTCCGTGCGGCGGACGTCGATCGGAGCCGCAGCCTGACGCGCGAGGAGATCGAGGCCGCCGGTCTGCCGTCGGCGCTGCTGCGGCGCTTCGACGAGATCGACGCCGACGGCGACGGCGGCTTGGCGCCGGAAGAACTCGAAGAGGCGCAACGGCGCCGCATCGAAGCGGCGCGCGCGACTGGGGATGCGGACAGCGCCCGGTGACGCTGCGGCGCTTGTGCGTTGCAAAATGATTGCGCGTATAATCGCGCCCCCAACGCGGCGCCCCCGCAGCTACTCGGGTCCGTCTGAACGCTCGGTCGGTAGCCGCAAAGGCCTGTTCTATAAGGCCGTTTCCGGTTTTCTTTCATCCCGAGAGGACTGCTGCATGACTCGCGAAGAGCAAATCAAGGCCCTGGAACAGGATTGGGCGACGAATCCGCGCTGGCAGAACGTCAAGCGCGCGTACTCCGCCGCCGACGTCGTCCGGCTCCGCGGCAGCCTCCAAATCGAGCATACGCTCGCCAAGCGCGGCGCCGAGAAGCTGTGGCGCCTCGTCAACGGCGAGGCGAAGAAGGGTTACGTCAACGCCTTCGGTGCAATCACGGCCGGCCAGGCGATGCAGCAGGCCAAGGCCGGCCTCGAAGCCGTGTATCTCTCCGGCTGGCAGGTCGCCGCCGACGGCAACACCAGCGAAACCATGTACCCGGACCAGTCGCTGTACGCCTACGACTCGGTGCCGACGATGGTCCGCCGCATCAACAACACGTTCAAGCGCGCCGACGAGATCCAGTGGGCCAAGGGCATCAGCCCCGGCGACAAGGAGTTCATCGACTACTTCCTGCCGATCGTCGCGGATGCGGAAGCAGGCTTCGGCGGCGTGCTCAACGCCTTCGAGCTGATGAAGAACATGATCACGGCGGGCGCCGCCGGCGTGCACTTCGAAGACCAGCTCGCGGCCGTGAAGAAGTGCGGCCACATGGGCGGCAAGGTGCTGGTGCCGACGCAGGAGGCGATCGACAAGCTCGTCGCCGCGCGCTTCGCCGCCGACGTCATGGGCGTGCCGACGATCGTGCTCGCGCGCACCGACGCCGAGGCCGCGAACCTGCTGACCTCGGATCACGATGCCAACGACAAGCCGTTCCTCACCGGCGAGCGCACCAGTGAAGGCTTCTACCGCGTCAAGAACGGCCTCGAGCAGGCGATCTCGCGCGGCGTCGCCTACGCCCCGTACGCGGATCTCGTGTGGTGCGAGACCGGCACGCCGGATCTCGGCTTCGCCCGCGAATTCGCGCAGGCCGTGCTCAAGGCCTGCCCGGGCAAGCTGCTCGCATACAACTGCTCGCCGTCGTTCAACTGGAAGAAGAACCTCGACGACAAGACCATCGCCAGGTTCCAGGACGAGCTGTCGAAGCTGGGCTACAAGTACCAGTTCATCACGCTCGCCGGCATCCACATCAACTGGTACAACACCTTCCAGTTCGCGTACGACTACGCGCGCGGCGAAGGCATGAAGCACTACGTCGAGCAGGTGCAGGAGCCGGAATTCAAGGCGCGCGAGAAGGGCTACACCTTCGTGTCGCACCAGCAGGAAGTCGGCGCCGGCTACTTCGACGACGTCACCACGGTGATCCAGGGCGGCAGCTCCAGCGTCAAGGCGCTGACCGGCTCCACCGAGGAAGAGCAGTTCCACTGACAAAAACCGCTGCACCGCTTGAAGAAAAACCCCCGCACTGCGGGGGTTTTTCGCTGCTGCGCCCGCCAGCTCTTCCAGCTGCGCCGAGGCCGTGAATCGGTCGAGCAGCGCGGCCACCGGAATGCCGATCTAGCCCCTTCCGGCTTTGAGTTGGATAGAGCAACGGCCTTCTAAGCCGCCCTTGCGCTGCTTCCAACCGATTAATTCATCTGCAACTATTTGAATCTACTGCAAAGGTTGGGTTGCAGTAAGTTGCGGTGCGGCGCGCAAAAGTGCGCCGATTTGCGATTTGCGATGCGCGGAGCAGATACAGTGCAGATGGATTGAGGCCCGTTCTGGTGGCCATCTTCACTCAACCAAAGCCTTGAATACGGCATCGGACGCGTCCTTGTAGAACTCGACATTGATGCGCGTCCATAGCTCATCGGGCAGGTCGTTGAGCTGACGCCGAGCGGAAACAGGCATCAGCAGCGTCTGCGCCTGCTTGTCGATCGCCAGTTCAGCGACGCGCACGGCGTTGGGGATCATTTCCACTGACCCGCCGAGGTTGAGCGCTCCGACCACGATCGTGCTGCCGCGCGTATTGCGGCCGAGCAGTGAGCCGCAGAGCGCCACCAGCACGGGCAGGCCCAGGCCGGCGCCCGTCTTGTCCGAATCCATGGCGCGCATTTGCACGGAGAACTCTTCTTCACGCGGATTGCGGTCGCCGACTAGCTCCCTGGCGCGCGTATAGAGATTCTGTTCGCCCACGCGCACGCTCTCGCGGAACGCAGGCGGGGTTGGTTGGTTGAGAATTCGCACGCCGCTACCTGAGCCGCAGGTCACTTCGATCCGATACAGGCCTGGGCCTGCCTCGGCCGTGCCCAGGCTCACGCCCCAGACCTGCCCCGGGGGCAAAGGGTCGCTCTCGATGGCCTCGTCGCTGTGCAGCTCGGGCGTGGCAACGAACTGCTCGACGCCGTCGGCGCCCAGCGTGTAGCTGAAATGCGTGTTACGGAACTCGCTTTTGAACACGCGCTTCTGCTGCTCCTTCACGCGCCGGCGAGCCTCCAGGGCCAAGCGCACCATCCATTCCAGGTCGGCATCGGGGACTGGCATGTCCGCAGCGGGGAAGAGCAGCTTGGTCAGCCCGCTCACGGTCTTGTTCACGGCCTCGATGTCGCGGCCCGACAGCGCGCCGCCCAGATGCACGCGCCCCTGCATCACGGACACACGATTGCCGGCCCGCAGCTTGCTCCAGCATTCACTGAGGAAGTCGCTGACCAGGCCGAAATGGTCGGTCAGATGCTCATGCGGATTGAGCTTGGGATAGTCCCAGCCGGGGGCATAGGCGTGGATGCGATCCATGAAGGCCGTGTCGTCGCGCATTTCCGGTGGCAGCGGGCTCAACAGGTGACCGACCCTCTGAGCCTGCTCGACGTCCATGTCCAGGTTGCCGACCATCACGATGCTGCCGTCCGCACGGATGTTTTCCTTGCCGCGGCTGAACTGGCCGGAGGCCATGTAGCCCTTCATGATGTTGACGCCGTCCTTCTGATCGAAGGAGATACCGGATACCTCGTCGAAGCACACCACGTCGTACTGGCAGACCAGACCGCGCTGCCCTGTGGCATTGTTGACGAACATCTTGGCCACCGTCGCCTTGCCGCCGGAGATCAGGTGCGCGTAGGGCGAAATCTGCTGGAACAAATGGCTCTTGCCGGTGCCGCGCGGCCCCAGCTCCACCAGGTTGTAGTTGCGCTCCACGAAAGGAACCATGCGCAGCAGAACCACGCGCTTCGCCCTCTCGGTAAAGTGCGCCGGTTCCAGCCCGATGGAGCGCAGCAGCATGTCGATCCACTGCGAGGTGGTGAACGCCTGCCGCGCCTTCGCGAACACCTCCAGTGCGTCGGCCTTCGACATCTGGATGGGGCGCAGCGCGTCGATGGCGAAGGGACGCCCCCCCTGCTGCTGCGCGATGATGCCGTCGTAGGACAAGGTGATTTCGGCGTAGAAACCGTCGGTCAGCATCCGCTCGTTCTCGCGGACCATCGCATCGTCGACGCGCACATCCCGGAGCGCCAGGCTCGGCAGTTCCGCGACATAGCAGTCGTTCTTGGCGTCCAGCCGGGCGCGCACGATGTCGATGAGCTTGACCGAGCCGCTTTCCTTCGCGCGTGCCTTGAACAGCTCCTCCTCACCCGTGCGCACGGTGCGATCCTTGAGCTGCTTCTCGACGATCTGCAGGCCCTCCTGGATCTCGGCCTCGTCCACGCTGGCGCAGTAGCGGCCCAGGAGAAATTCGACGACGTAGGTCGGTACCGGATACTGCCGCGAGTACTTCCGGACCAGGTCCTTGCGCACCAGGTAGCCATCGAAGGCCGCTGCTGCCAGCCGATCGAGAGAATCGAGTTCCATGCTCATTCAGTTTTCTCCCACTGTCGTCGGCCTGTAATCGAGAACATGGCCGCCGGCGTCCAGCAGAACCACCGTTGCCGCCGCACCCTCGTGACGATCGTCCGCACAGGCGAGGCTCGCTTCACCGTTCGTCACTTCTTTTGGCGAGGCCGCGATGCTGCTCTCGGCTTGCTTCCAGTTGAGCCGCAAGTCCGCACGAAGCCCAGCCACCTGCGGCGCTACCGCGACCTTGCAGCGCATGCCACGCCAACTCACTGCAGCGATCTTCGCGCTGACAACGGTCTGCCCCCGCTCGACGACCAACTCGGGGACCACGCATTCCTGCGGACTGACGCCGCCGTGCGCGTACTCCGTATTGGCGAAGAAACACGCAATCCCGGGTGGCGAAGCGATCCGTACCTGCAGGTTCCAGTGCCACGGGTAGGTCGGCATCTGCGTGGCGGATTCGCCGCGCACGGTGGCGCAGCGCGCCCAGCGGCTCGCAACCAGATAATTCGGCAATTCCACTTTCGGCAGACCGCCCGGCAGCAGCAGCCAGCCATGGTCGGTGACGATCTTCACTTTCTGCCAGCCTGCATCGAGCAGCGCCGCAATCCGCTCGGCAAGGCTCTCAACTTCCACTTCGATCTGGCTGACCAGTCGCGCGCCCATCGAATGGCCCAGCTCATCCAGTCGGCCGACTTCGCACCAGCCGCCAGCCTCTCCAGTGCCGGCAAAGCGGTTGTCGTCGGCTTCAAGAATTTCCACGCCCTGACGCGCCAGCGCATCGCGCAGCCGCTGTGCACTCAGTGCCTGCCCGCTCGCGGACAGCGATGGATTGAAGTCGTCGGCACCGGCGCCTCCGCTGACCTCGGCATGCGCCGGCGAGGCCATGACCTTCGCCGTGGCTGTGACGGTGGGCAGCGGCGCGATGCGATGGCTCAGCTTGGAGCGCAGCCCCCGGGCCTCCAGCCTCTCATGCAGGCGCGCGCCTACGTCAAACCGCAGACCGTCCGCGAAGAGAATGCAGCAGTCTTTTTCGGCGGTAACGCCAACCGCGAGGGCGCGCGCGTCCACGCCGGCCACCAGCTCCTGGAACCGCCGCGCGCTGCGATCCAGCCAGGGCTCGTAGAGCGTGCGCACGACGCGGGCGATAAGTGCGGCGTCTGCGGCGCCCGGATGCAGGCCAAGAGCCTCCATCGCCGCAGCGTCGCAGCGCCAGCCCTGGCCGGCATAGTCCGCCGCCATCGCTGCGGCGTTTGCGCCGCCCAGCGATGTGCCCGCCGCGTCGGCCAGGCGCGCCAAGGGTGCCAGCGCCAAAGCCAGCGGGCTTTCACCCATCCGTGCCCAAACCCAGCCGCGGCGCTCGCCATGCCTCGCCTCCAGCGCCAGCAGCTTCTCGCAGGCCGCAGCGTGCGGCAGCGTGCAGACGGTTTCGAGCTCGCGGCGCAGCGACTCCTCCTCACGCTCGTTCTCGGAAGGCTGGCGCTCACGTGCTACGAAAAGCCCGGCCGGCCGCGCTTCGCGCAGTTGACGTCCGATGCCCGGGTAAAGTGCCGGCGCCTCTGCGAAGCGCCGCCAGACGCTTTCCCATTTGGCGCCGAACGCACCGCCATCATTCAACAGCGCATCCCCGGCGGCCTGTGGCCCGCCTGCCTCCGGGTCCAGACCGAACTCGCGTTTGCACACGTCGCGAAAGGTTTGCCACCGCGCGGGCTCGCAGCGCGCTTCGAAGCCTTGCGGATCGCTCATCCATGACAGCAGATCGCGGATCGGATCGCCGACCGAAAGGCGATCGAAGTCATCGGCGTCCAGCCGCCTGCCGCGCAAGCGCGCCAAGGGCTCGGCGGCCAGCAGCGGCAGCGAACGCAGTAGTGCCTCCCGCGTGCGCATGTTCTGCGCGAGGTCCAGACCGCAGCCGGCCTCCGAAGTCAGAAAGGCTTCGACCGTCCAGTCCCGCCCGTTGCGCTGGTGCCACACCGCGCCGCGATACTGAAGCTCGATCAGGGGCTGCAGCTCGCGGGGACAGTCCCCGCCGGCCCGCAAGTCCTGGCGGCTGACCCGCGGCAGATACAGCACCGGAACGGCTCCGTCCGGCACGCCTGCGATCGTGCGGTCCACCACGCAACGCAGCCAGATGACCGGACCGCAGCGCTCGTCCGGCCGGTAGGCGCCCAGCCGGAAGAGCTGCGGCATGGACTTGGCCAGCAAGGGCACCAACGACTGCCACTGACCATCGGCATCCGTCCACAGCACCGCGACCGGCGGCGCGACGCCGTCCGGCGTGCGCAGCTCGTCGCGAAGCGACTGCGCCAACGCCTCCAGCAGCGTCTGCGCGCCGGTGAATCCAAGGCTGCTCATGAGCGATCTACGCGAACAGCGTCGCCGACGGCCTCAAAACCTGCAGCAGATCGCCACGCCGGAACGTTGCCGAGAGGCGCTGCAAGCTCACAGCGCTGTCGCCGTAGAGCCGCTTCAAGGCGTCGCCGATCTCGCCGACGGCCCGATTGAAATACTCCTCGCCCTTCGACTCGATCAAGTCACGCGCCTGAACAAAGTTGCGATGGTCCAGCTGCTTCAACTCGATGTTCATGTCCGCGAGCAAGTATTCACCCATCAGCATTGCGGCGAAGCACGAGGCGTAGCGGACGAAATCCGGCGCTCCCGCGGGCGGACGCTTGCGCTTGTTTTCCGCAATCCTGAAGAGCAGAACGGCGGCGATGGTCTGGGCACCGTTGATGTCCTTTCCGAAGATGTCCGGGTAGAGCTTTCCGAAGTGCTCCCCCGAGCGGAACTTGGCCTGCTGCGGTCTTTGACGCCAGACTGAAAGCACCGCCTCCGCCGCTGTGCCGGTTGTGATCTCGGTCGGCTTGACGGCCGCCTCGTTGCGCTGCCGGCGATACTCGAAGCCCAGATCCCGCATGGAGAGTTCCAGCTTCTTCTGGATCTCGTCGTTGGAACGCAGATCGCGCAGGTCCACCGGGTTCTGACTGTTGGTGGCGTAGGTGATGGTGCGCACCAGATTGTTGGAGTCTTCGCCGCCGACCTGATAGAGCCGAACGAGCGCGAACGCCGACTCCAGATTCGCGGTATCGCCACCGAGGTCTGCCAGTGTCGCCTGGATGGTCTTGCAGGTCTGGCCGCCATTGATGATCTGCAAGCCCTCCACCCGGACCTTGTAGTCCTCGTTCTGCAGCGCGTTGTAATCGAAGCGGCTGCAAATCAGCGTGATGCCGTTGTTGTAGAAAAAGAAGTTGGGCCGCTCTGCCGGATTGCGCAGGGTGTCGCGGATCGCCTCGTTCACCCGGTTGCCCTGAAGCCCGAGATAGCGCCGGATGTTGCGCTCCAGCAGCCGGTCGCCGTGCGCGTCCATCAAGCGAGCCAGCTCGCTGACGGCCACCTTGCCGACGAACACCCGGCTGAAGTTGAAATCCTCCACCACCGCCCGGCCGGAGAACTGCACCGTATCCTTGACCGGCTGCGTCGCCTGCAGGATATGGATCAGCGCGTCGTGGTTGACGTGTTCGAAGCGCACACTCTCTGGCGGAAAGTTCTCGCGGTCGATCACCGCCTGTGCCTCGGGCCGCTTCCAGGGCAGACCGTTGTTGCACAGCAGGAAGCGCACGCGCGGAATCACGCCGTCCGTGATCAGCGAGCGTACTTCCTCGATGCGAGCCTGCAGGCGGGGATTGAGATTGACCGGTGCCTGCGGATTGAACAGCGCGCGCACGGCCGCCACGGCCTTGCGAAGGCCGTCTTCCGGGAAGTTGCGGTTGCCCTCCAGGTTGTCGTGGCTGTACTTGCACTGAAACAGGGTGATGGTGAACTCCCCCTCGACAGCATCGCCGACGTCGATCGCATCCACGCCAAAGTCGTTGCCGCCTTCGGTGAGGCATTCGATCGCCTCGCTATCCGAAAGATCGAGCAGTACCTTCACGCACAGCAGGACGAATGCGGCGGAGCGCGCCGCCGTATCATCCAGTGTCTTGCCGATCTCCTCTTCGATCTGCGACCGCAGCTTCTCGGCGAGACCCCGCACCTGCTGGTCGATGATGCTGACGTTGAAATTCATGGCCTCTGCTCCGTTGGATGGGGGAAGGCAGCGCTACAAGCCCACGCGCTCGGCGATCCGCTGACACAGCGTGCTGAAATCGCCATGGCATTGCTGCACATTGGCCTGATGTGCGCCGATCGCTCCGTCTGCGGAGGTCAGGGCAAACATCGGTTTGCGCACTTCCATGGCCAAGGGCATGAGGCTGCGGTAGTGCTTGACCCGCTGGATTTGATTGTCGTTGGCACCGCTCGCTCCGTCCGGCTTTCCCAGCACGCTTTCGCGATAGGCGCCAGGCAGTCGCGTCTGCCATTTGGCATAGGCCTTCGTTGGCCGACCCAGACGTTCCGCGTGCTGCATCAAGACATAGCCAATCGGTGTCATCTGCCCTTTCGGCAACTCGCCCAGAGCGGCAGCGGCCTTAGGCCGCGCCTGAGACCAGGTGTCCCGCCACTGACGCAGCGTCGGGCCGAGGTTCCTGAGGCCCTGCAGGGAGAAGAGGTCCGGCGCCACCGGCACCACGACATGGCTGGAAGCGACCAGCGCCGCGCGGTTGATGGCGCCCAGATTCGGGCCCACGTCGATCAGCACCAGATCGGCCTGATGGCTCACCGCAGCATCGCGGATCACGCGCCAGAAGGCCGTGGTCACGCGGAATGCGCGCTCGCGGCCTTCCAGGCAGCGCGGCCACTCAGTGGACAGATCGTCTTCGATGCGGGACAGGGCGAGATCGCCGACCAGCAAGCCCAAGCGATCGGCGAGCACCTCGATATGCGCCGGGCGAATGTCGCCAGTGCCGCCAAAGAGCGGAGCAACGGCCCCCTGCAGGGTCTGCGGATGCTCGTCATCCGGCCACAGCGCCTCCAGTTGGTTCTCGTCCAGCGCCATGATCGAGAGGTTCGACTGCGGATCGAGGTCCACCGCGAGCACCCGGCGGCCGAGCTCCGCAAACATCCACGCGCAGTGGTAGACCAGCGAGGTCTTGCCGACGCCGCCCTTGTTGTTGAAAAACGCGATGCTGATCATGTGGCCTCTCCGCGGACGATCGCTGCGACAAAGCCCGGCTGCACCTCGAAGCGCAGTCGCTCACCCAAGGCCTTGCGTGCGATCGCAATGCCGGCGCCGAAGCGCTGCACGTAACCCAAGGCGCGCAAGGCCTCCGCGAGATTCGGATTGCGGTAGTCGGTCACGCCGGGTTGGCCGAAGTTCTCGGCGGTCACGCTGCCGAAGGGGCCGCCCGGATTGTGGATCTCGATGCGATCATCGAACCAGTACACCCGCACGGGCGCATGCGTCGCCTCGTAGCTGCGGTGCATGAAGGCGTTGCGCACGAGCTGGCGCAGCGCATCCAGCGGGTACGCCTCAGTGCGCGCTTCCCGCGCGGTGTCGGCAAAGCGGACGCTGCGCAGGTTGTGCGCTTCCAGCTTTTCTTCCAGCCGCCGAATCTGGTCGGCGACGGTGCCGTGCAGGACCTCCTCGTCCAGAATGGGTGCCGTCAGATCGGTTCCCTGCAGGCGCAGAAACTGGGCATAGGCTCCAGGCAGCCAGTCCGATGGCGAGCGGCCGATCACCAGCAGGCCGAGCACGGTCGGCTGCGGCTCGGTGTCGCTCACCACCAACTTGGTCGCCGCAAGTTTCTGCTCGTAGCTAAGATCGTTGGCCGCCAGCACGTCGCGCGCGACCAGCGAGGGCAGGTATTCCTGCTCGAAGCGCAGGCGATCCAACTCGTCCGGCGTGGCATCCGCGACGGGTTGCACGTCGAAAGGCCGGTCGCGATGCCGCCGGCGCTCGTTGAGAACCCGCTCGTCCTGCGCGCTGGCTAGTCCGCCGCGCGGCCCCCAGCGCACGTGAATGCGGCCCTTGTAGCGTGTCGGAGGGGAATCACAGGGCCAGACCGTGACGACCGCCAGCTCCTGTCCACGCAGATGCCGCTTTTCGACCAGCAGTGTCGGTGGCGGGACGATATTGCCCTCGGTCTTGATGTCCGCAAGCTGGCGCAGCAGCTCATCGGTCACAGCAAAGCCATCCACGGGCGTGCCATCGTCCCGCGCGCCGATGAACACCACACCCGCCTCGCCATGACCGGCCAGGTCGTTGGCGAACGCGCAGATGGCCTCGCGCACCGTCGTTGGCGCGTCGCCCTTGAACGATTGCTTGCGCTCGGCGCGAGCGGATTCCAAGTCCGCAAGCATCGCTTCGAGTTCGGCATCGCTGTAGGGCTTCATGCGTATTTCCTCTGCTCGCACGCGGCAGATGCAGGACCGGGATCGTGACGCCGGGCAATGCACCGGGGAGGCCGCGATCGAGCACGCAGCGCAACCGGATCGCAGGTTCCCTGCGCTCTTGAAGCCGACATGCGCTCTTGAGGCTGATCCGCGTCCAGCCGGAACAGAGTGGGCATGGCTTTGGCCAGCAGCGGAATGAGTGGGCGCCACGGGGCGTCGGCATCGGTCCAAAGTACGGCCACCGGCGGCGCGACGCCATCCGGCCTGCGCACCGCAGCCACCCGGGAGTCGCGAGGCGATTCCGCCAGGGAGGGCGCAGCCCTCATTTCTTGCGCTCCATCGTTGGCTGGCGCTCGGCGAGCTTGCGCTGAGTCATTTGCTCAATCCGGCCCGCGACCTTCGCGATCAGGTCAAGCGAGACGCCAGCGGGAACCTCCCCTTCACGTAGATGCCTGGACACGTACGTGTGGCTCGACCCTCTCAGTCCGAGGCGCGACGTAACCAGGTAAGCAACCGCTTCGGCCTCGATCTCAACGGAGTAGCGATCCAGATTGGAACGCGCCGGCCACCAGCGGTCGTCGTCAGAACCCAGGTGACCGAGGAAGATGTGTGCGAGTTCGTGGCACAGCACGCCGAGCCTACTCGCCGTGTCCAGGCCGGCGTGGATGGCGACCCGCATTTTCCGGTCGGCGGAGCCGCGTGCGAAAGTAGCAAACCCGGAGAGCGCGGTGGACAGCGGTTTGAAGTCCACGCGGATGGCATCGTGCCGCGCAGCATTGGCGACGAGCAACTCGAGCGCGTCCTCAGGCACTACGCCCTCGAACTTCGAAAATCCTTCCAGCTCAGCCGGCAGTGGAGGGCCATCGGTCTGGTCAATGTCGTAGACACATATGAGGGGGCGCATCGGCGCCAGAATCAGCATCGGCCGAGCGTCTTCCTTGATCGTTCTACCAAACCGGCGGCGCCAGTCGCTCTCAGTCGCGAAAAACTTACAACCCGGGTTCTGGATGTGCACCAGCATATTGTTGTATGGCGCATAGTCCTTGAAGCGCCCGATGAATTCGATCATCTCGTGGAATCCGCTGGCCGAGCAGTATTGCCGGCTGCGGTGAATGAGCTGGTCGAAAGATGATTCGATTTCACGGCCGGGCGCGGCGAGCCCCAGCATCGCCCGTAGCAACTCCTCGTCCTTGAGAATGGACTCGAGGTAGTCGCGCCAGGCACGCGGCAGCGTGGCGTCGTTCTTCAGCGCGCGCACAGCGGGCACCAACTCGAAGTGCGCGCTGACGCCCACGCGCGCATGCACGGCCTCCACTAACTCGTGAGGTGACGGCTGTTGAGGCGCGGCCAGCGCATCCAGGACGACCTGCCGCACCAGCTCGGCGAAGTGCGCATCATCGGGCCTTTGCTGCAGCAAGGTGTCCATCAGAGGGATGATCATGTTTTCAGCCTGGCCCGCGCCGCCTTCTTGGCGGTCGTGCTGTAGTGCAGATCGTTCCAGCGATGGCCATCGAAGGTCTTGTCGCCGGGAAAATCCTGCGACGACTCGTCCCAGCCCCAGAACCATGGGAATTCGTCCCTGGGGCGCTCGGGCTCTTTGCCGCGGTCCTTGTCCCACTTGATTCTCGGCGTGGTGCGCAGGATGCAGGCGTTCTTGGCGCGGGCGCCGAAGGGACGCGCGGTCATGAAGGGGCGGATGTTCATGCGCACGCCGTCGTTGATGTCCGGCTCCCAGCCGATGGCCTGCTGGGCGAGGGGTTTCCAGCGCACGAAGAGGTCGTAGGGTGGCTCGCCGGCGAGAATCTTCTCCAGCTCGCCTTTCAGATGCTCGGCGGCGGCGAGCCGCGCGTCCGCGCCTTCGACGCCGGCCTTCTGGTCGCGGCGCTGCACGTCGATCCAGTCGCCGAGATAGCTGTGCGTGAGCTTTTCCAGCAGGCGCTTGCCCGCGCCATTGCCGGCGGCGAGCCGGTGGTAGTTCACCAGCACATTGAAGCCGTCGCGCCGGCCGTCCCAGAGGTGCCAGACGAAGGGCCGCTGGTGGAACAGCGCACAGTGCTGCTCGAAGAACCGGTCGAGCATCCAGTCTTCCAGCAGCGGGCCGGCCGCGCCGGCTTCGTTCAACAGCTTGAGCAGCCTGGCGGCAGACCAGTCCGCGCCGTAGGCGTCGGCCAGCAGGGCCCTGAGGCGCTCCGCGGCGCCCGCTTCGCCCTTGATCGCCGTCAGCGGGACGATGCCGTCGTCGTCCGCATGCTTCTCCAGACCGTCCGCGCCGAGTGCCGGACAGTCGGGGAAGCTGGAGCCGGTCTGGCGCGGCCAGCGGTAGCCGAGGAGGCGGGCGACGGCGACGTGGAGCGGAGAATCTGAATCCTTGGGGTGGCCGTTGAACAGCCACTGGGTGGGGTCGTCGGAGTGAGGCTTGGGCAAGCCGTTCGGGTACTTCTCGGCGGCGACTTGTTGCCAGTGAGCGAGGTCGAAGGGGACCTTGACCAAGGTGGCGTTGGTCACGTTCAGCTTCTGATCGATCCGGCGAACGTTTTCGAGAAACTGCGACGACGAGCAGTACGACCAAAGTGCGGGGAGATCGTCGTCGTCATCCGGGACGATTACGGCACATGTCATGTCGTATGGTGTGCCTAGATACGGCGCTATAGGCAAGGTCCGCATTTGCCCGACAGCGACCCCCAAACGCCCCCAGATTGGACGCCCCTTAACGCCATTGCCCAAGACTTCGGTAAGCTCGCCACTGCCTTGCTCCCAACGCAGAATTAGTGCCCTACCACTGGACCAAGGTCCGCCACTACTCGCGCTCTGAGTCGGCTCCCATGTTTCGTCGAAGACCTGCTGCTCCCAGAACACCTGCATGAACCTCGGGTTGTCCCCCGATGTGAGCCCTTGGTACGCACCCGCACAGGTGCCGAGCGAAGGCAAGGCCGACGGCGCATCGAAGGTGATTCGTCCATCTGGGTTACCGGCCTGCCCAGCCTGCCCGACTACGCGCGCGGTATCCCTCCGCAACGCCGCATCCTTCTCCGCCGGCGTCGCCCCCGTGCTCGCATCCCACCCCGCGAAGCGATGCTCGTCCCTCGCTCTCCGCGCCGTCAGCGCGAGCAATGCGACGTTCACGACTTCGCCAGTGATTGTTTCGAACGCACGCGGCCCCAGCCGCGCAACCGCGTTCCATTCGATGTCTTCCAGCAGCCCCTTGCGCAGATGCTTATAGGTGCCGAGGAACAGCCAGTTCTGCGGGGTCACCAGCGCCGTGCTGCCGCCTTCGGCGCAGAAAGCCAGACAGCGTTCGACGAAGCAGGTGGCGAGATCAGCCTTGGCGCTGGGGTGCGCGTGTTCGCAGTAGTTCTTCAGCACCTCGTCCTGTTTGCCGCGACCGAGATAGGGCACGTTGGTGGCCACCAGCGTGAACCGGCCCGCCAGCATCTCCGCCGCCTTGGCCAGTCCCTGCGCAGCCACGGCCATCTCCGACAGCTCTGCCGTGTCAGCCTTGGCCATGACCTTGGCAATTAGGGGCTCCAGATCGGCAAAGCCCTTTTCGATCAGATCACCGCCGGCGCGCGGCTGGATCAGGCTGCCCAGTACCGGCGCCCTGGCGAAGAGATCGTAGAGCCGCTCGAAGCCGCGCCGGGTCGCATCGGAAAACAGGTTCTCGCTCTTGGTGCCGAGCAGATCGCGCTCCGGCGCTACCGGCAGCTCCGCGGCAGCGCGCTCGGCGAGTTCGAGCCATTCCGCTTTCGTCACGCCGAGCGATAGGCCGGAGCAGGCCAGATGCAGCGCCGGCAGCCTGCGGTAGCCGGTGCGCTTCCACGCCGCCAGCGCCAGGTTGAAGGCCGCGATCTGCGTGCAGCGCGGGTCCAGCTCCAGGCCGTAGAGATTGTCGCGCAGCACGGCTTCGATGGCCGCGTCGGGCTTGAGTTGTTCTTCCTGCGCGCGCATGGCGGCGAGGATGGGCAGCGCGAAAACGAGGAAGTGGCCGCTGCCCATGCAGGGATCGAGCAACGTGATGTCCTTGGCGGCGTGGGGCCAGCCGGTGAAGGTGCCGGCGGCGGGGCGCCATTTCGCTTCGGCTGATGCCGAAGCGCCCTCTCCCTGACCCTCTCCCGCAAGCGGGAGAGGGGAAATGTCTTGGGGAGAGGTTCTGACGAAGCGCAGATAGGTCCACTGAATGTCGCCGACGGCGCAGGCGGCGCGCAGTTCCGCTTCGCTGGTCGCATTCACGGCAAGGTCGGGTCTGGCAGCGAGCAGCTTGCCTGCCCACCACGCGCCCAGCGTGTTGTGGAGCAGGAACCACACCATGTAGTCCTCGGTGAAGAGCTGCGTCACCGCCGGCAGCTCGTCCGCGCCGATCTTCTTCCCGGACCTGTTGACGGCGTCCTTGTTGTCTGCCTGCCAGAACTGGTAGACCCAGCCGAGACTGTCGTCGGCCTGGAACACTGCGGCCGGGAGGCTCTTGAGCAGGTCGTCGAGCTGCGAGCGCGTCTCCGGCGGCAGGTTCACATCCAGCACCGGATCGCCGGCGCGAAAGATCTGCGGCAGCATGGTCTGCGCGTAGCGACTGGCCAGCGCGAGCCAGTCCTCGCTCTGCTCGCGCGCCAGCTCCTGACATTCAGCCAGCGTGATCGCCATGCCGCTATCGGGCTCGATCAGCAGATCGTTTTCCGCCAGAAACCGTGCAAACAGCATGCGGTGCCAGTGCTCGTAGGCGACTTCGGCGGTGAGTCGGTTAACCGCCTGAGCGCCGGTGGTGGCATTGCGCAGATCGCCGAGCTGGCGCCCATGCGCGCGCAGCGCGTTGCGCAGCCTGGCCTGCGCCGGGGACAGATGCGGCGGCGCCTTGGAATGCGCAACGCCGAGCTGTTCGAGCGACTTGACCGCGCCTTCCTCCGCCGCTCGTCGGGCAGCGCGGACGGTGTTTTCGAGCTGGCGGCGCAGATCGCGGGTGAGGGTGGTCATGAGGGTCATGAGGCCCCGGCAATGACTTGATCCAGCCAGGCCGTGAAGATGCCGAAGCGAGGGCAGCGCCGCGCCACCTTGTTTGTATCGAGTGATGGGAGCAGGTCAGCAGCATGTCGGCGCTTGGCGTACTCGCCTTTGCTGCGCGCATTGCGCGTGGCCTTGGTCAAGGCGCCGAAAAGGGAAGCCTTCGGCTCCTCTTCCAGGTTCTGCCGAGCCGGGAGCTGGGCGGGATTGAAGCCCTGTCCGTAGTAGCCTCGCAGCGCCTCGGGATCGGCGACGATCCACGCCTCCATGGCGCGAATCATCAGGTGGATGCGCGTCGGCTCGACCGCGTTGAAGTCCCATCCATCGCGCCGGCGCAAGTGCTCGACTCTGGCCCTGGCTTCAACGGTCGAGTCGGGATCTACCGCGCCAAGGTGCAGCGGCTCTTCGGCATCCACCAGCAGGACATTGATGTTTTCCGGGCTTTTGTGAACCGCGTTGCAGAACGCGCGGTAGGTCTGCTCGCGCCCGCCTTCCGGGACCACTTTCCAGGTCATGCGCTTGAGGCGAGCGGCTTCTTTCTGTTTGCGCAGGAGGCCATCGAAGCCCTGGCGCATTCCCACTTGCAGGTCTCGCGTCTCACCACCACCCTCCACGTAAATAGCGATCCCCGTCACGGATTGCCCCCCAGCTCTCCGATGCGCCAGATCTCGCCAAGGCGATAGCGTTCGAGCCAGTAACTGAGCTTGTCTGGATCAACACGGTTGAGGCGGGTGCCCCCCAGATGCTCGGACACCAGAACCGAGCTCGCGTGATCCGTCAGTGCCGAAACCAGGGCATCGGAGTGCGTCGTAACGATCAATTGGGTGCGCCCGGATGCCTCGACCATCAGTGAAGCCAGAATGGACAAGGCGTCCGGGTGCAAGCCCAGTTCGGGCTCTTCGATACAAATGAGTGGCGGCGGCTCTGGATTGAGCAACAAGGCCAGGAGTGCGAGAAAGCGAATGGTGCCGTCCGACAGCCGTGTGGCGGAGATGGCGCCGGCGCCTTCCTCGTGCAGGTATAGCTGGACGGATCCGGCTTCGATGCGCGTCGTGAATCGCTGGTAACGCGGCAGGAAGCGCTTGGCCAGTGCATTCAGACGAGGGCCTGCGTCGGAATGCTCCAGGTGGTTCAACACCAGGGCGAGGTTGAGTGCGTCGGGCCCCAGTGAAGCCGGGTCCAAGGTGGTCTGTTGGGCGCGTCGCTGGGGGGCGTAGCGACCAAAGCTCCACTCCCGGAACAGTTGAATGCGGTCGAACTGCTGGCCGACCCAGGTCAGCTCCGGATAAAGATCCGGATCCTTGCGCTGGGACAGAACGGATTCGTCAGGGCGCAGGCTTTGCCGCTCCAGGTGGCGCACCGACCAGCGCGGACGATCTCCATTCCCGCGTTCGCGAACATTGATTGCGGGTTTACCGTTCTGGAATCGGTAGTAGAAGAACACATCCCGATCGTTTGGGCGGTTCGGCGCGACATTCTCGATCGCCTCATCCACCACTTCCGTGCGCAGGGCAACCGCCCTGAAGCTGAGGCGATATCGCAGCTCCGGTATCCTCGGAGTCTGCGCCGGGTGGATCAACGCCTCGATGGTGGCCGCCTGAGAGGGATCGCCACCCTTCCAGATCCATTCCTGGGCGCCGCCGCCATCGCGGATGGCGTTTGCAAACGCCACGGGCGTGGCGTGAAGCAGCTCGATGGCCTCGATGAGGTTTGATTTGCCCGAGGCATTGGGGCCGATCAGGACGTTCAGCGGCGTCAGCGCTACCGCCTCGCTGCCCGGCGCGAAAGAGAGAAATCCATCCAGTCGCAGTGATTTGAGGAAGCTCATGGCGCTCTCCTGCCTACTGAACCAGCACGGGGCCGCGCTTGAGGCTGGCGGTCAGGGTTTGGCGCTGGCGGTCGATCCAGGCGTCGAGATCAGCATCATTGTGCAGCGTGGCGCGCTCGATAATCACCGGCTGGACCTTCGGTTCCAGCAGGCGCGCGGCGCGCTCGATCGCCTGCGTCATGCGACCGGCGATGGCGTCGCACTCCGCGCGCATCGCCGACAGATTGCGGGATTGCAGCGTGGTGGCGAGGTTTTCGTCGGTGGAGACATCCACTGGCGCGGGCTCCGTCAGACCGACGGAATTCAGGATGGCAGCGCGGTCGGACTCGGGCACCTGTTTCCACGTGGGGTTGCGGTCCAGCGCGTGCAGTGCAGCGTCGAAGGCCGAACGGTGCGCTGCCACCGCATCCGTCACCGCTTCGCGCAGCAATTTCGCGAGCTGTTGTCGCAGCGGCGCAACGGGGTCGGTGGGTTCCAGCAGCAGGCGCTGGTCACGGACGGCCTTGACCTGCGCGCGCGCGGCTTCTGCGGCGGGGAGCCCGGCGGCATGTGCGGCGAGCTTCTCGACGACGGCCCACGCGGGCCTGCGGGCGGTGGCGAGCTCGGCAGCGGTCTGCCATGCCTGGATGTGCGCCTCCAGCGCCGCGGCCTGGTTTTTGAGCGCGGCCAGTTGTTCATTGCCGGCCAGGCGTTGCAGATCTTCCAGCGCGACCGTTGCAGGGGCCGCCGGTAGCGGCGGCTCGCCGCCGGCAGCGCGTGCCAGATCAAGCAAGGTGTCGAGAAATTCGTGGGCCTTGGCCGCTTCCTCGCCGCTTTTGCAGTTGAGACCGGCCGCCTGATACAGCTTGCGCAGGCGCAGACGATCCTGCACCGAGAGCGTGACGGCCTCGGCCCGAAACTCGGCCTTGGCGATCTTGTTCTGGTCCAGTTGGCCCAGGACCACCGGAGCGCCGTTGAGCGTGGCGGTGATGTGCTGGCTGCGATGCAGGGCGATGAGCGCAGCGTCGATGGCGTCCTGCGGCCAACCGAAGGGGCTGGCGCGCAGCGTCTTGCGTATCTCGGTGCCGCTCTTGCCGGCGCCGATGGTCGTCAACACCTGCTGGCAGACGGCGTGCTTCTCGGTGGCGTCCGCATGGCCGACCGGCTGAAAGGGATGATCGGCGCCATCGCGCGCGCGCTTGATGACGGCTTCCCAGGCGCCGGAGTCCGCTTCCTTGAAGCGCGGGAACAGGCGGATGAGCGCGTCGTTGGCCGCGGCCTTGAGCTTCTCTTCCAGCGTGGCGAGCAGCACCTCGCCGCCGCCGCCCTGGTACAGCTTGGCGTTGGCGACGATCTCGCGCACCAGTCGTTCACGCTCGGCCTCGGCGCGGCTACGACGGCTCTCCATGCCCTGGCGCGCGTCGCGGCCTTCGTCGGTCGTGGGATTGCCTTTGGCGTCCAGCGTCTGACGGGCCGCCTCGGCATCGATCAGAACCCGCTTGAGGTCCGATGCGGCTTGTTGGGCGATGAAGATGTAGATGATGGGACTCTCGGTGCCCGCGCGGCGCGCGGCTTCTTCCACTTCCCGCTGCGCGCAGGACCAGCCGTCACGAATCCAGACCGGAATGCTGCTGCCGTCCACCGGCGGCGGCGTCTGGTCGCGGTGCACCAGGAACTGGCGCGATTCCTTGGCCGCACCCTGCGTCAGGCGCTGGGTGCGGATGATGCGGTCCGCTTCGGCGTAGAGCAGCTGGTCTTGCAGGAATTTGAGCGTGGCGGCATCGGCGCCGAGCTTGGTCTGGCGGTTGCGGAACTCGCGGTCCCATTCCGCGCCCTCCCGCGTCTGCAGGCGATATTCGTCGCCCAGCAGCATCAGCACGCCGGCGTCGGCGAGCTTCTTGAGCGCAGCCGCCACTTCGCTGCGCAGCTTGCCGTTGTCGGCGGCAAGGTCCGACACCAGCAGATCGGACAGATGTTCCTGGGTCGCACGCACGCCGATGTCGGCGCCGGCTTCCCGCTTGAGCTTGCCGATGAGGAAGACCAGCCCGCAGATACGGCGCGCCAGCTCGCCCTCGGTCTTGCCCACCTGCAGGATGCGTTCATTGATCTCCCGTAGCAGCACGCCGGTATTGACCATCTCCGGTGCAAGGGCGTCGTAGAGATCGTCCGCGGGCACGACGGCGCTCATCGGCTTTTCGGCCAGCCGTGCAACGGAGTCGTGGATGATGCGTAGCTGCGAGCGCAGCTGGCTGCTGGTGCCGGCGGCATCGATCTGGCGGAAGCAGTGCTCCCAGAAGCGGCGACGAACCGGCAGCAGGGGGAAGTCGTCGACGATGACCCGGCGGTCTTCGGCGACCTCGCCGATGCGCGTGCCCTGAAGCTGGCGAGAGACCTCACCGGCATGATGGTCGAGCAGCTTGCGCACCTCACCGATCGCGCTGGGCTTCTTTTGCAGCAGCACCTTGCGGGTGACCGTTTCAACGTCGTTGTCGGACAGCGTGACCCGGATCGTGAAGCGGTCGAGCATCTTCTTCAGCAACTCATGTTCAGTCAGCGTGCTCTGGCCGGAGCAGACCACGATCAACTGGCTGTCGAGCTGCTTGCTCAGTGCCTCGACTACTTCCGTGACGAGCACCGAGCGGTCGTAGGACTCGCCGATGTACTGCTGCGTTTCGTCGAGCACCAGCAGTGTGCAGGGCAACCGCCCGTTGGTCCCGGCCAGCTTCAGGGCTTCCTTGGCCGTGCTCAGAAACTGGGCGGTCGTGATGTCGGTGAGCTGCGGCGGGAACTGCGCCTTGATGTGCTGTTTCGCCTGCGCTTCATCGCTGGCGAAATTCGGGTCGCAGGCGAGGATCGCGCGCATCAACGGGCCGCTGACGTAGAGGTTGTTCAGCTCGCGCTCGAAGTCGCGACCGGCGGTTTTGAGATGAGCGACAACCTTGTCGTAGAAACCGTTCGCCTTCAGCCAGAGGCAGAACCTGGCCTGCGGATACTGCTCGGGGAGCCCCACCGCCTTGAGCAGCACGCCCAGGATGGTGAGACGCACGTTCTCGGTGGTGCCACTGGGCAGGGAGCCTGCTGCCGCCACGAGGCCACCGGCACGTCTGCCGGCCGTGTCGAGCTCGCGCAGCAGGGCGCGCAGCTCGTCCGGCATTGCCGGCACCAGGGCGCGCGCAGTGGCGCCGTCCGGAAAGGCGGTGTCCTTCCACAGATGGCATAGCATCTTGAGCAGATGCGACTTGCCGCTGCCGAAAAAGCCGCTGACCCAGGCGCTGCGCTGGTTGGTCTTGCCGAGATTACGCAGGAAGGACTCGATGATCGTGTGAAGGCCGGCCGCGTACTGGCCTTCGCAGACGAACGAGGACAACTCGCCGCGCAGCTCGTCGAGCGCCGCGCCCTGCTCGTCGGCAATGCGCGCCTGGCCCTGGTTGACCAGCGGACTGGCCGGGTCGCGTTGCAGAATGTCCTTGATCTTCATGAACGTGAATCTCGCGTAGCGAGGCCGATGTCCCTCGCCCCGCGCAGCGGGGAGAGGGGGGGACCGTCCGCGGATGCGGACGGTGGGGTGAGGGCGGCCATGCCGGGCGCGAGATTCATCTTACGAGGTGCGGCTTGCGGCATGGCCGTTAGAGTCCCCCTGCACCGTGCAGCGTGATCGGCACTGCAAGGTAGTTCCAGCCGTCACGGGCATCCAGCAAGCGGTAGTTGTTGCTCTCGAACTGGCCGGGAAAGAACACGACGAGTCGGCCGCGGATGTCGCGCTCGATCAGCTTCAGAAGCTGCGAAACGCGGGTGAAGCCGAACAGTGCCCCGACGCCGTAGAGCGCAACGACAGAAGTTTCGTTGACTTTGGGGTCTTGCAGCGTATTACGGATGCGCCTGGCAACCTCGGCTGCAAACTCGGCATCCAGCTTGAGCTGCACGTCTTCCGGTGAGGCGAAGTATTCCTCGCGGTACTCGTCCGCCGCCATCCACTGCGCGAATGCGTCCGTGACGTCGATCTCGTGCCAGTCATGGCCCGCTTCGCGCGTGGCCGTCTCGAAGGCGAGCTTGCGCGCGCGCAGCGTGCGCTCCAGCTCCTTGTCGTACACGACCATGATGACGCGCTGGGCGCCGGACACAGTGCGCTGCCAGGGTGAGGCGATGTGGCGGCCGTAGTGCTCCGCGAGGTCTTCGATGCGTGCCATGGCGTCAGCCTCGCAGAAGTTGAGGATCGAGACGATCCAGCTTGAGGTCCACGACATCGCCGGCGATGCGCAGATCGATGAGCCCGAGGCGCTTGGCCTCCAGCACCAGCTCGCGCGCACGGCCGGGCGTGCAATCGAGTACCGCGAACCATCCCGAGCTGAACAGCTCGGGCCCGCGAAAGCCAGTGACGTGCGAGAGATACAGCGCGTAGGTCGCCGTCGCCACCGTGGGTTCGACGAGACGGCGCTTCTTGAACGTGCGTCCCTCAAGATGCCCCGACTGCGTCCAGGAGCTGGCCGCATTCCTCAGCACCTTGTCGAGGATGTTTGGATTGAAGCGCTCGCCTGCGACCAAGCGAAGAGCCTGGCGAGCAAGGTCGCGCTGGAGTTCTGCGCCCGGTGCCAGAGAGAGAATTGGAGCCGCGGTAGCAGCGAGGAGAGGGTCTCGCGCGATGGCCAGTAACAGCGCGAGAAGCGTGCGTCCTTTACTGTCGAGTTCCCACAGGCGGCGAAAGACGCGGAATAGAGGAATGTCGGGGTCCAGCCCATAGAGCTCGGATAGGCGCTGCGCGCTTAGCCGACGGGTGGAAGCCGTTGGCTTTCCCAGGCAGTTTGCGTCCGTAATTGCGGCCACGTAGTCGGCGCGCCGTGCGGAAGCGGCGGTGCCGGCGAGCACCGAGGTCAGATCATCCGCCATCAAGGTCCGGCTGGAATGCGCGCCCTTAGCGCCTACTTTGAAGCCGACCGCGCGCGCGCCCTCGGGCAGTTTGGCTTGGACGGAGAATCTGATCTGGTGGCTCCGACTGCTGATCATGAGGGTTAGCCGGCAAATTTGCCGGCGAACTTATCAGCGGGCGTTACTGAGCGTCAAATATAAGCCGGCAAGTTCGCCGCCCGCGCATTCTCGTTGAACGCCCCGCATCGCCTACAATCCTCGCCCGTGCGCCCGTAGCTCAGTCGGATAGAGCAACGGCCTTCTAAGCCGTGGGTCGCAGGTTCGACTCCTGCCGGGCGCGCCACTCAAAGCGTGCGCGCGGGTTCAGGCGGCCCTGCGCGCGCTCACGAACCAGGTGCTCGACGGGGCCCAGACGCTGCCGTCGGCACGCAGATAGCGCCCGAGCGCTTCACTGAGCGCGGCGACGACCTGCGGCCTGCGCTTTTCGGCTTCGGCACCGGCGAGCCGGATGATTTCGCCGGCGGGGCCGAGCGCCGTCGCGAATTCGACCGCTTCGGCGAGCGTGCTGCCGATGCAGATGTCGGCGTCGAAGCGCTCGAAGGCGATGCGCTCGAAGCCGGCGGCCTTGAGCATGCCGCTGACCATGTCCGGGCCGGCCATCGAGAACGGCCCCGGCCCGCAGTGGACCTGGTCCGTGTCCTCGTGCGCGACCACCGGAACGAGCTCGCGCACGCACAGCTCGGCCTCGTGCACCCAGGGATTTTCCTCGCGCCTGCGCCAGACGATCTGCGTGAACGTGCCGCCGGGTTTCAACGCACGGCCGATGTTGCGCATCGCCGCGCCGGGGGTCATGAAGAACATCGTGCCGAAGCGCGCGAACGCATGGTCGTAGGGGCCGCGCAGATCCTCGATCTGCACGTCGGCCTTGAAGAAGCGCGCGTTGGTCACGCCGGCTTGCTCGGCTTCGCGCGTCGCCGCCTGCACGAAGTTCTCCGCGCAGTCGACGCCGACCGCTTCGCCTTGTGCACCGACCAGCCGCGCGAGCTTGAGCGTGCTGTCGCCGAAGCCGCAGCCGACATCGAGCACGCGCGCGCCCTTGGGGAACGGATTGCGCGACAGCACCTCGTCGCTGTGGCCGGCGAGCCCGGCGACGAGCAGATGCTTGAAGCGCACGAACTTGTCGAACAGGACCGTGTTCCAAGCCTCGATGACGATGTCGTTGTCGTTCATGGCAGAGCCCCCGGCCGGTGATGCGCCTAGCGTAGCAGGCGGACCCACGGTCCTGGGAGCGCCGGGCTTCAGCCCGGCCGTCGGCGAGCCGGCGCGGACGCGCAGCGGCATGCCGCTTGACGGCGCCTCTGCGGCGGCTCTCAATGGCGGCGGGGACTCAAGCGGGAGGCAGTCATGCTCGAATGGGCCGTCATCGCCGGCGTGGCCGTGCTCGTGCTGTTTGGCAGTGTGGGCAGCCTGCGCAAGATCAGGACGCGGCTGCGCGACGAGCTGGCGCGCGTGGATCCCGGCGGCGCCGGGCTGCGGCGCGACATGAGCCTGATCGAGCAGATCAAGGCGCTGGCGCAGCATGCGCAACGCGCAGCTACAGCGGTCGATCCCGCAACGTTCGGTGATCCGCTCGCGGCGCGCGTCGAGTGGAAGCCGGCCAGTCCCGGCGGCACCAACATCCGCACGCGCAAGCTCGTGGAGACGGCGCCGGGACGGCTCGAGCTCCGTCCCAGTGCCGGCATTCTCGTGTTCGGCGGCGTGTTTCTGCTCGTCGGCCTGGGCGTCATGGCGATCGGCGTCGTGCCGATGTGGACGCGCGGCTTCGAGCTGAGCCCGGAGCGGCTGATGCCGGGCCTGGTGGGGCTGGTCTTCGCGAGCGTCGGCGCGGGCCTGATCTACTTCAGCGCGAGACCGGTCGTGTTCGACCGCGCGTCCGGCCGCTTCTGGATCGGCCGCGAGCCGCCGCCGGCGATCGGTGCCGCGAGCGGCCCGAAGAGCGGCCGCCTGCTCGACGTGCACGCGCTGCAGCTGCTCGCCGAGCACGTGCGCGGCAACAAGAGCAGCTACTGGAGCTACGAGCTCAATCTCGTGCTGCGCGACGGCACGCGCATCAACGTCACCGACCATGGCGATTTGCAGCAATTGCGCGCCGACGCACAGCGACTCGCCGCGACGTTCGGCTGGAAGCTCTGGGACGCTGCGAGCGGCTGAACCGGGCGCTACACCTGGCCGGGCGGGTGCTAAGATGCCGCGCCGCGCGCCCGTAGCTCAGTTGGATAGAGCATCTGGCTTCGAACCAGAGGGCCGGGAGTTCGAGTCTCTCCGGGCGCGCCATTATCGATTCCGCGCCATTATCGATTCATCGCGAGCCGCAGCTCGTCGATGTGGCGCATCGCAGTCTCCAGCGTTGGCAAACGAAGTGGGGGAGCGAGCGGCCGCGGTGGGCTTCGCTCAGCGGTCGGCGCCGGCCGCAGCCGCCGCGCGCACTTCGAAGCGCACAGCATCCAGCGTCGTGCCGTCGGCGGAAACCAGCTCCAGGTGGTGACGGCCGGGCGAAGGTGTCCACAGCTGCCGCATCCGCGCCGGTCCGATGAGGCTGCCGTCGAGGCGCCAGCTGGCGTCGCGCGCGTGCCGGGCGTCGAAGATCAGATGCTGGTGTGCGGCGGGGATGTCCGGGTCGAGCGCGGCGATCAGGCCGTCGGCGGGCGCGGCGATGCGCGGGCGCGCGGACGCGGCGTCGATGCGCCGGATCTCGGCCTGCTCGGTGCCGCCCAGGAACCACTCGGTGCGCGGCGGCTCCTCGCCGCCGGCGTAGCGGATGCCGACGCGCACGATGCCGTCGGCCGGCGCGGGTGCTGCCGCCGGCGGCGCGGGCAGACGCGTGACGATGTCGAGCCAGGCGGGTGCGGCGCCGGTGATGCCGGAGGAATTGCGCATCGGGTCGCCTTCGAAGTTGCCGACCCAGACGGCGACGGTGTGGCGCGCAGTGAAGCCGATGCACCAGTTGTCGCGCATGTTCTTGCTGGTGCCGGTCTTGGCCGCGCTCCAGAACGGCGTGGCCAGCGGCGAGCCGAGGCCGAAGCTCGCGGCGCGCGCCCCGTTGTCGGCGAGGATGTCGGCGACGATGGAGGCGGCGCCGGCATCGATCACGCGCCGCGGTGCGGCCTGCGGATCGCCGGCGCGCAGGCGCAGCGGCGACCACAGGCCGCGGTTGGCGAGCGTTCGATACGCGTTGGCCTGTTCGAGCAGCGTGACTTCCGGCGAGCCGAGTGCGAGCGCAAAGCCGTAGTACTCGCCGGACTCGGTCAGGCCGCGGCGGTAACCCAGGGCCTGCAGGCGCTCGCGGAACGGCTCGAGCCCGACCAGCGCGAGCGTGCGCACCGCGGGGACGTTGAGCGAGCCGGCGAGTGCGGCGCGCACGCTCACCGGGCCGCGGAACGCGTGATCGTAGTTCTGCGGGATGTACAGCCCCGCGCCGGTTTCCAGGTCGAGCGGCGAGTCCTCGAGCAACGACGCGGCGGTGAGCAGGCGCCGTTCGATCGCGAGGCCGTACAGGAACGGCTTGAGCGTCGATCCGGCCTGGCGCAGCGCGGCGGCGCCGTCGACCGCCGCTGCGGTCGAATGCGGCCCGGCGCTGCCGACGTAAGCCAGCACGTCGCCGCTGGCGTTGTCGAGCACGATGGCGGCGGCATCGCGCACCTCGCGCGCATCGAGCGCAGCGAGCTGGTTGCGCAGCGCCTCTTCGGTGAGTCGCTGCAGGCGCGCATCC
>JBFMCQ010000006.1:32177-91778 GCA_040754295.1 Pseudomonadota bacterium | reverse complement strand
GGCCGGCGCCCGGTGCCAGCGCAACTGCGGGTCGCGCAGCGTGCGCCCGCTGCGCAGCGCCAGCGCGGCGATCGTCAGCGCCGGATTGGTCGCGAGCGCGCAGGGCACGATCGCGCCGTCGAGCACGAGCAGCCCCTCGTGGAACGGCTGCCCGGCATCGCCGCGCGGATCGAAGACGCGGCCGAGTTCGTCGACGACGCCGTCGGCCACCGTCGTGCCCATCGCGCAGCCGCCGAGGGGATGGACGCTCACCGGTGCACCGCGCCCGTCACCGATCAGCGCCGCCATCGGCTCCGGCAGGAAGCGCCACAACGGGTTGGGCAGCGTGCGCCCCGCGAAGCCGGCCGCGCGGGCGCGCGTCGCGATCAGCCGCAGTTGCGCGTCGAGCAGCGGCAGCTCGCGCGCGCCGCGCCAGACGATGTCGACGCCGCCGTCGAGCATGTCGCCGCGCGCGCAGGCACCCAGGCGCAGCGTGCCGGCCGCGCCATCGTCACCCATCGCCGCGAAGATCGACATGTCGCGGATGCGCTGGCGATGCACGGCATAGGGATCGCCCGGCGGGTGGCCGTGCGCGTGCGGCGTGCCGTCGCATTCGCCGAGCGCGTGCAGCGTGTCCGCGGTCGTGATGACTTCTTCGGCCGCGCGGCGCAGCGCGCCGGGCACCGCCATCTCCTCGATCACGATCGACGGGTTGTGCAGCGGTGTGTCGTCGATGCGGGCGTCGACGATGCCGGTGATCGTCGGGCCGATGCCGCGTGCGCCTGGCGGCTCGTCCTCGTCGGCGACGGCGTTCGCGCGCGCGTGCTCGCCATAGCCGTAGCCGAACACGATCGTGTCGCCGTTGCCGGAAAAGCCCTGGCCGAGCCGCGGCGAAAAGGCGAGCGCCGGCGCCTCGCGCTGCGAGCGCAGCAGGATCTCGGTGGAGCCGAGGCTGCCGGCGGCGAGGATCAGCCGGCGCGCGCCGATCCAGCGCGGTCCGGTTTCGCGCCGGCGCATCTTCGGGTCGGTGTGCGCGACGAGCACGCTCCAGCGGTCGTCGCAGCCCGGCGGGCGCTGCACGCGCAGCACCGTCGCGCCGCAGTAGATCCGCGCACCGCGCCGCTGCGCCTCGACGAGCAGATTGGTATCCAGCGATTCCTTCGCGCCGTGATTGCAGCCGGTCGCGCAGTCGCCGCAGCGCTTGCACGGCGCGAGCGCGACGCCCGCCTGTGTGCGCTTGCCCGTCATCGCGATCGTGACCGCGGCGTCGCGGAACGCGCCCGGCGCCAGCTGCCGGAGCACGCGCGCCTTGGCGGGACGCTCGTCTTCGTGCGCGGCGTGCAGGCGGATCGTGTTCAACACCGCGCCGCTCGCAGCGCCGAGGCGCGCGCGCGCTTCCAGGAACCAGGGATCGTGCTCCTTGGGTCCGCGCAAGGCCACCGGCCAGCGCTCGTCGAAGACCTGCGCCTTGGGGATCTCCATGACGCCGGCATTGATCAGCGAGCCGCCGCCCAGTCCGTTGGCCACGACGACACCGAGATCGCCGTCGGTGCGCAGGTCGAACAGGCCCTCCCCACCGAAACGCCGCCCGGCGAAGCGGCCACGCACGTGGGTCGGCAGCTCGGCGAGCCGCGATGGGAACGCGCCCGGCAGATACTCGCGCCCGCGCTCCAGCACGCAGACGCTGAGCGGCCGGCCATCGGCGTCGGTGCAGCCCGCGAGCTCGGCGGCGGCGACGGCGCCGCCGTAGCCGCTGCCGACGATCAGCACGTCGAACGCCGGCGCCTGCGCATCGGGTGCGTCGCGGCTGAACTCGGGATCGCCGAACAGCTCCGCAAGCTCTCGCGACAGCCAGCGCGAGGCGCGGCGACCGGGCTCTGGCCGCCAGCTGCTCACGCCTGCACGGCCTTGAGAATCGAGTCGCGCAGCACCGCCGAGCTGACTGGCTTGTGCAGCAGCTCGACCCGCGCACCGCGCGCCTCGCGCAGCCGGTCGGGTGCGGTGTCGCCGCTGATCAGCAGCGCCGGCAGCTCGGGCCAGACCATGCGCAGCGCCGCGATCGTATGCAGACCGCTGTCGTCCCCGCGCAGCCGCCAGTCGGCGAGCACGACCGACGGCTTGAAGCGCCGCGACACGTCGATCGCCGCTTCCGTGGACGCCACGACCTGCACGCGAAAGCCCATTTCCTCGAGCAGCGTCTTCATGCCGACGCGGATCGCTTCCTCGTCGTCGACGACCAGCACCTGGATGCCGGGCGCCGATGACGGCTTGGCGCCGTCAGCCGGTACCGCCGGCGCCCCGGGCGACGCCAGCGGCACGTCGATCCAGAAGCAACTGCCCTTGCCGGGCGAGGATTCGAGATGCACGTCGATCTCCAGCAGTTCAGTGAGGCGGCGCACGATCGCAAGGCCCAGGCCGAGGCCCTTGCTGCGATCGCGCTCCGGGTTATGCAACTGGTAAAACTCTTCGAAGATGTGCGCGTGCTCGCTTGGTGGGATGCCCGGCCCGGTATCGGCGACGCGCACGCGGCAATGGCTGCCGACGCGCTCGGCAGAGAGCTCCACGCGGCCGTGGTCGGTGTACTTGATGGCGTTCGACAGCAGGTTGCGGACGATGCGCTGGAACAGCGTCGGGTCGGTGCGCACGTAGATACCGGCAGCGCCGCCCGCCGACAGCTTCAACCCCTTGGCGTCCGCCTGCGGCCGGAATTCGTCGGCCAGCTGCGCCAGCGTCGCCTGCAGGTCCACGGTGGAGATCGTGCGCTCGATGACGCCGGCGTCGAGCCGCGAGATGTCGAGCAGCGCGTCGAGCTGCGAGCCCAGCGACTTCACTGCCTGATCGATCTGCTGTGCGATCGCCGCCGTGCGCGGATCCATCGGGCGCAGCTGCAGCGAGCCGCTGAACAGCGACAGCGCATGGATCGGCTGGCGCAGATCGTGGCTCGCCGACGCCAGAAAGCGGGTCTTGGCCTGGTTTGCCGACTCCGCGTTGGCCAGCGCTTCGCGCAGCCGGCGGTTCAATTCGAGGCGCTGCAGGCGGATGTTGTAGGAGTCGAGGAACACCTCGTAGAGGCCGCGCGCGTGGCTGAGCAGCGTCGTGACATAGATCAGCGTCAGCGCAGCGAAGATCAGGCGCTCGGTCTGGCTCGCCGCGAGCCCCGGCACCAGCGTCCAGGCCAGCGCGACCGGGAGCATCATCACCAGCACGTACGGCAGGCAGATCGGGCGATAACCGGCCGTCGCGTGCAGCGTCGCCGAGCAGACGCCGACGACATAAATCGTGATCACCGCACCGATGACCACGGACACGAACGGAAAAAACGCGACCACGGATGCCTGCAGAGCACCGGTCGCCCAGAACAGCCAGGCCATCCGCCGCAGTTTTTGCGTCTCGGTGTGCGTGGCATCGTCCGGCAGCCGCAGCACGATGCGGGTGCGCAGCGCTACGGCGGCAACGACGGCGGCGAGCCAGATCAGTGCCGGCAGCGCCGGCACGTACAGCATGAGCAATAGCGCCATCATGACGCTGGTCAGATAGCGCTGCAGCGGGATGCGCTTCGCCTGTCCGGCGACGAGCAGCATCAGCTCTCCCTGCAGCGTGCGCAGCGGCGGCTCGGATGCGGGCCGCTGCTGTGTCCAGTCTTCGCTGGCCCCCCTCTCGGGCATCTTCACCACCGTATTTCCGCCTCGGGGCGAGAAGATACGCTCTCGCTGCACCGCAGGGCATTAGCCGGATGGCTAATACTTGACACCCTGGCCATTCGCCTTCCGGAGAATTGTCGGCCCGCGCTGGACAACGCAGGATTTCCGCCGTCGAAGAATCTACGCAGGGGATCCACATGCTGAACCAGCCACTCGTCCGCACCTTCATCGCCTGTGCACACAAGCGCAGCCTGCCGCCGAAGCATACGGTGATCCAGGCCGGCGACGAGCCGCAGTCGCTGTATCTGATCCTCGAAGGCTCGGTCAGCCTCCTGCTCGAAGACAACAGCGGCCGCGAGATCGTGCTCGCCTATCTCAATCCGGGCGAGTTCTTCGGCGAGAGCAGCCTGTTTCCGGGCCAGCCCCTGGACCGCTCGATCGTGAGGACGCGCACGCCGGCGCTGGTCGCCGAGCTGAGCTACCCCGCCCTGCGCGCGTTTGTCGAGAACCATCCGGCGTTCATGTTCGACGTGGCCGGCCAGCTTGCCCGGCGCCTGTGCGACTTGAGCCGCCGCGTCGCCGATCTCGCCTTTCTCGATGTCGCCGGACGCCTGACGCATACGCTGCTGGATCTCAGCAAGAAGCCGGACGCGGTGCCGCATCCGCGCGGTGTCGTCGTGCGCATCAGCCGCACGGAGCTGGCGCGCCACGTCGGCTGCTCGCGCGAAATGGCCGGGCGCGCACTCAAGAAGCTGCGCGACGACGGCCTGGTCAAGGATCAGGGCCGCAACATCCTGATCTACGGCACCGTCCCGTCGCGGGCGATGGCCAACGCCGCGTAGCTCCGCGACCGGGGCCGGGGCGGATCCGGCGCATGAAGCCGCGGGTCATCGTTCACCGCCGAGAACGCAGAGACGGCCTCGGACGCGACCCGTCTGCGGTCTTTCACCTGTCCTCTGCGTCGAGCGGTCGCGCGCGCTCTAAGTCAGGAGCTCGACCAGCTTGCGGGCGCTCGCGGTCAGCGCCTCGGGCCACGGCAGGCCGATGATCTCGCGGCCAGTCTGGGCGTCGGCAAACGGCATGCGCTCGCCGTCGCCGATGACGTAGCGGTAGTCCATTGTCACCTCGGTGCCCGGCGCGAGGTCCGCGAGCGCGAAGATGAAGCCGAGGTGCCAGAGCCCGGTCGGCGCGAACGAGTGGTTGACGTAGCACTCGTCGCTCCACTCCGGCGTCAGCGAGAACCAGTGCTCGAACCAGCGCACGCTCGATTCGGCCTCCTTCGAGTCCGGCGGCAGCGCCCGCAGCCGTTCCTCGGGCCAGACCGTATGCACCTGATCGGGGGCGATGATGACTGCGCCACGCAGCACCGGCTCGTCGACGAACAGGCCCTTGCCGGCGCCGGGGATGCACGAAGCGTCGATGCGATAGCGTGGAACGATCATCGGCTGCGGATCAGTGGCGCGTCTGCGTGCCCGGCGCAGTGCGCGCGGACAGCAGCAGCGTCTCGACGTCGTCGCGCGTGAACAGGTACTGCCGCCCGCAGAACTCGCAGGTGACGTCGACCTGGCCGTGCTCGGCGAGATGCTCGGTGAGCTCACCCTCGCCGAGCGAGAGCAGCATCGCGCTGATGCTGCCGCGGCTGCAGCGGCACGCGAGCGTCACCGGACGCGGCTCGAACAGGCGCAGCGCCTCGGCGTGGAACAGGCGGTGCAGGACCGTGCCGCCGTCGGTCGCCGCGAGCTCGGCCTCGCCAAGCGTCGCGAACAGCGCACACAGGTGGTCCCAGTGTTCGGCGCTACTGTGCTTCTCGCCCAGCGGCAGGCGCTGCAGCACGATGCCGCGGATGCGGCCGGCGCCGACCGCGAGCAGCAGGCGCGACGGGATCTGCTCCGAGCGCTCGTAGTAGTGCTCCAGTGCGGCCGCGAGCGTGCCGCCCTCGATGCCGACCAGCGCCTGGTAGTTCTGCTCGCTGCGCTCGGGCTCGAGCAGCAGACCGAGCAGGCCGCCGTGCATCAGCGTCTGGAAATCGCCGGTGGCATCGGCCCCGCACTTGGCCATGCCGCGCACCTGCAGGCCGGTGTCGATCTGCGCGACCAGCATCCGCAGCGCACCACGCCCCTGGAACTGCAGGCTCATGCGGCCTTCGAACTTGGTATTCGCCGCGAGCAGCGGCATCGCTGCGACCGCCTGGCCGAGGAGCCGGCGCACGGCGGACGGATACGGCCGCGAACCGAGCATCGCGTCGATGCCCTGGTCGAACTCGACGATGGCACCGCGCGCGCCGAGTTCTGGAAACAGGAATTCGGTGAGTTGGTTCATGCGGATCGGGGGGCGGGAGAGGGGAGACGAGGTGACGCAATTGCTGTGTCTCCCGGCTCCCCGTCTCCCGTCGTTACGAAGCGAGCTTTTCCTTGAGCAGACGGTTCACGACGTCCGGATTCGCCTTGCCCTGCGTCGCCTTCATGACCTGGCCGACGAAGAAGCCGAGCAGCTTGTCCTTGCCGGCACGGTAGTCGGCAAGCTGCTGCGGGTTTTTCGCCATGACCTCGTCGATCGCCTGGAGGATCGGACCTTCGTCGGTGATCTGCACGAGACCCTTGGCCTTGATGATGTCGTCGGCGCTGCCCTCGCCGGCGAGCATCGCCTCGAAGACGTCCTTGGCGAGCTTGCCGGAGATGGTCTTGTCGCTGATGCGCGCGATCAGGCCGGCGAGCATCGGCGCGCTGACCGGCGCGGCGGTGATGTCCTCGCCGCGCTTGTTGAGCGCGCCGAGCAAATCGCCGCTGACCCAGTTCGCGCACAGCTTGGCGTCGGCGCCAGAGGTCTTGACGACCGACTCATAGTAATCGGCCAGCGCTGCTTCGCCGGTCAGCACGGTGGCGTCGTACTTCGACAGGCCGTACTGCGTCATGAAACGCTGCCGCTTCGCTTCCGGCAGCTCCGGCATCGTCGCGCGGATGCGCTCGATCTTTGCGCTGGTGACGACGACCGGCAGCAGGTCCGGATCGGGGAAGTAGCGATAGTCCATCGCCTCTTCCTTGCTGCGCATCGCGCGCGTCTCGCCGGTGCCGGGATCGAACAGGCGCGTTTCCTGCACGACCTTGCCGCCGGACTCGATGAGCTCGATCTGGCGCTCGATCTCGTACTCGATCGCCTTTTCGACGAAGCGGAAGGAGTTGACGTTCTTGGTCTCGGTGCGCGTGCCGAACTTCGTTTCGCCCTTGCGCCGCACGGAGACATTGGCATCGCAGCGAAACGAGCCCTCCTGCATGTTGCCGTCGCAGATACCGAGGTAGACGACGAGCTGGTGCAGCTTCTTCAAGTAGGCGACCGCTTCCGCCGCAGAGCGGAGGTCCGGCTCGGAGACGATCTCGATCAGCGGCGTGCCGGCGCGGTTCAGGTCGATGCCGGTCGTGCCGACAAAGCCCTCGTGCAGCGACTTGCCGGCGTCCTCTTCCATGTGCGCACGGGTGATGCCGATGCGCTTGATCGTCGGCTCGGCGTGGCTACCGGCATCCCTGCTCCCGGGCACTTCGATGTCGAGGTGACCCTGGTAGACGATCGGCAGCTCGTACTGCGAGATCTGGTAGCCCTTGGGCAGGTCCGGATAGAAGTAGTGCTTGCGCGCGAACACGCAGCGCTCGGCGATCTGCGCATCGACGGCGAGGCCGAACTTCACCGCCATCTCCAGCGCAGTGGCGTTGAGGACCGGCAGCACGCCGGGCAGGCCGAGCGTGACCGCGTCGGCCTGCGTGTTCGGCGCCGCACCGTAGGCGGTGGCCGCGCCGGAGAAAATCTTGGACTTCGTGAGGAGCTGGCAATGTACTTCCAGCCCGATGACTGCTTCCCAGTTACTCATTCGCTTCGCTCATTGCGTGTGAGACGTGAGACGTGAGATGTGAGATGTGAGACATGATAAGGAAGACACGCAGCCGCTGCGCCTCACGCCTCACGCCTCACGCCTCACGCCTCACGCAAATGTCGCCGGCATCTGCCTGTGCCAATCCGTCGCCTGCTGGTACTGGTGCGCGGCGTTGAGCAGGCGCGCCTCGTCGAAGTAGTTGCCCATCAGCTGCAAGCCGACCGGCAGGCCGTCGACGAAGCCGCAGGACAGCGACATCGCCGGGATGCCGGCGAGGTTGGCGGCGATCGTGTAGATGTCGTTGAGGTACATCGCCACGGGGTCGTCGGTCTTGGCGCCGAGCTTGAACGCGACGTCGGTCGCGGTCGGGCCGAGCACGAGGTCGACCGTCTCGAACGCGCGCCTGAAGTCCTCGTAGATCAGCTTGCGCAGCTTCTGCGCCTGCAGGTAGTAGGCGTCGTAATAGCCGTGGCTGAGCACGTAGGTGCCGATCATGATGCGGCGCTGCACCTCGGCGCCGAAGCCCTCGGCGCGCGAGCGCTTGTACATCTCCTCGAGCGTCTTCGCGCCCTGAGCACGATGCCCGTAGCGCACGCCGTCGTAGCGCGCGAGATTGGAGCTGGCCTCGGCCGGCGCGACGACGTAGTAGGTCGGCACCGACAGCGGCGAGTTCGGCAGCGAGATCTCGGAGATCACGGCACCGAGGCGTTCGAACACCCCGACCGCCTCCATGACGCGCGCGCGCACGCCGTTCGCGAGCCCTTCGGCGAAGTACTCCTTCGGCAGGCCGATGCGCAGACCCCCGAAACGACCTTGTAACGGCTGGTCGAGGCCGCCGACCAGGTCGTCGACCGGGCGCTCGACGCTGGTCGAGTCCAGCGGGTCGAAGCCGGACATGGCCTGCAGCACGTAGGCCGCGTCCTCGGCGGAGCGGGCCACGACGCCGGCCTGGTCCAGGCTCGAGGCAAACGCGACCATGCCGTAGCGCGACACGCGGCCGTAGGTCGGCTTGATGCCGGTGAGGTTGGTCAGCGCGGCGGGCTGGCGGATCGAGCCGCCGGTGTCGGTCGCGGTGGCCGCGGGCGCGAGGCCGGCCGCGACCGCCGCGGCCGAGCCGCCGCTGGAGCCGCCGGGCACGCGGCTCAAATCCCAGGGGTTCTTCACCGGGCCGTACCAGGAGGTTTCGTTCGACGAGCCCATCGCGAACTCGTCCATGTTGCACTTGCCGAGCATGACCATGCCGGCGTCGCGGTGCAGCTTCTGCACGATCGTCGCGTCGTAGGGCGCCGTGAAGCTGTCGAGCATGCGCGAGCCGCAGCTGGTCTTCACGCCCTCGGTGCAGAAGATGTCCTTCTGCGCGAGCGGGATGCCGGTCAGCGCTCCGCCCTCGCCTTTGGCCAGCTTCGCGTCCGCCGCATCGGCCTGCGCCAGCGCCTGCTCGGCGGTGACGGTGATGAAGCTGTTGAGCCGCGCATCGAAAGTCTCGATGCGCTCGAGGAAATGCTGCGTCAGCTCTCTCGAAGAGAACTTTTTTTCACGCAGCCCGGCGGCGAGCGCTTTGATGGAGAGTGTGTGCATGTTCTTCGTGAGGCGTGAGGAGTGAGGCGCGAGGCGTGAGACATCGAGTGGAGGCCGTTGCGCCTCACTCCTCACCCCTCACGCCTCACGTCATTCAATGACCTTCGGTACCAGGTACAGCCCGTTCTCCACCGCCGGCGCAATCGCCTGGAAGGCTTCGCGGCGGTCGGCCTCGGTCACCGCGTCGGGGCGCAGGCGCTGGTGCATGTCCAGCGGATGCGCCATCGGCTCGACGCCGGCGGTGTCGGCACGGGACAGCTGGCCGACCATCTCGAGGATGCTCGACAGCTGGCGGGCGTAGTGGTCGGCCTGCTCGGGCCGCATCGCCAGCCGCGCCAAGTGCGCGACCTGCTGGACTTGTTCGATCGAAAGGCTCATCTCGGCCGGATCCGGGGCTAGGGGGCCGCACGACCATCGCAGCTGCGCGGATTCGCGCGTGTCCTGCGCAGTCCGTGGCGGCCGGAAAATGGTTTAAGATGTGCGGATGCACAATTCTACTGGATTGTGCCGCCCGCCGGACCTGGCGGGCGCATTCTTATCTACCGTCGATTCCCAAGACTAGAACCGCATCAGACCACCGCGATGTTCGACGCCGTCCGCCGTCTGTTTGTCAACGACCTGTCCATCGATCTGGGCACGGCCAACACCCTCGTCTACGTGCGCGACGAAGGCATCGTCCTCAATGAGCCGTCCGTGGTCGCGATCCGCATGGACGCCCGCGGCGCCAAGAAGGTCGAGGCCGTCGGCATCGAGGCCAAGCAGATGCTCGGCCGCACGCCGACCAACATCACCACGGTGCGGCCGCTGCGCGACGGCGTCATCGCCGACTACACGGTCACCGAGAAGATGCTGCAGCACTTCATCCGCAAGGTGCAGAAGGGGCGGATGATGCGGCCGATGACGCGCGTCGTGGTCTGCGTGCCCTACGGCTCGACCCAGGTCGAGCGCCGCGCGATCCGCGAATCGGTGGAAAACGCCGGCGCGCGCAAGGTCTGGGTCATCGAGGAGCCGATCGCCGCGGCGCTGGGCGCCGGCATCCCGATCGGCGAGGCGCGCGGCTCGATGGTCGTCGACATCGGCGGCGGCACCTCGGAAGTCGCGGTAATCTCGCTCAACGGCATCGTCTACGCCGAATCGGTGCGCATCGGCGGCGACAAGTTCGACGAGGCCATCGTGTCCTACGTGCGCCGCCAGTACAACATGCTGATCGGCGAGGCCACCGCCGAGCGCATCAAGATCCAGATCGGCACGGCCTTTCCCGGCCACGAAGTGCAGGAGATCGACGTCGTCGGCCGCCACCTGGCCGCCGGCGTGCCGCGCAACTTCACGATGAACTCCAACGAGATCCTCGACTCGCTGCAGGAGCCCTTGAGCGGCATCGTCAAGGCGGTCAAGCAGGCGCTGGAGCGCACGCCGCCGGAGCTGGGCTCCGACGTCGCCGAGCGCGGCATCGTGTTGACCGGCGGCGGCGCGCTCTTGCGCGACCTCGACAAGCTGATCTCCGAGGAGACCGGCCTGCCGGTCATCATCGCGGATGATCCGCTCACCTGCGTCGCCCGCGGTGGCGGCATGGTGCTTGATATGCTCGACCGGCAGTCGGATTTCTACAGTCTGGACTGAAGGACGAATGCGGTTGCAGGCTGCCGGTTGCAGGCTGCAGAGTAGAGCCTAGCCTTGTGCAACCTGCAGCCTGCAACCTGCAACCCGCCTTTCCGGCTTGAACACGCTGCCCGAGACCCATCGCCGACCCCTGTTCCCGCGCGGACCGGGCCTCGGTCTGCGCACTTGCGTGCTCGCGCTGGTCTCGATCGCGCTGATCTTCAACGATTCCCGCGGCGAGGCGCTGCAGCCGGTGCGCAGCGCGCTGTCGTTCATGCTCACCCCGCTGGTCTGGGTGGCGACGCTGCCACGCCACATCGCCAGCGCCGCCGAGAACCTCGATACCCGGGAGAGCCTGCAGCGCGAGAACCGCGAGCTCAAGGAGAAGCAGCTGCTGCTGGAAGCGCGGCTGCAGCGCCTGGACGCGCTGGAGGCGGAGAACCGGCGCATCCGCGAGCTGCTCGCCTCGGCCGCGCGCATCGACGACGAGGTGCTGATCGCCGAGATCGTCGGCGTCAGCCAGGACCCGTACCGCAACCAGATCGTGCTCAACAAGGGCACGCGCGACGCCGTCTACCGCGGCCAGGCGCTGGTCGACGCGCACGGCATCCTCGGTCAGATCGTCGAGGTCAGCCATCTGCGCTCGAAGGCGCTGCTGATCACCGACCCCGACCACGGCATTCCGGTAGAGGTCAACCGTACCGGCATGCAGACGATCGCGATCGGCGGCGGCGAGCACGGCCTGCGCGTGCCCTTCCTGCCGAGCAATGCCGACGTGCGCGTCGGCGACCTGCTGGTGTCGTCGGCGCTCGGCGGCCGCTTTCCGGCGGGTTACCCGGTCGGCACCGTCTACGAGGTGCGCCACGTCGCCGGCGAGCATTTCATGGAAGCCTATGCGTCGCCGGCCGCGCGGCTCAACCAGGGACGCCAGGCGCTGCTGGTCTGGAGCGAGAGCTTCCGCGTCGGCGGCGCAGAAGACGAAACCGGCCCGGCCGCGGCCGCAGACGGATCGCCGTGACGACGCGCAGCCTGATCCTCGGCTTTTTCGCTAGCCTGCTGATCGCGCTGCTGTTCCAGCTGATCCAGCTGCCCGACCTGCTGGCCGCGGCGCGGCCGGCGTGGGTCGCGCTGATGCTGGCGTACTGGGCGCTGCGCGAGCCGCGCGTGTCGACGCTGTTCCCGGCCTTCGTCATCGGCCTGATGCTCGACGTACTGTTCGGCTCGGTACTGGGCCAGCATTCGCTCGGCCTGGTGCTGGTCGTCTACCTGGTCGAACGCCTGCGCGGCATCTTCATCCTGTTCCCGCTGTGGCAGGCGACGTTCGCGCTGATCCCGGCCTGGGCGCTGTATTCCTTCCTGATGTTCTGGGTCGACGGCGCCACCCGGCACCAGGCCGACCCCTGGCTGCGCTGGCTGCCGGTGCTGTCGACGACGCTGTTCTGGCCGCTGCTGTTCAGCGTGATGGAAGCGCTGCGGCAGCCGGCCGACGAGGAGTAGCCGGCCGGCATGGTCCTGGGTTCCCGCCGCCGCCGCGAGGCGCTCAAGAACGTCCAGGCAGAGCGCGCGACCTTCCAACGCCGCAGTCTGGTCGCCGCGCTGGTCGCGCTGCTGTGCCTCGTCGGCCTGATCGTGCGTCTGGTCGACCTGCAAGTCTCGCAGCATGCCTACTTCTCGACGCGCGCCGACGAGAACCGCATGCGTGTGGTGCCGGTGGCGCCGGTGCGCGGGCTGATCTACGACCGCAACGGCACCGTGCTGGCGCAGAACCAGCCGGCGTTCGTGCTGGAGATCACGCCGGAGCAGATCGAGGACATGGAGCGCATGCTGCACGACATCGGCCGCGTCGTCGACGTGCATCCCGCCGACATCGAGCGCTTCCAGGAGCGCGTGCGCAAGACGCCGCGCTACCGCGGCGTGCCGCTGCGCACGAACCTGTCGATGGAGGAAGTCGCGCGCTACGAGATCCGGCGCCACGAGTTTCGCGGCGTCGAGGTCACCGCCGGCCTGTCGCGCAACTATCCGCTCGGTGCCAGCGCGGCGCACGTGGTCGGCTACGTCGGCGGCATCACCGAAGCCGAGCTGCAGGAGGTCGACGAGCGCGCCTACCAGGGCATCAACCAGATCGGCAAGGTCGGCGTCGAGAAGAGCCGCGAGGATCTGCTGCGCGGCGAGCCGGGCGCCAAGATCATCGAGGCCAACGCGTACGGCCGCCCGCTGCGCGAAATCGACTACCAGCGCGGCTATCCCGGCCGCAATCTGTACCTCTCGCTGGACGCCCGGGTGCAGCTCGTCGCCGAGCGGGCGCTGGGCGAGCTCAACGGTGCCATCGTCGCGATCGACCCGCGCAACGGCGAGGTCATCGCGCTGGTCAGCAAACCGGGCTACGACCCGCAGAGCTTCGTCGAAGGCATCGACACCGCCAGCTACAAGGCACTGCTCGACGATCCCGGGCGTCCGCTATACAACCGCGCGCTGCAGGGCACCTACCCGCCGGGGTCGACGATCAAGCCGGCGATGGCACTCGCCGGGCTCGAGTACGGCGTCGTCGAGCCCGAGCACCGCGAGTTCTGCCGCGGCGAGTTGACCCTGCCCGGCTCGAGCCGCAAGTACCGCTGCTGGAAGCGCAGCGGCCACGGCTGGATGGACATGGTCACGGGCCTGATGCGCTCCTGCGACGTCTACTTCTACCAGCTGGCGCTGAACCTCGGCATCGACCGCATCCACGCGGCGATGACCGGCTTTGGCCTCGGCGAGCCGACCGGGCTCGATCTGCCGCTGGAAAAAGGCGGCCTGTTTCCGTCGCGCGAGTGGAAGCAGCGCACGCGCCACGAGAACTGGTACCCGGGAGAAACGCTCAACGTCGGCATCGGTCAGGGCTACACGCTGGTGACGCCGGTGCAGCTCGCGCAGATGACGGCGCGCATCGCGATGCGCGGCGGCGGCTTCAGGCCCCATGTACTGCGCGCCGTCGAAGACCCGATCACGAAGACCCGCGAGGACCTCGTGCCCGAGCCACTGCCGCGCATCGAGTTGAAGGACAACGCGAACTGGAGCAAGGTGATTGCCGCGATGGAGGACGTCACGCATTCGCCCAGCGGCACCGCATACCGCATCGGCCGCGATGCCCCGTACCGCATGGCGGGGAAAACCGGCACGGCGCAGGTCGCCGGCCTGCGTCAGGACGACAGGGCGCCGACGCTGGAGGAAACCCCGCTGCACCTGCGCGACCACGCGCTGTTCATCGCGTTCGCGCCGGTCGAAGCGCCGACGATCGCCGTTGCCGTCATCGCCGAGCACGCCGGCGGCGGCAGCACCTTCGCCGCGCCAATGGCGCGCCAGGTCATGGACCAGTACCTGCTCGGCGAAGTGCGCTACGTGCCGGCGGCGAAGCCTGCGGTCACGCCGGCCGCCACCGCGGCACCGGCCCGCACAGCGCTCGAGGAGGAGGAATGATCGCGCAAGTCCTGCACGGCACGCGTCCGCGCAAGCCCGAACCCGGCCTCGGCGACTGGCTCGAAACCTGGCATATCGATCTGCCGCTGCTGCTGATGCTGCTGTGCCTCGCCGCCGCCGGCATGTTCGTGCAGTACTCGGCGTCCGGCCATTCGCTGGACGCGGTGATCAGCCAGGGACAGCGCGTCGTGCTCGGCGTGATCGCGATGATCGCCATCGCCCAGGCACCACCCGAGGTTTACCGCGCGGTTGCGCCGTGGGCCTACGGCCTGACCCTGCTGCTGCTGATTCTGGTGCTGATCCTCGGCGACCACGCCAAGGGCGCGCAGCGCTGGCTGGATCTCGGTGTGCTGCGCTTCCAGCCGTCGGAGCTGATGAAGCTGGCGATGCCGATGACGGTCGCGGCCTTCCTGCACCTGCGGCGCCTGCCGCCGAGCCTGCTCACGATCGGCGCGACGTTGGCTTTGATCGGCCTGCCGGCGGCGCTGATCGTGAGGCAGCCGGACCTCGGCACCGCGCTGCTGATCATCACCGCCGGCTGCTTCGCGCTGTTTTTCGCCGGCCTGCAGTGGCGCTGGATCCTCGGCGCGCTCGCCGCGGGCGCAGCCGCCGCGCCGGTGCTGTGGGAACGGCTGCACGACTATCAGCGCCAGCGCATCCTGACACTGCTCGATCCGGAAAGCGACCCGCTCGGCGCCGGTTACCACATCGCGCAGTCGAAGATCGCGATCGGCTCCGGCGGGCTGTTCGGCAAGGGCTGGCTCAACGGCACGCAGGCAAATCTGGATTTTCTGCCCGAGGCGCACACCGATTTCATCTTCGCGGTCTTCGCCGAAGAGCTGGGTCTGCTCGGCGTGCTCCTGCTGCTGCTGCTCTACATGGCGATCATCGGCCGCAGCCTGTGGATCGCCCTGCGCGCACAGAGCACCTTCGAGCGCCTGCTCGGCGGGGCGCTGGCGCTGACCTTCTTTTTCTACGTGTTCATCAACATCGGCATGGTCATCGGCCTTTTGCCCGTGGTCGGTGTTCCGCTGCCGCTGGTGAGCTACGGCGGCACGTCCGCGGTGTCGCTGCTGGCCTGCTTCGGTATGCTGATGTCGATACAGACCCATCGCAAACTGCTCGCGAAGTGATGAACCGACTGCCCGTTCTGCTGCTCGCGGCGTTCGCCGCGGCCGCCCGCGCCGACTACGGCGACCATGCCCGCGCGCCGGAGCTGCTGAAGACGCTGAAAGCGGAGTACGCGTTCAGCCCCGAGGATCTCGATCGGGTCAAGACCGCGCTGGCTTCGGCGCAGCGGCTGCCGCAGCTCATCGAGCGCGAGCAGAAGGCGCCGGAGAAGACCGAGACCTGGACCCAGTATGCGCGGCGCATCGACCAGGACCGCATCGACACCGGGGTCGCGGTGCTGCGCAGCCACGCGCAGTGGTTCGCGCGTGCCGAAGAAGAGTACGGCGTGCCGCCCGCAGTGATCGCCAGCGTGCTCGGCATCGAAACCCGCTATGGGCGCATCACCGGCTCGGTGCGCGTGCTCGATGCGCTGGCGACCCAGGGCTTCGAGCACCCGACGCGGCATCGCTTCTTCTTCTCGGAGCTCACGGAATATTTCGCCTTCTGCCGCGACTTCGGGCTCGACCCCACGGCGCCGCAGGGCTCGTACGCCGGAGCGATGGGCGCTGCGCAGTTCATGCCGAGCAACTACCGGCGGCTGGCGGTGGACTTCGACGGCGACGGCCGCCGCGATCTGTGGTCGCTGCCGGACGCGATCGGCTCGATCGCGCGCTACCTGACCGAATACGACCGCAGCCGCGCCTGGCGCCGCGGCGAGCCGCTGGCCGTGCGCGCGCGGCTCGCGCCCGATGCACCGGCGCCGGGGCTGCCGGTCAACGGCCGCCGGGTCACGCACCGCGTGGCCGACCTCGAGGCACTCGGCATCGAGCCGGCCACGGAACTGCCGGGCGATCTGCCGGTCGGACTCGTCGAGCTGGCGCTCGACGGGGACGGCCGCGAGTACTGGCTGGCGCTGCCCAATTTCTATTCGGTCATGACTTACAACCCGCGCGTGTTCTACGGCATGGCGGTCACTCAACTCGCCCGGCGCATCGAAGACGCGCTCGCGGCGGCAAAGGAGCCCGGCGCTTGACCTGGGGCGCGGGCCCTCTCCCCACGACCCGCTCCGCGGGTGGCCCCTCCCTCCTCCGCGAAGGGGACAGGGGCAGTGCTCGGCCTGCGGCCGGGCGCATCGGGGTGCTGCTCGCCGCCGCGGCGCTGGCCGCGTGCGGCGGCAGCCCGTCGCGACCGGACCAGCGGCCGACGACCAATGCCGGCCGCTATGCGATGGCCAAGGACGTGGCCCCGTCGGTCACCGAGATTCCGCCGGACATCGCGGCGATTCCGGACGCAGAGCCGCGCGCGGAGCCGCGCGCGCGCAGCGGCAATTCGCCGGTCTACGAGGTCTTCGGCAAGACCTACCGCGTGCTCGACCGCGCGTCCGGCTTCCAGGAGCGCGGCATGGCGTCGTGGTACGGCAAGAAGTTTCATGGCCACAGGACGGCGAGCGGCGAGATTTACGACATGTTCCAGATGACCGCCGCGCACAAGTCGCTGCCGCTGCCCAGTTATGTGCGTGTGACGCGGCTCGACACGCGCCGGAGCGTGGTCGTGCGCGTCAACGATCGCGGACCGTTCCGCCCGGGCCGGGTGATCGATCTGTCCTACGCCGCCGCCGCGAAGCTCGACATGCTCGGTGCCGGCAGCGCCGAGGTCGAGCTCGTCGCCCTCGATCCGCTCGAGCCGGCGCCGGCGTCGGAACGCTGGCTGCAGATCGCCGCCTACGCCGATCCGATCAACGCCGTGGCGATGCGCGAGGAGCTCGCCGGCCACGGCCACGCGGATGCACAGATTCTGGTCGACGAGGCGGACGGCATCGCCGTGCACCGCGTCGTCCTCGGCCCGTTCGGCGATTCGCACAGCGCCGAAGCCACGCGCAGCCGTCTCGAGGCGCTGGGCTACGCCGTTACCTGGGCCCGCTGACGGAGCGGCCGCGCCGCCTGAACCCTTGCCACTTTCTTTCGATGCCCACGATGAAGCTTTCGATTCGCCTTCTGCTCAGCCTGTCGCTGCCGCTGTCCGCGTTCGCCGGCGTGCCGAGCCCGCCGACGATCGACGCCAGAAGCTATGTCCTCTACGACTTCGCCAGCGCCCAGGTGCTCGCCGAGAGCAACGCCGAGCTGCGCGTCGAGCCGGCGAGCATCACCAAGATCATGACCGCCTACGTCGCTTTCGACGAGCTCAGGCGCGGCCACGTGTCGGTGGACGACCCGGTGCTGATCAGCGAGAAGGCCTGGCGCACGCCCGGCTCGCGCACCTTCGTCGAAGTCGGCAAGCGCGTGGCTTTCGGCGATCTGCTGATGGGCAGCATCGTGCAGTCCGGCAACGATGCCACCGTCGCGATCGCCGAGCACATCGCCGGCGACGAGTCGGTGTTCGCGGAGCTGATGAACACGCACGCCAAGCGCCTGGGCCTGACCGGCACGCATTTCGAGAACTCCACCGGCCTGCCGTCGCCCGGGCACTACACGACCGCGCGTGACGTCGCCCTGCTCTCGCAGGCGCTGATCCGCGATTTCCCAGACGGCTACAAGCTGTTCAGCGAGCGCGAGTTCGCTTTCGGCCACCGCGGCACGATCACGCAGCAGAACCGCAACCTGCTGCTGGACATGGATCCCGGCGCGGACGGCATCAAGACCGGGCACACCGAGAGCGCGGGCTTCTGTCTCGCCGCCTCGTCGGTGCGTGAGAACCGCCGGCTGATCGCGGTCGTCATGGGCACCGGCGGACCGCAGGAGCGCGCCCAGGCGTCGAAGACACTGCTGGACTACGGCTTCCGCTTCTTCGAGAACGTCACGTTGTTCGGCAGCGACAAGCCGGTGCAGAGCGTGCGTGTCTGGAAGGGCGCGGTCGAGCAGCTGCCCGTCGGCGTTGCCGACCCGGTCGTGCTCACGGTGCCGCGCGGGCTCGCCGACCAGCTGGCGCTGGCGCCGACGATCGACGCCTCGCCGATCGCACCGGTCAGCGCCGGCCAGCCGCTCGGCACGATCACGCTGAGCATCGGCGACAAGCCGTTGCGCACGCTGCCGCTGGTCGCGCTGCAGCCGGTCGCCGAAGGCGGCATGCTGCAGCAGCTGGTCGACACGGTACGGCTGTGGATCGGCAGCTGAGGCGATCCGGCAGACGCTGCGCCAAGAGGAGCGGGTGAGCGCGCCGATCGTCCGTCCGCTCGGCCTGCAGGACTACGTGCCGATGCTCGCGCGGATGCGCGCGTTCACTGACGCGCGCGGCGCCGAGACGCCGGATGAGATCTGGATGCTCGAGCATCCGCCGGTGTTCACGCAGGGACAGGCCGGCAAGGCCGAGCATGTGCTCGCCGCCGGCGACATCCCGGTCGTGCAGGCCGACCGCGGCGGCCAGGTCACGTACCATGGCCCCGGCCAGCTCGTCGTCTACTGCCTGCTCGACCTGCAGCGCCTGGGCTACGGCATCCGCAGCCTGGTGACGCGCATCGAGCTGGCGATGATCGACCTGCTCGCGGGCTACGGCATCGCCGCGCACGCGGATCGCGAAGCACCGGGCGTCTACGTCGACGCTGCCGGCGGGCTGCCGGGACGCGCGAAGATCGGCTCGCTGGGCCTGCGCGTGCGCCGCGGCTGCAGCTACCACGGGCTGGCGCTCAACGTGGCCATGGACCTGGAGCCATTCGCGCGCATCAATCCCTGCGGCTACAGCGGGCTGCGGATGACACAGATCGTGGACCTGGGCGGGCCGCGGTCGGTCGCCGCTGTCGCGCGCGACCTCGAGCCGTACCTGCTCGCGAGACTCGAACGCTAGCGGCCGGTACGCCGCGGGGTGTAGCAAAGGCTTCCGGCTTGCGGCCGAGCTACACGCGGCGACCTACGACCTATAATGGCGTCCGAACAAAACCGGCTTCGACCCTCAGACAGGGCCGCCCTCTTGCCAATGAACGACACGGAAACCAGTTTGGTCAGTGTCCGCGGCCTGCGCTTCGGCTACGGCAGCCGCCTGATCTATGACGGCGTCGATGTCGACATCCGCCGCGGCCGCATCACCGCGATCATGGGTCCCTCGGGCACCGGCAAGACGACGCTGCTGCGCCTCATCGGCGGCCAGTGGCGCCCCAACGCCGGCACCGTGCGCTTCGACGGCGAGGACGTGCACAAGCAGAGCCGCGCCGGGCTGTACCGGATGCGCCGGCGCATGGGCATGCTGTTCCAGCACGGCGCGCTGCTGACCGATCTCACCGTCTTCGAGAACGTGGCCTACCCGCTGCGCGAGCACACCAGGCTCGCGGACGCACTGATCCGCGACATCGTCCTGATGAAGCTGGAAGCGGTCGGCCTGCGCGGCGCTGCGGAGCTCTATCCGGAAGAGCTTTCCGGGGGCATGGCACGGCGCGTGGCGCTGGCGCGCGCGATCGCGCTCGATCCCGACATGGTGATGTACGACGAGCCGTTCACCGGGCAGGATCCGATCAGCATGGGCGTGCTGATGCGCCTGATCCGCTCGCTGAACCAGTCGCTGGGGATCACCAGCATCGTCGTCTCGCACGACGTCGGCGAAGTGCTGTCGATCGCCGACTACGCCTACATCGTCCACGGCGGCAAGGTGCTCGACCACGGTACGCCGGATGCGATCCGCGGCTCTTCTTCCGAGCTGGTGCGCCAGTTCCTCGAAGGCCGGCACGACGGGCCGATCGCGTTCCATTACAAGACGGCGCGCACGTTCGAAGAGGATCTCATGGGAGAGACGGCGTGAACGTGTTCGACAGCGGCTGCAGGCTGCAGGCTGCGGGCTGCAGACAGCTTTCCCGCAACCCGCAACCTGCGACCTGCAACCGCTTGTACCGGGCGCGCGCATGACCGGCGTCTGGCTCGTACTTTCCAGTTTCCTCGCCGGCCTTGGCCGCGCGCAGTTCTTCCTGGCCAGCATCGTCGCCGCGATTCCGGCCGCGCTGGGCCGCCCGCGCCTCGTCGTGCAGCAGCTCTACAGCGTCGGCGTGCTGTCGCTGATCATCATCGTGCTGTCCGGCAGCTTCGTCGGCATGGTGCTGGCGCTGCAGCTCTACCGCACGCTGATCCGCTTCGGCGCCGAGGAGTCGCTGGGCTCCCTCATCGCGCTGGTCATCGTTCGTGAGCTCGGGCCGGTGGTCACGGCCCTGCTCTTCGCCGGCCGCGCCGGCTCGGCGCTGGCCGCGGAAATCGGCCTGATGCGCGCGACCGATCAGCTCTCGGCGATGGAAATGATGGCGGTCGATCCGGTGCGCCGCGTCATCGCGCCGCGCTTCCTCGCCGGCGTCATCGCGATGCCGCTGCTCGCCGGCATCTTCAGCGTCATGGCGATCGGTGTCGCCGGCGGGCATGCGATCGGCGTGGAGCTGCTCGGCGTCGACGCCGGCAGCTACTGGTCGCAGATCCGCGCCGGCGTGGAGATCGACGACATCCGCCAGAGCTTCGTCAAGGCGGTCGTCTTCGGCGCCACCGTGAGCTGGATCGCGGTCTACCAGGGCTACCACGCGGTGCCGACGTCGGAAGGCGTGTCGCGGGCAACGACGTCCACCGTGGTCGTGTCGTCGCTGAGCATTCTCGCGCTCGACTTCGTCCTGACCGCATTCATGTTCCGTTAAGAGGGGCCGAGCCCAGACTGCCAAACTCGGACCGAGGGAATCATGCAATCGAGAGCGCTGGAAATTCTGGTGGGATTCTTCGTCTGTCTGGGCGTCGCCGCGGTCTTCGTGCTGACGTTCCGCGTCGCCAGCCTCGACACCTTCGGCGGCGAGACCTATTCGGTCACCGCCAAGTTCGGCAACATCGGCGGGCTCAAGGCCGGCTCGGCGGTGACGATGGCCGGCGTGCGCGTCGGTCGCGTGCGCGCGATCGAATTCGATCCGCAGAGCTACGAGGCCAGGGTGACGATCGACATCGCGAAGCGCTACGACCGCATTCCGGCGGATTCCAGTGCCAAGATCCTCACCGCCGGCCTGCTCGGCGAGCAGTATATCGGCCTGGAACCCGGCGGGCTCGACGAGTATCTGACGGAGGGTAGCGAGCTGGAGCTGACCCAGGGCGCGGTGGTGCTGGAGAATCTGATCGGTCAGTTCCTCGCCCAGGACGGCGGCGACGACAAGCTGGCCGAGGCGATCGGCAAGCTCGCCGAGTCGCTGGAACAGCGCAAGGCGCAGCCCCAAGGAGACGCACGATGAAACGGTTTTTTGCAAGTCTCGCCGTAGCGGCCTGCGCGGTCGCTACCCCGGCGTTCCCGGACGCCCCTGCGCCGGACGAGATCATCCGCACGGCGACCTCGGCGGTGCGCGCCGACATCGCGCAGAACGTCGACACCTACCGCAAGGACAAGGGCGCGCTCTACGCGATGGTCGACGCCAAGATCGTGCCGCACTTCGACACCGAGTACATCGCACGCGTCATCCTCGGCGCCCATGCGCGCTCGACGACGCCCGAGCAGCTCGATCAGTTCGAGACCGCGTTCAAGGACATGCTGATCCGCACTTACGCGGACAAGCTGCTGGAGTACTACGACGGCATCGAGATCGAGGTGAGGCCTGCGCGCATCGACGGCAAGCGCGCCAGCGTCGACACGACGATCATCCGCAAGGACGGCAAGCCGCCGATCCCGATCGTCTTCTCGATGCGGCGGAGCGGCGATGCCTGGAAAATCTGGGACATCAAGGCCGAGAACCTGTCGATCGTCCTCAACTACCGCACGCAGATCGACTCCGAGATCAAGCGCACCAGCATTCCCGCAGTGATCGAGCGGCTCAGCTCGGGCCATCTGGTGCCCTCCGCCGAGCAGGCGCGCAAGGAGGCACAGTAACCGGTGAAACTCGAGAACGATGCGCTGACCTTCGCCGAAGTCGAGCGCTGGTTTGCGCGTGCCGACACGCTCGCGGCGGACGGCAGCGTCGACCTCTCGGGCGTGCGCCAGGTCGACAGCGCCGGTGTGGCGCTGCTGCTCGAGCTCGCGCGGCGCGCGCGCGCCCGCGGCGCGCGGCTGCAGCTGGTCGCGCCGCCCGAGCAACTGCGCGGTCTGCTGGTATTCTTCGGTCTGGCCGATATTTTCGACATCCACGCACAACAACGACACGCATGAACGAACGTCCGCTGTCGCGGGCGCGGGGGTTGGGAGCGGTCGTCTGTGCACTGCTCGTCGCCGGCTGTGCCCACAACTCGCCGTACGAGCCCTCGGATCCGTTCGAGCCGGTCAACCGCGCGGTCTACAGCTTCAATCTGACCGCCGACCGCTACGTGCTGCGGCCGGTCGCCGTGCAGTACGACAAGATCGTCCCGGCGCCGGTGAAGACCGGGATCTCGAACTTTTTCGACAATCTGTTCTATCCGCGCGTGATCATCGGCGACCTGCTGCAGGGCAAGCTCGTGCAGACCGCGCGCGACACCGGGCGGCTGCTGATCAACAGCACCTACGGGATCGGCGGCTTCCTCGATCCGGCGACGATGGTGGGCCTGGAAAAGAACAACGAGGATTTCGGCCAGACGCTGGGCCGCTGGGGCTTCGGTGAGGGCTGGTACCTGATGCTGCCGCTGCTTGGCCCGACCACGAACCGCGATCTGGTCGGCCGCGTCGGCGACAACTGGACCGATCCGCTGCAGTACTCCGAGTCCGTCAGCCTCCTCGAACGCGCCGCCCTCGGCGCAGTCAACATCGTCGACAAGCGCGCGCGCCTGCTCGATTACGACTCGGTGCTCGATCAGCAGTTCGACCCTTACGTGTTCGTGCGCACCGCATACCTGCAGCGACGCCTCGACCTGGTCTACGACGGCGACCCGCCGCTGGAGCTGCTGGAGCCGCCGCTGCCGGAGTAGGCGCGCGCGAAGGTCGGGCCTGCATCAACCCACGTACTTCCGCGCGTTCTCGAACATCCGGAACCACGGGGTCTTGCCTGCATCGCGCCGCGGCCACCACGAGCCGGTCACGCCGTGAATCGTGCGCTCGGCGTGCGGCATCAGGATCGTCACGCGGCCGTCGGCGCTGCAGACGGCGGTCAGGCCGCCCGGCGAGCCGTTGGGATTGAACGGATAGCGCTCGGCCACGCGGCCGTGGTGGTCGACGAAGCGCATCGCCACCTGGCCGTCGCGCTGCAACGCCTCGAGCTGCCCGGGCCGATCGAACTGCGCGCGGCCTTCCCCGTGGGCAACGGCGATCGGCAGCCGCGAGCCGGCCATGCCGTCGAAGAACAGCGATTTCGACGGCAGGATTTCCACCTGCGACCAGCGCGCCTCGAACTGCTCGCTGCGGTTGCGCCCAAACGCCGGCCAGTTCTCGGCGCCGGGCACGATGGCCTTGAGCGCCGCGAACATCTGGCAGCCGTTGCAGACGCCCAGCGCAAAGCGGTCGCTGCGCGCGAGAAACTCCGCGAACATCTCGCGGGTGCGCTCGTGGAACAGGATCGTCTTCGCCCAGCCCTGTCCCGCGCCGAGCACGTCGCCATAGGAAAACCCGCCGCAGGCGACGACGCCGGCGAAGTCGTCGAGACCCCTGCGGCCCTCGATCAGGTCGCTCATATGCACGTCGACCGCCTCGAAGCCGGCGGCGTGGAAGGCGTAGGCCATCTCGTGATGGCTGTTGACGCCTTGCTCGCGGAGGATCGCCACGCGCGGGCGCGTGGCGATCCCGGGAATCGGGAATCGGGAATCGGGAATCGTGGAGAAGCTCAGCTGCACGCTCAAGCCGGGATCGGCCTGCTCACCAATCGCCTCGAATTCCTCGCGCGCGCAATCGGGGTTGTCGCGCAGCGCGGCGAGGCGGTAGCTCGTCTCCGACCAGGCCTTGTGCAGCGCCGTGCGCTCGCCCTCGAACAGCAGCTTGCCGGCCGCGGTGATGCGCAGCCGAGCGTCGGCCGTTGGTGCGCCGAGATCATATGCGTGCAAGCCGACCTCGCGGCAGCGCTCCAGCACTGCGGGCGCGTCCTGCGCGCGCACCTGCACGACGAAGCCCAGCTCCTCCGAAAACAGCGCCGCGATCGGCTCGGCACCCAGCGCGGCGATGTCGACGCTCACGCCGCAGCGTCCGGCGAAGGCCATCTCCGCGAGCGTGACGAACAGGCCGCCGTCGCTGCGGTCGTGATAGGCGAGCAGCCGGCCTTCGCCGTTCAGCGCCTGGATCAGCGCGAAGGCGGACTTCAGCTGCTCGGGATCGTCGAGGTCCGGCGGCACATCGCCGACCTGCGCGTACACCTGCGCCAGCGCCGAGCCGCCGAGGCGGTTGCGGCCATTGCCGAGATCGACGAGCAGCAGCCGCGTCTCGCCCGCGCCCGCGGCGAGCTGCGGCGTCAGCACGCGGCGCACGTCGGTCACCGGCGCGAAGGCGGAAACGATCAGCGACACCGGCGCCGTCTGCATGCGCGTCTGACCGCCGTGCTGCCAGACGCTCTTCATCGACAGCGAATCCTTGCCGACCGGGATCGCGATGCCGAGCTTCGGACACAGCTCGGCGCCGACCGCCTTGACCGTGTCGAACAGCCGCGCATCCTCGTCGCCCTGGCCGCAGGCCGCCATCCAGTTCGCGGACAGGCGCACGTCGCCGAGCCGCGCGATCGGGGCGGCGGCGATGTTGAGCACCGCTTCGGCCACGGCGATGCGGCCGGACGCCGGTGCATCGAGCAGCGCCAGCGGCGTGCGCTCGCCCATCGCCATGGCTTCGCCGGTCGTCGCCTCGAAGCCGGTCGCGGTGACCGCGCAGTCCGCCACCGGCACCTGCCACGGCCCGACCATCTGGTCGCGCACGGTCAGCCCGCCGACGCTGCGATCGCCGATCGTGATCAGGAAGCTCTTCGATGCCACCGCGGGCAGGCGCAGCAGACGCTCGACGGCCTCGGCGATCCGGGTGGGCAGTCGCAGCGGCGCAAACCGGCTCGGCTGGCGCTGCGTCACGCGCTTCATCCGCGGCGGCTTGCCGAGCAGAACCTCCATCGGCATGTCGACGGCCGGCCGGCCTTCGATGCGGTCGTCGACGAGCAGCCGCCGCTCGGCGCTGGCCTCGCCAACCACCGCGTACGGGCAGCGCTCGCGCGTACACAGCTCGCCGAAGCGGCCCAGGCTGTCCGGCGCGATGGCGAGCACGTAGCGCTCCTGCGCTTCGTTGCACCAGATCTCCATCGGCGACAGCGACGGGTCGGCCGACTGCACGTCGCGCAGCTGGATATGGCCGCCGCGGTCGTCGGCGTGCACCAGCTCCGGCAGCGCGTTCGACAGCCCGCCGGCGCCGACGTCGTGGATAGCCAGGATCGGATTGTCGTCGCCCAGCGCCCAGCACGCGTCGATGACTTCCTGGCAGCGGCGCTCCAGCTCCGGATTGGCGCGCTGCACCGAGGCGAAGTCGAGCTCCGCGCTGCTCGCGCCGGTGGCCATCGACGAGGCCGCGCCGCCGCCCAGGCCGATCAGCATCGCCGGGCCGCCGAGCACGACGAGCTTTGCGCCCTCGATCACGGTGCGCTTCTCGACGTGCATCGCGCGGATGTTGCCGTAACCGCCGGCGATCATGATCGGCTTGTGATAGCCGCGATTGCGGTGATCGGGTGTGAGCTGCTCGTAGCTGCGGAAGTAGCCGTTCAGATTCGGCCGCCCGAACTCGTTGTTGTACGCGGCCGCGCCGAGCGGAGCGTCGAGCATGATCTGCAGCGCGCTTGCCATGCGCGGCGGCGTGCCCTGCGCGAGCAGCTCCGCCTGGCGCTCCCAGGGCTGCTCGAAGCCGGGAATGCGCAGGTTCGACACCGAGAAGCCGCACAGCCCGGCCTTGGGCTTACCGCCGCGCCCGGTCGCGGCCTCGTCGCGGATTTCGCCGCCGGCGCCGGTGCCGGCGCCCGGATGCGGCGAGATGCCGGTCGGGTGGTTGTGCGTCTCCACCTTCATCAGCATGTGCACCGACTCGCGGTGCTCGCGCCAGACGTGGTCGGCGTCGGCGAACCAGCGCATTGCCTCGAAGCCCTCGACGACGGCGGCGTTGTCCTTGTAAGCCGACAGCACGCCCCGCGGCGCGGCGGCGTGCGTCATGCGGATCATCTGGAACAGCGAGTGCGGCTGTACGACGCCGTCGACCGTGAACTCCGCGTTGAAGATCTTGTGCCGGCAGTGCTCGCTGTTGACCTGCGCGAACATCATCAGCTCGGCGTCGGTCGGATTGCGGCCGGCCGCGCGGAAATGCCGCGCCAGATAGGCGATCTCGTCCTCGGACAGCGCCAGACCCCAGTCGCGGTTCGCGCTGAGCAGCGCTTCGGCGCCGCCGCCGAGGACATCGACGCTGCGCAGCCCGCGGCGCGGCTGCGCGTCGAGCACCTGTTGCAACTGCCCGAAGTCGGTCAGCACGGATTCCATCATCGGATCGTGCAGCGCGCCCCAGGCCGCCGGCGGCAGCTCGCGGATGCCGGAGAGGCGGTAGGCGCGGCCGTGCTCGATGCGGCGCACGCCGGTGAGTCCACAGACGCGCGCGATGTCGGTCGCCTTGCTCGACCACGGCGAGGTCGTGCCGACGCGCGGCACGACGTAGAGCACCAGATCCGCCGCGGCGATGTGCTCGGGACCCTCGCCGAGCAGCCGGCGCAGCGTGCCGGCCGGCACGCCGTCGGCGTCGACGAGGTACAGGTCGCGCACTTCCACGGCGTGCAGCGCCGGAGCGTGCGCGCGCAAGGCGGACAGCAGACGCTCGATGCGAAATGCCGACAGGCTCTCGGCGCCGGGCAGGACGGTCAGGGACATGCGGAGTTCTTCGGAACGATCGGCGGCGGGCGCGTATTTTCGCACGGCGACGCCCGCCATCCCGCCTTACACGAGCTCGCGCCAGGCGAGCCCCGCACTCTGATCCGCGCAGACGATCCACGGCGCATCGCCGTCGAGCGCGTCGACGACCGCGGTGCGAGCGAGCTGCGGCGCGTTGTTGGTTTCCGACAAATGCGTCAGCACCAGGTGCTGCAGGCGCGAGACCGCGCAGTCGCGCAGCAATGCCGCCGCCTGCTGGTTCGACAAATGCCCCTGCGCGCTGCCGACACGGCGCTTGAGCGCCTCCGGATACGGCCCGTCGCGCAGCATCTGCGGATCGTGGTTGCACTCGAGCAGCAGCGCATCGCAGTCAACGAGCATTGCGCGCACGTGCGCCGTCACGTGGCCGGCGTCGGAAAGCACGCCAAGCCGCAGGCCGCCGGCGCCGAAGACGTACTGGCACGGCTCGCGCGCATCGTGCGGCACCGGGTACGGCTGCACCTCGAGCGCGCCGATGCGGAACGACTGATGCGGGCTGAAGCGCAGGCAATGAGGCACCGCGCGGTCGCTCCAGCACGCATAGGTACCGTGCGTCATCCACACCGGCACGCGATAGCGGCGCGCGAGCCGGCCGACGCCGCTGAGATGATCGCCGTGCTCGTGCGTGACCAGGATCGCATCCAGCGACGCCGGGTCGACGCCGAGCCGCTGCAGCCGCGCCTCGGCCTCGCCGAGCGTGAAACCGCAGTCGATGAGGATGCGCGTGCCGTCGGCTTCGATGAGGGTGCCGTTGCCTTTGGAGCCGGAGCCGAGGAGCGCGAACCGGATCACTTCTTGCCATCCCCGCCGAAGGTGTACAACGGAAACGGCATGATCTTGGCGCCGGTCTCGCTGCCGCCGACGATGCGCGCCGGGCCGCGCTTGCGTACCTCGTCGATACGCACGACGGCGTGCACCGGCACGTAGAAGCGCTCCACCTCGGCAAACTCCTGCTTGAGCTTCTCCTCGCTGGTGTCGACGAGAAGCGTGGTCTTCTCGCCGAACACCAGCTTGCCGATCTCGACGAAGCCGAGCATCGCGCCATGGCTGACCTCGCGCGCGTAGACCTCGTACACCTGGCCCTGATTCAGGAACGTGACGCGGTAGAGGCGCTGCTTGGCAGACATGGGGCGGCCGCAGGTGTTGGATTGCCACGATTCTACGGTAGCTGCCCGAGCGAGCGCCGCGAACAGGCGCCGATGCGCTCAGGCTGGCGTTTGAAAGGCGATTCGCACACGCCCGCCTGCGCGGGCATGACGAAGAGCAGCCGAGATTCGGACCGAATCACGTCCGCGTTTGTCCGTGTTCATCCGCGGCCAGCTGCTTTTTCCGGCTAGGAAGCCTGCACCTTCTGTTCCTCGACGACGACGGTCACGCTGGCCTCGACCTCCGAATGCAGGTGCACGCCGATCGTGTAGCTTCCGGTCGCGCGGATCGGACCGCCGAGCATGTCGAGCTCGTTGCGGTGCAGCTCGACGCCTTTCTCGGCGGCGGCGCGCACGATGTCCGCCGGGCCGACCGAGCCGTAGAGCTTGCCCTCTTCGGCCGCCAGCGCCTGGATCGTCAGCGTGAGGCCGGCGAGCTTCTCGGCGCGCAGCTTCGCGGCATTGACGCTGTCCTGCGCCTTGCGCAGCAGCTCGGCCTTGCGTGCCTCGAACACCTTGCGATTCGCTTCGGTGGCCGCCAGCGCCTTGCCCTGCGGCAGCAGGTAATTGCGGCCAAAGCCGGGCTTGACATTGACGGTGTCGCCGAGGTCGCCGAGCTTCTTGATCTTCTCGAGCAGTATGACTTCCATGACCGGGATCCCTTAGACGTGACGGTCGGTGTACGGCAGCAGCGCCAGGTAGCGCGCGCGCTTGATCGCCAGCGCCAGCTCGCGCTGATAGCGCGAGCGCGTCCCGGTGATGCGCGCCGGCACGATCTTGCCGTTGTCGCCGATGTACTGCTTGAGTGTATTGAGGTCCTTGTAATCGATCTCGGGCGCGCCCTCGGCGCTGAACTTGCACGACTTCTTACGGCGAAAAAACTGCGCCATGGCTCAAGCTCCTGCTTCTTCGGCGCCGGCGTCGGCACCTTCTGAATCGCTGCTCTCGGAATCCGTCTTGCGCGCGCGGTACTCGCCCGGCTTCTTCTCTTCGTCCGGCACCTTGAACAGCGGGGACTGCACGGTGACGGCCTTGTCCTTCTTGACGATCAGCCGGCGGATCACGGCGTCGTTGAAGCGGAACGCGCCCTCCAGCTCCTGCAGCGTTTCCTGGCTCGCCTCGACGTTCATCAGCACGTAGTGCGCCTTGTGCGCCTTGGCGATCGGGTACGCCAGCTGGCGCCGGCCCCAGTCTTCCAGCCGGTGCACCTTGCCGCCGCCGGCTTCGACCATGCCCTTGTAGCGCTCGATCATGGCCGGAACCTGCTCGCTCTGGTCCGGGTGCACCATGACCACGATTTCGTAGTGTCGCATTGCATCTCCTTGTGGACGCGCAGCTCAAACCCGCGCGGCTCCCGGCGCGGCGCGGCCGCCCGTGGAGCAAGTGAATCAACGAAAAAACTCCGCCTCCGGTTCGGAAACGGGCGCGGGATATTAGGGGAATCGGCCGCTCGCCGCAATCCGCGGCGGCTTTAGCGCGCCTTGGACCTTGCCCGGCTGCGCTGGCGCCAGGCCTCGTACAGGCAGACCGCGGCGGCCGCCGAGACGTTGAGACTTTCGGCCTTGCCCTGCATCGGAATGCGCACGAGCCGGTCGCAAGTCTCGCGCGTGAGCCGGCGCAGACCCTCGCCTTCGGCGCCCATGACCAGCACCGTCGGCCCGGTGAGATCGGCATCGAAGACCTCGGCGTCGGCCTCGCCGGCAAGCCCCGTGACCCAGTAGCCATGCGATTTGAGCCGCTGCAGCGTGCGCACCAGGTTGGTCACGGCAACGACCGGCACCCGCTCCGCGGCGCCGGCGGCGGCCTTGCGCGCCACCGCGGTGAGTCCGGCGCTGCGATCCTTGGGCACGATCACGGCGTTGACGCCGACTGCCTCCGCGGTCCGCAGGCAGGCGCCGAGGTTATGCGGATCCTGGACACCGTCGAGCGCCAGCAGCAGATGCTGCGGCTCGGCGGCACGGTACAGCAGATCCTCGGCGTCGAAGGGCTTCTCGGGCACATGGGCGAGCACGCCCTGGTGGCGCAGCCCGGGGGCCCTGAGGTCCAGCTCGCTACGGGAAACCACGCGAACCCGCACGCCCAGTGCCGCGGCCAGCCGCTGCACTTCGCGCGCACGCTGATCCTGCCGCGACTCGGCGAGCAGAATCTCGAACGGCTTGTCGTGGGCGTCTTCGAGCGCGGCGAGAACCGCGTGGAAGCCGCCGATCAGTGTCGTTCTGGACAAGGTCCGGCGCTACGCCCCCAGGTACGGCGGCGGCGTCCAGGCCTGCTGCTCCTGGCCTTCGATGACCGGCTTGATCACGATGTCGACGCGCCGATTCTTCTTGCGGCTATCGGCCGTCTCGTTGCTTGCGATCGGCTCGCGCTCGCCGCGGCCTTCGAGGCGGATGCGCGTGCCCGGCAGACCCTGCCCGCCCATGTAGCTCGCCACCGACGACGCGCGGCGCTCGGACAGGCTCTGGTTGTACTGATCGCTGCCGGTCGAGTCGGTGTGGCCGACGATGTGCACGACGGTCTTGTCGTAAGTCTTCAGCACGTTCGCGATCTTGGCATAGGTGTCGAGCGCGTCCGGCTTGAGCTGCGCGCTGTCGACGTCGAAGCTGACATCGCTGGCGATGCCGATCTTGAGCGAGCCATCCGCCAGCTCGCTGATCTGCAGCTCCTGGCGCGCGGCCTCTTCCGCCAGCTGGCGCTCGAGCTCAGCCTTCTGCTTGTCCATGTAATTGCCGACCGCACCGCCGGCGATCGCACCGACGACCGCGCCGACGATCGGCGCGCCGCGCGCACCGCTGACCTGATTGCCGATCACCGCACCGGCCACGGCACCGATCGCCGCGCCGGTCTTGGCACGCCGATTCGGATCATCGGTGGCGCAGGCGCCAAGCGCACCGGCCACCGCGATGCAAACCACCACCCTGAACCCATTCATTTCCGTTTCCTTTTCTGTTTCCGCGACTTAGGGAGTTTGTTCGGCGATTCTGGGCGGCGGGCATGAACCCCGGATGAACGCTGCATCACTTCGACCAGCTCGAGGTCGATTTTGCGCTCATCGAGGTTGACGCGCACCAGCTTGACGCGCACGCGGTCGCCGAGCCCGTAGACCGTCTTGCTGCGGCTGCCGACGAGCCGATACGCACGGGCGTCGTGCTCATAATAGTCGTTGCGCAGCGAGGAGACGTGCACCAGCCCTTCGATGTAGAGGCCGTCGAGCTCGACGAACAGGCCGAACGGCGCGACGCTGCTGATCGTGCCGTCGAACTCCTCGGCCAGGCGATGGCGGATGAACTCGCATTTGAGCCAGGTGACGACGTCGCGCGTGGCTTCGTCCGCGCGCCGCTCGGTCATCGAGCAGTGTGTGCCCAGCGCCAGCATGCGCTCCTGGTCGTAGATGAAGGCCTTCGGCTTGCGCCGCGCCAGCGCGTGCTTGATCGCGCGGTGCAGCAGCAGATCCGGATAGCGGCGGATCGGCGACGTGAAGTGCGCGTAATGCGTCAGCGCAAGGCCGAAATGCCCGACGTTTTGCGGGCTGTAGCGCGCCTGCATCATCGAGCGCAGCATCACCGTCTGGATCAGCGCCGCGTCCGGGCGGTCGCGCAGCTGCGCGATCGTGCGGCTGTAGTCCTTGGCACTCGGCTTGTCGCCGCCGCCCAGGGAGAGACCGCGCAACGCCAGGAACTCGCGCAGCGCCTGCAGCTTGAGCGTGTCGGGCGATTCGTGAATGCGGTAGAGGTTCGCCAGCTTGTGGCGATCGACGAAGCGTGCGGCCTCGACATTGGCCGCGACCATGCATTCCTCGATCAGCCGGTGCGCGCGGTTGCGCTGCACCGGCACGATGCGCTCGATCTTGCGCTCGCCGGAGAACACGATGCGCGTCTCCACCGATTCGAAGTCGATCGCGCCGCGCCGCGTGCGCGCGGCAAACAGCGCGTCGAAGACGTCGTTGAGCGCCTGCAAGTGGCCGACGAGCGGCGCGTGCGCATGCGCGGTCTCGCCGTCGGGCCGATCGAGGATCTCCGCCACCTCGTCGTAGGTCAGCCGCGCCTGCGAGCGCATCACCGCTTCGTAGAAGCGCGACTTCGCGACCTCGCCGTCGGGCAGCACGCGCATCTCGCAGACCATGCACAGGCGATCGACGTTCGGATTCAGTGAGCACAGGCCGTTCGACAGCTTCTCCGGCAGCATCGGAATGACCCGCTGCGGGAAGTACACCGAGTTGCCGCGCCGCGACGCTTCCTTGTCGAGCGGCGACTCCGGCATCACGTAGGCCGACACGTCGGCGATCGCGACCCACAGCGTCCATCCGCCCTTCGAAAACGCGCCTTTGCGCAGCGGCCGGCAGTAAACGGCATCGTCGAAGTCGCGCGCATCGACGCCGTCGATCGTCACCAGCGGCAGATCGCGCAGATCCTCGCGGCCCGCGGCATGCCGCGCATGCACTTCGTCCGGGATCTGTGCCGCCTCGGCCTCGACCGCCTCCGGCCAGACGTGCGGCAGGCTGTGCGCGCGAATCGCCGCTTCGATCTCCATGCCCGGCGCCAGGTGGTCGCCGAGGATCTCCTCGACGCGGCCGACCGGCAGCGTGCGTGCACCGGGCGGCGTCACGATCTCGGCGACGACCATCTGCCCGTGGCGCGCGCCGCGCAGATGCTCCGGCGGAATCAGCAGATCGTGCTGTACGCGCGGGTTCTCCGGGATCACGTAGCTGACGCCCTGCTCGACGTGCAGGCGGCCGACGATGCTGCGGCTGACGCGCTCGATGACTTCGGCAACCGCACCCTCGGGCCGGCCCTTGAAGTCACGGCCGACGACGCGCACGAGGACGCGATCGCCGTTCATCAGCGAGCGCATCTGCCGCGGCGGCAGGAAGACGTCGTCGCCGCCGGCGTCCGGAATCAGGAAACCGAAGCCGTCGCGGTGCGCCTGCACCTGACCGGCGATCAGATTCATCTGCGTGACCGGGCCGTACGCGCCGCGCCGGTTCTGCACCAGCTCGCCGTCGCGCACCATCGCCTGCAGGCGCTTGGCCAGCGCCTCCTGCTGCGTCAGCCGGCCGAGCGCGAAATGCCCGACCAGATCGTCGAGCGTCATCGGCCCCGGCTGGGTGCTCAGGGTCTGCACGATCAGCCGGCGGCTGGGCACCGGCTCGGCATACTGCGATGCCTGCTTGCCGTAGTCGGGATCGGCCTCTTCCCAAGCCTCGCCGCGACCGCCGTCGGCGCGCGTTTCCTGCTGTTTACTGACGGTTTTCTTCTTCATTGACAAAGGTTCGGTGCGTCGCCACAATGCGCGCCCTCATGCCGAGGTGGCGGAATTGGTAGACGCACCAGTTTCAGGTACTGGCGGGTAACACCGTGGAGGTTCGAGTCCTCTCCTCGGCACCAAACTAGGGCCCTGCAAGGGCCTGCATCGTACAGAAACCCCGGGCTTCGCGGGGTTTTTTGTTGCCCGATCGCTTCAGTCGAACGGATTGCGCAGCACGATCGTGTGCTCGCGGTCGGGGCCGGTGGACACGATCGCGACTTCGACACCGCTGACTTCTTCGATGCGCTTGAGATAGCGCCGGGCGTTCTCGGGCAGACGCTCGTAGCGCGTCACACCGAAGGTGCTGCTCTTCCAGCCGGGAATCTCCTCGTAGATCGGCTCGATGCGCGCGAAGCCTTCGGCGCCGACGGGCGGCGTTTCCACCGGCACGCCGTTGACGCGGTAGCCGACACAAAGGCGTATCGTGTCGAGCTCGTCGAGCACGTCGAGCTTGGTCACGCACAGCCCGGTCACACTGTTGTTGAAGATCGAGCGGCGCGCCGCCACCGCGTCGAACCAGCCGCAGCGCCGCGGCCGCTGCGTGACGGTGCCGTACTCCGCGCCCTTGTCGCGGATGTGCTGGCCGACGTCGTTCTCCTGCTCGGTCGGGAACGGACCGGAGCCGACGCGCGTCGCATAGGCCTTGACGATGCCGAGCACGTAGCCGAACTCGCGCGGGCCGACGCCGGTGCCCGTCGCCGCGCCGCCGGCGGTCGTGTTGCTCGAGGTCACGAAGGGATAGGTGCCGTGGTCGACGTCGAGCAGCGCGCCCTGCGCGCCCTCGAACAGCACGTTGTCGCCGCGCAGCAGATGCTGGCGCAAGAGCTCGGTCACGTCGCCGACCATCGGCCGGACCACGTCGGCGTAGCCGAGCAGATCATCCAGCGTGCGCTGGAAGTCGACGGGCTCTTCCTTGTAGTAGTTCTGCAGCACGAAGTTGTGATACGCGAGCAGCTCGCCGAGCTTGGCCGCCAGTTGCTCGCGATGGAACAGATCGCCGACGCGCACGGCGCGGCGTGCGACCTTGTCCTCGTAGGCCGGCCCGATGCCCTTGCCGGTCGTGCCGATCTTGGCCTCGCCGCGCGCACGCTCGCGGGCCTGATCGAGCTGCGCGTGCACCGGCAGCACCAGCGGCGCGGCCTCGGAAATGCGCAGCCGGTCGCGCACCGATGCGCCGGTCGACTCGACTTTTCCGATCTCGGCAATCAAGTGCGGCAGCGACAGCACGACGCCGTTGCCGATCAGGCAGGCGACGCCGGGCCGCATGATGCCGGAAGGAATCAGGTTGAGTGCGGTCTTCACGCCGTTGATCACCAGCGTGTGTCCGGCGTTGTGCCCGCCCTGAAAGCGTGCGACCGCCTGCACGCGGTCGGTCAGCAGATCGACGACCTTGCCCTTGCCTTCGTCGCCCCATTGCGCGCCGATGATCACGACCGATTTGCCCATAGCTCACCTAGCGAAGAACTTGAACCACAGAGGACCGACAGGACATCGGCAACAAACGACCGCTTTTGCACTACGATCTCTGCGCTTCCTGCGGTGAATCGTCTTTCTGTGCGCCGAGCCGCAGCAGCTCGTTGAGGTCGGCGGAGAAGCCGGTCGCCGGGCGCGAGGCACCGAACTCCGCACCGACGCCATCGTAACGCCCGCCGCGCGCGATCTCGCGCCCGTGTCCGGGGACGAAGGCCGCAAACACCATTCCCGTGTGATAGCGGTAGCCGCGCAGCTCGGCGAGGTCGACATGAATCTCGATGCGCGGCGAAGCCCGCTGCAGCGCCTCTACGGTGCGCTCGAGCGTGCTCAAGGCTTCGAGCACCGCGGCACCGCCCGCTTTCAGCGTTTCGCGCGCGCGCGCAAGCACCGACGGGTCGCCGTTCAGGTCCATCAGCTGCGCGATCGCCTCGGTCGTGCGCGCCTTGAGGCGATCGCGCGCGAACTCGGCGAGATCCGGGTGCGACTTGCGCTGCAGGATGGCGAACAGCGCGGATTCGTCGTCGGCGTCGAGCGCCAGCCGCTCGGTCAGCGCGCGGTAGATGCCGACGTGCCCCAGATCGAGATGTGCACCGCCGACTCCGGCGATCTGCAAGGTCTGCAGCATCAGCTGCACGATCTCCAGATCGCCCTCGAGCCCACCGACGCCGAAGAGCTCGCAGCCGACCTGGCGCGGCGAGCGCGGGCCGCCCGGGTTGTCCGGCTCCGTGCGCAGCACCGAGCCGAGGTAGCACAGGCGCACGACCGGCAGGTCGGCGTAGCGGCGGGCGGCGATGCGTGCGGCCTGCGGCGTCATGTCGGCGCGCAGGCCGAGCAGGCGGCCGCTGGCGGGATCGGTGAGCTTGAAGGTCTGCCGCTCGAGGCCCTGCGCGGTGCCGGTGAGCAGCGTATCGAGATGTTCGATCAGCGGCGGCAGGATCAGCTCGTAGTGCCGCTCGCGATAGGCGTCGAGCAGGCCGCGGCGCAGGCTCTCGAGCTGCCACGACCACGGCGGCAGCGCCTCCTCGACGCCCTCCGGTAGCATCCACTTCTTCGTCGACATGGCTCTACGAGAGGTGTAGCAGCAACAGCCCGCCGCCCATGCTGAGCAGACCGATCAGACGCAGTGTCCGCGCTTCCATCTGCGCCATCGTCAGCAGCATCCGCCGCCAGCGTGACGGTGCGGCAAACGGCAGCAGTCCCTCGATCACCATGACCAGCCCCAGGGCGTGGATCAGTGCGGTCCAGTCCATCGGCACCTGCTTCACTGCGCCGCGCCGCGGAAGTACTTGAAGAACGGACTGTCGGGATCGAGCACCAGCATGTCCTGCCCGCCGCTGAAGCTCGAACGGTAGACGTTGAGCGAGCGGTAGAAGCTGTAGAACTCCGGATCCTGGCCATAGGCTTTCGCATAGATCTCGGCGGCGCGTGCATCCCCTTCGCCGCGCAGTTCTTCGGCAGTCTTGTAGGCGTTGGCCAGCAGCACCTGCGCCTGGCGGTCGGCCTCGGCGCGGATCTTCTCCGCCTCTTCGGCGCCGCGTGCGCGCAGATCGGAGGCGACGCGCGCGCGCTCGGCGCGCATGCGGTCGTAGACCGATTCGCTGACGGTACGCGGCAGGTTGATCGACTTCAGCCGCACATCGACGATCTCGATGCCGAGATCGGCGACGTTGCGCTCGATCTTCTTCTCCAGCTCCTCCATGATCGCATCGCGCTCGTCCGACACCGCCTGCTGGATCGTGCGCGACCCGAACTCGTCGCGCAGCCCGCGGTTGACGATCGCCGAGAGACGGTCGAGCGCGACCAGCTCCTGGCCGCCGGTCGCACGGTAGAACGTGGGCGGATCGGCGATGCGCCATTTGACGAAGAAGTCCACTTCGACGTTCTTCTTCTCGACCGTCAGGAAGTTCTCGGTCTGGTTGTCCAGCGTCAGCAGGCGTGCATCGAACTTGCGCACGCTCTGGAAGAACGGAACCTTCAGGTGCAGGCCGGGCGCGAACTCCGCGTCCTTGAGCTCGCCGACCTGGAACAGCAGCGCACGCTCGCGCTCGTCGACGACGAAGAAGGTGTTGGCAACGACGAGCAGCGCCGCGAGGGCGACGACCGCGAGCCAGATCGGACTGGTGTTACGCATCAGCGTACCCTCTCTCGTGAGCGCGCGGCCTCGTCGCCGGGCACGACCGCGCTGCCGCGCGCGGGAGACGGTGCCGTGACGTAATCGCCGCCCGACTCGCCGGTCTGCGCGCGCGGCCCGCCGCGCATCAGCTGCTCCATCGGCAGATACAGCAGCGGCCCGCCCTTGTCGACGTCGATCAGCACCTTGTTGGTGCCGCCGTAAATCGAGCTCATCGCATCGAGATACAGGCGCTCGCGCGTGACTTTCGGCGCCTTGCGATACTCGGCGACCAGCTGTTCGAAGCGGGCCGCGTCACCCTGTGCCTTGGCGACGACCTGCTCGCGATAGCCGTTCGCCTCCTCGATCTGCCGCGCCGCAGCGCCGCGGGCGCGCGGCAGGCGATCGTTGGCGTAGGCCTCGGCCTCGTTCTTCAGCCGCTGTTGGTCTTCGCGCGCCTTGATGGCGTCGGCGAACGCGGCCTGCACCGGCTCCGGCGGCTGCGCCTGCTGCAGGTTCACCTCGGTGACAAACAGGCCGGTCTTGTACTCTTCCATGCGCTCCTGCAGCAACAGCTTGGTGCGATCGGCGATCTCCTGGCGGCCTTCGGTCAGGATGAAATCCATCGTCGACTGGCCGACGATCTCGCGCACCGAGGACTTGGTCGCCTGGCGCATCGTCAGCTCAGGATCGGAGACGTTGAACACATAGTCCTCGACGTCCGAGACCCGGTATTGGACGGTGAGTTCGAGATCGACGATGTTCTCGTCCTGCGTCAGCATCGTCGCCTGGTCGCGCGCGGCGCGCACGCCGGTGACGTTGACGATCTCCTCCTTCTCGACCGGCCACGGCATGCGCCAGCGCAAGCCCGGCCCGGTCGTGCTGACGTACTCCCCGAAGCGCAGCACCACGGCCTGCTCCTGCTCGTCGACGACGTAGAAACCCGAGGCGATCCACAGCAGGCCGAGCGCGAGCACGACCAGGCCGATCAGCCCGCCCGGCAGCGTGCCGCGCGACTTGCCGCCGCCACCGCCGCCACCGCGACCGCCGAAGCGCGCCTTCAGCCGCTTGAGCATCTCGTCGAGATCCGGCGGGCCGTCGCCGCGTTTGGGCCCTTGGTTCCATGGATCGCGACCGGGTCCCGGCTCGTTCCAGGCCATTGACTACTCCACTGTTGGATTCGGTTATGAGTGACCCCCGGGCGGCCGACGGGGAACGATTCGATCCCCCTGCGGCTTCCCGGGAACTGGTGCCGGCTGGCACGGCGGGAAAGTGCCGCCGGATTTTAGCAATGCTCAGGATGCACTGCGCAGCTCGACGGTGCAGCCGTCCGCCGGGCTTTCAAAACCCTCCGCCCGGCACAAACGCTGCAGCTGCCCGACCGGCATCGATATCTTGAGATGATAGTTTCCCGCTTCGTCGAGCTCTTCCTGCAAAACCGCGCGGCGATCGAACAGTTGCGAGCGCAGCCGCGACGCAGCCGGCGGCAGCACCAACTCGCGCAGCTGGGGCGCCAGCTCCAGCCGCTCGGCGACGGCTTCGCGCAAGAGATCCAGACCGGCGCCGCTACGCGCCGAAACGAAGACCCGCTGCGCGACGCCGCCTTCGTCGCGCTCGATCCGCGGCGCCTCGTCGTCGCGCAGATCGATCTTGTTGAAGACCTGCAGCCGCGGCACCTCGGCCGCGCCGATCTCCTGGAGCACGCCTTCGACCTGCGCGATGCGGCTGATGCGCTCGGCATCGGCGGCATCGACGACGTGCAACAGAAGCGCCGCCTCGCGCGCTTCCTCGAGCGTCGCGCGAAACGCGGCGACCAGATCGTGCGGCAGGTCGCGGATGAAGCCCACCGTGTCGGCGATCACGACCGGCTCGCCGGCAGCCAGCGGCATGCGCCGCACGGTCGTGTCCAGCGTCGCGAACAGCTGGTTGGACGCAAACGCGCGGTCGCCGGTGAGCACGTTGAACAGCGTGGATTTGCCGGCATTGGTATAGCCGACCAGGGAGACCGTCGGCACGTCGCGGCGGCTGCGCGCGGCGCGGCTGCGCGCGCGGCGGCTGCGCACCGCCTCGAGCTGCCGCTTGAGCGAGGCGATGCGGTCGCGGATCAGGCGGCGGTCGGTTTCCAGCTGGGTTTCGCCAGGGCCGCGCAGGCCGATGCCGCCGCGCTGCCGCTCGAGGTGGGTCCAGCCGCGGACCAGGCGCGTCGCGATGTGCTGCAGCTGCGCCAGCTCCACCTGCAACTTGCCCTCGTGCGAGCGTGCACGCGCAGCGAAAATGTCGAGAATCAGGCCGGCGCGATCCAGTACGCGCGCCTGCAGCAGCCGCTCGAGATTGCGCTCCTGGCTCGGCGAGAGCGCGTGGTTGAAGATCACCAGCTCCGCCTTGTGCGCACAGACGACCTCGGCAATCTCCTGTGCCTTGCCGCTGCCGACGAACAGCCCCGGATCCGGCTGGCGCCGGCTGCCGCCGACGACGGACATCGCCTCGGCGCCGGCGGAGCGCGCCAACTCGACGAATTCCTGACGATCCGACTCGAAGTCGGCGCCCGGAAATTCGAGATGTACCAGAACCGCCTTCTGGCCGGCCTGCGGACGCTCGAACATCAGTCCCGATCGGCGACGGCGTCAACCGTACACATCAGCTGGAAGATGCGTCCCCTGCCGCTTCCTGCCCCTCGGCGGATTCGCTGCCCGGATCGTAGATGCGAACCGGCCGTGCCGGCACGACGGTGGAGATGGCGTGCTTGTAGACCATCTGGCTGACACTGTTGCGCAGCAGGACGACGAACGAATCGAAGGACTCGATCTGTCCTTGCAGCTTGATTCCGTTCACGAGATAGATCGAAACGGGAATGCGCTCCTTGCGCAGGGTGTTCAGAAACGGTTCTTGTAGCGTATGACCTTTGGACATCGGACTAACCCTTTTATATCTATGTCAGCCGCGGCGGCACCGCGACGCACCCGTAGTGCGGGTTCTGCAGTGTAGCGCACGGTTCAGCCGGCGGCGATGGTCCGGAGCGCTCTTTCCACCAGCTGCGGATCGTCCGGATCGAGCACCTGAAGCTCGCTCGCGGGCGCGCGCGCGATCTCCATGCGCAGCCAGGTCAGCTGGCGCTTCGCGTACTGCCGCGTCGCCGCCACTGCGCGTGCGACGGCCTCGGGGAGCGTCAGGCGCCCGTCCAGGTGCGCCCACAGCTGCCGGTAGCCAACCGCGCGCATCGACGGCAGATCGGCGCGCAAGTCGCCGCGCGCGCGCAGGCTTCGCACTTCCTCCAGCAAACCCTGCGCCATCATCGCGTCGAAGCGCTGCGCGATGCGCTCGTGCAGCATGGCGCGCTGTGCCGGCAGCAGCGCCAGCCGCCGCACCGGTCCGCGCAGCTCGCCGCCGGAGGCTTGTCCCTGCAACGCGCTCGGCGGCATCCCGGTCAGCTCGTAAATCTCCAGTGCGCGCTGGATGCGCTGCTGATCGTTCGGATGCAGCCGTGCCGCGGTTTCCGGGTCGACGGACTGCAGTTTCGCGTGCAGCGCCGGCCAGCCCTCGACGCGGGCCTGCCGCTCCAGGCGCGCGCGCAGGTCCGCGTCCGCCGGCGGCAGCTCGCTCAGACCCTGCTGCAGCGCGCGGAAGTACAGCATCGTCCCGCCGACCAGCAGCGGGATGCAGCGACGCGCCCGGATCGCGTCGATCAGCCCGCGCGCGTCGGCGGCGAAGCGCGCCGCGGAATAGATCTCGGTCGGATCGAGGATATCGACGAGGTGGTGCGGCACGCGGGCCAGCACCTCGGGCGATGGCTTCGCCGTGCCGATGTCCATGCCGCGATACACCTGCGCCGAGTCGACACTGACGATCTCGACCGGCAGCCGCTTGGCCAGAGCCAGCGCGAGCCCGGTCTTGCCCGAAGCGGTCGGACCCATCAAGCAGACGATCGGCAGCGCCGCCGGCGCGCTCATGGCCCGCAACCGTCGGGCGCGCCGACACACCGCGCGCGGTGCTCGCAAAGACCTGTGTCAGCGCCCACGCAGAAACAGCCGGTCGAGCGACTGGAGATCGACCTGCACCCAGGTCGGGCGACCGTGGTTGCACTGCCCGCCGAGCTCGGTGCGCTCCATGTCGCGCAGCAGCGCGTCCATCTCCGGCAGCGTCAGCCGGCGCTGGGCCTTGATCGCCGCCTTGCAGGCGACGTCGGCCAGCACGCGATACTGCGCTTCCAGCGCCGCGCCGAAATGGCTGCGGCTGTCGTGGCGCGCGTCGTCGCGCACCAGCGCGCGCAGCAGCGCCGGGATCTCCGCCGCCGGCAGCAACGGCGGCACCGCGCGCACGCGCATCGCCGCCGGTCCGGCGCGATCGAGCTCGATGCCGTAGCGATACAGCTCGTCGCGCCGCGCTTCGAGCGCATCCGCCTCGTCCTCGTGCAGCGCGATCGTCTCGGCGACGAGCAGCGCCTGTGCCGGAATGCCACCGCCGTCGAGCTGACGCTTCAGGCGCTCGTAGAGCACGCGCTCGTGCGCGGCATGGGCGTCGACGAGCACGAGGCCGTGACGGTTCTGCGCGAGGATGTAGACGCCGTGCAGCTGCGCCAGCGCGTGGCCGAGCGGCTCTGCGCCGCAGTGCACCGGGGCTTCGACGCCGGGATCGGCGCGCTCTGCGTCATACGCGGGCGCCGCCTCGGCCAGCGACAGCGCCGCGCCGGTGATGCCGCCGGAAGTGCCGCGCGCTGCATACGCGAGCGACGCCTGCATCGGTCCGGCCTCCGGCTGCGCAACGGACAGGGAAACCCGATGATGCTGCTCGGGCGCGGGGCGCAGGCGCCGCAGCAGCTGGTGGACCGCGCCGAACAGCAGGTCGTGCACGCGGCCGCCGTCACGGAAGCGCACCTCGGTCTTCTGCGGGTGCACGTTGACGTCGACACTCGCCGGATCGAGCTCCAGATACAGGACGTAGGCCGGATGATGCGTCGAATGCATCACGTCGGCGAACGCGCGCCGCAGCGCAAAGCCCGGCAGGCGGTCGCGCACCAGCCGGCCGTTGACATAGAGGAACTGCAGGTCTGCCTGGGCACGGGCAAAGCTCGGCAAACCGACCCAGCCGTGCAGGCGCATGCCCATGCGCGATTCGTCCAGCGGCAGCGACTGCGCGACGAACTCGGCGCCGCAAACGGTCTCGATCCGCGCCTGGCGCACGGCCTCGCCGCCGGCGGCCGGCAGCTCCCAGATGCGGCGCTGGTTGTGGCGCAGCGAGAACGCGACATCGAAGCGCGACAGCGCGATGCGCTCCAGCGCCTGCTGCGCGTGGCGCAGCTCGGTCGCTTCGGCCTTGAGAAACTTGCGCCGCGCCGGCGTGTTGAAGAACAGGTCGCGCACTTCGACGCTGGTCCCCTGCGGATGGGCCGCCGGCACCGGTGCCGCGGCGTCGAGGCGGCCGTCGCCGCCGCAGGTCCAGGCGTGCTCGCTGCCGGCGCTGCGCGAGGTCAGGCGCAGTCGCGACACCGAGAGGATGCTCGGCAGCGCCTCACCGCGAAAGCCCAGGCTGGCGACGCGCTCGAGATCCTCGAAGCTCGCGATCTTGCTCGTCGCGTGGCGCCTCAGCGACAGCGCCAGCTCGTCCCTGGCGATACCGGCACCGTCGTCGCGCACGCGAATGAAGGCGATGCCGCCGCGCTCCAGCTCGACATCGATGCGCCGCGCACCGGCGTCGAGGCTGTTCTCGACGAGCTCCTTGACGACTGCGGCGGGGCGCTCGACCACTTCGCCGGCGGCGATCTGGTTGATCAGCTGATCGGGGAGGACGCGAATCATCGGTGCAGTTTACCGGCTGCGCGCGCGCCGCCGGCGCAGTGCGCCGTTCCCTGCCGTCCGCGGCACAACCGCGCGCGCCTTCACCAGCGCCTGGTATCGCAGGCGCGAACGGCTCGATGGACCACCCAAAAAAAGCCCGGGCGGCAGGGACAAACCGCCCGGGCGAAGTGTCTACCCGTTTTACCGGGAGACGCCTTGGGTGAAGGATCCGTCGCGGTCCGCGTCCGCGGCGCTGCTGCGACTGACGTATTGAGGCGGCGCTTCGACGATCTGCTGCCGCGGCCGGTAGCTCTGGAAGTAGCCGGTCACGCCTTCGAAGATCTGCTGCGCCAGGCTCGCCTGGAATGCCGGGGACGCAAGCAGCTTCTCCTCGTGCGAATTGGTGATGAACGCGGTTTCGACGAGCACCGACGGGATGTCCGGCGCCTTGAGCACGGCGAAGCCGGCCTGCTGGATCTCGGACTTCTGCAGCCGGTTGACCTTCGACATCGAGCTGAGAATGCGGCTGCCGACGTCGAAGCTCGCTTCCATCGTCGCGCCCTGCGACAGATCGATCAGCACCGCGGCCAGTTCGTTGTCCTTGTCGTGAAGGCCGACGCCGCCGACCAGATCCGCGGCGTTCTCCTTGTGCGCGAGCCAGCGCGCGTGCTCGCTCGTCGCGCCGCGGTCGGACAGCACGTAGACCGCGGTCCCGCGCATATCGCGCCGCGTGAACGCGTTGCAGTGGATCGACACGAACAGATCGGCCTGGTGCTTGCGTGCGATGCCGACGCGCTCGCGCAGACCGACGTAGTAGTCGCCGTCGCGCGTCAGCACCGCGCGCATGTTCGGCGTTTCGTTGATGAGCTTCGCCAGCCGGCGTGCGACTTTGAGCGCGACGTCCTTCTCGAGCAGCCCGCTGCGGCCCTTCGCACCCGGATCCTCACCGCCATGACCGGCGTCGACGGCGATGACGACGGGCTTCTCGCGCAGCTCCATCGCCGGCGCCACCGGCGCGGGCTCGGCGATCGCCTCGCCGGTCTCGCCAAGACCGGGATTGGCCAGATCGACGACGAGCCGGTGGCCGTACTCCTCGCTCGGCGGCAACACGAAGCTGGTCGCGAACACCGGATTGCGCAGGTCGAGCACGATGCGCACGCTCTCGCCCCGCGGACCGCTGCGGATGCGCTCCACCACGCCCTTGCCCGCCACCGCCTCGGCCCTGGCCACCGCTTCGGTGCCGAGCCCGTCGATGTCGACGACGACGCGCTCGGGATTGCTGAGCGTGAACATCGTGTGCGTGACTTGGCCGTCGAGATCGAACACGACACGCGTAGCCTCGGGGCCCTCCCAGAGACGCAACTCGCGCAGCTGCGCCGCCATGACCGCTGGCGCCATCAGCACTGCGACGACGAGCAAAACCCAACGCATACCGATATCCGCACGGATTTTGCCCAAACCTACTCCGACCCCTGCCAAAACGCAAGAGCTATTACCCTGAATAAACATCGAGATAACGGATATTCTTAATGCGCACTCTGCAGACTGTGCCGAAACTCGCGCAGCACTTCGGCGGCCGCCTCGACGCTGAGCGCGCGAGCAGTCTCGCGGTGCTCGAGCCGGATGCGCACGGCCGGCGCCGGCAGCAGGCCGGCGCCGCGCTCCGGCCATTCGACGAGCCAGATCGTCCGCTCCGGCGGATAGCTGTCGAGCCCGAGCTCCCAGAGCTCGGCCGGCTCGCGCAGGCGATAGAGATCCATGTGCAGCACCGTGCGTGCGCCGGCGGCGTACGGCTCCATCAGCGTGTACGTCGGACTGCGCACCGTGCCGGAGACGCCCAGTGCGCGCAGAAAGCCGCGGGCGAACGTCGTCTTGCCGGCGCCGAGCGGTCCCTCGAGGAAGATCACCGCGCCCGCTCGCTGTAGCAGCGCCGCGGCCAGCGCGGCGCCGGCAGCCGCCGTCGCTGCCGCGTCGGACAGCTCGAAAGACAGGCGCTCCATCACGGGTTGACGACGCCGCGCAGCTCGGCGAGCAGATCCGACGGCAGCAGGCCGCGCTCGCCGCCGGCGGCCGCACGATCGCCGGCCAGCGCGTGTGCGAGCACGCCCAGAGACGCGGCGGCGGCGGCGTCATGGCCCTGCGCCCAGAGGCCGGCGATCACGCCGGTCAGCACGTCACCCATGCCGCCGACCGCCATGCCGGGATTGCCGTAAGGGCAGACCCGGGGCGGCGCGCCGCTGACGATGCTGCCGGCGCCCTTGAGCACGATCACGCCGCCGTAACGCTCCTCCAGCGCCGCGACGCTGGCGAGCCGGTCCGCCTGCACCTCGGCCGTCGTGCGCTGCAACAGCCGCGCGGCCTCGCCCGGATGCGGCGTGAGGATCCAGCGCTCGCGGCGGCGCGGCAGGCGTGCGAGCAGGTTCAGCGCGTCCGCGTCCACGACCAGCGCGGCCTCGCTGGCGAGCACGCGCGCGAACAGTGCGCGCGACCACTCGTCCTGTCCCAGCCCCGGCCCCAGCGCGACGATGTCCGCGCGGGCGAGCAGCCTGTCGAGCTGATCGGCGCTGTCGACGCCGTGCGCCATCAGCTCGGGCTGCGCGGCGGTCAGCGCCGCCGTGTGCGCAGTGCGCGTCGCCAAGCTCACCAGACCCGCGCCGCTGCGCAGCGCCGCGCAACCCGCCATCAGCGCCGCACCCGACATGCCGGAGTTGCCGCCGACGACGAGCACATGCCCGAAGCTGCCCTTGTGCGCATCGCGTACGCGCCGGCCCAGCGCCCGCAGTTCGCTTTCGTGCTGCAGGATCGCGACCGGTTGCGGCGCCACGCCGTCCGGCGGCGCAGCGTCCAGCGCATCGAACAGCCGCAGGCCGGCGACCGCCGGGCCGCGACCGGTCCACAGGCCGAGCTTGTTGCCGATGAAGCTGACGGTGATGTCGGCCTCCACGCAGACGCCGGGCGCGCTGCCGCGGCTCGCGTCGAGGCCGGACGGCACGTCGACGGCGAGCACGCGCGCGCCGTCGGCGCGGGCGGCATTGATCGCCGCGATCGCCTGCGCGGCCTCGCCGTCCGGCGCGCGCGACAGGCCGGTGCCGAACACCGCGTCGATCACCCAGTCACAGCGCGCAAGGCGCTCGCCGCAGACCGCGACCGCACCGCCGTCGGCGCGCCACGCCGCCTGCGCGGTCGCCGCATCGCCGCGCAAGGTGGGATTGCCGACCTGGAGCACCTCGACGCCGGCGCCTGCCCGGCGTGCCAGCCGCGCGATCTCGTAGCCGTCGCCGCCGTTGTTGCCGCCGCCGGCGACGACGACGACCCGCGCCGGAACGCCGCCGTGCGCGCGGATCGCGCGCCAGCACGCCGCTGCCGCGCGCTGCATCAGCGTGTAGCCGGGCACACCGCCGGCGATGATGCGGCGGTCGAGCTCGCGCACCTGATCGGCAACGTACAATCGGCGCTCAATGTCGTGCATCGGCACAGTATAAAAGGCTGCTCGCGCGCCACACCCGTCGGAGACGCTGCGCGCGCGGACCGCATCGATGAGCCCGATCCCCCTCGAACAGCTGCCGGCGCTGATCCCTCACTGGGCCCGCGAGCTCGGCTTCAGCGATGCCGGCATCTCGACGCGCAATCTCGCTGCCGATCTCGCGCATCTGCGCGACTGGCTCGCGCAGGGCCGTCACGGCGGCATGGCCTACATGCAGCGCGACCCGGCGCTGCGCAGCGAGCCCGCGCGCCTGCGGCCCGGCACGCTGAGCGTGATCAGCGCACGCATGCCTTACCCCGGCGCCGGTACACAGGCGCTGGCCCTGCTCGAAGACGGCGAGCGCGCCTACATCGCCCGCTACGCGCTGGGCCGCGACTACCACCGCGTGCTGCGCGCACGCCTGCTCAAGCTCGGCCGGCGCATCGAGCAGGCGGTCGGCGCGCACGGCTACCGCGTGCTCTGCGACAGCGCGCCGGCGCTGGAGAAGGCGCTGGCGCGCGACGCCGGGCTGGGCTGGATCGGCAAGCACACCTTGCTGCTGCATCGCGACGCCGGCTCGTTTTTCCTGCTCGGCGAGATCTACACCGACCTGCCGCTGCCGGACGCACGGACCGCCGCGGTCGCCGACGCCTGCGGCCGCTGCCGGGCCTGCATCCGGATCTGCCCGACGCAGGCGATCGTCGCGCCCTACCAGCTCGATGCACGGCGCTGCATCTCGTATCTGACGATCGAGCACCACGGCGCGATCCCCGAGGACCTGCGGCCCTTGATCGGCAACCGCATCTTCGGCTGCGACGACTGCCAGATCGTCTGCCCGTGGAACCGCTACGCGCAGCGCAGCGACGAGCCGGACTTCGCGCCGCGGCACGGCCTCGACGCGCCGCGCCTCGTCGATCTGTTCGGCTGGGACGAAACCGAATGGCTGCAGCGCACCGAGGGCATGGCGCTGCGCCGCACCGGCTACGCGCGCTGGCTGCGCAATCTGGCCGTGGCGCTGGGCAATGCGCCGACCTCGCCGGAGGTCGTCGCTGCGCTACGGGCACGCGCCGCGTACCCGGACGAGATCGTGCGCGAGCACGTCGCCTGGGCGCTGGCGCGTCACCCAGGTGCGCTGCGCTGAGCGGCATCTACATGGGGCACTGCGCGCCGTCCGGCCGCGCCGACTCGATCTCCTGCAGCGTCCGTTCGAGCACGGCGCGCTCGCCGCCATCGGCCTGCTGCAGACCGGTCTGCAGTTGTGCGATCGCGGCGTCGCGGCAGCCGGCGGCCGCCAGCGTCCACGCGTAGTTGTTGCGCAGCAGCGGCGGGTCTTCGAGCGCGAGTGCACGCCGGTAGGCGTCGAGCGCCGGCCGCAGCGCACCGGCCGCGGCGCGCGCATTGCCGAGGGCCGCCCAGGCCAGGGCCGCGTCCGGCCAGCGCTGCACGGCGGCTTCGTATGCGCGCTCCGCGAGCGCCGTCTGGCCGAGCGATTCGAGCGGCGCGGCGGCGCGCAGCCAACCGTCGACGCCGGCGCTCGCCGGGGGCGTGTCCACGTCGGCGACGACGAGCATCCAGCGCCCGCCGCGGTCCCAGGTTTCGAGAAAGCGGCGCGCCGGCAGCATCAGACGCCGTTCGCGGCCGGAACGCAGGATGAAACGCTGCGTCTGCGGATCGAAGCCGATCAGTACCGCGTAGTGCCAGACCGGCAGCGGCCCGGCACCGAGGTTCTGCAGCACCAGCACTGGCCGGCCGGCGTGCAGCTCACGCAGGGCGGCGTCGATCTGCGCGTCGAGGAGCACGGGCAGATGCCCGCGCCGGCGCACGGCCGCGAGCATTTCCGCCTGCAGGCTGCCGCGGCGCGCAGGCACGTAGACCTCGTCGACGAGCGCCGCCGGACTCACGTCGACGCCGGCCGCCGCCAGCACCGTGGCCAGCGCCGCCGGCCCGCACTGATAGGCCTCCTGCGGAAAGAACGGCACGCCGGCAAGTTCGACCGCCGCGTGCTCGCGCTGCAGCCGCTGCGTCTGCGGACCCGCAGCGCAGGCGGCCAGCAGCGCGACGACCGCGAGCGCCGCAACGACCCGTCGCGTCAAATGCGGCTGAAGACGTTGATGACGCCGACGAGCTCGAGAATCAGCAGCACGACGAAGACGACGCCGAAGACTTCGAGCAGACCGCCGCCCGCCGGCACGCGCTCGATCTCCGCGGCCAGGCGTTGCAGCTCCGCCGGCGACAGCGCCGCGATGCGCGCCTCTGCCTGCGCCGGCGGCACGCCCCAGGCTTCGAGCTGGCGGCGCACGTCTTCGCGCGCCAGAAAGCCGTCGACCTGCGCGCGCGCATCGGTCGGAGCGGAGGCGCCGAGCATGCGCTCGGTCGTCACCAGCGCCGCGCTCGCCGGTGCGGCGATGCTGGCGAGCGCGAGCGCGCAGACTACCGCTACCGCCGTCAGTGATCGGAACCGCTGCATGGCATTTCTCCTTGTCGTTGGACCAAGCCGTGCATCTATCGTATTGGTTCGCGTACGCAGCGGCTAGCCGCCGGCGCGCCGCATCAGCGCTTGCGTCGACGGGTCCAGCGCCGCATGCCCGCCGGGCGCGAGGATCTGCCGCGCCATCTGCTTGCCCAGCTCGACGCCCCACTGGTCGAAGGCATTGATGTTCCAGATCACGCTGTGCACGAAGCTGCGGTGCTCGTAGAGCGCGAGCAGCGCGCCGAGGTGGTAGGGGTCGAGCCGCGGCAGCAGCAGCGTGCTGCTCGGCCGATTGCCGGGGAACACGCGATGCGGGACCGCCGCGTCCAGCGCCGCGCCGGCCATGCCCTTCGCGGCAAGCTCGGCGCGGACTTCATCCGCGCTCTTGCCGCGCATCAGCGCGGCCGACTGCGCGAAGCAGTTCGCGATCAGCAGCCGCTGCATGTCGGCGTACGGATGCGCGCCCTGCAGCGGCAGGATGAAGTCGACGGCGTGCACCGCCGGCCCCTGATGCAGCATCTGGAAGTAGGCGTGCTGCGCATTGGTGCCGACGCTGCCCCATAGCGCCGGCGTCGTCGCATAGTCCACCGGCCGGCCGTCGCGGTCGACGCCCTTGCCGTTGGACTCCATCTCCAGCTGCTGCAGCCAGCCGCAGAACAGCGCGAGCCGCTGCGCGTACGGCACGACGACCTGGCTCGCGCAGCCGAGAAAATTCGTGTTCCAGACGCCGATCAGGCCGAGCAGCAGCGGCAGATTGCGCTCCGGCGGGGCCTCGGCGAAATGGCGGTCCATCGCATGCGCGCCGGCGCACAGGGCATCGAAGCGCTCGGCGCCGAGTGCGAGCAGGCTGCTCAGGCCGACCGCACTCCACAGCGAATAGCGCCCGCCGACCCAGTCCCAGAAGCCGAACATGTTCCCGGGCTCGATGCCGAACGCGCGCACCGCCTCGGCGTTGGTCGACACCGCGACGAAGTGCCGGCCGACCGCGGCTTCGCCGAGCGCGCCGACCAGCCAGTCGCGGGCCAGCCGCGCGTTGGCCAGCGTCTCCTGCGTCGTGAACGTCTTGCTGGTGACGACGAACAGCGTCGTCTGCGGCTCGAGCCCGGCCAGCACGCCGTGCAGCTCCGCGGCATCGACGTTGGCGACGAAATGCGGTCGCGGGCCGTCGATCAGCGGCGAGAGCGCGTCGCAGATCATGCGCGGGCCGAGGTCCGAGCCGCCGATGCCGATGTTGACCACGTCGGTGAAGCGCACGGCACCGCCATCGCCGCGCACCGCCTGCGCGAATGCGCGCAGACGCTCGAGCACCGCGTGCACCTGCACCGAAACGTCCTCGCCGCCGACGCGGAAGCCGGCGTCCCGTGGGGCGCGCAGCGCCATGTGCAGCGCCGCGCGTCCCTCGGTGTGGTTCACCGGCTCGCCGGCGAACAGGCGCGCGCGCCACTCGGCCAGCCCCTGCTGCTGCGCCAGCGCGAACAGCGCCTGCAGTGCATGCGCGTCGAGGCGCTGCTTCGAGTAGTCGAGGTACAGGCCGAGCGCTTCGGCGGAAAAGCGCTCGGCACGCCGCGCGTCCTCGGCGAAGAGATCGAGCACGCGCGTCTGGCGCAGGCGCTCGGCGTGCGCCGCCAGCGTGCTCCAGGCGGGAGTCCGGGTCAGTGACATCGAAAGGCCTGACTGGAAGGGCTGGCGCACAGGCTAGCCGCCCGCGGCGCGGACGAAAAGCGTCGGGGGTATTGAAACCGTTCGCGCTGCCCCTATCTGCGCCGACGCGCATGGCTCCGGTCCCGGCCGGCCGCCTCGCCGAGCGCATTTTTCATTTGCCGATGCTTCGTCCGTACGAGGAGACCCTGCCGATGAAGATTGCCCAGATCGCGCCGCTTGCCGAACGCTGCCCGCCGCATCTCTACGGCGGCACGGAGCGGATCGTGTCCTACCTCACCGAAGAGCTGGTCCGCCAGGGCCACGAGGTCACGCTGTTCGCCAGCGGCGACTCGCTGACCCGGGCCCGGCTGGTGCGCTGCACCGACATGGCCCTGCGGCTCAATCCGGCGGTGTCCGACGCCCTGCCGTATCACGTCGCGATGCTCGAGCAGGTGCGCCAGCGTGCGCGCGAGTTCGACGTCCTGCATTTCCATATCGACCTGTTGCACTTCCCGCTGGTGCGCAGCCTCGCCTGCCCCAGCTTGACGACGCTGCATGGTCGCCTCGATCTGCCCGACCTGTGGCCGTTCTATGCGGCCTTCAACGACGTCCCCCTGGTTTCGATCTCGGATGCGCAGCGCGAGCCGATGCCGCCGGTGAACTGGGTCGGCACCGTGGCGCACGGCCTGCCGCCGACACTGCTGCCGTTCAGCGCAGCGCCGCGCGGTGGCTACCTCGCCTTTCTCGGCCGCATCTCGCCGGAAAAACGGCCGGACCGCGCGATCGAAATCGCCGCGCGCGCCGGTCTGCCGCTGAAGATCGCGGCCAAGATCGACGGCGCAGACGAGGAATACTGGCGCACGGTGATCGAGCCGATGGTTCGCAGTCACCCCAACGTCGAGTTCCTCGGCGAGATCGGTGAGCGCGAGAAAGCCGCGTTTCTGGGCGATGCCCTGGCGCTGCTGTTCCCGATCGACTGGCCCGAGCCCTTCGGTCTAGTGATGATCGAGGCGATGGCCTGCGGCACGCCGGTGATCGCCTGGCGCTGCGGCTCGGTCCCGGAAGTCGTCGAAGACGGCGTCTCGGGGCTGATCGTCGGCAGCGTCGACGAAGCCGTCGATGCGGTGCGCCGTGTCGGCGCGCTCGATCGCGCGCAGGTGCGGGCCCGCTTCGAGGCCCGCTTCACGGCCGAGCGCATGGCGCGGGACTACCTGGAAATCTACCACCTGCTCGCCGACGTGCACCGCGAAGTGCGGCAGGAGCGGCGCTACGCGCCAATGCGCGCACGGGCCGCCGCCGCAAACGCGGCATACCTGGCCTGAACCGGGCGCGCGCATGCAAGCGCCCGCCAGCGCGAGCCTGCCGGCGCCGGCTGCGGCGACCAGCATCGCACAGTTTTTCATCCCGGCAGCGGCGTCGCTGCAGGAGCGGCGGCCGCGCACGCTCAAGCACGGCGACAGCTTCGCCGTGTTCGACCACAACGGCGACGCCCTCGCCGGCCCCGGCAGCCCCGAAGGCCTGTACCACTGCGACACGCGCCACCTGTCGCACCTGTACCTGACGATCGACGGACAGCGCCCGATCCTGCTCAGCTCGACGCTGCGCGACGACAACGCGACGCTGACCTGCGACCTGACCAATCCGGACCTGCGCGACGCCGGCGGCCAGCTCCTGTTGGGGCACGACCTGATCCACCTCCGCCGCTCGCGCTACCTCTGGGACGGCGCCTGCTACGAGCGCCTGGCACTGCGCAACTACGACGACGCGCCGCGGCGTCTGCGCGTCGGCATCGCCTTCGCAGCCGACTTCGCCGACCTGTTCGAGGTGCGCGGCGCGCAGCGCGCGCGCCGTGGCAGCGCCGAGCCGCCGGCGATCGAACGGGACCGGGTCACGCTCGCCTACACCGGCCTCGACGGCCGCCGGCGAACGACGCAGCTGCGCTTCGATCCGCCACCCGACCTGCTGGGCGGAAACCAGGCGGTGTTCGAGCTCGAGCTCGCGCCGCGGGCGTCGAAGACGCTGGTGCTCGATATCCGCTGCAATGCGGATCGGCACCCGGAGCCGCCGCGGCGGGCCTTCGCGCTCGCGCTGCGCGGCGCACGCCGCGCGCTGCGGCACTCGTCGTCACGCGCCGCGGCGATCGTCAGCTCCAATGAAATCTTCAACGAGGCGGTGCGGCGTAGCGTCTCCGACCTGTACATGCTGATCACCGACACCGCGCAGGGTCCCTACCCGTATGCGGGCATCCCGTGGTTCAGCACCGTGTTCGGGCGCGACGCGCTGATCACGGCGCTAGAGATGCTGTGGGTCGACCCGGCAGTGGCCCGCGGCGTGCTGTTCTTCCTCGCCGAGCACCAGGCCACGCACGAAGACCCGGACGCCGACGCCGAGCCCGGCAAGATCCTGCACGAGCTGCGCCGCGGCGAGATGGCCGAACTCGGCGAAGTGCCGTTCAAGCGCTATTACGGCAGCGTCGACTCGACGCCCCTGTTCGTCCTGCTCGCCGGCGCCTACCTGCAGCGCAGCGGCGATACCGGTAGCATCGCGCGCCTGTGGCCGGCGATCGAGGCGGCGCTGGCCTGGATCGACCGCTACGGCGATCGCGACGGCGACGGCTTCTTCGAGTACGACCGGCGCTCGAAGGACGGGCTCGCGAACCAGGGCTGGAAGGACAGCCACGACAGCATCTCGCATGCCGACGGTGCGCTCGCACGCGGCGCGATCGCGCTGGTCGAAGTCCAGGCCTACGTCTACGGCGCCTGGCGCGCGGCGGCCGCGATCGCGCGCCAGCTCGGCCACGCCTCACGCGCGGGTGAGCTCGAGCGCCGCGCCGAAACGCTGCGCCGGCGTTTCGACCAGAGCTTCTTCGACGAAGCGCTGGGCACCTACGTGCTCGCGCTCGACGGCGACAAGCGGCCGTGCCGCGTGCACAGCTCCAACGCCGGCCATGCGCTGCTCACCGGCATCGCCTATCCGGAACGCGCCGCGGCGGTCGCCGCGACGCTGATGGACAGTCAGTCGTTCTCCGGCTGGGGCGTGCGCACGCTCGCCGCGGGTGAGGCGCGCTACAACCCGATGAGCTACCACAACGGCTCGGTATGGCCGCACGACAACGCGCTGATCGCCGCCGGACTTGCCCGCTACGGTTACCGGCGCGAGGCGGCACGGATCTTCGAAGGGCTGTTCGCCGCGTCGATCCATTTCGATCTGCGCCGCCTGCCCGAGCTGTTCTGCGGCTTTCCGCGCCAGCGCACGCATGGGCCGACGTTCTATCCGGTCGCCTGTGCACCGCAGGCCTGGGCCGCGGCGGCGCCGCTGTCGCTGCTGCAGTCCTGCCTGGGCCTGAGGTTTGATACCGCGGCGGCGCAGATCGGCTTCGACGAGCCGCTGCTGCCCTCGTTTCTCGACGAGCTGGTGCTGCGGCGCCTGAGCCTGGGCAGCGCGCGGCTCGACGTCGCGCTGCGCCGTGCCGGCACGCAGGTCGTCGTCGAAGTGCTGGCGCGCAGCGGCGAGATCCACGCCGTCACGCGCAGCTAAAAGTAAAACGAAGTAAGGCGCGCGTGCCGGAGGCCGCCCGGCCTCCGGCACCGCGCCCGCGATCACCCGGCCGCGATCGGAATACGCTTGCTCTCGGCCACGGCATCGGCACGCCGCGGCACGCGGATGCGCACCACGCCGTTGCGGAACGATGCCTCGATGCGATCGGTGTCGGCGTCGGCCGGCAGGCTCAGCTCGCGCTGGAAAGCGCCGTAGCTGCGCTCCACGCGGTGGAAGCGGTCTCCGTTTTCACGCTTCTCCTGGCGCTTCTCGCCGCGGATCGACAGCACGCCGTCGTTCACCGACAGCTCCAGGTCGTTCTGCTCGACGCCCGGCACCTCGACGCTGATCTCGTAGGCGTTCTTGGACTCCGCGATGTCGAGCTGGGGGCGCAGCAGCTGCGCCGGCTCCAGGCGCGGCCAGTCGTCGCCGGCAAGCAGACCCGGAAATCCGAAGCCGCGGAAGAAGTCGTCGAAGACGCGGTCGATCTCGTCATGGAGGCGCCACAACGGCGCGCTCTCCCTGCCGCCGCGCTGGACCGCGAGCGGCCGGCTCTCCTGCTCCCTGCGCAACCAGTTCCAGGGAGCCCATTTACTCAAGCTCGTGCTCATCGAACACCTCCTGAAAGTGATGTTGGGATGAGCGCCGATCTGGGTGCGCTCATGCGTTTTTCAAGAGGCTGCAGGCTGCGGTCAGCGCCAGTGATAGTTGAAGCTGATGCTGACGCGCTCTTCGTCGATCGGGCTCGCCGGCACTTCATGGCGCAGCCAGCTTTCGAACAGGATCACCTGACCGACGCGCGCCGGATAACCGATGTGCGGGCGCAGCTCGGGCTTGCCGCGGGCCCGCCGCGCCGGTGCCGCCATCAGCCGCGTCAGCCGCGGATCCTCGAACTTCAGCCCGGCGCAGCCCTTCGGGGTCTTCACGTAGTAGGTGCCGCTGACGACGGCGTGCGGATGTACGTGGAAGCTGTGCGCGCAGCCGCGCGGCATCACGTTGATCCAGCAGTCGGTCATTTCCAGCCGGCCGCCGCGCAGATCCCAGTCGAGCGCGCGCGCATAGGCGGCAACGTGCGGATCGATGCGCGCGCGCAGCGTGTCGAACGTCGAGGAGAACCGGTGCAGCCGGTCCATCGAGCCGTAGCTGGTGTAGCCGAGCGGATAGTTCGCCTCCGACCAGCGCCGGCCGGCTTCGTCATGCTCGCGGATACGGTAGCACTCGTCGAGCAGCTCGAAATTGAACGCCTGCAGGCCGCGGGCCTGCAGGCGTTCGGAGTAGATCAGCGTGGGGAACCAGGCTCGAATCTGCATATCACCCAAAAGCAATGGGGGCAGCCCGGCTGCCCCCATTGGATCCCTTGGCCATGGATGGCCGCGGCCTGTCAGGACAGCATCACAACGATACCAGCGCGGCCTGCACCGGTATCGTGTTCGCGGTGCGCACGACGCGGTTCTTCTCATCGAGGTAAACCAGGCGCGGCTTGTACGTGCGGGCCGCGGCCGAGTCCATCGAGCCGTAGGCGCAGATGATCACGCGGTCGCCGACGCGCGCCTTGTGCGCGGCCGCGCCGTTCACCGAGATGATGCCCGAGCCCGGCTCCGCCTGGATCGCGTAAGTCGTGAAGCGCTCGCCGTTGGTGACGTTGTAGATGTCGATCTGCTCGAACTCCAGGATGCCGGCGAGCTCGAGGAGCTTGGAGTCGATGGCGCAGGAGCCGTCGTAGTCGAGCTCGGCGTGGGTCACACAGGCGCGGTGCAGCTTGCACTTGAGCATATGCACTTGCATGGGGTGCCTCTCTAGGATCTAGGATCGCCGGTGGCCCACTAAGACATGCACTCGACGATCTACGGTCTTGGATACGGCGGGCGGCCCACTAAGACATACGCCCGGTGCGCGTGACTCGAGTCACGGCGCGAGTTGCGGAGTCTAGCGGCATTTCGGCAGCGCTTCAAACAACTGTCACATCGACCCGCAGATTGTCGATCAGCCGGGTACTGCCGAGCCTGGCGGCGATCAGTACGACGAATTGCACGTCATGCGCCGCAGGGAGCGCCAGATCAGGCCGGCGAATGGCCAGATACTGAACATCGAAACCAATATAATTCAATCTATTACGCTGCATTTCTGCAATTACATCGAATTCCCGCGCACCACCGCGCAGCGCGTCCGCAACGGCTATGAGACTGCGATGGATTTCGGGCGCGAGCGCGCGCTCCCGCGCATCGAGATACTGGTTGCGTGAGGACAGCGCCAGCCCGTCCGCATCGCGCTCGGTCGGCACGCCGACGATCGCGACCGGCAGCCTTAGATCCGCGACCATCTGCCGGATCACCGCGAGCTGCTGATAATCCTTTTCGCCGAACAGCGCGACATCGGGCTGGACGAGGTTGAGCAGAATGTTGACGACGGTCGCCACGCCGTCGAAATGGCCCGGCCGGAACTCACCTTCGAGCTCCTCGGAGACACCGGGCACGTGGATCGTCGTCAGACTCTCGCGGCCGTTCGGGTACATCTCGGCGACCGTCGGCGCGAACAACAGGTCGACGTCCGCGTCCTCCAGCGCCCGCTGATCCTGCGGCAGCGTGCGCGGATAGCGCTCGAAGTCCTCACCGGGTGCGAACTGCAGCGGATTGACGAATATGCTGGCGACGACGCGGTCCGCGCACGCGCGTCCCCGCTCCATCAGCCGCAGATGCCCGCGGTGCAGATTGCCCATCGTCGGCGCAAACGCGATGCGCTGCCCGGCCGCGCGCCATACGGCGAGCTGCGCGCGCAGCTCGGCGATCGCGTGCACCGTTCTCATGTGTCCCGCTTCCGGCGCACCGTCGCGGCCGCGGCAGTTTCGCCGCTGAGCACCTGCGCCGCACGTCGAGCGACGGCGGCCGGCACTGATGGCGCCGCGTCGAAGCAATGCTCATGCGCCGGGTACGCGCCGGACTTGACCTCGTGCACGTAGGCGCGAATCGCGGACTCGATGTCCGGCGCCCCCTGCATGTAGTTCTTCACGAAGCGCGGCGTGCGGCCGAGCGTGACCATCGGTGAGACGTGCAGGATGTCATGCAGCACGAGGATCTGGCCGTCGACATCCTGCCCCGCGCCAATGCCGATCACCGGCACCGGCGAGGCCTCGGTGATGCGCTTGCCCAGCTCGGCCGGAATGCACTCGAGCAGCAGCAGGTCCGCACCGGCTTCGGCCAGCACCTGGGCATCGTGCAGCATCGCCTCGGCGGCGGCCTCGTCGCGGCCCTGCACCTTGAAGCTGCCCATTTTGTGCACGAACTGCGGCCGCAAACCCAGGTGCGCGCAGACCGGCACGCCGCGCACGGCCAGATACTCGACGATCGCCGCCTGCTCGCGGCCGCCTTCGAGCTTCACCATCTTGGCGCCGCCCTCCTGCATCACCCGCTGCGACGCGTCGAGCGCGCGCTCCAGCGTGGCGTAGGACAGGAACGGCAGGTCCGCCATCAGAAACGCCCGCTGCAGATGCGGCGCGACGCACCTGGAGTGATAGACGATCGCGTCGACCGTGACCGGCGTCGTCGTCGTGCCGCCGTGGATGACCATGCCGAGCGAATCGCCGATCAGGACGACGTCGACGCCGGCGCGGTCCTCGATCAGCGCGAAGCTCGCGTCGTAGCAGGTCAGGCAGGCGATCTTCTCGCCGGCCGCGCGCATGCGGCGCAGCTCGGCGACGTTGACGGGTTTTGCATCCATGGAATGAGTCCCACCGAACAGGCGCGGACTATAACAAAGCGGCCCTGCACGGCCGGCGCGCCTCTACGGCTGCGGGCTCCACGGCGCCAGCCCGGCGCGACCCACGCGCGCCGCCGCGTCGGCGACGCGGCCGAGGCCGGGCACCTGCAGATCGGGTGCGATGTCGGCCATCGGAACGAGCACGAAATTGCGCGTCGCGATGCCGGGATGCGGCAGCCGCAGCCCGGCGCTGTCGAGCACGACGCGGTCGATGTGCAGCAGATCGAGATCGATCGTCCGCGGCCCCCACTTCGCCTGACGCACGCGGCCCATGCCGCGCTCGATCGCCAGCAGGGCGTCCATCAGCGCGGCCGGGGCAAGCGGGGTTTCGATCACGCAGACCGCATTGCAGAAATCCGGCTGGTCCGCCGGCCCCATCGGTGCACTGCGGTAGAACGGCGAGACCGCTACGATCTCGCCGAGCGCGGCGATCTCGGCCAGCGCCAGGCGCAGGCGTGCAGCGGGATCTCCGAGATTCGCGCCCAGGCCGATGTAGGCACGGCTCATTGCGACGGCGGGTTGGCCGGCGCGCCCTCGCGCCGCCGGCCGCTGCGCCGGCGGCGGCGCTTGCGCTTCGCCGGCGCAGCGGGCTCGGCGGCTGCATCGGGCGGCGGGGGCAACTCAGGCGCGAGCTGCGCGCGCGTCCACCAGTCGGCCAGCGCCTGCGGCACTTCGCCGATGCCGGCACGCAGCATCAGAAAGTCATACGCCGCGCGGAAGCGCGGATGCGTCAGCAGGCGCTTAGCGCGCCCGCCCTTCGGGGCGTCGAAGCGCGGCTGCAGGACCCAGATCTCGCGCATCGGCAGCGAAAAGCGCTTCGGGATCATGATGCGCTGCTGCGCGCGCGCCAGTGTCGCTTCGGCCGCCTGCGCGATCGCGACGTTGGCATGCTGCCCCTCGGCCTCGACGAGCCGGCGGAACTCCTGCGCGACGCCCGGCCACAGCAGCACGGCGTAGAGGAAGGCCGGGCTCACGGACTGCTCGTTGGCGAGCCGCTCGGCGGTGTTGCTCAACCCCTGGCGGATGAAGCCGGCATAGCGCTCGTCGCGGAGCGCCGCGTGCGCCACCGGCATCAGCTGCTCGAGCAGCCCGTAACGCTCCAGGCCCTCGAAATTGGCCGCGGCGTCGCGCGACTGCAGCAGCTTGATCACCTCGTCGAACAGGCGCGCCGGCGGAATCTCTCGCAGCAGGCCGGCGAGCTTCGGAATCGGCGCCGCGCTGTGCTGCTCGATCGTGAAGCCGAGCTTGTTGGCGATGCGCACCGCGCGCAGCATGCGCACCGGATCCTCCCGATAACGCAGCTCGGGATCGCCGATCAGACGGATCGCGCGGCGCTGCATGTCGTCCAGGCCGCCGGCGAAGTCGATGATGGAGTGATCGCGGATGTCGTAATAGAGGGCGTTGACGGTGAAATCGCGCCGGAACGCATCGGTTTCGAGCGTGCCGTAAAGATTGTCGGCGAGAATCCGGCCGGTTTCGTCGCGCTCGTGCTCGTCGGTGATCGCGCCGCGGAAGGTCGTCACCTCGACGACCTCCTGGCCCCAGCGCACATGGCAGATGAGGAAGCGACGGCCGACCAGGCGGCAGGAGCGGAAGATCCGGCGCACCTCTTCAGGGTGCGCGTTGGTCGCGATATCGAAGTCCTTCGGGCGCTGACCCGCCAGAATGTCGCGCACACCGCCGCCGACGACGTAGGCCTCGTAACCTGCGTCCTTCAACCCGTAGAGCGTGCGCAGAGTGCCCTGCGTGAACTGGCTCCGTGAGATGGGGTGCTCGGACCGGGGGACGCGTCGGGGTTCGATATGCGCGGACCTCTTGTTTTTGCGGGGAAGTAACGTCTTGAGCCAATTCATGGGCCGCGTATAATACGCGCCCTCGCGCCGCCCTTACAGCACGATTCTTCCATGCTCCTATCGTCTAGAGGCCTAGGACGGAGCCCTCTCAAGGCTTAAACCCGGGTTCGAATCCCGGTAGGAGCGCCATATT
>JBFMCQ010000006.1:0-32077 GCA_040754295.1 Pseudomonadota bacterium | reverse complement strand
CGTATAATACGCGCCCTCGCGCCGCCCTTACAGCACGATTCTTCCATGCTCCTATCGTCTAGAGGCCTAGGACGGAGCCCTCTCAAGGCTTAAACCCGGGTTCGAATCCCGGTAGGAGCGCCATATTTGCGATCAAGCCCGCTTCGGCGGGCTTGTTGCTTTCGCGCAGGCGACTACGATCGATCGCCGCTCCTTGCGCTGGCGTGCACCACGCGCAGGCATGACCGGCGCGTTCAGCTGCGCTGCAACTCGGCAGAAGCGCTGCGGTCGTAAACCTGACGTCGCCCCATATCGGAGCACCGCGATGCGCTTTCGCAACCGCGAACATGCCGGGAATCTGCTCGCCGATGCGCTGTCGACGCGCATACACGAACCGGCAATCCTCTACGCGCTTCCGCGCGGCGGCGTTGCGCTCGCCGCCGTGATCGCGCGGCGCCTGCAGCTGCCGCTCGATCTCGTCATCCCGCGCAAGATCGGCCATCCGTGGCAGCCCGAGTATGGCATCGGTGCCGTCACCGAATTCGGTGAGCCGGTGTTCAACGAAGAGGAGCGGCGGCGCGCGGACCCGGCATGGCTGGAGCGCGCAATCGCCGCGCAGCGCAGCGAAGCGCGCCGGCGCCGCGCGCTGTACAGCGGCGGGCGCCCGCGCACATCGGCGCAAGGCCGTTGCGCGATCCTCGTCGACGATGGCGTCGCCACCGGCCTCACGCTGCAGGCCGCGGTCGCCGAGCTGCGCGCCGACCGGCCGGCGCGCATCGTCGTCGCCGTCGGTGTGGCGCCGCCGGAAACCGCCGCCCGCTTCCGCAGCCTGGTCGACGACTTCGTCGCCGCCCAGCTCCCCGACTTCTTCGAGGGGGCGGTCGGTGCGTACTACGAGGACTTCCGGCAGCTCACCGACGAGGACGTGATCCGCCTGATGTCGGAGCTGCAGCTCTCCGCCGGGGCGCATGCATGAGCACCACCGAGGAGCCGGTCGTGCTCGAGCTGACCGACGCACGGCTCGACGGCGACCTGACGCTGCCGCCGAATCCGCGCGGGCTCGTCGTCTTCGTGCACGGCAGCGGCAGCAGCCGGCGCAGCAGCCGCAACCGCTTCGTCGCGTCCGCGCTCGCCGGGCGCCGCTTCGCGACGCTGCTGTTCGATCTGCTCACCGAAGCCGAGGACCGCCGCTACGAGACGCGTTTCGATATCGGCCTGCTGACGCGCCGCCTGCTCGACGCGACCGCGTGGACGCGCCGCCATCACCGCGTCGCTGCGCTGCCGCTCGCCTACTTCGGCGCGAGCACCGGGGCGGCCGCCGCGCTCAACGCCGCCGCGCAGCTGAAGACCGACGTCGCCGCCGTCGTCGCGCGCGGCGGACGCCCGGATCTGGCGCTCGAAAACCTCCCGGCCGTGACCGCGCCGACGGTGCTGATCGTCGGCGGCGCCGACGAGCCGGTCATCGAGCTGAACAAGCAGGCCTACGCGCAGCTGCGAGCGCCCAAGGAGCTGGCGATCGTCGCCGGCGCCACGCACCTGTTCGAAGAGCCGGGCACGCTGGAAGAGGTCGCGACCCTTGCCGGCGAGTGGCTGCAGCGCCACGTCTCCGCGCTCGGGGCCTGAACGAGCCTTGACGCGGGGGCGCCACGCCGCCGCCACAGGCGTAGGATGCATTCCCGTCCAGTAGAACCGGAGGCAGCCATGGCCCTCAAGAAGCTCAGAGACTTTCTGGACAGCCACAAGGTGCGCTACGCCGTGATCTCGCATTCGCCGGCCTATACGGCCGCCGAAGTTGCCGAGTCGGCGCACATTCCCGGCCGGCAGCTGGCGAAGACGGTCATCGTCAAGATCGACGGCCGGCTGGCGATGGCCGTCGTGCCGGCGACGCACAACGTGCATACCGAAGCGCTGCGCAAAGCCGCCGGTGCGCGCGAAGTCGTGCTCGCCGCCGAAAGCGAGTTCGGTGAGCGCTTCCCCGATTGCGAGCTCGGCGCGATGCCGCCGTTCGGCAATCTCTACGACATGGAAGTGTTCGTCTCGCCGCAGCTCGCCGAAGACGAGCTGATCTGCTTCAACGCCTGCAATCACCGAGAACTGCTGCGCATGTCGTACTCGGATTTCGAGCGGCTGGTGCAGCCGGCGCGCGTGCCGCTGTAGCGCGCAACGCGGATGCGGCGCCGGCGCTGCTCCGCTCGATACCCTCGCGTTGCCGCCGACTGGGCACGGCGATCGACGCAAGCCACGGCGGCTTGGCCCTCAACCGCGTTTGCGCGTGAACAGCACCGCCATGCTGTCGCGCAGAGTGATCGGCCCGCCGAGGTAGTCCGTGCCAATCTGCGGCGAGCGCAGCGCGACCTGCCAGCCGCCGCCTTCGAGGCCCGGGATCGGCAATGCCGTCGGATCGACGTCGAGCAAAGGCTTGCCTTCGAGATGCGCGACGGCGAACACCTGCTCGCCGTCCGGGCCATGGCGCAAGGAGCGGAATACGACGGCGCCGCGCGTCGGGCGCTGGTAGTCGAAGCGGTCGGCCCCGCTGAGGTTGGCGCGCAGCCACGGCCGCACCCTGCGGAACTCGCGCAGCCTGAGCATGTAGTCGGTGTGCACGTCGCCGAGCATTTCCAGATAGTTGGCGACGTTGCAGTAGTCGTGCATGTCGTCCATCCACGCCCGCGCGATCTGCTTGAGCGTCGCCGGATCGAAGGGCAGCGGCCCGTCGAGCGGCGGATCGACGGCGTTGAGCAGCTTGGCGATGACCTCGAGATCGTAGTGCGTGACTTCGACCAGCGCCGGCAGGATCTCGAAGAAGCGCCCGAGCGCTTCGCGCGTCTCGTAACCGAGCGACTTCAGCCGCCGGAAGTGGCCGGGCTGCAGATAGGTGTAGGCATCGACCTGCCATTTGAACGAGATCGCCTCCTCGGCGACGATCTTCACGCCGTAGCGGTCGTCCTGATTGCGGATGAAGCCCCAGGACGCACGCGCCATCGCATTGAGGAAGTCCATCGGCACGCCGGGGAAGCAGGCGTAGGTCAGCATCTGCGCGGCGGCATGATCGTAGGCCCGGTCGAGGATCTCCATGCGCGTCTCGCCCAGGCGCGTGTTCACGTTGAGCTTGGGACTGATCTGCGTGCCGCGGCGCAGCGTGTCGTGATTGGCGCAGCCGGAGATCCAGTTCGCACCGCGGCGCAGGATCTCCTCGATGCGCCAGTACTTCGTCAGCCAGAACGTGTAGAGAAACGGTGTGTTGTGCGCGAATGTCAGCGGCCCCCACTGGAACACGTCCGGATCGCGCTGCTGCTCGATCACCGCGTAGTAGTCCGAGCTCAGCTCCCAGTCCTCGTCCGGCCACGGACGGCCGTCCTCGAAGATGAACCACGGGCGGAATTTGCGGCCCGCGGCTTCCTGCACGACGTCGGCCATCTCCTGCAGGTACTCGTCGTCATGGCGCAGCGTCTGCGTGTCGGTATCCCACCATTTGAAGTCCTGGGCGCCGTCGACGCGCACGCCATCGGCGCCGAAATTCACCTTGCGCCGCTGCATCTCCAGCAGCACCGCGCGCACGACCGGATGCCGGTAGTTGATGTTCTGGCCGTACATGTTCGGCCCGGCGAAGAAGTGGTGATTGAGGATGCCCAGTCCCTGGTTGTCGCTGTGCCCGAACACCACGTCCAGAATCAGCTTCTTCGGCTTGCCGGGAAAATTGTGCAGTGCGGCTGCGAGATCGACGAGCTCGTCCGGGCGCCCGCTTTCGAGCAGCGCCGGATTTACGGTCGCCATCCCGGAGATGACGACGTCGTAACCCCAGTTCGTCGTGTCCGGCTGGCGCAGATCGACGCTGAGCCTGGCCTCGCCCTCTTCCGTCTCGGTCCAGAAATCCGGCCCGGCCTCGTAGACGATCGTCGGCTCCACCGGCAGCAACTGGAGCGCGTCGTAGCCGAGAAAGATGCGCTCCGCCGGCCCGCGCTCGCCATCCTGGCGCACACGCTCCGCGAGCAATTGGATGTGACGCGCGAGCCCGGCAAGCGTCCTGCTGGCTGTCGCCGTCGGCACGTGCACCTGGAGAATGTTGGCGACCGGCCCGAACTTGTAGACCTCATCGCCTCCGAGCGCAGCGTAGTAGTCGGCGTCGGCGCGCGCCGCGAGCATCGCCGCCACGTCGTAGTACTCCGCGGGCGCGAACGGCCCGAACGGCAGCGACGCCGCGAGTGGATCGTGAATGCGGCTCCAGCGCTCTTCGGAATCGCGCCAGACCAGCGAATAGAAGCTGCCGATGCGGTCGCGCCGCCCGGCCTGCATGCCGTCGATCGCGGCCATGCAGTAGGCCTCGACGCGCGCGACCGGCACGCGCGTGCGCCGGAAGCTCACCGTCTGCCGCGCACGCTGCAGATCGAGCTCGCCGTCCGCGTCGAGCACCTCGATGAAGATGTCGCCATCCGGCACGCGCCGCTCCAGCAGCTCCGGCGCCCAGAACATGACCTCGCAGTGGCCGTCGCGCAACTGCGCACCGAGGCGCTGGACCATCGCACGCGCCTGCTCGAAAGCGGATCGGCCGCCCTGCAGCGTCTCCCTGACCCATTGCGCCATCGCCGCGGTCGCCGCGGGCTCGTGCGCCACGGCGGATCGTGCGCTCGCTGTATCCATCAGCTCTCCTCGTCTTCGTCGACTCCCGCATCGCATCGTACTCGCTCATGCCCGATGCTACGCCGGCGCGCTGTACATGACTGCAACGATGTCCAGCGTCTTCGCCCCGCCCGGCAGCGGCACCTCGACGGCGTCGCCTTCGGACTTGCCGAGCAGCGCGCGCGCAACCGGTGAGTCGACACTGATGCGGCCGGAGGCGGCGTCGGTTTCGTCGGCGCCGACGATGCGGTAGATCCTGCTGTCGCCGTCCTCGTCGGCGACTTCGACCCAGGCGCCGAAGTAGACCTTGCCGTCGTTGCGCGGCTTGACGTCGACGATCGTGACTTCCTGCAGGCGCGTGGTCAGGTATTTGAGCCGGGCGTCGATTTCACGCAGCTCTTTCTTGCGGTACTGGTACTCGGCGTTCTCGCTGCGGTCGCCTTCGGCAGCGGCCGCGGCGAGCGCCTTGACCACCTCGGGCCGGCGCTCGCGCCAGAGCTGGTCGAACTCGGCGCGCAGGCGCGCATGGCCTTCGGCAGTGATGTGCGGCGAGGATTTCTCCGCGGGGGGTCGCCAGCGCGCCATGGCAGCTGCTCAGGCGAGATCGGCCCAGTTGTCCGGCAGGAAGAAGTCCGGCGCCAGCGCGCGATCCGGCGTGCCGGGCACGGCGGCGTAGCGCGAGAAATCGGTCACGCCAGACTTGCGCAGCACCGCCTCGTCGACGCAGAAGCGGCCGCTGTACTCGCGTGAGGGCTGGGTCAGCATCAGGTAGGCGGCGTCCGCCATCACTTCCGGCGTGCGCGAGACCTTCAGGATCGGGTCACCGCCGATCATCGCCACCGCCGCCGTCGCGATCGTCGTGCGCGGCCATAGCGCATTCGAGGCGATTCCGTCCTTGCGAAACTCCTCGGCCCAGGCGAGCGCGCACAGGCTCATGCCGTACTTCGCCATCGAATAGGCAAGGTGCGGCGCGAACCACTTCGGCTGCATGTCGAGCGGCGGCGACAGCGTGAGGATGTGCGGGTTCCCGGCCTTCTGCAGATGCGGAATGCAGTACTTGCCGCTCATGTAGGTGCCGCGCGCGTTGATGCCGTTCATGAGGTCGTAGCGCTTCATGTCGGTAGCGAGCGTGCCGGTCAGGCTGATCGCGCTGGCGTTGTTGACCAGCACGTCGATGCCGCCGAAGGTCTCGACGGTCCTGGCGACCGCGGCGCGCAACTGCGCCTCGTCGCGGATGTCGCAGAGGATCGGCAGCGCCCTGCCGCCGGCCTTCTCGATGTCCGCTGCCGCCGTGTAAATCGTGCCCGGCAGTTTCGGATGCGGCTCGGCGGTTTTGGCGGCGATCGCGACGTTGGCGCCGTCGCGCGCCGCGCGCACGGCGATCGCGAGGCCGATGCCGCGTGAGCCGCCGGTGATGAACAGGGTTTTGCCTTTGAGTGACATGGTGCGCCTCGGTTTGCGATCGGTGCGCGATTGTAGGCCGGGCGGCGGCGAGCTGAGCTACTGGAGCATCGCGGTCGCGCGCGCCAGCCGCTCGGCCTGGATACGGTTGAGATTGCGCAGCACGATCGCGGCGATGCGCGGGTAGCGCAGGCGCAGCCGCTCCAGGTCCTGCGAGTCGAAGCGCAGCAGGCGCACGGGCGTGAGCGCGTCGACGCTGGCGGTGCGGCGCTGACCGAAGTAGCCGGCTTCGCCCATCACCGCGCCGCGCGACAGCGTCGACAGAATCTTGCGCTCGCCGTTGCGCTCGACCCATACCTCCAGGTTGCCGTCGACGACGACGTAGATGTCGCGCGCCGAATCGCCCTGGCGGATGACGCGTGCCCCGGCAGGCAGTTCTTCCAGCTTCGACATCAGCGCGAACATGCGCGCCTGGCGCAGCGACAGTCCGGACAGCAGCGGAATCGTGTGCTGCGGCGACTGGCCCAGGTCGAGGCGCAGCATGTCCCACAGCGTGACGATGCGCAGCTTCGAGCCCAGCGCCGGTGTCACCGTAATGTCGGCCACCCATGCCAGCAGCATCGTGAACGCGGCGAGCGCGCCGAACTGCACCTGGTTCTGCAGCTCGCTGCCGACGAAGACCAGAAAGCCGAGGCACAGCGCCACGGTCGTGAACGTGACCGGCCGCAGCACCGCGGCAAGCGCGCTCTTGACCGCGGCCTTTTCGCTGGCGCGCGCGCGCGCATCGGTGTTGAACCGCGCGAGGAAATGGATCGTGTCGTCGACGGCGATGCCGAGCACGACGCAGGCAATCAGACTGGTCGTGGGATTGAGCGTGACGTTGAGCAGGCCCAGCGTGCCGAAGTACAAAGCCACCGGCAGCACGTTCGGCAGCAGCGCGAGCAGCGCCGAGCGCGCCGACGTGAACATGAGTGCCAGCATCGCCCAGATCGCGGCAAATGCGACCAGCAGCGAAGTGAGCTGGCCGGACGCGATCTCGTTCACGGTGCGCGTGGCCAGTACCGGGCTGCCGGTGATGCGCCCGTCGAGCGGCGGCGAAAGCTCGCGCAGCCGCGCCTCGGTACGCTGCACGAAATCGCCGATCGCGATCGAGCCGTCGACTTTGATGCGCACTGCGATCAGCGCCGTGCGGAAGCGCGAGTCGATCGCGCGCCGAATCTCGTCGCCACCGCCGAAGACCAGCAGCTGCTTCACTGCCGTCGCGTCCGCCGGCACGCGATAGAACGCCGGGTCGCCGTCGTTGAGATTGCGGTTGATCAGCTTGAGATGATCGACGTAGGACACGGCGGCGCCGACTTCAGGCTGCGCGCGCAGCCATTCCTGCAACGCCTCGATCTCCGCAATCAGCTGCGGATCGGTGAGCGCGTCGTTCACGTAAGTCTCGATGAGAACCGAGACCAGGCTCGCGCCATTGAAGGCCGCGTTGATCGCCTCGTAGTCGCGGCGCACGACGGCGTCTTCGCTGAAGCTCTTGATGTACTCGGTACCGACGCGGATGCGGCTGGCGTAGTACAGGTCGATCGGCAGCGACAGCAATGCGATCGCGATGATCCAGTTGCGCCATTTCAGATCGAACACCGCAAGCCGGCGCGCCTTGCGCGCGAACATCGCGGCGCCGAGGGGGCGCAGCGGCCGGCGCGGGCCGAGGTAGCACAGCATCGCCGGCAGAAACAGCAGCGTCAGCGCGACCGAGAAGCCGACCCCCAGCGACACGAGCCCGGCGAACTGCGCGATTGCCGGTAGCGAGCCGGGAATCAGCGCCAGAAAACCGGCCACGGTCGTCGCACCAGAGAGCAGCAGGCTCGCACCCATCCGCCGGTAAACGCGCTCCAGGCGTGCCCGGTCGGGCTCGCGATGGCGTGGATCGAAAAACTCGGCCAGCAGGTGCACGCTGTACGACAGGCACAGCGTCGCCACCAGCGGCGGCACCAGCGCGCTGACGAGATTGATCGACAGCCCGGCGAGCGCGGCCACGGCGACCGTCCACAGCAACGCCAGCGCGATCGTCAGCGTCGCCAGCAGCACCGCCCCCAGGCTGCGGTAGGCGACGAGCAGCAGCGCGAAGACGAGTACGAAGATCGCCGGGATCGTGAAGCTCAGCGTGCGCAGGATCGCATCGCTCGTCGCCGCCTTGATCACCGGGCTGCCGGTGATCCAGATCGTCTGCGCGCCGGTCACTTCGCGCGCGAGTGTGCGGATGCGCTCGGTGTAGCCGTCGGCGCGAAAACGGTTTTCGTCGACGCCGGTGAGCGTCATCGCGAATGCGGCAACCTTGCCGTCAGCGGACACGAGCGCATCCCGGTAGATCGGGTTGTCGGCGATCTGCGCGCCGAAGCCGGCGACCGTCTCGGGGCGCGCGCGCGCCTGCGCGGCGAAAGTGCTCAGGTCGATGCCGAATTCGTCGGCGACCGGGTTCTGCACGTTGGCGATCGAGATCACCTGGCGCACGCCCGGCAACTCGCTGAGACGGCGCGTCAGCGTATCGATGCGCGCGATGTTCTCCGGCGTGTAGACGTTGTCGAAGCTCACCGCGAGCAGCACCGGGTCGGTCTCGCCGAACAGCGCGCGCACGCGGTCGAACAGCGCGCGGTCGCCGTCCTGTGCCGGCAGCAGGCTCTCCAGTGCCGGGTCGATCGACAGCCGGATGCGCCCGCTACGCAAATCGACGAGCGCCGCGAGCGCCGCCAGCGACAGCGCCACGGTCGCCGCGATGATGCTCAGCGGGTGCGCCGCCAGCCAGGCGATCAGTCGCTGCACGGAAAGCAGCTCATGCCGTGCTTTGAACGGGTGCCGTCGTCAGCAAGCTCCACGGGCGCTTAGCCGCCGAGATAGAACGTGTTCGGATTGAAGTAGCGGCCCGGTAGGGCGACGCCGCTGCTCACGCCGAGCACGCGCAGCCGCGTCTTCGTCGATTCCTGCAGGTCGCTCATCAGCGCCTCGCCGGCGTACCACACGGAGCCCGATTGGCGCAGCGACGCCGGATCGACCTCCAGGCGCTTGCGCACGTTCGTGCCCTCGAGAAAATCCGCGCGCAGACTCACGCAGGTCTGCTTGTCGACCCAGACCTTGATCAGCGAAAAGCGCGTGCCCTCGGCAGCCTCGGGCGTGAGCGTGAGCTGATGCACCGCGCGGCCGGCGAGCTCACCCTCTCCCTCCAGCCGCGTCTGGCCGGCCGAGAACGCGTTGTGGAGTTGCTTGAGGTCGCCGTAGGAGAGGTCGGTGCCCCATAGCGAGCCGTCGACGCCGGCGCCGGTAATGCGACGCACCCTGCGCAGCGCCGGCACGTAGACGTACATCTCGTCGCCGCCTTGCCTTTCGCGCAGCAGGTAGGCAGCGTCTGCGAGGTCGGCCGGCGCGGCGATCTTTATCATCGCCTGCAGGCGCTCCTCGTCACGCATCGCATAGAGGCGCCCGCGCAAGTCGCGTGTGCCGCCGGTGCGATCGGTCGCCGTCAGCTCCACATCCTTGATCTGCAGCGACTTCGGGATATTCGCGCGCATGCAGGCGAGGACGCCGTCGAGCGCTTCATCGGCCATCGCCGGCGGCGCGATCAGCAGGGCGATCAGACCCAGCAGGGCAAGCCTCGTTCGAGTCCCCATGTTGGTTTTCCTCCGGTCGTGTGGGCGTTGGCCGATCAGGCCGATTGTCTCATTGTCGCGAGGTGCCACGGCGCGTAGCCGGGTGCGGCCGCGCCCCGGCGCGCGCCGGCCCGATCCCCGGTGTTGCAGGCCGCACAGATGACGCTGTCGTTCATGGCTCGGATGCCGTCGGCTCGAGCCTATTGTAGGGTAGGCTCGGCGGCATCCACCGGGGAGGCGCAACAAGATGATTCTGATCGTCGGGGCGGGCGCGGTCGGCACCATTGTTTCGGCATACCTGACCACGGCCAAGCGCGAGCCGGTGAAGCTCTACGTGCGCGAGAAGGACATCCCTGCGCTGCAGGCGGTGCAGGACATCCGCGTCGAGCACGCCGGCTCGACCCCGCCGATCGTCGCGCCCAAGCCGCTGCTGACCCGCTCGCTGGCGCTCGACGAGGTCGACTACCTGTTGATCTGCGTGAAGTTTCCGCAGCTCGACGGCCTGCTCGACGAGCTCGACACGGCGGCGGAGCGCTGCACTCTGGTGTCCACGCTCAACGGCGTCGGCGCACTGCGGCGCATCCGCGAGCGCTTTCCGCAGGCCCGCGTCGCGCCGATGACGATCATGTTCAACGGCCAGCTGCTGGAGCCGCTGCACGCGCAGATCACGACCAAGCCGCACGTCCTGATCGGCAGCGACGATACGCGGCTGCTGCGCGCCTTCGGCGACTCCGGCATGCAGGTCACGCGCGTCGCCGGCGAGTCGGCGGCCTGGGGCAAGCTGCTGATCAACCTCGCCAACGCGATCTGCGCGCTGACGCATACGACGTTCAAGGACCTGCTGACGCAGCCGGACATGCGCGCGATCTACGTCGCCGCCATCGACGAAGCGGTGCGCCTGCTCGACGCCGCCGGCATCGATTACAAGCTGCCGATGCCGATCCCCTATCCGGTCTACCGCGCGCTGCTGGCCGGCCGCACGCCGCTGCCGTGGTGGTTTGCCAAGCTCCGCAACGGACTGCAGGACGGCTCGTATCCGTCGATGGTCGCGGACGTCGGCGCCGGCCGCAAAACCGAGGTCGGCCAGCTCAATGGCGAAATCGTCCGCTTGGGCCTCGAGCACGAGCTGCCGACACCGGTCAACGCCAGGATCGTCAGCCTGATCCAGAAGATCGAGGGTCAGGCCCCGCCGCCGTATCTGACGCCGGCACAGCTGCGCGAGCGCTTGGGGGTGTGACGGCGCCTGGATGCGGTGAGCCGAAGGCGAACCGCATCGTTTCAGCGCATCGTCACCCATTCCTCCGCGGCCGTCGGGTGCAGCGCCATCGTCGCGTCGAAATCGGCCTTGGTCGCGTTCATGCGCAGCGCGATGGCGAGCAGCTGCGCCATTTCCGCTGCGCCCTCGCCCAGCATGTGCGCGCCGAGCACGCGCTGGGTGGCGCCGTCGACGACGAGCTTCATCAGCATGCGCTCGGTGCTGGCGCCCAGCGTCGCTTTCAGCGGGCGGAACTCGGAGCGGTACACGTCCACTTGGGCATGATGCGCCCGTGCTGCCTCTTCGCCGAGGCCCACGGTGCCGAGCTCCGGCGTGGCAAACACCGCAGTCGGGATGAGACCGTGATCGACCGCGGTCGGCCTGCCGCCGAATTCGCTGTCGGCGAAGGCCTGCCCTTCGCGGATCGCCACCGGCGTCAGGTTGACGCGGTCGGTGACGTCGCCGACCGCGAAGATGCTCGGCACCGAGCTGCGCGAGTACGCGTCGACCTTGACGCTGCCGTTCGCGCCCAATGCGACGCCGACGCGCTCCAGTCCGAGACCCCGTGTGTTGGGGCTGCGACCGACGGCGAAGAGGATGCGCTCGGCATCGAGCCGGCGGCCATCGTCGAGCTCGGCGTGCAGGCCGCCGGCGCTGCTGTGCACGCGCCGGATGAGGCGGTTGAGCACGACGTCGATGCCGCGCGCCTGCAGCGCGGCGCGCAGCGCGCGGCGCAGATCCAGGTCGAAGCCGCGCAGAATCTCCTCGCCGCGATAGACCAGCGTCGTCGCGGCCCCGAGACCGTGCAGCAGCGACGCAAATTCCAGCGCGATGTAGCCGCCGCCGACGACGATGACGCGACGCGGCAGCGCGTCGAGCTCGAAGACCTCGTTCGACGTGATGCCGCCGGGCGGCAGCTGTGCATCGCGATTCGGCGTGCCGCCGGTGGCGACGAGAATGCGCCCGGCGCTGACGACGCGGCCGTCACCGAGCCGCACCGTGTTCGGTCCTTCGAGCACCGCGCGCGTGCGCTGCAGCGCAACGCCGGCCTGTTCCAGATTGCCGGCATAAATCGCTTCGAGACGCGCGATCTCGCGGTTCTTGTTCACGATCAGCGTCGGCCAGTCGAAGGTCGGTTCCGGCACGGTCCAGCCGAAGCCGGCGGCATCGCGGAACTCGTCGGCGAAGCGCGACGCGTACACGAGCAGCTTCTTGGGCACGCAGCCGCGGATCACGCAGGTGCCGCCGAAGCGGTATTCCTCGGCGATCGCCACGCGCGCGCCATGACCGGCGGCAACCCGCGCGGCGCGCACGCCGCCGGACCCGCCGCCGATCACGAACAGGTCATAGTCCTGGCTGGCCATTGCTCCGCTCCGCTTGGCAGGATGTACCGAGCCAAGGGCGCGCCGCATCAGCGCAGCGTGAGCCGCATGTGGTTCGCCTTCGGCTCACGGCATCCTACGCCTTGCTGCGCTTGGGCGGCGGCGCGTCGACGCGGCTGATACGCAGCTGGCGGCCCGCCACCCAAACTTTCTGCAAGTCGCGGAAGATCGCCTTGGGCATGCCGGGTGGCAGCTCGATGAAGCTGTGATCGTCGCGGATGTCGATGCGGCCGATGTGCTGCCCGTCGACGCCGGCCTCGTTGGCGATGGCGCCGACCAGGTTTCCCGGCTTGAGGCCGTGCCGCAGCCCCACCTCGACGCGATAGGTTTCCGTCGCTTCGGCGCGCGGACGCGCGCGCTCGCGCGGCTTGGTCGCGGGCTGTGCGCGCGGATCAGCCTCGCGCCGCGCCTGCGTCGCCTCCCGGGTCGCGGTGTCCGTCCGCGCCGACGGCTCCTCCGGCTCGAGCAGCAGCGATGCGCTGCCCTGGATGATCGACGCCAGCGCGGCGGCGACATCCAGCAGCGGCACGCCGCGCTCCTGCGCGTACTGCCCGACCACGGTCTGCAGCTGCAGCAGCTGGCCGCGCGATGCCGGCGATTCCAGCGCCTCGGTGATGCGCTGCTTGAAACGCGCGATGCGCTGTGCGTTGACGACTTCGGTGCTCGGCAGCGCCATCGCCTCGATCGGCTGGCGCGTCGCGCGCTCGATGGCGCGCAACAGATGGCGCTCGCGCGGCGCGATGAACAGGATCGCCTCGCCGCTGCGGCCGGCGCGGCCGGTGCGCCCGATGCGGTGCACGTAAGACTCGGGGTCGGTCGGCACGTCGTAGTTGACGACGTGGCTGATGCGCTCGACGTCGAGCCCGCGCGCGGCGACGTCGGTGGCGACGAGAATGTCGAGGCTGCCGTCGCGCAGGCGGCCGACGATGCGCTCGCGCTGCGCCTGCTGGACGTCACCGTTGAGCGCCGCCGCGTCGAAACCGCGCGCCTGCAGCTTGGTTGCCAGCTCCTCGGTCGCGAGCTTGGTGCGCGCGAAGACGATCATCGCCTCGAACGGCTCGGCTTCGAGGATGCGCGTCAGCGCATCGAGCTTGTGCATGCCGCTGACCAGCCAGCAGCGCTGGCGGATGTTCGCGGCCGTCGTCGTCTTCGACTTGATCGTGATCTCGGCCGGCTTGTGCAGATGGGTCTGCGCGATGCGGCGGATCGGCGCCGGCATCGTCGCCGAAAACAGCGCGATCTGCCGCTGCGCCGGCGCCTGACCGAGAATCCACTCGATGTCCTCGACGAAGCCCATGCGCAGCATCTCGTCGGCCTCGTCGAGCACCAGCCAGCGCAGGCCGTCGAGGCGCAGCGTGCCGCGCTTGAGGTGATCGACCATGCGACCCGGCGTGCCGACGACGACGTGCACGCCGCGCCGCAGGCCGCGGATCTGCGGCTCGTAGCTCTGCCCGCCGTAGATCGGCAGCACGTGGAAGCCCGGCAGCCGCGCCGCGTAGCGCTGGAAGGCCTCGGCGACCTGGATCGCCAGCTCGCGCGTCGGCGCGAGCACCAGCGCCTGCGGGCCGGCGCGCGCCAGATCGAGGCGCGCCAGAATCGGCAGCGCGAAAGCAGCGGTCTTGCCGGTGCCGGTCTGCGCCTGGCCGAGCAGGTCGCGGCCTTCGAGCAGCGGCGGGATCGTCGCCGCCTGGATCGGCGACGGCGCCTCGTAGCCCACGTCGGCCAGCGTGCCGACCAGCGCCGCGGGCAAACCAAGCGCCGTGAAATCGGGGCGGTCAGCCGCGGCGCTAGAGCCGGAGGTGGAGCTGGGCGGGACGGTCGGCATGGCGGCTTGCGGCTTCGGGCGGCGAAAGATGATCCGCGCGAGTCGGCTCGCGCACAGGCGCAAGTCTGACGAATCCGCTCCGATCTTGCATGAAATCGCGTGTTCGAGCGACGCTCGCGCGGGCGCCGCCGCGCGCTATCGCGGCTGTGCGGGACAGCCGGCCGCCGCTCCGGCGTCGATGCTGCGCAGCGCCGCGGCGATCTCGGCCGCGAGCCGTGCCACTGTGCGCTGATGGCCTGCGACGAGCGCCTCGTAGCCGGCGGGGACCGGCTCGCGCACGCGCGTCGCGCAGGTGAGCACCACGCCGCGCGCCTCGTCGGTCACGCTCCAGCCGGCTTCGAGCAGCGCGTAAGCGCCGAGCACCGACTCGAAGCGCGAAACGTCGATGCGGATGCGGCGCACGCTCAGACCGGCCGGGCGCGCCAGATCCGATACGTCGGCCACACCCAGCTCGTGCACCAGCCGGTCCGATACCGCGGCGCGGACTTCGCGGCCGACCGGCGCGATCCACTGCCGCGTCTCGACCAGCGCCAGCTCGCCGTCGCCGGTGCGCAGCACCAGCTGCGGCACGTCGACCTGCTCCGGCACGGAGACGCGCAGCACCTCGATCGCGTACGGCGGCGGGGTCTGCGCCGCGGTCGCAGCGGCGGCCGGACGTAGCAGCGTATAGAAGCGCGTCGGCACACTGCTGCCGCAGGCGCTCAAGAGCGCGGCCGCGGTCAGCAGCACCGGTCGCAGCACTCGCAGGCTCATCGGCGCTCCTCCTGATCCGGGGCCACGGCGGGCTCGTCGGACGCGCCCTTGCCACGCAGCAGCGCTTCCGGATGGCGTTGCAGGTAATCGGACAGATTGCGCAGCGAGCGGCCCGCGCGCTCGAGCTCGTCGAGCGTCTGCCGCAGATCCTGCTGCAGCGCCGAATCACCCGACAGCACGCCGCGGCTGGCCGCCTCCAGCGCGCGCTGCGCCTCGGCGAGCGTCTTCGCCGCCTCCGGTGCGAGCTCGCCTTCCAGGCGCTCGAGCAGCGTATCGGCGCTGCGGATCGTCGCGCGCAGATCCTTGCCGATATCGGCGAACGGCACGCGGCTCAGCTGCTCGACGATCTCGCCGATCTGCGTCTGCAGCTGCGCCAGACTGCCCTGCTCGGTCGGAATCGGCAGCGGGCCGGCCGGCGGCGGCTGGGGAAGCTCGCCGCTGTGCGGACGCCCAGTCATGTCCAGCGCGATGTACAGCTGGCCGGTGAGCAGGTTGCCGCTGCGCAGCTGTGCGCGCAGCCCCTCCTCGACGAGGCGCTGCAGCAGCGCACGGTCGTCGCCGTTGCTGCCCTCCGCGCGCAGCGTCTGGTAGGCGGAGCCGAGCCGCCACGGGAACACGCGAGCGACGACGTCGCCGAAGAACTGTCCGCGCTGTGCGTCGTACTCGAGCGCGATCGATTCGACCTTGCCGAGCTCGACGCCGCGGAAGTCGACTGGCGCGTCGATCGCCAGGCCGCGCAGCGATTCGGCAAAGCGCATGCGCACGCGCTGCGGCGGGCCGGACGGCGGCTTGAGCGCGCTCACGCGGTTCTCGTGCAGCCAGTACTCGGTGCCGGCGCCGGCCTGCTCGCCCTCTTCGGGCGTGATGAACGCCACGCCGCCAGCCAGCACCGCGGCGACCGACTCGGTGTCGATCTGCACGCCGCTGGCGCCGACCGAGAGGTCGATGCCGCTCGCGTGCCAGAAGCGGCTGTTGGCGGTGACGAAGCCGTCGTACGGCGCGTCGATGAAAATCTGTATCGTCACTCCGCGGCCGTCGGGGCGCAGCTCGTAGGCGCCGATGCGCCCGACCTGAATGCGACGGTAGTACACCGGCGAGCCGACGCCGAGCGAGCCGAGCGTGGCGCTGCGCAGCAGGTAGCTCGTGCCCTCGCGGTCGCTGGTCACCGCCGGTGCGTTGTCGAGGCCGACGAACTCGCGCCGCGGCTCCGCGGACTTGCCGACGTCGAGGCTGATGTAGACGCCGGAGACCAGCGTGCCGAGTCCGGAGATGCCGCTGGTGTCGATGCGCGGGCGCACGACCCAGAAGCGCGTGTCGTCGACGGCGAGCCGGCTGGCGTGGCGGTCGAGCTCGACGATGACGACGACCTTTTCCAGATCCTCGGTCAGCGAGATACCGCGCACGATGCCGACGACGACGTCCTTGTAACGCACCTCGGTTTGCCCAGGCTGCAGACCTTCCGCGGAGTCGAAGGTGATCTCGATGACCGTGCCCGCCGACAGCATCGCGCGGACCAGCAGGCCGACGCCGATCAGCGCCGCGACGACCGGCACCAGCCAGACCAGCGAGATCCGCCAGCGATGCGGCCGCCGCACTTCGGGCTGCGGCAGCCCGCCCCCCACGGGCGTGTGCCCGGCGGTATCGGAATCCGTCATGCCGGCGCCATCCGTGGCCGCCCATCCCAGATCAGCCGTGGATCGAAGCTCTTCGACGCCAGCATCGTCAGCACGACGACCGCGGCGAAGGCTACGGCACCGCCGCCGGGCTCGATGTCGGCGAAGCTGCGGAAGTGCACGAGCGCGACCAGCAGCGCAACGACGAAGACGTCGAGCATCGACCAGTAGCCGACGAACTCCAGCACACGATAGAGCCGCGCGCGGTCCGGGCGCCGCCAGGCGCTACCGCGCTGTGCAGTGACCAGCAGCAGCGCCAGTGCCACGATCTTGAGGATCGGAATGCCGATGCTGGCGGCGAAGACGATGACCGCCACTTCCGGCGAGCCCGCCTCCCAGAGCGCGATCACGCCGCTCATGATCGTGTCGGAGCGCTGCTCCAGCAGCGTCGAGGTATGCATGATCGGGATCAGGTTGGCCGGCAGATACAGAATCGCCGCAGCGATCAGAAACGCCCAGCTGCGCGCGATGCTGTCCGCCTTGCGCCAACGCAGCTGCACGTGGCAGCGGCGGCAATAGGCATCGCCCGCATTCGCCGGCAGGCGGTAGACCGCACCGCAGGCGTGACAGGCGACGATGCCGAGCTCGCGGGCGGTGGGCGATCCTGTCGCCGAAGGCGACTCGTGTGGGCGAGGGCCTGCCGTCATGCACGCGCCTCCGCCGCCAGATCCCACAGCTCGTGCAGATCGAACGTCGACAGCAGTGTCAGCAGGATCGTCAGCAGCGCGAAGCCCCACAGGCCGATCCCCGGCGCGATGTCCGCCTCCTCGGCGAGCTTCACCGCCGACACCAACACGCCCACCATGAACACCTCGACCATGCTCCATTGGCGCGTGTGGCGGATCGCATGCATCGCGACGATGAAGCCGCGCGGCACGCGCCCGGCGCGCAGCGGAAGCAGCACGTACGAAAACAGCAGGATCTGCGACAGCGGCAGGAAGAAGATGCAGGCCGCGGCGACGACCGCAATGACGCCGACGCCGGCGTCGTAGCTGGCGAGGATCGCATCCCACAGCGTCGCATCGGTGCGCGAGCCGCCGAACTCCATGACCATGACGGGATAGGCATTGGCGATGACGAAGAAGATCAGGCTGGCGAGCGTGATCGCCAGCATCGCGTCGATGTCGAGCGGGCGGTTGCGGTACAGCTCCGCGCCGCAGCGCAGGCAATACGCCGCCTCGCCCCGCGCGAGCCGCCGGCGCTCGTATACGGCATCGCAGTGCTCGCAGATCGCCAACACGCCTTCGCTTACGCCTCCGCTCCCTGAACCCCGATCGTTCGCAGTCTAGCAATCGGTGCGCGGCGGTTCACCGTGAAGCGCAACTACGGCGCTCTGATCCGCCGCTGCTGGACCAGTGCCCCTTTTTTGATGAGTCGCTGATCGAACGTCGAGAAAGTCGTAGCCCGCATCGTAACCGCGCAGCGCCGCGGCGACCGCACGGTTGCCTAATCTAACCGTTCGTCGGCTCAAGCGCCCGGCCAGCCAAACCGACCCACCCGTTCACCCCGCAGCGGACGTCTGCAATCCGGACAGTCGCGTGGTGAAAGGGGCATTCATGCAGATCACGACCGAGGAGCAGGACAACGGCTACGCCATCGTGGTACGGGGATCACTGGCGATCGACACGGTAACCCGGGCCAAAGCGCCGCTGCTCGCGGCTCTTGCGCGTGCCGATCACATCGACCTCGACCTGTCCGGCGTGGAACGCTTCGATACCGCCGGCCTGCAGCTGTTGCTGCTGCTGCGGCGCGAGGCGCGCGGTGCCGGCAGGCGCGTGCGCCTGATCGACGTTAGCGCCCCGGTGCAGGCGACGATGCGCCGCTGCGCGGCCGAACGCTGGTTCGACATGGATGCAACCCGCGGTGACGCGGCGCGCGCGGAAGTGGCCGCGCCATGAGCCACGCCGACATCTTCAATACCTTCCTCGCCGAAAGCAGCGACCTGCTCGCAGTGATGGAGGACGCAATCCTGCAGATCGAGCGCGATGGCGGCAACCGCGAAGCCATCGCAGCTTTGTTCCGCGCCGCCCACACGATCAAGGGGTCGGCCGGCCTGTTCGACCTCAATGCCATCGTTGCGTTTGCCCACGCGCTCGAGACGGTGCTCGACCGCGTCCGCTCCGGTGAGCTAGCCGTCGACGTCACACTGATTGCGCTGCTGCTCGACTGCACCGACCAGCTTGGCGCGATGCTGGCCCAGCTCGCGCACGCCTCCGATCACGATCCCGTCGCCATCGACGAGCGCGCGCTAGCGCTGCAAGCACGCCTGTCGGCCTATTCGGCACCGCACCGGGCGGCGCCCGCCGACGCCGCCGGGCCGGCACCGGCATTGCCCTCGCCCGCTGGCGCCGATGCGGTGGTTAACGACGCCTGGCACGTCTCGATCCGTCTGTGCCCTGACGTGATGCGCCGCGGCCTCGATCCGCAGCTGCTGCTGCGAGAACTCGGGACGCTCGGCCGCACCGACATCACGACGGTCTGTGACCGGATGCCGCCGGCGCCGGAGATGGACCCCGAGTGCTGCTATCTCGGCTTCGAGGTGCGGCTGTGGACCGACGCGCCGGCCGCAACGATCGAGGCGATTTTCGAGTTTGTCCGCGACGACAGCTGTATCCGTGTGCTGACACCGCACTGTGCGCTGGCCGATTACCGCGAGCTGCTGCAGGCGCTGCCAGAAGGCGCCATGCGCGGCGGCGAGATACTGCAGTCCTGCGGCGCGCTGACTGCCACCGAGCGCGCACGTATCACCGTCGCCGCCCCGGCCGCAACGCCGCGCGGCGACGCGCCCTGCCCGCCGCCGCGCGGCGAGGCGCCGGAGCGCAAAGACGCCGCCTTGGTGCGTGTCGACGCGCAGAAACTCGAAGACCTGATCAACGACGTCGGCGAAATGCTGATCACCAGCGCATCGGCCACGTTGCTGGCAAGCGCAGCTGGAACGCCAGCGTTGCAGGAAACCATGGGCCTGTTGAATCGCATGGTCGAGCGCATCCGCGACCGCACGCTGGCGCTGCGCATGGTCGAGATCGGCGACACCTTCCGCCGCTTCCAGCGCGTGGTGCGCGATGTCAGTCGTGAGCTCGGCAAGGACATCCGGCTGGAGATCGCCGGCGAGGATGCCGAGCTCGACAAGACCGTGGTCGAGAAAATCCGCGACCCGCTGACACACCTGGTCCGCAATGCCATCGACCATGGCATCGAGCCCCCTGAGGTGCGCCGTGCCGCCGGCAAGCCGCCCGCCGGCACCGTGAAGCTGAGCGCGTATCACGAGTCCGGCAGCATCGTCATCGAAGTCGCCGACGATGGTCGCGGCCTGGACCGCGACCGCATCCTGCGCAAAGCGGTCGAGTGCGGACTTGTCGAACCGGGGCGAACACTCAGCGATGAACAGGTCTACGCACTGATCTTCGAGCCGGGCCTGTCGACCGCGGAGCAGGTCTCCAATCTCTCGGGTCGCGGCGTCGGCATGGACGTCGTCCGGCGCAACATCGAAGCGCTGCGCGGCTCCATCGACGTGCGCAGTCGCAGCGGCCACGGCACGCGGATCCGGATCCGGTTGCCGTTGACGCTCGCGATCATCGACGGCTTCCTGGTCGAGATTGCCGGGCGCCAGTTCGTGTTACCGCTGGACATCGTCGTCGAGTGCCTGGAGATGCCCAGTGGCGCTCGGCGCGCCACGGTCGAACTCGGCTATCTCGAACTGCGCGGTGAAGTGCTGGCGTGCCGGCGGCTGCGCGATCTGCTCGCCATCGGCGGCAGCGCGCCGAAATCCGAGAACATCGTCGTCGTGCGTTGCGGCGGCGGCAAAGCCGGCCTGGTTGTCGACCGCCTGCGTGGCGAACTGCAGACCGTGATCAAGCCACTGGGTCCGCTGCTGCGTAACCAGAGCGGCATCGCCGGCTCGACGATTCTCGGCAGCGGCGAAGTCGCGCTGATTGTCGACGCGCCGGCCCTGCTCACCTCCACCACCCGCGCGCAGGTACCGGCAGATGCCGCTTCCGGCACGGCACTTCAAATGTCATCCAAGGAGACCACACCGTGTTCCGCAACATGAAAATCGGCATGCGCCTGACCGTCGGCTTCAGCCTGGTGATTTCGCTGTTGTGCGGCGTTGCCGCGATCGGTACCGCGCGGCTGTCCGAACTCAACACCGAAATCGGCATCATGGTCAACGCCAGATATCCGAGTACCGTCGCGGCCAACGACGTCATCGATAACGTCAATCTCATCGCCAACGCGATGCGGGACATGCTGCTGGCGGAAGGGCGAGATGAAATCGCTGCAGAGGTCGAGCGCATACAGCGAGCGCGGCAGACGATCAAGGACCGCATCGAACGCCTGGATACCCTGGTCACCAGCGAGCGTGGCCGGGAGCTGCTGGGCAAGCTGGTCGACGCACGCGTTGCCTCCATCGACGGCCAGGATCAGATCATCAAACTCGCAACCAGCGGCCGCGCCGGCGAGGCGCGCCAGCTGCTGCGTGGTGAGGTCGGTGCGCGGATGCGAACCTACTTCGCCGCTGTCAACGATCTGCTGGCACTCATGGGTGAGGAGATGGACGCGGCCGGCAAGGAGACAGCTGCGACCTACACCTCCGCGCGCCGGCTCCTGTTCACGCTGACCCTGGCCGCCGCCATGATCGGATTCGGCGTGGCGTTCTGGATCACGCGTTCGGTGACGCGGCCGCTCGCCGAAGCCGTGCGTGCGGCACAGCGCCTGGCAGAGGGCGATCTCGCGGCGCAGATCAGCGTGTCCAGCCGCGATGAAACCGGCCAGCTGCTGGCGGCGATGAAGAACATGATTGAAAAGCTCGCGCAGATCATCTCGGAAGTCCGGGGCGCGGCATCGACGCTGTCGAGCGCCTCGGAGCAGGTCAGCTCCACCGCGCAGTCGCTCAGTCAGAGCACGAGCGAACAGGCGGCCAGCGTCGAGCAGACCAGCTCCGCCATCGAGCAGATGTCGGCGTCGGTGACTCAGAACAACGAGAGCGCGCGCCAGACCGACGGCATCGCCTCGCGCGCCGCCCACGAGGCCGGCGAAGGCGGCGAGGCCGTGCGTGACACCGTCACGGCGATGAAGAGCATTGCCGAGAAGATCGGCATCATCGACGACATCGCTTACCAGACCAATCTGCTCGCGCTCAACGCGGCCATTGAGGCCGCGCGGGCCGGTGAGCACGGCAAGGGCTTTGCCGTGGTCGCTGCAGAAGTGCGCAAGCTCGCCGAGCGCAGCCAGGTCGCCGCGCAGGAGATCGGCGAAGTCGCCAAGAGCAGCGTCTCGCTTGCGGAGCGCGCCGGAAAGCTGCTCGACGAAATCGTGCCGGCGATCAAGAAAACGTCCGACCTGGTGCAGCAGATCGCCGCGGCATCGACCGAGCAGTCGTCCGGCATCGCCCAGATCAATACCGCGATGTCGCAGCTCAATCAGGCCACGCAGCAGGGGGCGGCTGCCTCGGAAGAGCTGGCGGCGACGGCCGAAGAGATGAGCGGACAGGCCCAGCAACTGCAGTCGCTGATGGCGTTCTTCCACACCGGCGATGCCGACGCAGCGGCCGTCCGTCGCACGCACACGCCGCCGACGCCGGCCAAGACGCGCCCGGCGGTGCGCGCGGCGCGCCCGACGGCGGCCGCTACCACACCGACCAACGCCGACCTCGAATTCGTGCAGTTCTGAGGAACCGCCATGGAACACGCAACGGACAGGCCGTGCACTGACAGCGGCGAGCACAACCAGTATCTGACCTTCCAGCTTGGCAGCGAGATGTATGCGCTCGACATTCTCGGCATCCGGGAAATCATCGAGTACGGCGGTGCAACGCCGGTGCCGATGATGCCGGACTGCCTGCGCGGCGTGATCAACCTGCGTGGTGTCGTCGTCCCGGTCGTCGATCTATGTGTGCGCTTCGGCTGCGGCTCGAGCGCGACCACCAAACGCACCTGCGTCGTCATCGTCGAGGTGCCCGACGAGGAAGGCCTGCTGGTCATGGGCATCGTCGTCGACGCCGTCAGCGCAGTGATCGAGATCGCGCCAGAAGACATCGCTCCGCCGCCGGCCTTCGGCACCCATGTACGCACGGATTTCATCCGCGGCATGGGCAATGTCGACGGCCGCTTCGTCATCATCCTCGACGTCGGCCGCGTGCTGTCGGCCGAGGACCTGATCCTCAATCCAGACGCCATCGACACCACCGACCACGACGCCGTGCGCGAGGAACTGCCCCATACTGCCTAGGTCAATGCAATCCCTCCGCAGCGGTCTGTCGTCGCCGATGCCGTTCGCGGTAGCGCCCGAGCCGCTGAGCGACCGCGAGTTCGCACAGATCCAGCAATTGTTGCGCAGACTGGCCGGGATCCACCTGTCCGCGGGAAAGAAGGCGCTGGTCTGCAGCCGTCTGTGCGCGCGCCTGCGGACGCTCGGCATCAGTCGCTACTGCGACTATTTCGAGCGGCTGTGCTCGGGCAGCGACCACGAAGAACTGCAAACTGCCGTCGACCTGCTGACCACCAACAAAACTTCGTTCTTCCGCGAGCCACGCCATTTCGACTTCCTGCGCGAACGGCTGGCGCAGCAGCGACGCCCTGGTACGCCGCTACGCGTCTGGAGTGCCGCCTGTTCGAGTGGAGAGGAGGCCTACAGCGCCGCCATGACGCTGGCCGACGCCATCGGCACCCAACCATGGGAAGTCGTGGCTTCCGACATCAGTATGCGCATGCTGGCACGGGCACGCAGCGGCATCTATCCGCTCGAGCGCGCCCGCACGATCCCGCCGGCCTACCTGCGGGCGTACTGCCTCAAGGGCGTGCGCGCGCAGGCCGGCAGCTTCCAGATCTGTCCCGCGTTGCGCGCCCGCGTCCGCTTCCAACAGGTCAACCTGCACACGCCGCTGCCGAAGATGGGGCCATTCGACCTCGTGCTGCTGCGCAACGTCATGATCTATTTCGAGCCACAGACCAAGCGCGAGGTCGTGCACCGGGTCGCGCAGACCCTGCGCAGTGACGGTCACCTGCTGGTGGGACACTCGGAAAGTCTGAACGGCATTGGCGTGAACCTGCAACCGGTGTCGGTCTCGATCTACCGCAAGCCATGAACGCCCTGCCCGCGCACACAGCGCCCGGCCCGAAGACGGCTGGTGTCTTCATCATCGATGACTCGGCCGTGATGCGTCACCTACTAGCGGTGGTCCTCGGGCAAGATCCCGCGATCGAGGTGATCGGTACCGCCGCCGATCCCCTGCTGGCGCTCAACCGGATGAACCGGCGCTGGCCCGATGTGATCGTGCTCGACATCGAGATGCCCCGCATGGACGGCATCACCTTCCTCAAGCGCCTGATGGCCGAGCGCCCGACCCCGGTCGTGATCTGCTCTGCGCTGAGCGCACGCGGCGCGGCAACCACCATCGAAGCCTTGGCGAGCGGCGCCGTAGCCGTGGTATCCAAGCCTGCCGGCCTGGGGGCAGCCGAGGCCGACAGCGAGGGCGCGATGGAACTGCTGCGTGCGGTCAAGGCCGCGTCGACGGCGAGGATGAGCAGTCTGCACCACCGCCCCGCGCGCCCGCCGGCGCTGGCGCCACCAATGCCCCTGCCCGCTGGCAGCCTCGTCGCGGCAGCAATCAGCCGCGTTGTCGCCATCGGTGCATCAACCGGCGGCCCGCTCGCGCTGGAGTCGGTCCTGTCGGCGCTTCCGCCGGAGGCACCCGGAATTCTGATCGTTCAGCACATGCCGGCGGGCTTTACGGCGCCGTTCGCCGAACGGCTCAACCGAAACTGCGCGATCGAAGTACGTGAAGCCTGCGACGGCGATCGCGTAATGCCGGGATTGGCGCTGATTGCGCCCGGTGGCCGCCACCTGCAGCTGCGTCGTTGCACCACACATTACGCCGTGCAGGTCGTCGACGGCCCGCCGGTAAACCGCCACCGGCCGTCAGTGGATGTGCTGTTCCGATCGGTGGCGGCCTGCGCCGGCCGCGGTGCGCTCGGCATTCTGATGACCGGCATGGGCGACGACGGTGCGCGCGGACTCGCGGAGATGCGTTGCAGCGGCGCCGCCACCGTTGCCCAGGACGAAGCGACCAGCACGGTCTACGGCATGCCGCGCGAAGCCGTGGCGCTCAATGCCGCTGAGCGCGTGCTACCGCTCGGCGAACTCGCCGCGGCCATCACCGCGCACGTGCGCTGAAGTCAGCCGGTGCGCTCGCGGTCGAGCATCGACGGCGAGGCCTCGTCTCCGGGCTTGGCGCCGATGCATCGCTCTTGAACCCGATGTGGCGCGCGTAACGCGCGGCGTCTGGTGATGCCCGCGGCATAGCACCAGCCAGACTGTCGGCGCGGAGGCTCAGAAACTGAGCCTCGCCTTCGCGTCACCGCAGTTTTCGCGTACGGCTCAGTTCACGCGCTCGAGCACCGTCGCCACGCCCTGACCCATGCCGATGCACATCGTCGCGACGCCGAACTGTGCGTTCTGCTCGTTGAGCACATGCGCCAGCGCGCCGGTGATGCGCGCACCCGAGCAGCCCAGCGGGTGGCCGAGCGCAATGGCGCCGCCCTTGATGTTGACGCGATCCATGCGCTCGAGGAGCTTCAAGTCCTTGAGCACCGCCAGCGACTGCGCGGCGAAGGCCTCGTTGAGCTCGAAGTAGTCGATGTCGTCGATCGACAGGCCCGCGCGCTTGAGCGCCTTGTGCGTGGCCGGCACCGGGCCGATACCCATGATCGAGGGATTGCAGCCGGCGGCGGCGACGGCCCTGATGCGCGCGAGGACCTTGAGGCCCAGTGCCTTGGCCTTGTCCTCGGCCATGATCAGCGTGCACGAGGCGCCGTCGGAGATCGCCGAACTGTTGCCGGCGGTCACCGAGCCCTTGGGGTTGAACGCCGGCTTGAGCTTGCCCAGATCGGCGAGATTGGCGTCCGGGCGCACGACTTCGTCGAAGTCGACGTAGATCGGCAGGCCGTCGGCGTCGTGGCCGTGGATGCCGATCATCTCGTTCTTGAAGTGTCCGTCCTTCCAGGCCTTGTAGGCCTTCTGGTGCGAGGCGAGCGCGAACTCGTCCTGGCGCTCGCGCGAGACCTGGTGCGTCTGCGTGAGCATCTCGGCGGTCAGGCCCATCATCGCCGAGGCCTTGGCGGTCATGACCGAGAGGCCGGGATCGCCGTCGAAGCCGTGCGTCATCGGCACATGGCCCATGTGCTCGACGCCGCCGCAGATGTAGGTGTCGCCGATGCCGGCCTTGATCGAGGCCGTGGCGATGTGGATCGCCGTCATCGACGAGCCGCACAGGCGGTTCACGGTCTGGCCGGGCACGCTGTTCGGCAGGCCGGCCTTGAGCAAGGCGTTGCGCGCGATATTGAAGCCCTGCTCGAGGGTCTGCTGCACGCAGCCCCAGATCACGTCCTCGACGTCCGCCGGCTTGACCGCGCTGTTGCGCGCGAGGATCGCCTTGATCAGCTCGGCAGACAGGTCTTCGGCGCGCACGTTGCGAAACGCACCGCCCTTGGAGCGGCCCATCGGGGTGCGGACCGCGTCGACAATGACAACTTCAGTCATTTGATTGCTCCGGGAATCGGGAATCGGGAATCGGGGAATCGGGAGAACGGATCGGGTTCGTCTTCAACGATTCCCGATTCCCCATTCCCGCTTCCCGTTACGTTCATTTCGGGAAGTACAGCCGGCCTTCCGCCGCCATCTTCTTCATCGACGCGGTCGGCTCGTAGAGCTTGCCGAGCGCGGCGTACTTCGCGCACTTGTCGAGGAGGGTCTTCATGCCGATGGTGTCGGCGTACTTGAGCGCACCGCCGCGGAACGGCGGGAAGCCGATGCCCATGATCAGCCCCATGTCGGCCTCGACCGGCGTCTCGACGATGCCCTCGTCGAGGCAGCGCACGGTCTCGATGATCATCGGGATCATCATGCGGTCGACGATTTCTTCCTCGCTGAAATCGCGCTTGCCCTTGGGCTGGACGGAGGCGATCAGCTCGGCGGTCTGCGGGTCGATGGTCTTGACCGGCTTGCCCTTCTTGTCGGGCTCGTACTTGTAGAAGCCGATGCCGTTCTTCTGACCGTAGCGCTTGTTCTCGTACATCACGTCGAGCGCGGATTTGAACTCCTTGTTCGACATGCGGTCCGGATAGCCTTCCGCGAGCACGTCGCCGACGTGGTGCGAGGTGTCGATGCCGACGACGTCCTGCAGATACGCCGGGCCCATCGGCCAGCCGAAACCTTCCATGACCTTGTCGATCTGCAGGTAGTCGCCGCCGTCACGCAGCAGCATCGACCAGCCGCCGAAGTACGGGAACAGGATGCGGTTGACGAGAAAGCCGGGGCAGTTCTTGACGACGATCGGCGTCTTGCCCATCGCCCCCGCGTAGGCGGCGATCGTCGCGATCGCTTCCTTCGAGGTCTTCTCGCCGTAGATCACCTCGACCAGCGGCATGCGGTGCACCGGGTTGAAGAAGTGCATGCCGAGGAAGTTTTCGGGCTTTTTCAGCGCGGTGGCGAGCTCGTCGATCGAGATCGACGAGGTGTTCGAGGCGATGATCGCGCCGTCCTTGGCCAGGCTCTCGACTTCGGCCAGCACGGCCTTCTTGACCTTCGGGTTCTCGACGACCGCCTCGACGATGACGTCGACGCTGCCGAAGTCGCCGTAGTTCAGCGTCGGGCGGATCATCGCCAGGATCCTGCCGGCCTGCTCCGGCGTGAGCCTGCCGCGCTCCACCTGCTTGGCGAGCAGCTTGTTGGCCTCGCCCATGCCCAGGTCCAGCGCCTTGTCGGCGATGTCCTTCATGATGATCGGCGTGCCCTTCACCGCCGACTGGTAGGCGATGCCGCCACCCATGATGCCGGCGCCGAGCACGGCCGCCTGCTCGACCTTCTTGCCGGCCTTGATGTAGCCCTTGGCCTTCTTCTTGAGGAACTGGTCGTTGAGGAAGATGCCGATGAGGCAGTCGGCGACCGTGGTCTTGGCCAGTTTGGCGAAGCTCTGGCCTTCGATCCTGAGCGCGTCGTCGCGCGTCTTGGCCGCCGCCTTCTGCATGGCCTTCACCGCCTCGACCGGCGCCGGGTAATGCTTGCCGGCCTTGCCCTGAACGAAGGGAATCGCGGTGCCGAAGACCATCATGCCTTCGATCGCGTCGAGCTTGAGCGGGCCCTTCTTCTGTGCGCGGCGCGCCTGATAGTCGTACTTGCCGTCGATGGCCTGCTGCACGAGCCTGATCGCGGCGTCCTTGACCTTCTCGACCGGCACGACCGCGTCGACGGCGTGCACCTTGAGCGCGGCATCGGCCTTGTTCTGCTCGCCGCCGGCGATCCACTCGATCGCATTGTCGGCGCCGACCAGGCGCGGGAAGCGCACCGTGCCGCCGAAGCCCGGGATGATGCCGAGCTTGACTTCCGGGAAGCCCACCTGCGCCGTCGCCGCCATCACGCGGTAGTCGGTGGCCAGCGCCATCTCGAAGCCGCCGCCCAGCGCGAAGCCGTTGATCGCCGTGCAGCTCGGGAACGGCAGGTCCTCGATCGCGCTGAACACCTTGTTGGCCTCGAAGGCCCAGGCCGCGATCTCTTCCTCGGAGCGCTGGAAGTTGGCGCCGAACTCGGTGATGTCGGCGCCGACGATGAACACGTCCTTGGCGCTGGTGACGATCAGGCCCTTGACGCCGGTGGCCTTCGCAAGCGCCTCGCCGGCTTCCTTGAGCTCCTGGACGGTGCGCGCGTCGAACTTGTTGATCGCGTCGTCCTTGCGATCGAAACAAAGCTCGGCGATGCCGCCGTCGAGCTGCGTGAGTCGAATGGACTGCCCTTGATACATGGGTGGGTCACCTCGTGGATGGAATATCGACGGCGCGCGGAAGTCGGAACGGGGTTCCGCGACCGCCCGCAAGGACGGCGGAAAACCGACGGCAGCTCCGCGCCCGGTAGCTTGAAGGGCGGCCATCATAGCCCCCATGTTGCAGTGCCGTAAACCGAGCCCGGCACAGCCTTTCCGGGGCGATTTCCGGGCGCTCGCTGCGCGCGCCGCTCGGCGTGCGCCGCGGGCGGCGCTCCTTGCTTTGACAGCGCAATTTGCGGGTCCTACACTCCTGGACAACTTTTCGGGGGAAAAGTCAAGGGAGCCCAAATGACTGCCAGACCGGGGCAGTCCGCGAGGAGGGTCGATCCGCATCCCGCCGACTGCCCGACACCGTTGCGCACCGCCGGTTCCCGGCGTGTTTCGCCTGCGCGCCCGGACCGCTCTCTCACGCACGTGCCGCCGCAGCGGATCGTGGCGTCGTCTGCTTTCGCGTCTCGCTTGAGTCGTTGCGTACCTCCCCGGCCGATGCGGCCGCACCCGTGTATGGAGCTCGTGAAGTCATGAAAAAGTCCGCGAAGAAGGGCGGCGCCAAAGCCGCCAGCAAGGCCGCTTCGAGAAAAGCCGTCGCGAAAAAGCCCGCGAAAAAGATCGCCGCGAAGAAGGCTGCTGCAAAAAGTGGGGGCTCGAAGGAGCCGGCGGCAAGGAAGGCGGCGGGGAAGTCGCCGGCCAAGAAGACGGCACAGGAGTCGTCGCTGCGCGCGCGCGTGAGCAAGGCCACGGCCAAAGCGCGCGCAACGGTGAAAAAGGATCTCGCCAAGGCGCAGAAGGCGGCGAAGAAGGCCGTCGCGCAAGTGAAATCCACGGCAAAGAAGGACTTTGCCAAGGCCAGGAAGGCGGTGCAGAAGATCGAGGCGGAGGCGCGGACGCAGGTCCAGGTCGTCGAGAAACGGATCACCGAGGCGGCCGCCTCGGCAGCGCAGACCATCACGCCGTCGCCGCTGTCGCGCGCGTTTCTCGCGACCTCCCAGGGCAAGAAAGAGGCCGCGGAGCTGGGCCTCGCACCGGGCGAACTACCGCCGCCGGCGCCGCCGGCGCCCCCGGAGAACGACGACGGCACGCCCCCGCCGCCGAGCTGAAGCGTGCCTTGCCGTGCACAAAGCCCGCCGCCCGGCGGGCTTTTTGTTTGCGGCCCGGCCGGTCACAATCGCCGCAAAATCACATCCGTCCATCCGCATGGGAATGCCCCTTTGAGCCTATCGCTCGATCAGAGCACGCAGGTCTGCAGCCTGCTGGGCGACGCCAGCCGCCTGCGCCTGCTGCTGCTGCTGGAGCAGCACGAGCTGAGCGTCGCCGAGCTGACCGAAGTCACCGGCCTCGCGCAGAGCCGCGTTTCGACCCATCTGGCGCGCCTCAAGCGCGCCGGGCTGGTGCAGGACAAGCGTAGCGGCAACGCCGCGCTGTACTCGCTGGGCCCCAGCGACGACGAGCTGGCGGCGATCTGGGGGCTGCTGCGCGAGCGCCTGGACGACGCTCAGCTGCGCGTCGACCGCGAGCGCGCCGAGCAGGTCGTCGCCAAACGCAAGCACGGCCAGACCTGGGCCGAGTCGGTCGCCGGGCGCATGGAGCTGCACTACTCGCCCGGTCGGACCTGGGAGGCGACGGCACGCGCGCTGATCGGTCTGCTCGAGCTCGGCGACGTCGCCGACATCGGCTGCGGCGACGGCCTCACCGCCGAGCTCGTCGCCGAGCGCGCGCGTCACGTCACCTGCGTGGACATCAGCGCGACGGTCATCGCGGCAGCGCGCAAGCGCCTCGCGCGGCTGGCGAACGTCGAGTTCTGCGAAGCCGACATGCACGCCCTGCCATTGGCTGCGGGCGCCTACGACCACGTCTTCCTGATGCACGCGCTGGCCTACACTCGCGAGCCGCGCAAGGTGCTCAAGGAAGCGGCGCGCCTGCTGCGGCCCGGCGGCCGGCTGATCATCGCGGCGCTGGCCGAGCACGCTCACGAGGAAACGATGCGCGCCTACGACCACGTCAATCTCGGCATTGCGCCGGAGACGCTGCGCAAGCTGATGGTCGGCTGCGGGCTGCAGGTCGAGCTGTGCCGGATCAGCTCGCGCGAGGCGCGGCCGCCGTACTTCGAAGTGATTACGGCAATTGCGCATCCTGCGCAAGCCGGGGCCATCCGTGGCCCCGACTTTCAAAACAAGCGGTAACTATCCCGGCCTACCAGTCGGCGATCCGCCGCTGCCGCAGCAGCCGGCCGTTCGGCCCATCGGACGGCAGCGTCGCCGCCCAGACCACATCGGCCGCGGCGTCCTGCACCGGGCGTGGCGCGGCGGGCCCGCCCATGCGCGTGCGCACCCAGCCCGGATCGACGGCATTGATCCTGAGGTCCCCGCGCGCGTACTGCGCGAGCTTGACCGTCACCGCGTTGAGTGCGGCCTTCGAGATCGAGTACGCCGCCGGCCCGGCGAGTCCGTCGGCGAAGCAGCCGTAGCCGCTGCTCAGGTTGACGATGCGTCCGTAGCCGTGCGCGAGCATCCCCGGCATGAACGTGCGCGCGCACCACAGCGCACCCAGTGCGTTGATGCAAAGCGCGTCGACGAAGGCCGCCGATGCGGCGTCGAGGACGTCGCCGCCGGGATAGATGCCGGCGCTGTTGATCAGCACGTCGACATGGATGCCGTCGGCCGCGAGCGTGGCGGCACCGGCGATCACCGAGTCTTCGCTTGCGACGTCGATCGTCAGCGGCCGTACTGGGGCGCCCTCGCCGGCGAGCGTCGCCGCCGCGTGTGCGACCGCGGCGCCGTCACGACCGGCGATGCAGACGCGCAGCCCGGCGCGCGCGAGCTGGCGCGCGGCCTCGAAGCCGATGCCGCGGTTACCCCCGGTGATGAGTGCGGTGCGCGGCGGCATCGGCCCGGCGGACGTCACGACCGGCCTGCACTAAGCCGGCGCGTCTGCCAGCTCCGAGGCCCATAGGCATTTGCCCTTGGCGACGAGCTTGTGCAGACGCTCGCGATGCACCCGCAGCTCCGCGGCGGTCGCCTGCAGTACCGGCAGCGGCCCGTCTCCGGCGCCGAGCAGCTCGACGAAGCGCGAGCGCCGGGCGCCGGAGCCGGCCATGTCTTCGAGCCCGAGACGGCTCTGGCCGCCGGTCATCAACAGGTAGACGTCGGCGAGCAGGCGTGCGTCCAGCAGCGCGCCGTGCAGCTCGCGATGCGAGTTGTCGACCTCGTAGCGCTTGCACAGCGCGTCGAGGCTCACGCGCTGACCCGGATGCAGCTTGCGCGCCATCGATACCGTGTCGGTGATCGTGCAGACCTCCTCGAGCCGGCCGCCGACGCCGGCGCGCGCAAACTCCATGTTGAGGAAACCGATGTCGAACGCTGCGTTGTGAATGATCAGCTCGGCGCCGGCGAGATAGTCCCAGAGCGTCTGCGCCAGCTCGCGGAAGCGCGGCTTGTCGGCGAGGAAGTCCATCGTGATGCCGTGCACGTCGACCGCCCCGGCCTGGATTTCCTTGTCTTCCGGATGAACGTACTGGTGGAAGTCGTTGCGCGTCGGCCGGCGGTTGCGCAGCTCCACACAGCCGATTTCGATGATGCGATGCCCCTGGTCCACTTCGAGGCCGGTGGTTTCGGTGTCGAGGACGATCTGGCGCATGGGCGGGAATCGGGAATCGGGAATCGGGAATCGGGAATCGGGAATCGGGAATCGGGAATCGGGAATCGGGAATCGGGAATCGGGAATCGGGAATCGGGAATCGGGA